>JAHEJL010000001.1:0-17500 GCA_024638885.1 Coraliomargarita sp. | reverse complement strand
CCGCGATCGACGCGGCCGAGAGCATCGTGAGCGTGGTCGCGCCGACCAGGAAGAACAGCACGAGGAAGAGCAGATAGTTCGCGAACCGATCGCGCCAGCTGCGGCCGAAACGCACGCCCCAGATGCCGTTCAGCGCGTCCTCCACGCGGCTCAGCATGAGCACGGCGAACGCGAGGATGAGCACGAGCCCGATCACGCCGGCCTCGCCGCTCGCGGCGTTCGCGAGCAACCGGTCGACGAGACCGTCGAGGTCCTTGTTGATCTCGCGCAGCGTCACGACCTGGCCCGGCTTCGCGGATTGCGCGACCACCTGGGGCGCGACGTATTCGACGGCGGAGACGATCGCGCGCTTCGCGGGATTGTCCTGCTGGGCGCCCGCGCGCGACAGGATGAAACCCGAGACGGTGAGCGCGAGCGCGAGCAGCGGCCCGAGCGACATCAGCGTGTAATAGGTGAGCGCCGCGGACTGCTGCGGCAGACGATTGTCGAACACGCCATGCCACGTCGTGGCGAGCACGCGCCACGCCGCCTTGAGGCCGCCGCGCCAGCCGCGCTGCGCGAGCGCTTCTGGCGACCAGCTTGATTCCAGGAGGCCCGGGCCGGCGGCGGGAGCAGGAGATTCGGCGGAGGGGCCCGTATTCATGGGTCGAAAGTGGGGCAGGGCGGCGCCCGGCGCAATCCTGCCCCGTCGCCGGCCCCGTGAAGACCGTGAGCAACACCAACAACTGACGTTTGCGGATCGCCCAACCCCCCGATTTTATTGGGGCCTTCACCCTACAGGGCCTCGCTCATCAAATTTTCGTCAAAAACCCTGATTGTGAATAAAGTTTTTTACCTAAGTGCCCAAATGACAGTGTCTTGCGTAAAAACCCTACATCTAGTGTCGAAATAAATTTGCAGCCCCTACATCTAGTATTTTACTCCGACTCATACCAACCACCTAGGGGCCTTCCAGGCCACTAATTAGGCCCTTTTCCCCACTCTCCATCCATGGAAACCATCACCATCAAAGTAGGTCAGAAAACCTTCGTCCTCGATAAGACCAAAGCCGAGGAAGCGTTCGCCAACAAGCGCGTCATCAACGGCCGCGAATCGATGTTCTTCAACATCCTCCCGCTGAAGTACCAGTGGGCGTACGATCTCTATCGCACGATGAAGAACAACCATTGGGAGCCGGAGGATATCCCGATGCAGAAGGACTGCGAGCAGTGGCGCGACCAGACCGGCCAGATCACCGAGATCGACCGCTGGATCGTGAAGATGGCGATCGGCTACTTCTCCGCCGCCGAAGGCATCGTCGGCGACAACATCATCCACGTCGTCCGCGAGGTCGTCACCGCGCCCGAGCTCAAGCTCGTCCTGGGCCGCCACGCGCACGAGGAGAACATCCACGCCGACTCGCTCGTCTACATGATCTCCTCGCTCGGCATCAACCCGCACGAGTGCGAGGCGATGTTCGAGGACATCCCGACGATCGCCAAGAAGGCCGCCTTCGTCGTCAACAACTCCCGCGCGCTGCGCCGCAAGCTCGACCTGACCAAGCTCGAGGACAAGCAGGCCCTCGCCCACAACATCTTCCTCTTCGGCCAGTGCATGGAAGGCACCCAGTTCTACGGCCTCTTCGGCATGGTGCTCTCCCTCGCCCGCCAGAACAAGTTCCCGGGCATCGGCCAGATGTTCCGCTACACGCTCCGCGACGAGTCCAACCACATCGACCTCTTCCGCAACCTGCTCGCCGAGCTCGTGAAGGAGAACCCTGACGTCTGGACGCCGGCCTTCAAGGAGGAGCTCCGCCAGCTCATGGCCACCGCCGTGACGCTCGAGAAGGACTTCATCCGCGACTGCCTCCCGGTCAACGCCCTCGGCCTCTCGGCCAAGGAGTTCGAGCAGTACATCGACTACATCGCCGACCGTCGCCTGCGTAACTGCGGCCTCGATCCGCTCGTCGCCGAGACCACCAATCCTTTCCCCTGGCTGTCCGAGATGATGGACCTCAAGAAGGAGCAGAACTTCTTCGAAGGCCGCGTGACCGAATACCAGAAGCAGGGCGCCCTCGGTACCGTCTCCGACGACGAACTTTGATCGCCGGCTGACCAGATTCGGGCGTCACCCCCTCCGCGCCCGGTCTGGCACGCTTCCTGTTCTTACCCAACCCGATATCCTCCCAACCAAAACCCTTGCGCCGGCCACCGCCGACGCAACCCGACCTTCGTTTCCGCCTTCCCGCCTCCCACCATCTTTCCGCACCACTCTCTTCAACATGAAATCCGAACTCCCTTTCTTCCGCGAAGACATCGCCCTCAAGAACGCCGTCCGCTCCCCGGCCGGCGCCAAGCCCCGCTTCAACTGGCGTGAGTCGCTGCCCGCCGTCGCCGGCGGCGCCGCCGACGGCCTCGATGCCGCGCAGATCGCCGACATCATCGGCGCCGCGCTGACCGACCTCCTCGTCGCCCGCCAGGAACAGGACATCTTCACCGAGTCCAACCGCCAGTTCGTCGCCGCCGTCGCCAGCGACGTCGTCCGCGTCCTCTCCCAGTCCGGCGTGCAGGTCGGCGAAGGCCTCGTCCTCCAGGCCATCGAAGACGCCCTCGTGCGCTACAACCGCCACGACGTCGCCAAGAGCCTCCTCTTCTCCCGCAGCGGCCTCGAGTCCGTCGCCGAGCCCGTTTCCGTCACGACCCGCCTGATGCGCCGCAACGGCCAGGTGGTGCCGTGGATCCCCAACAAGATCAGCAAGGCCGTCACCATGGCCTTCCTTTCCCTTGAGCAGGATCCGGCTCCCGCCGAGCGCGTCGCCGCCGGCGTCACCCGCCGCATCGCCGACCTCGGCCAGAGCATCATCGGCATCGAGGAGGTCCAGGACCTCGTCCAGGAAGAGCTGATGCGCCAGGGCCACTACAAGGTCGCCCAGAGCTACATCCTCTACCGCGCCTTCCGCGCCCGCGAACGCGAGCTCCTCGCCGCCCAGCCGCCCGTCGTCGACGACCGCCAGGAGTCGATGATCCTCGTCAAGAACGCCGACGGCTCCACCTACCTCTGGAACGGCGACGAGCTCCGCAAGCGCATCGCCTTCGCCGCCGCCGGCCTCGAGCTCGTGCGCACGCCCGAGCAGATCGAATCCGAACTCCGCCGCGGTCTCTTCAACGAGATCTCCGAGGCCGACCTCCGCAAGACCATCGAGCTCAACGCCAAGAGCCTCGTCGAGGTCGACGCCGACTTCGCCAAGTTCGCCGCCCGAATCTGCCTCTCCTACATCTACGAGGAAGTCCTCGGCTGGAGCATCAGCCGCGACGGCGTCTCGCAGCTCAAGGAATTCCACCGCGCCAAGTTCGCCGCCTACGTCGACCGCGGCATCGCGATCGGCCGCCTCTCGCCCGACCTCCGCAAGTACAACCTCGCGAAGCTCGCCGACGCCCTCGACCCGATGGCCGACCTGGACTTCGAGCTCCTCGGCGTGCAGACGATGTACGACCGCTACCTCATCATCGACAAGACGGTGAAGCCGGCCCGCCGCCTCGAGACGCCCCAGTTCTTCTGGATGCGCGTCGCCATGGGCCTCTTCCTCCGCGAGGAGAAGAACCGCGAGGACTGGGTCATCCGCCTCCACGCGCTCTACAAGTCCCGCCGCTTCTGCAGCTCGACCCCGACGCTCTTCAACGCGGGCACGCTCCACAGCCAGCTGTCGTCGTGCTACCTCTACCAGGTCAACGACACGATCGAGTCCATCATGATCCGCGGCATCGCGGAGAACGCCTTCCTCTCCAAGTGGGCCGGCGGCCTCGGCGGTTCCTGGACCTCCGTCCGCGGCACGGGCTCCTACATCAAGGGCACCAACGGCGAATCCCAGGGCATCATCCCGTTCCTCAAGCTCCACAACGACCAGCTCGTCGCCGTCAACCAGGGCGGCAAGCGCCGCGGCTCCGGCTGCGCCTACCTCGAGACCTGGCATAACGACATCGAGGACTTCCTCGAGCTCCGCAAGAACACCGGCGACGACCGTCGCCGCACGCACGACATGAACACGGCCAACTGGATCCCCGACCTGTTCATGAAGCGCCTCAAGAACCGCCAGAACTGGACGCTCTTCCTCTCCAACGAGACCCCGGACCTCCACGAGACCTTCGGCTCCGACTTCGAGAAGCGCTACGTCGCCTACGAAGCCCGCGCCAAGAAGGGCGAGATCTTCGGCAAGGAGCTCCCCGCCCTCGAGCTCTGGAAGAAGATGCTCGGCATGATCTTCGAGACCGGCCACCCGTGGATCACCTTCAAGGATCCGTGCAACGTCCGCTCGCCCCAGGACCACGTCGGCGTCATCCACTCCTCCAACCTCTGCACCGAGATCACGCTCAACACGAGCGCCGAGGAGACCGCCGTCTGCAACCTGGGCTCCGTCGTCCTCGACTCGCACCTCAAGGCCGATGGCAGCATAGACCATGCGATGCTCCGTGAGACCGTCACGGTCGCCGTCCGCGCCCTCGACAACGTCATCGACATCAACTTCTACCCGACCAAGGCCGCCGAGGTCTCCAACCTCCGCCACCGTCCGGTCGGCATGGGCGTGATGGGCCTCCAGGACTGCCTCTACCGTCGCGACATCTCCTTCGCCTCCGAAGCCGCCGTCGAGTTCAACGACGAGATCATGGAAGCCGTGGCCTACTACGCCTACGAGACCTCCTCCGACCTCGCCGCCGAACGCGGCACCTACAGCACCTACAAGGGCTCCAAGTGGGACCGCGGCCTGCTCCCGCAGGACACCGTCGACGTGCTCGAGAAGGAGCGCGGCGAGCCGATCGAGGTCAAGCGCGGCGGCCGCATGGACTGGGCTCCGGTCCGCGCCAAGATCGCCAAGCACGGCATGCGCAACTCCAACGTCCTCGCGATCGCCCCGACCGCCACGATCTCCAACATCGTCGGCAGCTCACCTTGCATCGAGCCGACCTACAAGAACCTCTTCGTGAAGAGCAACCTGTCCGGCGAGTTCACCGAACTCAACGGCTACCTGGTCCGCGACCTCAAGAAGCTCGGTCTCTGGAACCAGGAGATGATGCAGCAGATCAAGTACTTCGACGGCGAGCTCAAGGACATCGCCGAGATCCCGCAGGCCATCAAGGACAAGTACCTGACCGCCTTCACCATCGAGAACAAGTGGCTCATCGACGCCGCCGCCCGTCGCCAGAAGTGGATCGACCAGGCCCAGTCGCTGAACCTCTTCCTCCCGACCCCGGATCTGAAGATGCTCTCGCACATGTACCAGTACGCCTGGCGCACCGGCCTCAAGACCACCTACTACCTCCGTACCCTCGGCGCCTCCAACATCGAGAAGGCCACGGTCGAGAAGGCTCCGAAGGCCGAGAAGAAGGAATACACCGCCGAAGAGAAGAACGCGTGCTCCATCGAGGCCATGCGCAACGGCGGTACCTGCGAGGCCTGCCAGTAAGCGGAACGAGAGTATCGAGTTCCGAGTCTCGGGTATCGGTGGGTTGAAAAGGGCGTCCGCAAGGACGCCCTTCTTGTTTGGGTAGGGGCAGCACCGTGTGCTGCCCTAGCTGTCGGTTCCGTCTCGATGCAAAGGGAGACCGGGAACCGGATAGGTTGCTGCGGTCCTGCTTCAGGTAGGGTCAGGGCCGGATCACGACATAGGTCCATCATGACCCTGTCCGCCAACCGCTGACCGCAAGCCGCGATCACCTGTCGCATCCCATACTCTATACTCGATACTCCATGCTCCGTTTCTCTATCCTGCGCCCATGTCCGCCCTCGTCACTTCCGCCGGCACCGTCCGCGTCCTGACCCGCGAAGAATCCTTCGCCGAACTCGCCGCCCGCATCAACGCGCTGGCCGCCCGCGGTCCGGCCTCCGTCGGCCTCAGCGGCGGTTCCACGCCCAAGGCCTTCTACGCCTGGGCGGTGCGCACCCGCGCGCTCTCGGCCGAAGCCTTGGCCCGTATCGACTGGCACGTGAGCGATGAGCGCTGCGTCCCCGAGTCCTCCGACGACTCCAACTTCGGCCACGCCGCCCGCGGCATGCTCGACGCCCTCGGCGTGCCCGCCGCCCGCCGCTTTCCTTGGCCGGTCGCCTTGTCTCCGGCCGAAGCCGCGGCCGCCTACGAGGCTGCCTGGAACCAGCGTTCGCCCGCCAAGGCCTTCGACCTCTGCGTCCTCGGTCTCGGTGACGACAGCCATATCGCCTCGCTCTGGCCGCAGTGCCCGTTGATCGGCCAGAAGACCGGTCCGCGCTTCACCGCCACCGAATGGCCCGGCCGCGGCTGGCGCCTGACCATCACCGAAGCCGGCCTGGCCCAGTGCGGCGCGATCGTCGTGCTCGTCGGCGGCGCCGGCAAGGCCGCGGCCCTGCGCGCCATCGCCCACGGGGAATTCGCGCCCAAGCTCCACCCCGGGCAGGTGCTGCGAGAGCACGCGCCCAAGGTGACTTGGTTGGCCGACCAAGAGGCCGCCGCCGGCCTCTGAGCCGCCTTACTGCGCCTTCGGCTTGGCCGGGGCTTCGCCCGTCGCGCCGTCCGGCTTCTTGGCCGACGCCTTCGTCGGCTTGCCGCCCTTCTCCTCGCCTTCGCCGCCGGCCGGGGCGTCCTGGCCCTTCATGCTCTCGACGGTCTTATGGCCCGCGACGTGCTGCATCATGGTGTGCGTCACGAAGCGGTTCTCGGGTTCGGCGCCCGGGTTCTCGACGACGAAGTAGAGGCGACGGATCTTCTCGTTGAGGATCAGCGGCGCGCGGTAGATGAGCTTCTGGACGCCGTCGGCGTCGGTCATGCCGAGGAAGAAGTTCACGACCTCGCGCTGGGTCATCACGACCGGGCTCGGGGTGCGGCGGCCGGGCTCCGCGTAGAACACCTTGCCGCCCATGCTGCAGAGCAGCTTGGTCTTCGAGAAGTTGTAGACGTGGAAGCCGCCGAACGGGAAGTTCTCGGTGTTGATGTTGAACGTGCGCGTCATCACCTTGCGGGTGCCGTCGAGCGAGAACAGGATCGCGAGGGCCTCGTGGTCGTCGGGCCCCAGGTTGAAGCTGACGAACGGGAACCACGTCTCGGTCGGCTTGGTGCCCGGCTTGGCGTCCGGGGGCGGGGGGACGGTGCCTTTGCGGACGATCGCGACGGCGGCGGGGCCTTCGTAGAGGAAGGTGCCGCTGGGGCTCATCGTCGACGGGGCGATCGGCGTGACGCCGTTGTCGCCCTGGACGCCGAGTTCGAGGCGTTCGCCTTCGCCCAGCGCCGGCTCCTCCCACCAGGTGACGGTGAGGGCGCAGGTGCGCTCGGACTGGCCGCGCTGCCTGGCCTTGCCGCCGGATGCCGGCTTCTTGGCTTCGGGCTTGGTCGACTCGGGCTTCTCCGCCGTCGGCTTCTTGGCCTCGGGTTCGGCCGCGGACACGGCGAGGGTGACGGCGGAAAGCAGCAGCCCCGCCAGGGTTTTCCTGAAGTTCATGGAATTAGATTTCGTTGGCGTTCAGCCAGCGGATGGAGCTCGCCTTGAAGCGACGGCCGAGGAGGCGGTTGATGTTCCAGTTCTCCTTCTCGTAGTTCGTCGCGTTGGCCGGGAGGCGGTAGGTGCTGCCGCCGGCGAAGTTGCTTTCGTAGGGATCGAGCAGCGGGATGAGGTCGTAGTCCTTGGTGAACTGGCCGTTGACGCGGTAGGCGGACTTGCGGCGGTTCATCTCCTCGTAAGCCGGACCGCGGGCGGACGGCAGCATGAACTGGGCGCTGCGCTGGACGATGACCTCGATCCAGGCGCGGCCGATGGTGTTGCCCGCGTTGTCGAGGGCTTCGCCGTAGGCGCGGACGGTGAACGTGTCGGAGCGGGCCGTGAGGTTCGGACCGACGGTGTTCAGGACGTCGAGCTGGGTGACGACCTTCGGGGCGCCGAGGCCGGCGACCACCTTCTGCTCGTTGTTCGTCTCGCTCATCGACGCGATGTTCGGGAAGCGCTTCGCCGTCGGATTGGTGGCCTTCTTCAGGACGCCGTAGGCGCCGGGGCCGTCGCTGTTCTTGTCCGTGAAGTTCGGCGCGCCACGTCCGACGTTGCCGTTGGGGTCGGTGAAGCTCGTCGTGAGGTCCGGCGCGGCCGGCGCGGCAAAGGTGCCGTCCGAGAGGCCGCCGCCGGCTTCGGTGATGGCGTTCTTGTTGATGCCCGACTTGTCGATCGCGGCCTGCAGGGCGCCCTTGAGGCCATGCTCGGAGGCGAGGAGGCGGCGGTTGATGAAGTCGCCGAGCGACATGAACGGACCACGGTCGCGGACTTCCTTGACGACCTGGGCGGCGAGCGCGTCGATCTCGGCGTCGGTCAGCTCGCGGTAGTTGTTCCACGCGTTGGAGACGCCGGAGGTCGGCTTGAACGAGCGCGCGAACTTGGTCAGCACGGTGCCGCTGATCGAGGTGCCGTCGGGCAGGGTCTGCCCGCGCATGCCGGCGAGCACGGCCTTCCAGGCGTTCTTGGAGGTCGAGTTCACGTTGAAGCCGCCGTCATAGAGGGCGTTGCGCGCGAGGTAGGTCGGGTGCGGGAACTCGTTCGCGGCCGGGAAGCTGCCGTTGGCGACGGCGGCCTTGGTGTCGGGCTGGAAGACCACGCGCTTGTTGGCGAGCGGGTTGTAACCGGCTTCGAGGGCTTCCTTGATCGACTGGAACGAGGTCTCGTCGAAGCTGCTGGCGTTGCCGGCGGCCTTCTTGAGGGCGGCCTTCTGGTCGGCGGCGACGTCGGTCGCGGTGGGAAGGTCCGGGCCGGCGGGGAACGTGTTCTTCTCGCCCGGGAGCGAGTAGGACGTCGCCTGCAGGTTCAGGCCGCTGAAGTAGTAGGCGTCCCAGAGGGCGAGGTTCGCGGCGAAGGCGTGGTCGGTGCGGACGTTCGCGAAGTTGCGGATGATGCGCGTGCCTTCGTGGATCGCGACGTAGCCGTTCTCGGGGATGGCCTTGTCGTCGCCGCTTTCCAGCTTGGGGCCGGGCCAGTCGGTGATCTTCGTCAGGTCCATGATGCCCGGGTGGGCGAACGACGAACCGACGGTGAAGTCGGCGTCGGTGTTCACCTGCGCGGTGCCGGCCGAGCCGAGCTGGGCGAGGGAGAGGAGCGGGCGGCGCGGGATCGGGAAGACCACGGTGTCGCTGCGCTGGGTCGTCGAAGGGCTGACGCTCTCGCCCCAGTAGGCGTTCACGTTGTTGCCCGAGAGCGCGATCTGCGGCTCCGAATCCAGGCGGCGCTGCGAGAGCACCCAGCCGATCGGCGTGTGGGTCTTGCCGTCATAGCCGAAGAGGTGCGCCTGCTGCGCGCGCATGCTCAGGAAGTAAGGCGACATCGGCGCGGCGTAGACCTCGGCCGGGGTCGTCAGGTTGGTGAGCCAGCCACCGGTGGAGGTGTAGCTGGCGCCGGTCTGGAACTTGAAGGCGCTGGCGGTGGCCGTGGAGGGATACCAGATGTTCTTGGTCTGGGCTTCCGCGGTCATCTCCGCCGAGCGGAGCACGAAGTCGCTCAGGAAGAACGGCTGCTTGGTGTCGCCGAGGTCCTTGCTGACGAGGCCGACGATGCGGCCGTTCAGGGTGCCGGCGCGGCCCGCGGTGATCTCGGGGCGGCCGAACTCAGGGTCCCCGGACTGCGGGCCGAAACTGACCTGCTGGCCGAGGATGTTGGTGTCGCCGCGCCAGGACTGGCCGTTGTGCGTGACGACGGTGTTCTGGCCGGTCGCGATACGGTAATCAGGCGTGCGCGCGTTGCCGCCCGGGATGCTCTTCAGCCATTCTTCGTTATACTGGATGATGCATTCCCAGTGGCCGTTGTCGTTGCCGTAGAGCGGCCAGCCGGCGGTGAGCGCCTGGAAGTTGAGGATCAGCGACTCGTCGACGAGGTGCTGGCCCGCGGCCGTGCCGGAGCCTTCGTATTCGAAGCCCGTGACGACGCCGGTGGAGGGGTTGTAGGACGGCGGCAGGGTCTCCTTCGTGCCGAACCAGCGGCGGTCCGGATTGAGGTTCTGGCCGTCGATGCTCTTGTTGCCGATCAGGTAGAAGTTCCAGCGCTGGTGGCTGCTGACCGCGGTGGTGCCGGTGCGCTTACGCGGGAAGACGTAGGTCGCGGGGAAGTTCGGGTCGCCTTCTTCGCCGACGACGCGTCCGTCGTAATTGACCCAGCCGGAGTTGCGCACGCTGAACGTGAGCTGCGGGTTGGGGCCGGAACCGGGCGGCGGCGTGGCCATCTGCTGCTTGAGCTTCTTGGCCGTGCCGTCCCAGCTCGGCATGCCGAAGCGGATGTTGCGGGAGTTGACGACGTCGTTCCAGAGGTCGAGCGCGTTCTGCCAGTTCGGCGTGCCCGCGACGGCGCCGCCGGCGACCGTGGTGCAATAGTTGCCGTAGAAGCCTTGTTCCGGGACCATGCCGAGGCCGCCGTTGGCGGTCGGGACGGCGTAGGGCTTGCTGTCGCTCAGGCGGAGCGGCATGAAGCCCCAGGTCCACATGCGGGCGTCCGGCGTGGTCTTGGCGTTGTAGGCGGACGGGATCGGCCAGTCGCCGAACTGCGTGGAGACGTCGGTGCCGTTGCGGTAGCGGACGTTGTAGAAGGGCGTCATCTTGTACACCGCGCTGCTGCCGAGGTCGTAACCGAAGTCGGTGGTGGTGATGATCGTGTTGCTGGAACGGGCGGACTTGTAGGTGCCGCCGGTCGCGAGGTTCTTCGCGCTGAGCGTCTTCACTTCGCCGGGCTCGAGGCGGAACTTGCTGCCCGGCTTGACGAGGCGGAAGGAGAAGGTGCGGTTCTCGTAGGAGCCGTCGCCGAGGGCCACTTCGCCGATGGTGAGATCCATCTGCTTCATCGTTCCGGGGTAGAGCGGGTCGGTGCTCGGACGAGGTTCGCGGTCGGCCGAGGCGCGGCGCGGGTCGTAATACTGATACTGCACGTCGCGGACGCCCCAGCTGCCGAGCTTCACGTCGAAGATGTAGGGCAGGGACTCGCCGTTGGTGACCATCGAGATGCCTTCGAACTCGATCGCGACGTCGTAGGGATTGTGGACCATGACGACGGGGTCGATCGTCACGCCGAGGGTGCCGTTCGGATCCGCGCCGCTCGCGTCCGAGAACACGCCGGAGAAGACCATCGAGAAGCGGACGATGCTCGGGGTGAGGCTCATCGAGGTCGGCCAGGTGCGCGTCGTGGTCTCGGGGAAGTTGTTGAAGTAGGCGTCGCCGGTGGCCGCGCGCGGGGTCGCGACGCCCATGCGGTCGAAGTTCGGGATGAAGTTGCCGAGCGTGGAGGCGTGGCCCTGGACGCTGTTATAATTGTGGGCGAGGATGTGGGGGTAGCGGAGGCGCTGTTCGGCCTGGAAGCTCGGGGCGTCGCTCGGCGCGGAGAGGTTGTTGCGGTAGAAGTAGCGGTCGTTGTTGAGCGTGCCGCCGCCCGCGTAGAAGTTGTCCGGTCGGTTGGCCTTGTCCCAGTTCGCCCAGCCCGCGCCGCTGGCGGAGCGGCCGCGCTGCATGGGTTCGAAGCGGTTGCCGGAGGCGTAGGTGAGCGGCTCGATGCCGCGCGCGACGACGGCGTCGGCCGGCGCGGCGGGCTGGCCGCGCAGGGCGCCCGCGGACTGGCCGGCCTGCTCGATCTCGCGCTTATACATGCGGTAGTAGTTGCGGTACAGGTCCCACGTCGGTCCGCGGATGATGCGGCCGATCAGGTTCTCGACGTTGGTGTCCGGGAGTTCGGGCCAGGGGCGCACGTTGACGCGCTGGGTGAGCGTGTTGCTGCCGCCGCTGACCGTCCAGGTGGCGGCGGTGGCGTTCGGGCTGTTCTCCGTGTTGGCTATCAGGCGCGAGACGGTGTTGCCGCTGGTGCCGGTGTAGGACTCGAAGAAGGCCGAGCGCAGCGGGGCTTCGTAGACGAAGCCGAGGCGTTCCGGGGTCTCGTTGCCGTTGCGGGTGACGAGGGTGCCGTAGGAGCCGCCGAGCAGCGCCTTGACGTAGCGCGGGGCCCATTCGGAGGCGCGTGGCGAGGCGAGCAGGAGCTGGTTGTCCGAGCCGAGCTTGTCGACGAGGTTCGGGCGGTTGTAGTCGAGGTCGACGGCCATGCCGTTGGGGCCGACGCCGGGCGTGGTGACGGCGGCGTTGGGCGCGCCGTGGAAGAGCGACTGCTTGCGCAGCTTGATGTCGGCGGTGATCGTGGCATCCTTCTGGCCCGGGTAGAGCTCGATGCCGCGATACATGGAGTAGGGCAGCTCGAACGCGGTCGAGAGGTCGATCTTCACGCCGCCGCTGTAGGTGTCGGTGAGGGTCGAGTAGGAATACGTGGTGATGTCGTGCCAGAGGACCTTGGCGGCCGTGTTCATCGCGTCGCCGGCGCTGACGCCGCCCTGCTTGGCGGCCCAGGCGGAAAGTCCGGAGACGCCGACGGCCTTGGCCAGCTGGTAGGCCTGCGGGTTGCCGGCCGCGGTGGTGATGTCCTTGGCGCGCCAGGCGTCGAAGTTGAAGCCGGTCGGCAGCGAGCCCTTGGCGTTCACGCCTTCCTTGATCGGGTCGCCGGCGCCGCCGATGACGCCGATGGAATTACGCTGATTGGCCGAGCCCGCGAAGCCCTTGTCCCAATCTTCCGTGGAGAGCCAGGCGCCGCCGGCCGTCGCCGCGTAGTAGTCGGGGAGATTGACCTTGGCCTTCACGCCTTCGTCACCGATCCAGAAAGCGTAGCGACCGTTGGCGCCGAGCGACTTGGTGTCGCTGAAGGCGGGGCCGGGCAGCGGCTGCGGACGCGCGTCGACGGCGCCCATGTAGTTGCGCTGGAGCGCGGTCAGGCCGGCCGGCAGGTTCACCGAGCCATAGGAGACGAGCGGGACGACCTGCGCGGGATCGAGGCTGATCGGGTTGCCGAGGTCGTCGATGTAGGCCTGGGCTTCGGCGACCTTGGCCGCGGCGACGATGCGGCGTCCGTTGGCGTCGGTGTCGAAGTAGGTCGTGTTCGGGACGTAGTTCGGGGTGTTGCCCGAGAGTTCCGGCGAGGCGTTGACGTCGAACGGCGAAGCGAGCCAGCCGAGGAAGAGGCGCGAGTCCGCCGGGTTCGTGACATCCCAGTCGCGCACGCGGGTCGGATCGACGCCGCCGGTGGCCCAGACGCCGGTGAGGTAACGCTTCTGGTGCGAGAGCTTCTTGTTCGTCGGGGCGTTGTTGTTCGCGCGATCGGTGCGTCCGCGGACGGGGCCGACCGTGGTGGCGTCGTTGTTGCCGACGGCGACGTCATTGTCGGCATACATGTCCGCGCGCATGGTCACGCGCTGGTCGGGGCCGGCGAGCTGCTGCAGCTGGCCGATGGCGATGCGGGCCGAGGCGAGGGCGTTGTAGCGGGCGCGCAGGTAGCCGGCGTGGCTCTGGGCGAGGCGGCTCTCGACCTGGAGGAACGAGGCGAGGACGATCACCATCAGCACCATCGCGGCCATGATGGTCAGCGACAGAACGAGGGAGAAACCTGAGCGTTTAAGTCTCATAGTAAATTGGGGTAAAATCACGGTAAACCCCCCTATAGGAATGTCAAAGGATTGGTTATTCGCATTTGTTCCAAAAGAGTGATAAAAGTCGTTTAAAATCATTTAAAATCATTAAACAGTCGTTAAATCAGCATTTAAAGAGTGGGCTTGCGGCCGTTTTTGATTCGGAGACGCTCTTGGGGTGCAAACCCTACTCCAAGGTGCCGGGATTTTCATCTGGCCGCTCGCCGTCTGCTCGCTGCTGGCCGTCTTTCTCATCATCGAACGCGCCCTCGCCCTGCGCGTCTCCCGGGTCGCCCCGGAGTCGGTCCTGAAGTCCGTCCTGGCCGGCAACCTCGACCAGGTCGGCGCCGCCGACGGCGAATCGGTCGCCGGTCGCCTGGTCCAGCGCTGGAAGGATGGCGCCTCGGGCGAAGTGCTCAAGGCCTGGACCCGTAACGAGCTGATCCGCCTCCAGCGCGGGCTCCACCTCCTCGACAGCATCGTCGCCGCCGCGCCGCTCCTCGGCCTCCTCGGTACGGTGACCGGCCTCGCCACGCTCTTCCCCGAGCAGGGCCTGCCGGATTCCCAGACGCTCACGCGCGGCGTGGGCCTCGCGCTCAGCACGACGATGATCGGCCTGTGCATCGCGATTCCGGCGCTCATCGCCGCCAACTGGCTCGGCCGCCGGCTCGAGATCCTTTCCTCCCGCCTCGACGTGCTCGTCGAAGCGTTGGACGCCCGCCGCCGATGAGCCTCGTCGTCACGCGGCGCCGGCGCGCCGACATCAACGTGGTACCGCTCATCGACGTGATGGTGGTGCTCGTGTTCTTCCTGCTCATCAGCGGCCGCCTCGAGCAGGCCCGCACGATGGCGATCGTCCCGCCGACGGCCTCCGCCGGCGCCGAAGGCACGCCCGCCACGACGCTCGTCGTCGGCGTCGACCGCGACGGCAAGCTCTACCTCGAAGGCAAGGCGATCGCGGCCGACGCGCTCGCCAAGGCCCTCGTCGACCACGCGCTGAAGTCGCCCGGCACGGAGGTCGTCATCGTCGCCGACGAACGTTCCCTCACGGGCGCCGCGGTGCATGCGCTCGACGCCGTCGCCAAGGCCGGCCTGAAGCCCCGCCTGCAGACCCGCCAGCCGCGCTGAACTTTTTTCATCATGTCCAAGCGTCTTACCGAAGCCCTCCGTCTGCTGGAGGCCTACACGCAAGCCCACGGCACGTCCGGCCATGAGGATGCGGTCCGCGCGATCTTCGCCCGCGAGCTC
Source organism: Coraliomargarita sp. (assembly GCA_024638885.1). Taxonomy (GTDB): domain Bacteria; phylum Verrucomicrobiota; class Verrucomicrobiia; order Opitutales; family UBA953; genus UBA953. The sequence goes on along the minus strand of JAHEJL010000001.1, from coordinate 2,803 downwards.
CGGGGTCGCACGCTGCTGGCCGACGGCCTCGGCGGCGTGCTCGCATCGCCCGCGAAGGAGAAGAAGGGTCCGCGCGTGGTGCTCACGGCCCACATGGACGAGATCGGCTTCCTCGTGCAGGCGGTGACGCACGACGGCTTCCTTCGCCTCACGCCGGTCGGCGGCTGGCCCGACGGCGTCCTCGCCGCCCAACGTCTCCGCGTCTGGTCGCGCGCCGCGCAGAAGGAATTCGTCGGCGTCGTCGCCGCGCTCCCTCCGCATCAGGGCGGCGCCCAGGCGGCCTCGGCCGACAAGGTGCTCGTCGACATCGGCGCGCGCTCGGCCGAATCCGTCGCGCGTCTCGGCATCCGTCCCGGCGATCCCGTCGTGCCGGAAGGTCCGTTCACCGCGCTCGCGGAACCGGGCCTCTATGCGGCCAAGGCCTTTGACAATCGCGTCGGCATGGCGGCGCTCACGCTCGCGACGCACGAACTCGATGCCGCCGCCACGCCCTGCGATCTTCTCGCCGTCGCGACGGTGCAGGAGGAGGTCGGTTGCCGCGGCGCGGTCGTCGCCGCCCGGCTGGCCAAGCCCGACGTGGTCATCGTCCTCGAAGGCCCGCCGGCCGACGACCTGCCCGGGCTCGCCCCGCACGGCGAATCGCAAGGTTCCCTCGGCGGCGGCGTCCAGGTGCGCGCCTACGATCCGACGGCCATCATGAACCCTCGTCTGGTCGACCTCGCCCTCGAGGTCGCGGCGGCGAAGGGCATCCCTTGCCAGCTTGCGGTCCGTCGTACGGGCGGCACTGACGCGCGCTCGTTCCAAGCCCATGAACTCGGCGTGCCGGTCATCGTGCTGGGCGTGCCCGCGCGCTACATCCATACGCATAACGCCGTCATCGACGTCGCGGACCTGCAGGCCTGCGTCGACCTTTCCGTCGCGCTCGTCCGTCGCCTCGACGCGAAGACGGTGAAGGGCCTCACGCAGTATCTGTGAGCGTCGTCTCCTGCCGTCTGAAGGTGAAGGCCGTCCCGGGCGCCTCGCGCTCGGAGATCGTCGGTCGCCTCGGCGAGGCCCTCAAGGTCCGCGTCGCCGCGCCGCCCGAAGGGGGCAAGGCCAACCGCGAGATCCTGGAACTGCTCGCCGCCCGGCTCGGCTTGCCGGCCGCAGGCGTGACCTTGGTCTCCGGCGCCGCCTCGCCCGCGAAGGTCGTCGAGCTCCGGGGCGTCTCGGCCGAGCAGGCCTGGGCGCGGCTTCTGGCCTGAATCGTCACAATCCGCTTGAGAGGGCAGGGGGCTCCGCTGACAGTAGGTCCATGTGCGCGGACAAGAAACCCGCCTCGGCTTCCGGCAAGGAAGGCTTCGAGGCCGAACTCAAGAAGCTCGAGCAGCTCGTCGAGTCCCTCGAGTCCGGCGACGTCTCCCTCGACGAACTCGTCGCGAAGTATGAGGAAGGCATGCGCCTCCTGAAGTCCTGCCAGAAGTCCCTCGAGGCCGCCGAGCTGCGCATCGAGCAGCTGGGCAAGCGCGGCGACGAATCTCAGGGCTGATGTCTCTTCTCGCGTCCATCCGCGGCCCGGAAGACGTCAAGGCCCTCGCTCCCGAGCAGCTGCCGCAGCTCGCGCAGGAGATCCGCGAACGCCTCGTCGCCGTGACCGCCAAGAACGGCGGCCACATCGGTCCCAATCTCGGCGTGGTCGAGCTCTCGATCGCGCTGCACCGCGTCTTCGGCACGCCCCGGGACAAGTTCGTCTTCGACGTGGCCCACCAAGGCTACGTGCATAAGCTCCTCACCGGCCGCAACGGCGCCGACTTCGACGGCATCCGCACGACGGGCGGCCTCAGCGGCTTCCTCAACCGCGAGGAAAGCCTCCACGACGTCTTCGGCGCGGGCCATGCCGGCACGGCGCTTTCCGCCGCCGTCGGCCTCGCCAACGCCCGCGACCGCCTCGCCGAGGATTCGCACGTCGTCGCCCTGATCGGCGACGCGGCCCTCACCTGCGGCGTCACGATGGAGGCGCTCAACAACGCGGCGAAGTCGACCAAGCGCCTGGTCATCGTCCTCAACGACAACGAGTGGTCCATCGACCGCAACGTCGGCGCGATCGCCGACATCCTGAGCCGCCTGATCGTCACGCGTCCGTACAATAATTCCCAGCAGGGCCTGAAGCGCCTCCTCGGCAAGACCCGCGCGGGCACGAAGGTCCTCGATTTCGGCCGCAGCTTCAAGCGCCACGTGAAGAACTGGTTCACGCACAGTTCCTCGCTCTTCGAGCAGTACGGCGTGCGCTACGTCGGCCCGATCGACGGCCATGACCTCGGCGCGCTCGAGCGTTACCTCAATTTCTGCAAGGACTCCACCGGCCCGATCCTGCTCCACGTCCGCACCGAGAAGGGCCGCGGACTCGGCGCCGCGCTCCGTAACCCGGAGAAATTCCACGGCACGGGGGCCTTCGATCCGGAGACGGGCGATTCCCTCGCTTCCGGCGCCGCCGGCGCGCCCAAGGCCTGGCAGGACGTCTTCGGCGCGCTCCTCGTGCGCGAAGCCAAGGCGGACGCCCGCGTGGTCGGCATCACCGCCGCGATGCCTTCCGGCACCGGCCTCAACCAGCTCAAGCAGGAGCTGCCCGCCCAGTATCATGACGTCGGCATCGCCGAGGAGCACGCCGCGCTCTTCGCCGCCGGCATCGCCGCCCGCGACCTGCGTCCGGTCTGCGCGATCTATTCCACCTTCATGCAGCGCGCCTACGACATGGTCATCCATGACGTCTGCCTGCAGCGCCTGCCGGTCACCTTCTGCATGGACCGCGCCGGCGTCTCGCCGA
>JAHEJL010000025.1 GCA_024638885.1 Coraliomargarita sp. | reverse complement strand
GCGCGTCGGCGGCGGCGATGACGTCGGCGTCCTTCACGGAGCCTCCCGGCTGGATGGCGCAGGTCGCGCCGGCGTCGGCCGCGGCGAGCAGGCCGTCCGGGAAGGGGAAGAAGGCGTCGGAGGCGATGGCCGAGCCCTGCAGGGAGAGCTTGGCTTCGCCGGCCTTCCAGACCGCGATGCGGGAGGAGTCGATGCGGGACATCTGGCCGGCGCCCACGCTGAGCGTGCGTTCCTTGCCGGCGTAGACGATGGCGTTGGACTTCACGTGGCGGACGACGCGCCAGCCGAAGAGCATCGCGGTCATCTCGTCGGCGGTGGGCTGGCGCTTGGTCACGACCTTGAAGTCGCGGGCGTTGACGGGCTTCTGGTCGCGGTCCTGGACGAGCACGCCGCCGATGACGGCGCGGACTTCGCGGAGGGTGTCGGCGCGGAGGCCGACCTTGGCGCGCATGAGGCGGAGGTTCTTCTTCTTGCCGAAGATCGCGAGGGCGTCGGCGTCGAACTCCGGCGCGATGATGACCTCGGAGAAGATCTCGGCGATGGCCTCGGCGAGGCCCTTGTCGACGGTGCGGTTGGCGACGATGATGCCGCCGAACGGGGCCTGCTTGTCGGTCTCGAAGGCCTTGTGCCAGGCTTCGAGGAGGGTGTCGGCCGAAGCCACGCCGCAGGGGTTGGTGTGCTTCAGGATGCAGATCGTCGGGCGCTCGAATTCGCCGATGAGGTAGGTCGCGGCGGTGATATCGAGGATGTTGTTATAGCTGAGCTCCTTGCCCTGCAGCTGCTCGAAGGCCTCGTGGAACGAGCCGTAGAGCGCGGCCTGCTGGTGCGGGTTCTCGCCGTAGCGGAGGCGCTGGGCGATCGGCAGGGTGGTCGTGAAGCGGGCGGGCAGGCCGAGGACGTTGCCGAGGCCGGGCTGGGCCTGGGACTCGAGGTAGTTGGCGATCGCGGCGTCGTAGGCGGACGTGCGCTGGAAGACCTTGAGGGCGAGTTCGCGGCGGAGTTCGCCGAGGGTCTCGGGCGCCTTCATCGCGGCGAGCACGCGCTCATAGTCGGCGGGGTCGGTGACGACGGAGACGGAGGCGTGGTTCTTGGCCGCGCTGCGGAGCATGGACGGGCCGCCGATGTCGATGTTCTCGATGGCGTCCTCGAAGGAGCAGTTCGGCTTCGCGACGGTGGCTTCGAACGGGTAGAGGTTCACGACGACGAGGTCGATGAGGTCGATGCCGTGCTTCTTGGCTTCGTCGAGGTGCTCGTGCGAATCGCGACGGCAGAGGAGGCCGCCGTGCACCTTCGGGTGCAGGGTCTTCACGCGGCCTTCCATGATCTCGGGGAAGCCCGTGTGCTCGCTGACGTCGGTCACCGGCAGGCCGGCGTCGCGGAGCATCTTCGAGGTGCCGCCGGTGGAGAGGAGCTTGTAACCGTGTTCCTTGACGAGGGCCTGGGCGAAGGGCAGGAGGCCGGTCTTGTCGCTGACGGAGAGAAGGGCGATAGGCATGGTGAAAGAAGGGCTAGGGGTAGGGGGCGGGGGAGGGGTGGTCAAGGAAGGAGGGACGAACCAGGGGGCACGTGGGCATGGTGACAAGTGGGCAAGGCTGTTATGCCTCATACCTTCCTTATGACGCATTTCGGCATCTCCCCATGCCACCGTGTCCCCTTGCCAGCATGTCCCCTGACCTTTCTCTCCATCATTGACCCTTTCGCCCTTTTTCCCTCCCTCCTTCCAATGTCCACCGCTCTCCTGTTCTCCGGCCAAGGCGCCCAAGTCGTCGGCATGGGTAAGTCCCTTTACGAAGGTTCGGCTTCCGCCAAGGACCTTTACGACCGCGCCGCCAAGGTGCTGCCGTTCGACCTCCGTCAGGCCTGCTTCGAAGGCCCGGCCGAGCTCCTGACCGAGACCCGCGTCTGCCAGCCCGCCCTCTACGTCCAGGGCTACGCCATCGCCCAGATCCTCAAGGAGCGCGGCAAGCTCAACGACCTCAAGGCCTGCCTAGGTCTCTCCCTCGGTGAACTGACCGCCTACGCCTTCGCCGGCGTCTGGGACTTCGAGACGGGCCTCAAGGTCGTCGCCGAACGCGGCCGCCTCATGCAGCTCGCCTGCGACCAGACCAAGGGCGGCATGGCCGCGGTCATCGGCGGCTCCCGCGAGGACATCTTCAAGCTTTGCGCCGCGTTCGACATCGACGCCGCGAACTTCAACTGCCCCGGCCAGGTCGTGATCTCCGGCGACGCCGACAAGGTCGCCCAGGCCGTCGCCCGCGCCAAGGAGTTCGGTCCGTTCAAGCTCGTGAAGCCCCTCGTCGTCGCCGGCGCCTACCATAGCCGCCTGATGGAGCCGGCCCGCCAGGCCTTCGAAGCTTTCCTGCAGGGCGTCGAGTTCAAGCGCCCCCAGGTCACCGTCTACTCGAACACCACCGGCGGCACGCTCGCCGAGCCGGCCGAGCTCCGCGCCGCGCTGGTCAAGCAGGTCGTCTCCTCGGTCCTCTGGGAAGACGATTGCAAGGCCGCCGCCGCCACCGGCGTCGCCCAGTTCTACGAATGCGGCCCGGGCGGCGTCCTGGCCGGCATGATGAAGCGCTCCGCGCCCGAGGCCCCCGTGGCTTCCCTGCACGAGTTCGCCGATATTCCCGCCTAATCCCCGTCCGACGGGGGCTAACGCTGGACAAGCGCCCCGTCCGCAGTCCTATTAAGCCCTTTCCCTCTTTACCGTGTCCTTAGACCACATCCGCAACTTCTGCATCATCGCGCACGTCGACCACGGCAAGACGACCCTTTCCGACCGCCTGCTCGAGCACACGAAGACGATCGAGAAGCGCCAGATGAAGGAGCAGCTCCTCGACGCGATGGACCTCGAGCGCGAGAAGGGGATCACGATCAAGTGCCACCCGGTGACGATGAACTTCACCGCGCCGGACGGTAAGCAGTACATCCTCAACCTCATCGACACCCCGGGCCACGTCGACTTCGCCTACGAAGTCTCTCGCTCCCTCGCCGCCTGCGAAGGCGCGGTGCTCCTGATCGACGCGTCCCAGGGCGTGGAAGCCCAGACCGTCGCCAACGCCACCCTCGCGATGAACCAGGGCCTCGAGATCGTCCCGGTCATCAATAAGGTCGACCTCCCGAGCGCCCGCCCCGAGGAAGCCCGCCGCCAGGTCGAGGACATCCTCACCATCCCCGCGCAGGACGCCGTCCTCGCCTCCGGCAAGTCCGGCATCGGCATCGACGACATCTTCGCCGCGATCATCAAGCGCGTCCCGCCGCCCCGCTGGTCCGACTACCCGCAGCACCGCGCGCTGGTCTTCGATTCCCTCTTCGACTCCTACAAGGGCGTCATCAGCTACGTCCGCGTCTTCTCGGGCACCTTCAAGGCCGGCCAGACGATCGAGCTGATGTACAACGGCGTCCGCTCCGTCATCAAGGAAGTCGGCGTCTTCTCCCCGAAGATGAAGCCGCAGGACGAGCTCGGTCCCGGCTCCGTCGGCTACATCGTCATCAACATCCGCGAAGTCGCGGACGTGAAGGTCGGCGACACGATCACCCTGGCCAGCGAGCCCGCCAAGGAGCCCGTCCCGGGCTTCAAGGAAGTCAGCCCGATGGTGTTCAGCGGCATCTACCCGCTCGACACCGCCGACTACGAGAAGCTCAAGACCTCGCTCGCCAAGCTGGCGATCAACGACTCCTCGCTGACCTACACCGCCGAGAGCTCGACCGCGCTGGGCTTCGGTTTCCGCTGCGGCTTCCTCGGCCTGCTCCACATGGAGATCGTCCAGGAACGTCTCCGCCGCGAGTACGACCTCGACATCCTTTCGACCTACCCGTCCGTCGTCTACAAGGTCTACACCACCGACGGCGTGGAGCACATCCTCGACAACCCGGTCGCCATGCCGGACCCGTCCGCCATCGAGCACATCGAGGAGCCGACGATCCGCGCCCACATCCACATCCCGGGCACCTCGATCGGCGACATGCTGACGCTCGTCCAGGAGAAGCGCGGCATCTGCGAACGCACCGAGACCATCGACGGCGACCGCGTCGTCCTCGTCTGCCTCCTGCCGCTCAACGAGATCCTTGTCGACTTCAACGACCGCATGAAGTCCATCACCCGCGGCTACGGCTCGATGGACTACGAGCTCGGCGAATACGTCACCTCCGACCTCGTGAAGATGGACATCCGCGTCAACGAGGAGCCGGTCGACGCCTTCTCGTCGATCGTCCATGCCACCAAGGCCGAAGGCCGCGGTCGCGCCCTCTGCGAGAAGCTCAAGGAGCTCCTCCCGCGCCAGCTCTTCAAGATCGCGATCCAGGCCGCCATCGGCTCCAAGGTCATCGCCCGCGAGACCATCGGTTCCGTCGGCAAGGACGTGACCGC
>JAHEJL010000023.1 GCA_024638885.1 Coraliomargarita sp. | reverse complement strand
TGGTGCATCTCGAGCACCTCGACGTCCCAGCGGCCGGCGTCGGCGAGCGAGCGGGCGGCCTGGCGGACGAGGGCGTTGAGCAACGTGACGCCGACGGAGTAGTTGCCGGCCCAGACGACCGGGAGGCCCTGGATGGCGGCGGTGATCGCGGCCTTCTCTTCGGCCGTGTGGCCGGTGGTGCCGATCACCAGCGGCTTCTTGTGCTGGGCGCAGAGCTGCGCGACGGCGAGGGTCGCGGAGTGGAAGGAGAAGTCGATGACCACGTCGGCCGCGCCGATGTGCGCGGCGAGGTTGTCGCCCTGGTCGACGCCGGCGGCGATGACGGCCTTCTCGGACACGGCCACGTTGGCGATGGCGAGGCCCATGCGGCCCTTGGCGCCATTGAGGAGGATGCGGATAGGCTGGCTCATCGGAGGGAGGCGAGGGTGGCGTCGGCGACCTTCTCGACGAGGAGGCGGTTGGCCTCGGACATCTCGCAGAGGGGCAGGCGGACTTCGTCGGAACGGATGATGCCGGCGCGCATCATGCAATGCTTCACGGGCACCGGGTTGGGTTCGACGAAGAGGGTCTTGAAGATGTCGGCCAGCTGGTCGTGCAGCACCTTGGCTTCGGCGAACTGCTTCGTGCGCGCGAGCTTGGCGAGCTTCGCCACCGGGCCGGGGATGAGGTTCGAGGCGACGGAGATGATGCCCTGGCCGCCGACTTCGGCGAAGGGCAGGGTCAGGGAGTCGTCGCCGCTGAGGACGATGAACTCCGGGTCGGACTCGCGCACGAGGCGCGCGGCCTTGTCGACCTGGCCGCCGGCTTCCTTGATGCCGATGATGTTCGGGTACTTCTTCCGGAGGCGCAGGGTGGTCTCGACGGTGATCTCGATGCCGCAGCGGCCCGGGATGGAGTAGAGGATGATCGGCTTGGCCGTGGCTTCGGCGAGGAGCGCGAAGTGGCGGTAGAGGCCTTCCTGGCTCGGCTTGTTGTAATACGGGGCGACGAGCAGGAACGCGTCGGCGCCGGCTTCGTCGGCGCGCTTGGTGAGGTCGAGGGCCTCGGTCGTGGCGTTGGAGCCCGTGCCGGCCATGACCGGGACGCGGCCGGCGGCGAACTCGACGGTCTTGCGGATGACGTCGATGTGCTCGTCGTAGTCGAGGGTGGGGGATTCGCCGGTGGTGCCGACGGCGACCAGGCCGTCGATGCCGTCCTTGATCTGGAATTCGACCAGCTTCTTCAGGTCATCCCAAGCCACCGCTCCGTTGTGGAAGGGGGTGACCAAGGCCGTGTGGGCACCCACGAAAGCGCGGGGGCCGAAGGGACGGCGGGAAGAGGAGGAACCGGTCGAGGACATTGGGCGGGAAGGGACCCCCGAACCAACCGCCCCCTGCCGAAAGAGACAAACCCAAAAACCCCGCCGACCGGGCCGAACCCCGGCTCAGGGGGCCGGACCGATGAGGATTCGGTTGTTTTCCGTGTCCGTCACGTAGAGGCGGCCGTCCGGTCCGATGCGGGCGCCATGCGGGCGATTGAGCTGCGTGCCGGCCCAATCCGCGCCGACGGCGGCGCCTTTCTTGCCGTTGCCGACGATGGTGCGGATGGTCTGCTTCACGGGATCGTAGAGGCGGAGGCAGTGGTTCTCGGTGTCGAGGATCAGCACGTTGCCCTTGGCGTCCATGGTCACGTATTTCGGACCGAGCATGCGGGCGTCGGCGGCGGGGCCGTCCGTCGCGGGTCCGGGCTTGCCGGCCTTGTTCACCACGACGTTGACCTTGCCGTCCTTGATCGCCGCCAAGGCGTGGCCGCCGCGGAGGAGCGCGTAGAGCGTGCCGTCCTTGGCCACGCAGCAGGCGCGGACGTCGCCCATCGGCGCGTTCAGCGCGTCGTCGCCGTCCTTGGGGAGGCCCTTCTTGCCGTTGCCGGCGATGGTGGTGACGATCCTGGTCGTGAGGTCGATGCGGCGGACGCGGTTGTTCACGATGTCGGCGACGACCATGAACTTGCCGGTGGGGTCGATGACGCCGCACATCGGGATGTTGAACTTCGCCTGGTCGGCGGGGCCGCCGTCGCCGGCGAAGCCCGACTTGCCCGTGCCGGCGAAGACCGTCGCGACGTGCGTCTTCGGGTCGAGGCGGACGATGCGATGCTGGAAGCTGTCGGAGGCGTAGATCGAGCCGTCCGGGCCGATGGAGATATCGTGCATGCCGTCGTAGACGGCCGGGGCGAGGTCGAGTCGCTTGGCGGGGGCCGGCGGAATCATGCCCTTGGGCGCGCTGTCCCACTTCACGCCGGAGACATACTCGAGTTTGCCGTCATGCAGCTTGAAGATGCGGTTGGCGGGCTGGAACTCCACGCCGTACGCGTCGCCCTGGGCGTCGAACGCGATGCTGAAGGGTTCGCGGAGCTGTTCGGCGCCGGGGACCTTGACGACTTCGATGGCGGCGGACGCCGAAGCGACGCAGGCGAGCAGGGGGAGCAGGCGGGTGAGCATGCGATGTTCATAGCCCGGGCCCGCCCTTGTTCAAGACCTCTGCGGGAAAATGGTTCGACCTCGGGCCCGCCGCCTCCACCTTGGCCGTCTCCCGTGCCCGCACCGCTTCCATTGATCGTCCGCGAACTCGGCGGCGCCGGCGCGCCCCTCGTGGTGCTGCACGGGCTGCTGGGCTCGTCGCGCAACTGGCAGTCGGCCGGCGTGGCCCTCGCCGAACGCGGCCATCGCGTGCTCGCGCCGGACCTGCGCAACCATGGCTCTTCGCCGTGGGGCGACGATTGCTCCTACGCGGCCCTGGCCCGCGACGTCGTCGCGCTGCTCGACCGGCTCGCGCTCGGCCCCGTCCACCTCGTCGGCCACAGCATGGGCGGCAAGGCCGCGATGCGCCTCGTGATGGACCGGCCGGACCTCGTCGCCCGCCTCACCGTCGTCGACATCGCCCCGCGCGCCTATTCCGACCGCGTGCGCGTCGAGTTCGCCGCGATGAACGCCCTCGACCTCGCCGCGGTGAAGTCGCGCAAGGACGCCGAAGAGAAACTGACCGCGCAGGTGCCCGAGTGGGGCATGCGCCAGTTCATCCTCACCAACCTCGGCCAGGATGCGGAAGGCCGCTGGCGCTGGACCGTGAACCGCGAGGCCCTCACGCGTTCCTTGCCGGAGATCCTCGGCAACCCGCTCGCCGCCGGCGAAGTCTGGGCCGGTCCGACGCGTTTCCTGCGTGGCGGGAAATCGAATTATATCCGCGACGAAGACGTCGCGACGATCCGCGCGCACTTCCCGCAGGCCGACGTCGTCACGCTCGCGGACAGCGGCCACAACCCGCACTTCGAGGCGCGGGCGGGCTTCGTCGAGGCGACGCTGGCTTAGGCCTTCGGCTTACGGTCCAACCACTCGCCGATCCGGTTCAGGCCGAGGGCGAACCACATCAGCGCCGTGCCGGCCAACGCGGCTCCGAGCACGAGGAAAGGCTCGTCGACCCACCAAGGGATTTCGCGGCGGGTCGACGGCGCGGCGACGATCAGCGGCGACTCGTCTTCGGCGATCATCATCACCCAGCGCGGTTTCGTCGCGGGTTTCGTCTGGTCGTCGAGCCAGAGCACGACCGTGTGCGGGCTCATCTCCGGCAGGCGGAGCACGAACTTCGGCGACTCCGGCGTCCAGGTCCACTCGACCGACTCGAGCTTGTAGGCCTTCGCCAGCTCCTCGGGCGTGTGGCCGAGCGGGGCGGCCGGATCGAGCTTCGTGTCCGCCGTGAAAGTCGGTTCGCCGGCGACCTTGGCGAGCGGCGTGGTCTCCTTGCCGGCGGAGAGCAGGAACAGGGTCTCGGCCGCCTTGGCCAGCTGGGCGCGGTCCTGGATGGTGAAGTTCGCCTCCGTGTCGGCCGTCACGCGCAGCACCACCGCGCCGTCGGTGCGGAGCGTGAGCTTCGCGAGGAGGAACTCGCCGTTATGGGCGCAGACGAACAAGGGGAGCACGAGGGCTCCCCCTGTCACGAGCAGCTGGCGCAGCGCGCGGGTCACTTACGGTTCCAGCGCAGCACGCGACCGAAGGTGTTCCATTCGGTCTCGAGGATGTTGCCGTCGTTGTCGAAGGTGATGCCGTGGGGCGAGGTCACGACGCCTTCGCGCCAGGCGGCCGGCTTCACGGTCGGGGTGTTGGTCTCCTTCTTCGTGCCGTTGGCGCCGGTGTTGTCGTTGACGCCGAGCGCAGCGACCATCTGGCCTTCCTTGTTCCAGACCGAGACGCGGCCGGCGATCTCGGCGACGCACATCAGGTCGCCGTGGAACGAGGCGGAGGACGGGTTGCGCAGGCCTTCCTTGGCGATCATCTGCGGGTTGGAGCCGTCGAGGTCGACGTGGAACATGCGGTTGTTGCCGCGGTCGAGGCAGAGCAGGCGGGCGGGCTTGAAACGGTTGTCGACGAAGACCTTGTGCGTGTTGGCGAAGCCCTTGCCGTCCACGATCTGGGTGGGGCCGCCGAAGACCGACTTGAACTTGCCGTCCTTGTCGAAGACGAAGATCCAGCTCTTGCCGTAGCCGTCGACGATGTAGATGTCGCCGTTGGCGGCCACGTCGCAGTTCGTCAGCTTGAGGGCGTTGACGGGCTTGCCGGCCTTGTCCTTGCCCTTGCCCTTGTCGGCCGGGAAGGCGTCGGGCTTGATCTCCATGACGATCGTGCCGTCGAGCTTGGCCTTGATGAAGCGCTGCTCGCCGAGCACCGCGCCGTAGAGGAACTCGCCTTCGGCCGAGGAGCGGATCACGAAGCCGTGGAGGGACATCGGGAGGGGCAGGGCCTTGAGGAACTTGCCGTCCTTGCCGTAGACCTGGATGCCGGCGTCCTTCTCCTGGACGCTGACGTAGATCTGGCCGGCGGCGTCGACGGCGATCTCGCCGTGGCCGTTGCCGATGGTGGCCTTGCCGGGAGGCGTGCCGAGGAAGTTGGGGACGAAGTCATATTTCACTTCGGCGGCTTGGGCGAGGGAGCACACGGCGAGGAGGGCGAGGACGCGGAGGGTGGGCATGGGATGAATGAGGGGTAGGGCAAGGGGTAGGGGTGGGGGTGGCCGCTGGCAATTGGATTTCGGAACCTGGCCTCCGCTTTTCGGCTTCGCTCTGGGATTGAATCTCCTGACCCCACCCCTATCCCTACCCCTCCTACCCCTGACATGAAATCCCTCCGTCTCCTCGCGGCGCTCGCCGCCCTCGTCGTCTCGGCCTCCGCCGCCGACGTCAAACTCGAGTCCGCTTTCAACGGCAAGGACCTCGCCGGCTGGAAGACTTCCGGCGCCGACGTCTTCTGGACCGTCGCCGACGGCGTGCTCGCCGGCGAGAACAAGGACTCCTTCAAGGACTACAAGAAGGGCAACATGCTCTACACCGAGAAGTCCTACCAGGACGTCGTGATCGAGTGCGAATGCCGTTTCAACGGCGAGATCGACAGCGGCATCATGGTCCGCCGCGACGCCGCCGGCAAGAAGGACATCCAGATGCAGATCGGCGTCTCCCGCTCGCTCAAGAAGGACATGACCGGCGCTTTCTACATCGGCAAGTACCCCGAAGCCGGCTGGGCTCCGAAGGTCGCGACCCTCTGGAAGAACGGCGAGTGGAACAAGATCCGCTTCCAGGCCAAGTGCGACACCTACACCGTCTGGATCAACGGCGAGCAGGTCTCGAACTACGTCGACGCCAACTACCCCAAGGCCGCTCCGATCGGCCTCCAGGTCCACGGCGGCGTGAAGATGAAGGTCGAGTACCGCAACATCTCCATCGGCGAGATCAAGTAAGCCGAAGCCTCGATTCGGTCCGGAAGGGCGGGAGCGATCCCGCCCTTTTTCGTTGGGGGAAGCCCGCGGGCGTGCTTAATCACCGTATGCCTTCGCCGCTGCCCCGCCGCCGTTTCCTGCGTCAGCTCGCGCTCGGCGTCGCCGTCGCGCCGTTCGTCGGCTGCGCGTCGCGGAGCGCCGGCTTCGAGGTCGGCCTCATCGCCGATCCGCAGTATGCGGACATCCCGGACCGCGGCACGCGCGCGTACCGCGCGTCGCTCGCCAAGCTCGGCGCCGCGGTCGAACATTTCAACGGCCGCCCGCTCGATTTCTGCGTCAACCTCGGCGACACCATCGACCGCGAGTGGCGGAGCTTCGACGCCGTCCTGCGGCCCCTCGCGGCCTGCCGCCACCGCTGGGAGCACATCCTCGGCAACCACGATTTCGCCTTGCTGGACGGGGAGAAGACGCAGGTCGACGCCCGCCTCGGCGTCGCCGCGCGCCACCGTTATCTCGACCGGCCCGGCTTCCGTTTCGTCATCCTGGACACCGGCGCCGTGAGCACCTACGCGACGCTCGCGGGGAGCGTGGCGCGGACCGAAGCCGTCGCGGAACTCGCGCGCGCGAAGGCGCGCAAGCTGCCGCAGGCGCAGGATTGGAACGGCGCCGTCGGACCGAAGCAGCTGGCGTGGTTCGAGGGCGTCGCCGCCGACGCCGCGCGCCGCGGGCTCAAGGTCGTCGTGTGCGCCCATCATCCCGTCGCGCCCGCCGGAGCCTATGACGCCTGGGATGCGACCGAAGTCCTCGCCGCGCTCGCCCGCCATCGGAACGTCGTCGCCTGGTTCAACGGCCACCACCACGAGGGCGGGTTCGCGGAGGTCGAGGGCCTCCCGTGCGTCACCTTCCGGGGCATGGTCGAGACCCCGGACACCAACGCCTTCGCCACCGCCCGGTTCCTGCCGGACCGGGTGATCGTGACGGGCCACGGCCGGGAACCCTCCCGGGAGCTGGTTTTCAGGTCCTAAGGCTCGGATTCGGTCGTTTATATTAATCTTAAGACGGAAGTCGGTCGTTTGGGCGAGGGGGCATTATACAGGAGAAAAATCGCTATTTATTCGCAACCTCCCGGACATCCAACTGTCTCAAAGGCAACCCCCGTCAGACCATGAAACTCCATCGCAATTGTGAAGGAAACCACCCCGACGTCCTCTCCGCGCTGAGCCGCCGCGATTTCATGCACATCGGCATGATCGGCACGCTCGGCCTGAGCCTGCCGAACATGCTCCGCCTCAAGGCGCTCGAGATGCCCAAGGTCGAGTCCTTCAACGCGATGGCCGACTCCGTCATCCACATCTACCTGCCGGGCGGCATGGCGCAGCACGAGTCCTGGGACCCGAAGCCTTTCGCCTCGCCCGACTACCGCGGCCCGTACACCCCGATCAAGACCTCGATCCCCGGCGAATACGTCGGCGAGAAGTTCGTCAACATCGCGAAGATCATGAACAAGCTGACCGTCATCCGTTCGATGACGCACGGCGAAGCGGCGCATGAACGCGGCACGCACAACATGTTCACCGGCTACCGTCCGAGCCCCGCGATCAAGTTCCCGAGCTACGGCTCCGTCATCTCGCACGAGCAGGGCTCGCGCAACAACCTGCCGCCCTACGTCGTCGTCCCGAGCCAGAGCATCCCGGAGCAGGGCACCGGCTACATGAGCAGCGCCTACGGTCCCTTCGCGCTCGGCAGCGACCCCGCCGACAAGGGCTTCGCCGTCCGCGACCTCCTCGCCCCGAAGGACGTCACCACGCAGCGCTTCGACCGCCGCCGCAGCATGCTGGCCGCCGTCGACGAGCACTTCCGCGCCACCGAGAAGTCCGACGCCATCGGCGCCATGGACAGCTTCCAGCAGGCCGCCTACGGCCTCGTCAGCAGCGCCAAGGCCCGCGAGGCCTTCGACCTCTCCAAGGAATCCGACAAGCTGCGCGACGAATACGGCCGTAACACCGCCGGCCAGCGCTTCCTCCTCGCCCGCCGCCTCGTCGAGGCCGGCGTCCGCATGGTCTCCGTGACCTTCGGCGGCTGGGACCACCACTCGAACATCAAGGGCGCCTTCGACGGCCAGGCCCCGCAGTTCGACCAAGCCTTCGCCCGCCTCATCACCGACCTCCAGGACCGCGGCATGCTCAAGCGCACGCTCGTCCTCGTCAGCTCCGAGTTCGGCCGCACGCCGAAGATCAACGGCACCAACGGCCGCGACCACTGGCCGCGCGTCTTCTCCGTCGCCATGGCCGGCGGCGGCGTGAAGGAAGGCTACATCCACGGCGCCTCCGACGCCCTCGGCGGCGAACCCGACCGCGACGCGGTCGGCCCGGAAGACCTCGCCAAGACCATGTACCGCGTCCTCGGCATCAACGCCGAGAAGCGCATCATGTCCGACGGCGGCCGTCCGGTCGACATCGTCAACGGCGGTCGCGTGATGACCGACTGGCTGGCCTGAACCGGCGCCTGAGACCGTTCCGCCCGCCGGTCCGGCGCGGCGGACGGGCCGCGCCCCGCCGAACCGCTTTATGAAGTTCCGTCTCCTCTCCGCGCTCCTGCTTGCTCCGCTCGCCGCGTGGGCGGCGTATCCCGACATGTCGGCGCTCAAGCCGCACGGCGGCCAGATCGGCGCCGACGTGAAGCTGACCATCACCGGCGCCCGCCTCGACGACTTCGAGGACCTGATGTTCTACACGCCGGGCTTCAAGGTGAAGAGCGTCGAGAGCCGCGCCGCGAACAAGGTCGAGCTGACGCTGTCGATCGGCAAGGAAGTCCGCGCCGGCAACCACGTCATGCGCGTCCGCACGAAGTCCGGCGTCTCGCACATGCGCCAGTTCTTCGCGAGCCCCTTCCCGAACGTCGAGGAGAAGGAGCCCAACAGCGAGTTCGCCGCCGCGCAGCCGATCGCGCTCGGCCAGACGGTCGAAGGCGTGATCCTCTCCGAGGACGTCGACTACTTCAAGCTGACGGTCAGGAAGGGCCAGCGCATCGGCGTGCAGGTCGACGGCCTCCGCCTCGCCGCCATCCCGCAGGGCGCGATGGATCCGTACGTCGCGATCCTCGACAAGGACAAGTTCGAGAAGGCCTTCTCCGACGACACCATCCTGCACCGCCAGGACGGCTACTGCTCCTTCACCGCCGAATACGACGGCGACTATTACGTGATGGTGCGCGAGTCCTCCTACCGCGGCTCGGCCAACTCCTTCTACCGCCTCCACGTCGGCGATTTCCGCCGCCCCGACGCGATCTACCCGGCCGGCGGCAAGCTCGGCTCGAAGCTGAACGTCCGCTTCCTCGAGGCCCGCGATTCCTTCGCCGAGGAGGTCGTGCTCCCGGCCGAGAACGACGCCGAGTTCGTCCTCTACCCGAAGTCCCAGCCGCCCGCGCCTTCGGGCAACCTCTTCCGCCTCTCGACCATCGACAACACCCTCGAGGCCGAGCCGAACAACACCCTCGAGACGGGCACCCTCGCCGTCGCCGCCGACGCCTATGCGCTCAACGGCATCATCGAGAAGCCCGGCGACATCGATTGCTTCCGCGTCCCGCTGAAGAAGGGCCAGGTCTTCGAATGCCGCGCGCTCGCCCAGGTCCTCGGCTCGCCCCTCGATCCGGTCGTCAACGTCTACACGCCCAAGGGCGCCTCGATCGTCGGCAACGACGACGGCGGCGGCATGCGTCGCCTCGACTCGCGGTTCAAGTTCACCGCGGCGGTCGACGGCCTCTACGCCGTCCGCATCACCGACCACCTCGAGCGCGGCGGCGCCAACTTCGTCTACCGCATCGAGATGGTGGCCTCGCAGCCCAGCCTGACCTTCGCCTCGCCGGACTACACCGTCAACGACACCAGCTACCGCCAGTTCCTGGCCGTGCCGAAGGGCGGCCGCATGGTGCTGCTCGAGAACTTCACCCGTAACGGCGTCGGCGGCGATTACCGCTTCGACCTGCCGGGGCTGCCCGCCGGCGTGAAGCTGCTCGAGGACGCCGCGCCCGGCGACCAGCCCGGCGTGCCGCTCGTGCTCGAGGCCGCGCCCGACGCGCCGCATGCCGGCGTGATCGTCACGCCGCTCCTCCAGCCGAAGGACCCGAACAACAAGATCGTCGGCCAGATGCGCCGCACGTACGACATCGTGCGCATCGGCAACGTCATCTACTACCAGGGCATCGAGGACCAGCTCCCGGTCGCGGTGGTCGACGAGGCGCCTTACTCGCTCGAGATCCAGAAGCCCGAGACCCCGCTCGTCCGCAACGGCATCTTCAACCTCAAGGTCGTCGCCAAGCGCAAGGAAGGCTTCAAGGGCCCCATCCGCGTGTTCATGTGCTGGACCCCGCCCGGCGTCTCCTCGCTCGGCGAGCAGAGCATCGGCGAAGGCGCCACCGAGTGCGTCTTCCAGCTCAGCGCCAACGCCAACGTCGACACCAAGCCGTGGAAGTTCGTCGTGCAGGGCGAAGCCGACGCCGGGAAGGGCAGGGTGTACAACGCCTCGCCGTTCGCCGAGCTCGCGACCGAGGCGCCTTACGTCGCCGCCAACGCCATCCCGCTCACCGCGCTGGAGATCGGCACGCCCGGCGTGATGACGACCAACTTCGAGGTCTCCCGTCCGTTCGAAGGCGAGGCCGTCGCCACGCTCGTCGGCGCGCCCGACACGATCCGCATCGCGCCGATCAAGGTCACGAAGGACACCAAGGAGCTCCGCTTCACCGTCGAGACCGACGAGAAGTCGCGCGTCGGCAAGACCGCGAACATGTTCGTCCAGGTCGACGTCCCGGTCGGCAAGGGCGTCGCCACGCACCGCATCGCGCTCGGCTCCATCCTGCGCCTCGACCCGGCCCGCAAGGCCGCGCCCGCCCCGGTGGCCAAGGCCGCCGCGCCGGCCGCCGGCAAGCCCGCCGCGCCCGTCGCCCCGGCCGCGCCGGTCGTCCTTTCCCGTCTCGAACAGCTCCGCCAGAAGAACGAAGCCCCCAAGAACTGATCCTTTGCCCATGTCTTTCCGCTCCCGTCTCCCGTTGGTCGCCTTCCTCGCCCTCGGCCTTTCGGCCGTCGCCTCCGCCGCGCCCGTCGCCTTCGACGAGGTGCGCGCGATCTTCGAGGGCAAGTGCCTCGAGTGCCACAACCCGGACAAGACCAAGGGCAAGCTGCTCATGACCACCCGCGAGGCCTTCCTCAAGGGCGGCGAGAGCGGCCACGTGCTCATCGGCGTCGACGCGGACAAGAGCGAGCTGGTCAAGCGTCTCACGCTGCCGAAGGACCATGACGACCTCATGCCGCCGAAGGGTGGCCCGCTGCCGGCCGCCGAGATCGACGTCGTCCGCCGCTGGGTCGCCGAAGGCGCCGCCTGGCCGACGGGCGTCGTGCTCGCCGCCAAGGACAAGGCCAAGGAGGAAGCCAAGGCCGAGCTCGCGCAGAAGCTCGCCACCCTCGAGAAGCTCGAGATCTTCCCCGAGGCGGTGACGCTCGAGACCAAGCGCGACTTCCATCGCATCGTCGTCTTCGCCACCTTCAAGGACGCCACCACGCGCGACGTGACCGCCTTCGCCGACCTCAAGGTCGCCGACGAGAAGGTCGCCCGGTTCGACGGCTATTCCGTCCACGCCGTGGCCGACGCCGGCAAGACCGAGGTCGTCGCGTCCATCGGCGGTCGCACCGCCCGCATCCCCGTCGCCGTGAAGGAAGGCCTCAAGGACCGCGCGGTCTCCTTCCGCCTCGACGTCATGCCGGTGTTCCTGCGCGCCAACTGCAACAGCGGCGGCTGCCACGGCGCCGCCCGCGGCAAGGACGGCTTCCGTCTCTCGCTCTTCGGCATGGACCCCGACGGCGACTACGTCCGCCTCACGCGCGAGCTGGTCGGCCGCCGCATCAACCTCGCCATCCCCGAGGAGAGCACCCTGGTCGAGAAGGCCGTCGGCGCCGTGCCGCACTCCGGCAACCAGCTCTTCGCCCCTGACTCCGAATACAACAAGACCATCCTGGAATGGATCGCCAACGGCGCCAAGGACGACGCGCCCGGCATCGCCAAGGTGACCGGCATCGAGGTCTTCCCGAAGCAGATCGTCCTCGAGGGCAAGGGCGCGACGCAGCAGATCACCGTCCGCGCGACCTACTCCGACGGCACCGACCGCGACGTCACCAAGCTCGCGCTGTTCATGTCCAACAACGACCCCGTCGCCGCGATCGGCAAGGACGGCGTCGTGAAGTCCGGCGACCGCGGCGCGGCCTTCATGCTCGCGCGCTTCGACGTCTTCAGCGTCACCGCCCAGGCCATCGTCATCCCCAAGGGCCTCGTCTACGAACGCCCGCAGGTCGCCGAGGTGAACTACATCGACAAGGCCGTCAACGAACGCCTCCACCGCCTGCGCATCGTGCCTTCGGGCGTCTGCACCGACGAGGAATTCGTCCGCCGCGTCTACATCGACGTCGTCGGCCTCTACCCGAAGCCGGCCGAGCTCCAGGCCTTCGTCGACGACAAGCGTCCCGACAAGCGCAAGCAGCTCGTCGAGACCCTCCTGCAGCGCAAGGAGTTCACCGAGCTCTGGGTGATGAAGTGGGCCGAGCTGCTCCAGATCCGCTCCGGCATCAACCAGGGCAACAACGCGCCCCCCTTCTACAAGAACGCCCTCCTGTATTACAACTGGCTGGCGGACGAGATCGGCAAGAACCGCCCGATCAACGAGATCGTGGTCGACCTGCTGTCGGCCAACGGCGGCACGGTGTCCGTCCCCGCGGTGAACTACTACCAGAGCGAGCTCGACCGCCTGAAGCTGTCCGAGAACGTCGCCCAGGTGTTCATGGGCATGCGCATCCAGTGCGCCCAGTGCCATAACCATCCGTTCGACCGCTGGACGATGAACGACTACTACGGCTTCAACGCCTTCTTCGCCCAGATCGGCCGCAAGAACACCGACGATCCGCAGGAAGTCATCGTCTTCAACAGCAAGGGCGGCGAGACGCAGCACTTCCTGACCAAGAAGAACGTGAAGCCGAAGTTCCTCGGCGGCGAGGAGCCCGACATCAAGCCCGGCGAGGACCGCCGCCGCGTGATGGCCGAATGGCTCGCCTCCCCGCGCAACCCGTACTTCGCCCGGAACATCGCCAACATCGTCTGGGCGCACTTCCTCGGCGTCGGCGTGGTGGACCCGGTCGACGACGTCCGCGTCTCGAACCCGCCCTCCAACACCGAGCTGATGGACCAGCTGGCCGCGCACCTGACCGAATACAAGTACGACGTCCGCAAGCTCGTCCGCGACATCACCTCGTCCGCCGCCTACCAGCGCAGCTCGAAGACGAACGAGTCGAACGCCGGCGACAAGCTGAACTTCGCCCGCGCCCAGGTCCGCCGCGTCCGCGCCGAGGTCCTCCTCGACGCGATCTCGCAGATCACCGAGACCCCGAACAAGTTCCAGGGCCTCCCGCTCGGCGCCCGCGCCGTGCAGATCGCCGACGGCGCCGTGTCGAACTACTTCCTGACGACCTTCGGCCGCTCGAAGCGCGAGTCCGTCGCCTCGACCGAGGTGAAGACCGACCCGAACCTCTCGCAGGCCCTCCACCTGATGAACGGCGACGCGGTCAACGACCGCATCCGCCGCGGCCAGGTGGTCGAGAAGCTGATCGCCGCCGGCAAGAAGGACGGCGAGATCGTCGACGAGCTCTTCCTCCGCGTCTTCGGCCGCAAGCCCTCCGCCGTCGAGGCCAAGTCCGTCACCGCGGCCATCGCGGCCGACCCGGCCAACCGCCAGGTGGTCCTCGAGGACGCCTTCTGGGCGCTGATGAACTCGAAGGAATTCTACTTCAACCACTGAGCCTGCCGTCCGCATGTCCTCCGCCCGCCCGAGTTTCCGCTGGTTGTCCCGCCGTTGCCTGATCCTGGCCGCGGGCCTCGTCTCCTCCGCCGTCTGGGCGCAGGACGCCGAGAAGCTGACGTATGACGACCACATCCGCCCGTTGCTCGAGAACAAGTGCTTCTCCTGCCACAACCCGGACAAGAAGAAGGGCGGCCTCGAGCTGACCAGCTACGCCGGCCTGATGAACGGCGGCAGCGGCGGCGCCGTCGTCGACGCGGGCAACCCGCAGGGCAGCCGCCTGTGGACCTGCAGCGCGAAGAAGGAAGAACCTTTCATGCCGCCGGAAGGCGCGCCCCTCGACGCCAAGGACCTGACGCTGCTTTCCAAGTGGATCGCGGGCGGCGTGCTCCAGGCCAAGGGCAGCGTCGCGAAGAAGTCCAACAAGCCCAAGGTCGACCTCACCTTCGCCGGCGGCGCGGGCAAGCCGACCGGCCCCGTGGCCCGTCCGGAGAACGTCCTGCTCGAGCCCGTCATCGTGACGCCGCGCACCACCGCCGTGACGGCGATGGCCGCGAGCCCGTGGACCTCGCTCCTCGCCGTCGCCGGCCAGAAGCAGGTCCTGCTCTACGACACCGATTCGCACGAGCTCGCCGGCATCCTGCCTTATCCCGAGGGCCACGCCCGCTCGCTGAAGTTCAGCGCCAACGGCTCGCTCCTCGTCATGGGCGGCGGCCGCGGCGGCAAGCTCGGCCACGCCATCGTCTGGGACGTCAAGACCGGCAAGCGCGTCACCGAGATCGGCAAGGAGTTCGACCAGGTGATGTCGGCCGACATCTCGCCCGACCATCGCAAGGTGGTCCTCGCCACCAACGCGAAGAAGGTGAAGTGCTTCGACGTCGCCACCGGCGAGCAGCTCTACCTCATCTCGAAGCACACCGAATGGGTGACCGGCGCCGATTTCAGCCCGGACGGCATCCTGCTCGCGACCTCCGACCGCAACGGCAACGTCTTCGTCTGGGAGGCCGACAACGGCGGCGAATTCTATTCCCTCGGCCAGCATAAGGGCAGCGTCACCGACCTCGCCTGGCGCGCCGACTCCAACATCCTCGCCAGCTGCTCCGCCGACGGCGTCATCACCACCTGGGAGATGAAGACCGGCAAGCAGGTCGCCAGCTGGGGCGCCCACGGCGGCAACGTCCAGTCGGTCTCCTTCCTGCCGGATGGCCGCCTGGTCTCCGGCGGCGCCGACGGCACCACGGCCATGTGGACGATCGAGGGCAAGCGCCTCGAGCATCGCCAGGGCATCAGGCAGGCCGACCAGGTCGCCAAGGTCGTCGGTCTCTACGACTCCAAGACTTTCGTCTCCAGCAACTGGCTTGGCGAGATCCGCTTCTTCGAAGCCGAGACCGGTCGCGACCTCACGCAGGTCTCCAGCAATCCGCCCAAGCTCGTCGATCGCCTCGCCGCGACCGAGAAGCGTCTGGCCGAACTCCTCCCCGCGCTTGCGCCCGCCGAAGCCGCCGTGAAGGCCGCCGAAGCCCGTCTCCCTGCCGCCGAGGCCGCCTTCGCCAAGGTGAAGGCCGAAGGCGAACCCGCCGCCAAGAAGCTCGCCGAACATGAGGCGAAGAAAGAAGAGGAGAAGAAGGCCATCGCTTATTGGCAGGAGATGGCCGGCAAGGCCAAGACTCCGGCGGACAAGGAGAAGGCCGCCAAACAGCTGGTCGCACAGCGCGCGGCCCTCGAATATTTCCGCAAGGAAGCCGCCAAAGCCAAGGTCCTCGCGGACCCGTTCCGCGCCGCCGAAGCCGAGCTCGCCAAGGCCCGCAACGACCTGTCCGCCGCGCAGGCCAAGGTCCGCGACGTCGTCGCCGAGACCGCCGCGCACCGCGAACGCATCGTCGCCCTGAAGGCCGCCCAGTTCAACGTGGGCGTCCTGACCGAGCAGGAGAAGCTCGCCAAGCTCGAGCAGGACATCGCCGACCTCGTCGCCGCCAAGGCGGACAACGAAGCCGCCAAGGTCACCGCCGCCGCGCGCATCGTCTCCTCGAAGAAGACCATCGAGCAGAACGAGGACCTGCTCCCGAAGCAGCAGGCCGAACTCGAGGCGCTCAAGGCCGAGTTCGCCGCGCTGGACAAGACACTTTCGCCGCTCCGCCTGAGCGAGGCCGAGGCCATGGGCAAGATCGAGGCCCAGCAGAAGCTCATCGACGCCCAGTCCGAAGCCATCGTGCGCCTCGGCCAGGACCGCGACGCGATCGTGGCCGTCGCCAACGCCGCCACCGCCGCTTACCGCGAGAAATATACCACGCCGCTCCGCACCCGCCTGACCGAGGCCACCGCGAAGGTCGACGCCCTGAAGAAGGAAGCCGACGCCGCCAAGGTCGCCGCCACGCAGGGCGCCGCGAAGTCCAAGGCGCTCGCCCTCGCCGCCGTGAAGGCCGCCGAGGCCGCCAAGCAGTCCGCTGTGAACCTCGCCGCGGCCGAGAGGGCCTACGGTGAAGCCCGCACGTTCTCCGCGGTGTTCTCGTTCAGCTACCTCTCCCGTAAGAAGCAGACGGAACAGCAGCTCGCCGATGCCAAGGCCGCCGCGACGAAGGCCCAGTCCGCCCAAGGCGTCGCCGAGAAGGCGTTGGTCGCCGCCAAGGCCGCCGAGCAGACGCTCGTCGCCGCCGCGGCCGCCGCCGAGAAGGCCGTCGGTCCCGCCGGCGCCGAGGTCGCCGCGATCACCAAGGAGCGTTCCAAGCTCATCGTCGAACGCGAGAAGCTCGCCGCCCCGGGCGTCGCCGCCGAGAAGGAATACGCCGCCAAGCTCCCGGCCCTGCAGGCCTCCCTCCAGAAGGCCAAGGAAGGCCTGCCGGTGCTCGAGAAGGCGCTCGCCGCCGTCCGGGCCCAGCTCGCCGAAGCCGCCAAGCCCGTCGAGGCCAAGCGCCTGCTCGTCGAATCCGCCGCGAAGACCCTCGAGCTCACCAAGAGCGAGAAGGCCAAGGCCGAGAAGGCGCTCATCGCCGCCGAGAAGGACATCCCGCAGCGCGACAAGAACCTCGAGGAGATCGCCAAGGCTTACGCCGAACTCACCCCGCAGGTCGAACCGATGAAGGCCAAGGTGAAGGCCGCGCAGGAACAGTATCTCGCGATGCTGCCGAAGCGCGAAGAGGGGAAGAAGAATTAACCGATAGGGTTAGGGCTAGGGGTTGGGGTAGGTAATTTTGGTAGGGACAGCACCACGTGCTGTCCTTGCTTGTTTTATCGGCTCAAAGGGAAACCGGAGACCGGATGATTGGCCGGGGCGTTATTTCGGGTCTCAGGTCTCGGCCGTCGGGTTTCTGGTCCAGGTGTTCAGGTTCGGGTGGTGGTCCCGGGACTGACGCCTGAACCTGAACCCGTACCAGTAGCTGAGACCCGAGACCCGATTTTTATCCGCGGCATCCTTCCCGGTTTCCGGTCTCCCTTTGCTCTCTGGTTTCTCCCGGCAGGGAAGGGCGGTTTGACTCTCCCCAGCCCGACCCCTAACCCTATCCCTACCCCTCAAGATCATGCTCTCCCGCCGTCGTTTCCTGGAATCCGCTTTCGTGGCGGCCATCGCCGCTTCGCTCGGCGCCGCGGAAGGCAAGCGCGCCCCGCGGATCGTCCTGCGTTCTTCGTGGCAGACGGTGAACATCGGCGACATCGCCCACACGCCGGGCATGCTCGCCCTGCTGGAGAAGTATTTCCCCGAGGCCGAGGTCACCCTCTGGCCTTCCAATGTCGAGAACGGCGTGAAGGAGATGCTGGCGGTCCGTTTCCCGAAACTGAAGTTCGTCGGACCGAAGCCCGACGTCGCGAAGCTCTACGCCGAGAACGATTTCCTCCTGCATGGTTCCGGCCCCTCCCTCGTGGGCGAGAAGCAGGTCGCGCTGTGGCGCCAGCAGGGCCCGAAGCCCTACGGCGTCCTCGGCATCACCCAGGGTAAGCCGCTGCCCGCGACGGTCGAGATCCTCAACGGCGCGCAGTTCGTCTATTTCCGTGATTCGGTCTCGCTCGAGACCGCCAAGGCGGGCGGCGTGAAGTGCCCGGTGATGGAATTCGGCCCGGACGGCGCGTTCGCCACTGACCTCCGTAACGAGGAGAAGGCCGAGGGCTTCCTGCATGGCTGGGGCCTCGAGCGCGGCAAGTTCCTCTGCTGCATCCCGCGTTACCGCAACACGCCCTATTGGACGATCCATAAGGAGCGTCCTTTCGATCCCGTGAAGCAGAAGCGGAATGAGGAGATGAAGGAACACGACCATGCGCAGCTGCGCGCGGCGATCGTCGCGGTGGTCAAGCAGACCGACCTTAAGGTACTCATCTGCCCTGAAGACCAGACCCAGATGGCCTTGGGCAAGGAGATGCTCTACGACAAGCTGCCCGACGACGTGAAGGACCGTGTGGTCTGGCGTCAGGATTACTGGCTCACCGACGAAGCCCTCAGCGTCTACGTCCGCAGCGCCGGCCTTTTCGGCAACGAGATGCACTCGCCCATCATGTGCATCGGCAACGGCATCCCCGCCATCGTCTGCCGTTGGGCCGAGCAGACCTCGAAGGGCAACATGTGGAAGGACATCGGCCTCAACGAATGGCTCTTCGACCTCGACGACGAGCCTCAGCTCGCAGGCATCGTCCCGGCCGTGCTGGCCATGGCCAAGGACCCTGCCGCCGCGAAGGCCAAGGTCCTCAAGGCTCAAGGAGTCCTGCGTGAGCGTCAGTCCGCGGCCATCGGCCGTGTCCGGAAAGCCGTCGGCGCCTAAGCCGGCTTACTTCTTCGCCGGAGCCTTCGGCTTCGGCTGTTCGGCGAGCATGACCGTCACGGCCGGGGTGGGCTCGTTCACGCCGGCGAAGGCGTTGTAGGCCTGCTGGAAGACGGCCGCGTCGCGGACGTCACCTTCGGCGAGGAGCCACTTATAACGCAGCTTGAAGGGGGCTTCCGGCGTGGCGACGCCCTTGGGGAACGCGCCGAAGCGGCCGTAGTCGCGGTAGGCCGAGAAGGCCGTGTCCTTCGGATTGGAAGGGTGGTTGAGGAGCAGGGCGGTGAAGGTCTTGCCTTCGACCGTGAAGATCTCGGCGACCCAGGTGAGGTCGCGGACCTTGTGGATGAGGACGTCCTTGCCCGGGTAGACGTAGGTCGTCTTCTTGCCGTCGATCTTCTCGGACGGACGGAACTGGGCGCCCGCGTGCTCGGGGTCGCCGTCGATCTTCGCTTCGCCGTGGTCGGGCTTCAGGGCCGTCGTCAGCTCGATGCCGAAGTAGAAGGGCGCGGCGGGCTTGCTGAACGCGAAGGCGCGTTCTTCGGTCAGGATCGGCTTGTCCTGGGCGGTGGCGCCCTGCCAGTCGATCGAGGCCACGAAACCGGCTTCCGTCGGCTTGACCGCCGTGACGACCTGGTCGCCCTTGACCATGTGCCAGCGGTCGTAGGTCTTGCCGTCGACCGTGATCTTC
The DNA here is from genome assembly GCA_024638885.1 of Coraliomargarita sp. GTDB lineage: Bacteria > Verrucomicrobiota > Verrucomicrobiia > Opitutales > UBA953 > UBA953. The sequence continues at coordinate 5,664 of JAHEJL010000023.1, read as the reverse complement.
ATGAACCCGAGCATGATGCCGCGGTGGTGGGTGAAATCGAAGCCCGGTCCCTTCGTGAGGCGCAGGGCGCCGCTGGGGTCGTAGACGTGGAGGTAGGGTTTGTAGGTCTCCAGGCGCTTGGCCGGGGTGCTCACGTCGTGGGCCATCATGAAGCGGGCGACGACCTTGCCGTCCTGGGAGACGTCGACGGCTTCGTTCTGGGTGACCTTGATCTCGGCGCCGAAGGCCGGCACGAAGGCGAGGAGGGCGAGGAGGGTGGGGCGCATGGGGTGAGCAAAGCGGGGAGGCGTCTTTCTGACAGCAAAAACCTTCCCTCGCCGCCCTGATATCTTATTAAAAGGGTACCCCATGAGAGCGTTCCTCCGGTCCTTCGCATGTCTTTTCATCGGCCTGGCCGGCCTGGGCGCGGCGGACGAGGTCCTGACGGACAAGTCTTCCTCCGCGAAGGTCCTCGCCCTCTACCAGAAGGTCCTGGCCGGGGCGCAGAAGGCGCCGCCCGCGCCCGGGGCGGTCATCTGCGTCGGCAGTTCGCACATGCAGTATTGGAAGAGCGTGCAGGCGGACCTGGCCCCGCTCACCGTCCATAACTACGGCGTCGGCGGCAGCCGCATGACCCAGGCCGCGGAGCTGTTCGTCGACAACCTCGTCATCCCCTTCAAGCCGCGCGCCGTCATCCTTTACGAGGGCAGCAACGACATCAACGCCGGCACCAAGCCCGAGGAAGTCCTCGCGAACTTCCGCAAGCTGTACGGCAAGCTGCACGCCGCCTTGCCGCAGACGCGCCTCTACGTCCTCGGCGTCGTGCCGAGCCCCGGCAAGCGTTTCGAGAAGATCGCGGACCTGAAGCAGACCAACGAGCTGCTCGCGAAGGAATGCGCGACCCAGCCGTGGATGAAGTTCATCGACGTCACCAGCCCGTTGCTCGGCGCCGACGGCAAGCCGCGGGCCGAGCTCTTCATCCCGGGAGACATCCACATGCTGCCGGCCGGATACGTCGTCTGGAAATCCGTCATCGCTCCCGTGGTCGTCCCGGCCGAGAAGCCCTTCGAGCATGCCCAATAGCCATCCCTCGGACTTCAAGCGCAACCTCAAGCGGGAGATCGCCGGCTACTTCCTCGTCGCCCTGTGCGCCTTGCCGATCCGGTTCTGGATCTATTCGGCCGTCAAGGAGCAGGATGGCTGGGCGGCGTTCCTGGCCCAGCGGGCTTTCGACTACGTCTCGGTCGGCCTCATCGCCGTCGTCGTCGCCTCCAAGCTCCGCCTGCGCTACAAACTCGCCCTGACCTTCGTCCTGGTGGCGATCTGACCTAGCTTGGCTTGTTAGAGTCTTTGTTAGAGCAGACATAGCCAACCCGGGAAAGGGCGACCTTTCAGGCTCGAAACCTAGCTGGCGGAGAGGGAGGGATTCGAACCCTCGGATTTTTGCTATATCAATAGTGGCATCAATAGTGTCTGTATTGAATCAATACACACAGTAATCATCAGTGATTTGTTAGAGAATTTGTTAGAGTTCCTCTTGCGACGAAACGCACGCACGGCATTCTGAATCAAAGAGCAGTTTAGTCATGCACATGTATCGTCAGCTTAAGCGTTCCAAAGTTTGGTACGCGCGCTTCCGCGCCTCGGATGGAAAATGGGTTTCTCGTAGCACCGGGATGATCGCAAAAGACAAGGCCACGCAGGTCGCGGTTCAGTTCGAACGCGATGCTCGTCTCGCCGTGGTCGATGGCGAGCTCGCTGCGGCTGCGGTCACCAGGAACGCTGCCGACATGCACAAGCGCGTCACCGGCAAGGAACTCGAGTTCGTCTCGACGCGGACCTATATGCAGCAGTTCCTGGAGGCAAAGGGCACGAAGAGCACCGAGGCCACGGTCAGGTCATACGATAAGACCGTAAGGTATTTCTTGGCCCACCTCGGACCTAAGGCCGACAGCAGCATCCAGAAGGTGAAGCCGAAGGACGTGCAGACCTACATCGCCAAGCGGATGGGGGAGGGCAGTCGCCCGGGTACGGTTAAGTTAGACATCCGGGTTCTTTTCGCGGTTTTCAACCGAGCCATGCGTGAGGGGGTCTGTACACTCAACCCGGTGGCGACGGTGGACATCCCGCTGGCCCAGTCAGAGATCAAGAAGCCGTTCACCTTGGACGAGGTAGAGGCGATCTTGAAGGCCTGCCCTAGCGACGAATGGAAGTCCCTCTGTCTTCTGGCCTTCTACACTGGCGCCCGGATGGGAGATATCTGTGACCTGACCTGGGAGAATATCGACCTGGAAGCCGCCGACCCCTTCATCGCCTATACGCAGCGTAAGCTGCGCAAGGCCGAGCATAGCTTCGTGAAGCTGCCACTTCACCCCGACCTGAGGACCTGGCTTCTTGGCTATCGCGGGACGGCTGCCGGCAATCCTAAGGCGTCGGTCCTACCCTCTATGAGCAAGGCCCTTCCCGGAGGCCGCTGCGGCCTTAGCCAGGCCTTTATCGGTATCATGATAAAGGCTGGGGTAGATCCCTGCTACACCAAGCGAGGGAAGAACAAGGTGCCCGGTAAGAGCTTCCATAGTTTCAGGCATACCATGGTTACCAACCTCGAGAGCCGTCAGATCGCCGAGAACGTCCGCATGCGCATGGTCGGCCACGCCAATGCCAACGTCCACCGGATCTATTCGCATGACGATTGGAGCGCCATCACTTCGGCAATCAACGGGCTGCCAAGTCTCAGTGCCTGATGGTATTAGATTTTGGATGATTTCCTCCTGGCGTATGGAAGCCTCGGCGGTTCAAGCAGCCCAGCCCCTAACTGAAAATGACCATTATATGCATTTTATGCAGTTTTTTTGCATAGAATCTAGACAAGGTTGATAAAAATAGTCTTAATGGCCTTGTTATGCTCATTTCATTCTCAGTACGGAATCACCGTTCGATTAAAGATCAGGTGGTTCTGAACTTGGAGGCGACCAACGATGATCATCTCGAAGAGTCCAGGGTCATCAAATGGGGTAAGTCGCGCCTTTTGCGTTCAGTCGCAATCTACGGCGCAAACGCCTCCGGCAAGAGTAACATGGTGAAGGCAATCAAGGCGATGCAGCGGATCGTTCTCGCGGCCACATCTCCTTCGGTGATGTCCTTGCCGGCCTCGGTGAGCCGGCATATCTCCGTGGAGCCGTTCAGGTTATCGACGTTGACGCAAAGCGCGCCCAGCGCATTTCACGTGGAGTTTATCTTGGAAGATTACACATACAGTTATGGGTTCGAAGTGACTGCAGTAAATGTAGTTTCCGAATATCTCACGCGTAAGGGGGAGCTCGGGAAAGAGGCCATGCTGTTCGAAAGGGAGGCTAACAATCCCTTGAGAATAGGGGACGGTTTTGCGGAGGGTAAGGCCCGCGAGCAGTTTTTGCGCCCCAATTCCCTCTTCGTTTCCCTTTGTGCCGAACTTAACGGGGAAATTTCCACGAAGATTCTTAAGTGGTTCCAGAAAATCAACATCCTGGATGGGCTTTCAGATGCCCAGAACTTCTATGACACATACGAACGTATGCGTGATCCGGATGGAGCTACTGCCTTGGCAGATTTCGCAAGGCGGGCCGACCTTGGTATTTCAGGACTGAAACTGAGGGAGTTTGATGCGAAAAACATCAGGCTCCCTGCGGAGATTCCCCAGGAAGTGCGCGATAGGCAAGTAAGCATGATCGTGCTGCAAAACACTGACATAGCCACAAGGCATACGAAGTATGGGCCGGGCGGTGAGCCGTCCTGCGAGGTGGAATTGAGCTTGAAGCAGCACGAGTCGTCTGGGACGCAGAAGTTCGTGATGCTGGCGGCGCCTTTGCAGAAGGCCATCGATAGCGATGCAGTCGTGATCATCGATGAGTTCGACTCCAGGCTGCACCCGTTGCTCACGCGTGAATTATTCGAATGGTTCCATGGGAAGTCGAACAGCAGCAAGGCGCAACTGATTTTGTGTACTCACGACGTCTTGCTCATGGAGCCCGAGCGCATCCGCAGGGATCAAGTGTGGTTCGCAGAGAAAGATTCTCAAGGAGGGACGATCTTGCACAGTTTGGCTGAGTATCCTTCCGACGAGGTTCGTCCGACCACTAAATTCGGGCGCAGGTATCTGCTCGGGATCTTCGGTGCGGTGCCTCATCCAAATCTGAGGGAGGAAGGTTGAGATGTATAAGCCTGACACGAGAAGGAAGCCTCACTCATCTCGGGATATAAACCGTTGGCTGATTGTCTCTGAGGATTCGGAAAGTTCGCTCAACTACCTCAGGAGCTTTTTTCCCCACTCTAGGTATGCTCAGTTCGTAACCGAAGGCCCGGCTGGCGACACCGTTGCGGTGGTCCAGAAGGGGATCAAGTTAAGCGAACAAGCTCGAAAAGAGGACAGGCCTTACATCCACACTTGGTGCGTATTTGATCGAGATAGTTTTCATCCTAACCGCTTCAAGGCGGCATTTTCGCTGGCGGCGCAGGCAAAGGGTGTTACGGCAGTGTGGACGAATGAGGCCTTCGAATTATGGTACTTGTTGCACTTCGGTTATAACGATACTGCTATTGGAAGGCGTGATTTGATTAATAAGTTGGAAAGGCATCTTGGACATGAATATTCCAAGTCCGACAAAAATATTTTCGACAAGTTGATGGAAAATCCCGAGCGGCTTGAATACGCTATAAAAAATGCGACACTACTAATGTCTGATGGCCGTCCGCCCGAAACGAACCCTTCCCTTAATATCCACCTGCTTGTGCTGGAACTGCAAAGAATCAAGCAGGGCCTTCTTGATTAACTGGCACATCTCAGCGTGTCCCGCCCAGTCGCCTTTTCCGGATTAGCATTAGAAAGAAGGCGACTAGGGCACCTGATGCCAGTCCGTAGATGAAATTAAGGCGGGGCCAATCTTGCTGACATTCGGGAATCGCTTCGCGAAGTGATCTAATTTTTTCCCAATTCTCGTAAGGTATATCGCGTGTTGGGCAAATCAGCATGTCCAAGCCTTTTTCGAGTTCGCTGAAGATGATTGGATTGACTGAATATTCCATTCCTTGGCTTTTTGCGACGGCATATCTATCGATGTAGATACTGGTTCTCCCATCGGAAGTCTCAATGAGCAGTCTGACCGCATTTGGATCAAACTTGGTGTCTCTCGTTGCGTGTTGAGCGATGCCTAGGAAGTATTCTGCGCTCCTTCCTTTTAGTTCGCCTACATAGAAGGCGGCTTGCTTTATCCTGTCTTCAGTCAACGGAGTATAGGTTTCTGCAGCAGGTGAGAGGTAGTAATATCTCACTGATACCTCTGCTCGCCCTGCAGCGGATAATATTACGATGGTAAGTATTAGTGCGAATTTCATTTTGTGGCCGGGATCTTTTGGCACTGATTTTTCCATCCTTTATTTGAAGCGCCATCATATTTCGTCCGCTTAAATTGTTCTCCTAATGCTTCCATGATGGGGTTCTCATTTTCATTCACGTTATCCATGTTTCCTGGTCCTTCGTCTCCTGTTCCAAATGCATGACCTAGTTCATGTGCGAGTATTCTTTCGGCGCTCGCATTCACGCTTCCTGCGCCTCCGTCTTTGTTCCTTATTTCGATTTTTTGCACATCATCAGGATTAAAATAAATCGTGCCACCTATGTCATTATGTAGATAATTCGGGTTATTTTTC
>JAHEJL010000024.1 GCA_024638885.1 Coraliomargarita sp. | reverse complement strand
ACTGAGATGAACTGAGTTCTGGGCATCCGGTTTGCCTGGCTGGGTCCAGTTAGGATCATAGTTATACCATCCGACAGTGTTCCATGTACTTGGTTTATTATGTTTTTGATTAAAGACCCACCAATCTAAAGCGCTGTCGCCAGGAAGGCAGAAGTTGATGCAATTCACGATTTTACCACCCTTAGTGAAGGCCTGCAAACTGAACTGATCGTCCAGACCGAGCATTCTATTTTCATAATACGCATCTCCATCAGGTGTCGGTGAGTCTTGCAAATCTGGATGCAAAAGACCTACCCCTGAGCGATCGTACGCCTGAGCAGCCATCGCAGCGTGCTGCATGACATACCCCTCAACATACATCCCTCGCTTGATCGCAGAACCTACGACCACGTTACCCATACTATGGGCAAATACCTTAACATTTTGAGCATTACCTAAGCTGACAGCGAATTGCCTCAACGACTCACCGGTTAACCAAGCCCGATACTCGCTGAGGTTATAAGTAAGATACCCTCCAAAATTTGCATTCTCAGGCCCGTAGGTTGGCCAGGAGAAAGCACAAACCCTGCCCTTGTAGCCCTGATGCCATAGTCTCTTGAAGCTCATCTCGGACCAGTTCCGCTTCTCCGCATCATCCATGCGCCATCCATGAACATGAATCGCTCGCTGTTCGGACTCGTCCGGGTCACGTTCGAAGGTGAACTTGTCATCAGCCAGCCAGCCCCATTGCTGCTGATTCACGCCGTCACGGTAAGTCCAAGGATCGCGGATAGTCGAAGGCGTTGCGATGCTTCCATCGACGGTAGCGTATACGCGCTGCACCATCTCGCCGGCGTGCATAAGTTTAACATGCAACTCACAGGCAACGATCTGTGCGCCTGCGATTGCCTCTCCGGTCTCTTCATCCACTGAAACTTGCTCAATGATTACCTTGAAAACGCCCGTGCCAACACCCACGCCCTCGAATAAGAAATTAAATTCATCTGGCTGAACCGCATCGTCTGATAATCCTAAAATCTCTGCCGTAAGCCATGCCACATCACCGGCCAAACCTGGACCAACCTGCAGGGATACTGGCACGTGAACCATCGTAGCGGCCTTCTGATCATCCGACACATGGTCTCTAGGTGACGTAAGCTGAGGAGCGCACCGAAACATGTTGACAGAGGGAGTGGTCCCTTCGGCCCCAGAAACGCTTATTCCTACCCGTAGTCTTCCTTGCTTAATGGAGCCAACGAGATTCCCTAAATGAAGGGACATCATAGCGAAATCCTCCAGGTCACGCTTACAAGCAATCTCCCTCCTTCCCGACTGGCCTATTGCAGCATAATCACGGAAAAGACCTGTCCCATCAATCAGTTCCTCCACGTCGGTGTCACCCCCCTTGCCGAATTGCTCCAATGAGTCACTGTCCTCATTGATCCAAAATCGAAACGGTCGGTATTCGAAGGTCGCATCCGCATAGGAACCGGGCGCAATCAGCCCGTCACGATCATAGTCGACGGATAAGTGCGCCGAACAGACCGTGAAATCGAGCGGAACATCGACATCCTCAGCCATGGCCCCCTGTTGGTGTAAAGAATCCACCCCGCCATACATCTTTTGTGGGAAATGGAAGTTAAGGCTGACGTCCCCTTCGGTCACGCCCTCGATCCAATATGTCCAAGAGCCGTACGAGGGAGGCACGAAGGCCGAACCCAGCTCGACCGGCTGTTCTCCCACCCCAACGCCTCCTTCCGCAAGAACGGCATGGATTCTGACAGAACCAGACCCTCTTGACTGAGTAATAGTAACCGATCCTCCGGCATTAACATAGTCGGACGGCAATAAAAGGCTAAGAGGCGTAAGGCCCTTGGTTGCCATTGTTCCAATGTCGGGCCCCGACTTGATAACCAAGGATTCGTCAGCCATGTCACAATCTGGCGTAACGCCAGGAGCAGCTGGCTCGCCAAGTTCATCGTAACCATCGTTGAGAAAAACCAGCGGCGAGGCCGATGCCGCAGGCTGCTCGCCCAGGTACGGCTCGTAGGGCATACCTCCGTCGGGAGTCGGATCACTGAAATTAACCAGGTCATCCAGGTCGTTATCGTTCAACGCTTCAGCATACCACGCACGACCATTAACCCAACTGGTATTGGTCGCATCATATGGCGCAGGATCAAGGTCATCGCGTATGCCGTCTCCATCCCAGTCGTCCGCAAAAGGAGAGTAGTCCCAGTAGTTAGAGGTGCCGTCGCCGTCCGCGTCTCCGAGCGCATACGCGCCCCAGTTGACGCCGTTATAAGGGCTCGTATTGGCGTCTTTCCTGGGATCCGGATCCTGCTCGTTAGGAATTCCATCGCTATCGGCGTCACCCCCGGGAGGCAGGCCGTTATATGGATCGTCGGGATAGGCGTCGAAATAGTTCAAGATGCCGTCGTTGTCGGCGTCACCGAGCGCGGAAACGCCGGACCAGCTCCATTGATTGTATGTACTGTAGTTGAACGGGTCTGACGGAACCGGATCTGCCGCGTCAGGGATGCCATCCATGTCTGCATCGCCTGTTCCGTTGAGGCTGTCATTAGGCCAGGTATCGAAGAAATTAGGGATGCCATCGCCATCGGCATCACCCAGCGCGTCAGACGGCCAATAGGACTTGTTATAGAAGCTGTAATTATTCGGGTCCGTCGGAGCCGGGTCGATGCTGTCGATCAGGCCGTCGCCATCGGTGTCGACCGGGGGGGGACCATAGGGTTCGAGGTCCCAGAAGTTAAGGATGCCGTCCCCGTCGGCGTCGCCGCGGACGTCGGCGTACCACTCTAGTCCGTTGAACGGGCTGAGGTTGTTAGGGTCGGATCGCGCCGGGTCGCTGACATCCGGGATGCCGTCGTGGTCGAAGTCGGCGTTGTCGTAGGGGTCGTTCGGATAGGGGTCTTGCGAGTCCGGCCGGCCGTCGCCGTCCGTGTCGGGCTCAGGCTGAGGGTCACCGCCGCCACCCGTGCCGCCCGCACCGTTGGTCGGGTCTGAGGGATACGGATCTTGCGAATCCGGGATGCCGTCCCCGTCGGAATCCGGCCCGGCGTAGCCGCCGTTATAATAATCGTAAGGGTGCTCATCCCGGAAGTTAGCGATGCCGTCGCCGTCGATATCGCCATTAGCGGCCCCATACCAGGAGGTGCCGTTGTAGATGCTGAAGTTCAGCGGATCAGCCAAGGCCGGATCCTGCGCGTTGGGGATACCGTCGCCGTCGGTGTCGGCCGTCGGGCTGTCCCATTCGGGCGGCAGGTTGCCGTTGGTCGGATCGTAGGGCCAGGGGTCCGTGAAGTTCGGGTTCCCGTCGCCGTCGGCGTCGGCGAGGGCGGCCGTATACCAAAGGCCGCCGTTGACCGGGCTCAGGTTGGTGGGGTCTGTAGGCGCCGGGTCTTCTGCATCGGGGATGCCGTCGCCGTCCATATCGGAGACCGGCACGTTGCCGTTGTAGTAGTCGTACGGAAACTGGTCGTAGAAGTTCGAGATGCCGTCGCCGTCGGCGTCGCCGCGCGCGTCCCACTGCCAGCTGACGCCGTTGGCGGCGCTGAAGTTATCATAATCCCAAGGCGACGGATCGACGGAGTCAGGAATGCCGTCGCCGTCCGCATCAGGTTCGGAGGGAACGAATCCGTTGCCGCTGTCGTAGGGATAGGCGTCGTAGAAGTTGGGGATGCCGTCGCCGTCGGCATCGCCATAAACGTCAGGTCCCCAGTTCAATCCGTTGACGGGACTGGGGTTGTAGGGGTCGGCAGGCCGGGGGTCCTTGGCCTTCACTAACCCGTCGCCGTCCGGATCCTGCAGCGGATCCCAGAGAGAAGCATCGTACGGATACCAGTCGTGGAAATTCGGCACGCCATCGCCGTCGGCATCGGCGAGGGCGTCGCCCAACCACTGCAGTCCGTTGAAAGGGCTAGAATTATAAGGATCCTCGGGGGCCGGGTCGATGAAGTCAGGGATACCGTCGCCGTCCGTGTCAGGGGTCCCGAGCTGACCGCCGTATTGCCCGTATGGGTAATCATCCAGGAAGTTAGGGATGCCGTCGCCGTCGGCGTCGTCCAGGGCGATGGCACCCCAGACGATGCCATTGGCAGGACTCAGATTGCTCGCGCTCAGCGGAAGCGGATCCAGCAGGTCGGAGATGCCGTCGCCGTCCGTATCCGGGGAGAAAGGGTTGGTGCCGATCCACATCTCCTGCGAATTGGAAAGCCCGTCGCCGTCGATGTCGTCCGAGAAAGCGTCCAGCTCGGCCAAGGTGAACACATGGCCGCTCGCTGGATCGACCCAGGAGTCGGGCTGCCAATCGCCTGAGGCGTCAGCCCAGAAGGCCAGCAAGGCCGGGACCGGCGAGAGCAGCGCGATCAGCATGATCGCAAGGGCACGGCGCCAGGCCGGCTGGCCGGTGCGTACGGCTCCGCCGTGCGCGGAGTCCGGGAACATGGTCTTCATGTGCGGGAAGAGCCGACGGGGCGGTCGGCGGGGGCGACGAGAGCATCCGACCGGCAGGACTTTATTCAAGCGTTTTATAGATTATCAGTATTTACATCTTTATTACAATTCCGGGACGGGCGAGAGCCCCGTTGACATGCGCTTCCGGCGGGACCACCCTGCCCTCGCCCCATGAAGACCTTCCTGCTCGCCTGCTGCCTCGGCCTGTCGGCCGTCTGCGCTCCCCTTTCCGCCCAGGTCGCCCCGAAGGCGACGGCCGACGCGCCCCTGACCCCCGAAGAAGCCAAGAAACTGCAGGCCGTGATGACCAAGGCCACCGCCTCACCCGAAGCCAAGGCCGCCGAGGAGAACCTCCGGAAGGCCCGCGAGGAACTCGCCAAGGCCACGCAAGCCTACCAGACGTCCGTCGAGAAGGCCGCGATCGACGCCGACCCGGCGGCCGCCCCCGTCATCGAGAAGACCCGGCGCCTCCAGCAGGAGGCCCTTGCGCGTCACAACGCGGGCAAGGCGGCAGGACCTGCGACGGTCGCCACGACCCCGCGCCAGGCACCGCGGATCGCGACGCCCGCCCAGGGCGCGCAACCCAACGCCGCCGCCCACGCCTCGTCGGGATTCCCCCGCCCTTCGGAAGTGTTCGACAGCTGGTCCGCCGTCGGCCTGCTCGTCGCGCTTGGCGTCATCGTCGTGCTGCTCCTGCGCAAGCGCTGATGAGACGCATCATGGATCGAAGGAAATCGCGAGCCTGATCCCGGCCAATCATCAGGCGCAAAAAGGTTGGCGCTTTGCGGACAGTTTGCGGACAAGTTAACCGCCAACTCTGCTAATCCTGCCTCAGTCTGCTAACGATTAAGCCCTGTCTACCCCGTTAGAAGGGGAAAACAGGCCTTAAAGTGGCGGAGAGGATGGGATTCGAAC
>JAHEJL010000003.1 GCA_024638885.1 Coraliomargarita sp. | reverse complement strand
CGGCGCCAAGTGCGCCGAACTCCTCGCCCTCGGCATCCATGGCGTGGCCCTCTTCCCGAAGGTCGACCCGGCCCGCAAGACCGCCGAAGGCGCCGAAGCCCTCAACCCGTCGAACCTCGCCCTCCGCGCCATCCGCGAAGTGAAGGCGAAGTCGCCCGGCACGGTGATCTTCGCCGACATCGCCCTCGATCCTTACACCACGCACGGCCACGACGGCATCCTCAACGCCGCCGGTACCGACGTGGACAACGACCGCACCGTCGAAGCGCTCGTGAAGATGTCGCTCTTCACCGCCCAGGCCGGCGCGGATTTCGTCGCGCCCTCCGACATGATGGACGGCCGCGTGCAGGCGATCCGCAAGGGCCTCGATGCTTCCGGCCATACCGGCACGGGCATCCTCGCCTACTCCGCCAAGTTCGCCTCCGCGTTCTACGGTCCGTTCCGCGACGCCGTCGGCAGCGCCCGCAAGGCCGGCGAAGCCCCCATCTCGAAGGCCACCTACCAGATGAATCCCGCCAATCGCCGCGAGGCCGCCCGTGAGGCGATCCTCGACGCCGAAGAAGGCGCCGACCTCCTGATGGTGAAGCCCGCCGGCGCTTACCTCGACATCATCCGCGACCTGCGCGAATCGACGAACCTGCCGATCGCCGCCTACCAGGTCTCGGGCGAATACGCCCAGCTGCATGCCGCCGCCGAGAAAGGATGGCTCGACCTCCGCGCCACGCGCGACGAGTCGCTCCTCGCCATCCGCCGCGCCGGCGCCGACGTGATCCTCAGCTACTTCGCCGAGGCTTACGCCCGCGACTTCGCGGCGCGCAAGTAAGCGATGACCCCGACCAGGATCACCGTCTGGCTGGCCGGACTGTTCGGTGTCATCAGCCTTTGGCTGTTGCTGCGCATGGGGGATACCGACGTCGTCCGCCGACCCTCCGCGGCGGCTTTCATGGTCGGGTTATGCCTCTGGCTCCTCTCGCCCTACGCCATCCTCGTGACCGCGGCCCGCTTCGGAAAATTCCGCACGGTCACCTGGGGTGCTCCGTCCATGCTGATCATCATCGGCTTCTACGGCAACCTGGCGTACGCCGACGTGAACTTCCATTTCTGGTCGAAGTCGGACGCGCAGGAAGCGCTGATCTACCTCGCCATGCCGTTCGTCCAGAACGTCGTGGCGGTCGGCTCGATGGGCGTGCTGCTGGCCATCGGCTTCTGGCTGGATCGCAGGAAGCGATAACCGGCGGCCGCATGGTCGCCGATGGGTGGGGCGGGGCTACGCCACGCCCGGGCACGTCGTAGCCGTGCCCCTACCTCGGTTCACCCTGCGGCGAACCGGACGCAAAAAAGGCGCGGATCGCTCCGCGCCTTGATCTGACCGCCGACGCTTCCGCTTACAGGAAGAGCGGCTTGATATGACGATCGAAGAGGTTGCCGGTCACGTTGCGCGCGCAGGACTCGCGGCAGGCCTTGAGCTGCTCGAGGTAGCGCGGGCCCATCTTGGCGGCGACCTTGAAGCCGACGTGGATGAGCTGGCGGATGTTGGCGTTGTAGAGCGGGTTCTTCTGGTCGTGGCGCAGGGCGCCGACGAACTGCTCGCTGGTCCAGCCGTTGACGACGGCGGCGGCGGGGAGCTTCGACCGGTCGATGTCGATGACGGTCGCGTAGGGCTGGCAGAGCTCGTCCATGTGCGACAGGGCTTCGGCGTAGATCTCCTTGGCGAGGGCCAGGCCGGCGCCGCCGGCTTCGGCGAGGCCGATGACTTCCTCGAGCCAGGTCGTGCCCGCGGTCTTCACGTGGACGCCGGCACCATGCTTGGCGAGGGCGCGGCGGATGGCCGGGTAGATGGAGAACTTGTCGCTGCCGCTGTGCACGGAGAGCTTCAGGTTGGCCGGCAGGCCGTACTGCTTCACCGCGTGGGCGATGACGCAGAGGTCGTCGTTGAACTCGCGTTCGAACTGGGCGAGGTCGCCGACGTAGTCGACGCCCTTGTTGAAACGGCCGGTGAACTTCGGGGCGATGGTCTGGATCGGCACGCCTTCGTCGGCGATGGCGGCGAGGATGACGAGCAGCTCGGGCGGGGTCTGGGGGCTGTCGGTCTCGTCCATCGAGATCTCGGGGACGAAGCGGCCGACGCCCTTCACGGAGACGATGTGGCGGTAGACCTTGCCGGCTTCCTGGACGGCCAGGAGGAACTTGGCGGCCGTGCGCTCGACGTCGGCGCGGGTCGTGGTGAACGGACGGTCGATGCCGGCGAGGGTGATCGTGCCGACGAGCTCAGGGTGGCGGTCGACGAAGGCCTTCACCGCGGCGGGGTCGGCCGGCTGGGCGATGAAGTCGGCGACGTCGATGGTGAAGAAGTCGGAGACGCCGACGAAACGGTCGACGGTCTTCAGGCCGATGTGGTCGGCGTCGAGGAAGTAGGGAGCGGACCAGCCGAGGGACTTCACGGCGGCGTCGGCGGCGGCGCGGGTGCTGGTCGGCTCGGAGCCGATGATGTTGTGCTCGCGGTTGGACTTGTTCCAGACCGGGACGATCTCGACGCCGAGCTTCTTGGCCGCGATGCAGGCGGCGAGCTGGGCTTCGGCTTCGTGGGCGAAGCGGTCGCCCATGCCGAGGGAGAATTTACCGATGACGAGAGGTTGGGTGGACATGGTAGGTCGAATGGGACGGCCAGAGTAGAGGCCCGTTTCCGGCGTTGGCAACCACCCGGAGGTACGAAATTCGGCACCCCTTATCCTCGCTTCTCCTTGCCCTCCGCGCCGCCGTTCATCTTTACTCCCCACCCTCTCCCCTATGCACCTGAAGATTGCTGTCCTGCCTGGCGATTACATCGGCCCCGAAGTCATGGCCGCCGCCCTGCCCGTCCTCGAGGCCGTCCTGAAGAAGTCAGGCCACACCCTCGAGCACTCCACCCACGACGTGGGCGGCGCGGGCATCGACAACCATGGCAAGGCCCTGCCGGACTCGACCCTCGAGGCCTGCCGCGCCGCGGACGCGATCCTCTTCGGCTCCGTCGGCGGCCCGAAGTGGGAGAAGCTCCCCCCGGCCGAACAGCCGGAGCGCGCCTCCCTCCTGCCCCTCCGCAAGCACTTCACGCTCTACGCCAACGTCCGCCCGGGCCTGCTGCTGAAGAACCTCATCGACACCTCGCCCATCCGCCCGGACCGCATCCCGAACGGCGTCGACATGGTCTGCATCCGCGAGCTCACCGGCGGCCTCTACTTCGGACCGAAGTCCACCAAGGAGATCGAAGGCGGCGACATCGAAGCCATCGACACCATGGTCTACCGCAAGTCGGAGATCGAACGCATCACCGACGTCGCCATCGTCACCGCCCGCGCCCGTCGCAAGCACATCACCCTCGTCGACAAGGCCAACGTCCTCCAGACCTCCGTCCTTTGGCGCAAGGTCGTCGCCGACCGCATCAAGGCCACCGCCCCGGACATCACCCTCGCCGTGATGTACATCGACAACGCCGCGATGCAGCTCGTCCTCAAGCCGTCGCAGTTCGACGTCCTCCTCACCGAGAACATGTTCGGCGACATCCTCTCCGACGAGATGGCCGTCATCTGCGGCTCCCTCGGCATGATGGCTTCCGCCTCCCTCGGCGCGAACCGCAACCGCCACGGCCTCGGCTACGGCCTCTACGAGCCCTCCGGCGGCACCGCCCCGGACATCGCCGGCCAGGACAAGGCCAACCCGTGCGCCCAGATCCTCTCCGCCGCCCTGATGCTCCGCCATTCCTTCGGCCTCGAAGCCGAAGCCAAGGCCATCGAGCTCGCGGTCGAGAAGACCATCGCCGAAGGCATCCGCACCGCGGACATCGCCGGCGGCGGCAAGGCCGTGGGCACCAAGGCCATGGGCGCGGCGATCCTCGCCCGACTCTGACCGTGGACGAAGCGGAACGACAGCGCGCGGCCGAACGACGTCGGGAGGCCGTGTGCAGTCCGTTCATGCGCATCGCCCGCTTCCCGGTCGACGTCGCCCGCGAGCTGCTCGACGCCGGCTACTACCGCGTCGACCAGCTGGCCGGCCGTTCGCCCGAATCCCTGCTCACCGAGATCGCGGCCCGCAACAAGGCCAAGCTCCCGGCGCATTTCCTGCCCTCGCTGCGCATGGCGGTCTACTTCGCGGAGTCCGACAGCCCGGACCCGAAGAAGCTCTTCCTCGATCAGTGGCAGTAAGCGGGTGCGACAGTTAGGAGAAGGCGGTTAGCGGTAGGCAGTAGGCGGACAGACGCCGACAACCGACTTAATTGACCAATGTCCGCTTCACGCGCTCGGAGCGCAGGAAGTAGAGGAACACGAAGACGGAATAGGCCAGGCTGATCAACGCCGCGGCATAAGCCGAGACGGTGATCGTCACCGAAACGGACTTGGCGTAGGCGACCGGGTCGACGCCCTTCGGTGCCGGCGGCAGCTTGGTCGCATCGACCAGCGCGCCTATGAACGGCATCCAAGCGACCCCGTAGAGGAAAGTCACACCGGCGGAAACCAATGAAAGGACGCGACCGATCCGGAGCCGACGAAAGATGGCGACGCATGCCGCCAGACGGACCAGCAGCAGCAAATAGCCGACATACCAGCCAGCCAGGTGGACCTTCGCCGCGGTCGCCGGTAGTCGCTCATTGAATTCGCGCTGCGCGTCCGCCAAGAACACATGGGAGACGAGCCCATCCAAGAACGCGAGGCCGGCAAGGATGCCGAACACCAGGAGCCACCCTCTCACCTTGGAGTAATCAGGGGTGGCATCAGCCGGCGAAACCTGGGGCGTGGTCATGGAAACTGGATACGGCAGAAGACGATGAATTGGCAAGGCGACGTTAAGCCAACCCCGTTCAACTCACTTCACCTTGAGTAACTCCCGCCAATCCTTGTGCGCTTCCTTGTAGCGCTGGAAGGCCTCGTATTCGGCGGCGTCGATCTGGCCGTCTGAATTCAGGTCGATCTTCGGGAAGAGCCATTCCCAGCCAGCCTTGTGCGCTTCCCATTCCGGGCGCGAGACCTTGCCGTCGCGGTTATCGTCGGCCTCGGCGAAGAAACTTTGGACGACGTTCTTGGCCTCCGCCTTCGCCGCGGCGGGACGCAGCGATTCGTCCCAGCGGGTAAGCATGCCCGCCGCCTGCAAGGCCTGAGCGTAGGCGACCGGGTCGATGCGCTGTACTGGGACGTCAGCGGCGATGGCTTCGTTCGCGGCGATGCCGGCGGCCTCGCCGCACATCATGAACGTGGGCTCCATGCGCGCGGAGGCGTAGCCGAGGAAGGAGGCCGAGAAGCAGACGGAGACCAGGAGGTTCGAAGCCGCGGGCTCGGTCGGCGTGAGCGCGCGATAGGGGATCGGGTAAGGCGTGCGGGTCGGCCCATGGGCGCCGCCGACGAACATCCACCCTTCCAGGCCGACGAAGGTCCGGCCGTCCTGCTCGACCACGACGCGCCGGGACGGATAGGTGTCGATGCCGTATTGGGCCAGCGCCACGGGGTCGTCGACCTGCGTGCGGTTATAGACGTCGGCCGCGGTGAGCACGTAACGACCCTGCAGCCGGCGCGTGAGGCGCACGTAGAGCTGGCCGGGCCAGCCCGCGGTGTCGGGATGACGCGGCAGGTCGAGGCCGAGCGCCGCGGTCTCCTGCCGGAAATCCGCCGGCACGCGCGCATCGGTGCTCATGAAGTGATGCAGGCCGCGGAGATAGTCCTGATGGGCCTTCCAGACCTTCGCCTTCGCCGCATAATCACCGTCCGCATAGAGATAGCTGATGCCCACCGGGGCCATCGTGATGAGCGAGTTGCGATGGTAGTTATATTCCCCCGCGTTCAGCCAGCCGGGGAAGATGCGCGCGAGGCGCTTCTTCAGTTCGGCCGCGTCGGCGTAGGTCGCCTTCAGGTATTCGACGTAACGCCCCACGAGTTCATAGTCCTTGGCGTCATAGCCGGCCGGCGGCGTGAGCGGCGCGCGGCGGGCCGGATCGGACGTGACGTAGTAACGGTAGTTATAGGCCTGGATGCGCGGGTCGGCCGAGCCGACGGTTTCGGCGAAGCGATCCGTGACGCCCGGCAGCAGCCCGCTGGCGGCGTCGCCCGGCTTCACGTAAGGGTCGATCGGCGTGAGCTCGACCGGAGCGCGGACGCCGGCGGCTTCTTCGCCGTATTCCTGGGTCGATTCGCGCGACACCCGATACGGCACGCCGGCGCGGGCCATGAGGTCGCCTTCGTAGCCCGCGTCGATGAACACCTTGGCCTTCACGCGGAGGCGTCCGACTTCGGTGGCGACCGCGGGCGGGCAGCCCAAGGCGTCGAAAGGGGCGAAGTCGAAGGACGCCGACAGGATCCTGGCGCCGGACTTCTCCACCGCACCGACGCGCAGTTCGCGGACGACCTCGATGCCGCGGTCCTTCAACAGCTGCTCGAAGGACGCACGGATGATCTCGGGGGAATTGCCGAGCGCCGTCAGCAACGGCTTCGTCATCCCGCCCGTCGCCGCCGGATTCGGACAATCTTCCAAGGGCTTGATCCCGGCGCCCAGGATGCCGCCGACCCAGCGGGACGGCTCGATGACCACCACCGTGCGACCGGCGCGCTTCGCAGCGGCCGCGGCCATGAGGCCGGAGGGCGTGGCCCCGTAGACGCAGACGTCGACCTCCTTCACCTCGGCCGCGCCGAGGGCGAACGGCAGCAACGCTGACCAGACAAGCAGCTTCATGCGACCATCCTGCGGCCCGCTCCTGAGGCCTCAATGCCTTTCATCGGCCTCGCCGGACCTATGCGGCGCCATACACCGTCGGCTTCGCTGACCCATTTGCCTTTGCCCCGAATCCCTTCACCCTTGCCGACATGGTTCCCACCGTCGTCGTCCCTGTCATGACCTTGGGCAACTGCGTCTTCCTGCCGCAGCAGCTGCTGCCGTTGCGCATCTTCGAGCCGCGCTACCGCAAGATGCTCAAGGAGACCCTCGCCGGCAGCCGCATGTTCGCGGTGTCGCAGCTCGACCAGGAAAGCCTCTCGCCCGACAACGACGAACCGCCCTGCCCCTTCACGTGCGTCGGCCGCATCGTCGGCCACGTCGAACTCGAGGACGGCACCTCGCACATCATCCTCGAAGGCCTGCGCCGCGCCCGCGTGATCAAGGTGAAGCGCAAGACGCCGTATCCGCAGCTCGAGATCGCCCCGGTCGTCGACGAAGCCTCGCACGACCTCCTCGGCAGCACGCGCGACATCGCCCGCGTCCTCGCCTTCGCCGAGAACATCGTCGGCGAGCTCGGCGAAGACGCCGCGCCGCTGATGCAGCGCCTCCGCGGACTGGCCAACCAGCCCGGCGCCTTGGCCGACGCCGCCGCCGGCCACCTCGTGGCCGACGCCGACACGCGTCGTGCCCTCCTCGAATGCCTCTCCCAGGACCAGCGCATCAAGGCCGTCGCCGATGAGCTCGCCCGGATCGACGCCCAGCGGAAGTTGGACGAGCAGACCGGCGGGGAAGACACCCGGGGGTTGAATTAAAGGCGGTATCGAGGGCAGGAGGGCCAGAGGACCGGTGGGCCAGAGGATGTAAACATGCCTTCGAGCGTAGTTTATAACTTAAATCATTGTTAATGAATAATTAACATCTACTCACCCTCTAGTCCTCTTGCCCTCCGGCCCTCCATTAACGCCTCTTTCTTCTTGCGGATTAGACTCATTCTAACTGTGTTGTGACTTAGAATGATTCGAAATCTCACTGAACAGGACAAGGAGCACCTTCAAGAGGCCCTCATCAAGAGCGGCCAGAAGGTCACCCCCCAGCGTGAAGCCGTCTTTACCGTCCTCCTCGCCGAGCGCGACCATCCTACCGTCGACGAAGTTTTCCACCGCGCCCGCGAGGTCATGCCCGGCCTGTCCCTCGCCACCGTCTACAACTGCCTGGAAACGTTCGTCGGCTGCGGCCTGGTCCGTCAGGTCAACCACGAGCGCGAGTCCACCCGCTACTGCCCCAACCTGGCCCCGCACGCGCACTTCCGCGACAAGGAGACCGGCCGCGTCCACGACATCGAGCTCCCGCCTGAAGTCCTGAAAAGCCTCCGCTCCATCCTTCCGCCCGGCTTCGATTCCGAAGTCATCGAGATCAGCTTCCACGGCCGCGCCCAGGCCAAGGACCACCATTCCAACTAATCCCCTCTCCTTTCCGCCATGCCCGACTCGCTCGTCATCAAGAACCTCAACGCCTCCATCGGCGACCGCCCGATCCTGAAGGATTTCTCCCTCACGGTCCCCAAGGGCGAAGTGCACGCCATCATGGGGCCTAACGGCACCGGCAAGAGCACGCTCTCCAAGGTCCTCGCGGGCCATCCCGACTACACCGTGCAGTCGGGCGAAGCCTTCGTCGACGGCGAGCAGATCATCGGCCTCGAGCCCGACGTCATCGCCCGCGCCGGCCTCTTCCTCGCGTTCCAGTACCCGAGCGAGATCCCCGGCGTCACCATCGCCAACTTCATCCGCGCCGCGCTCGTCGCCCGCCAGGCCAAGGGCGCGCCCTTCGACGCCAAGGCCTACTACGCCGAGCTCTACGCCAAGATGGACGCCCTCAAGATGGACCGGAAGTTCACCTCCCGCTTCGTCAACGAAGGCTTCTCGGGCGGCGAGAAGAAGCGCTGCGAGATCCTCCAGCTGATGATGCTCAAGCCGAAGTACGCCGTGCTCGACGAGACCGACTCCGGCCTCGACATCGACGCGCTCCGCATCGTCTCCGAAGGCGTCAACGCCATGCGCGGCCCGGACGCCGGCTTCCTCGTCATCACGCACTACCAGCGCCTCCTCGACTACATCGTCCCCGACCGCGTCCACATCATGTGGGACGGCCGCATCGTCCACAGCGGCGGCAAGGAGCTCGCCCTCGAACTCGAGGAGAAGGGCTACGATTGGGTGAAGAAGGACCTCGCCAAAGCCTGAACCAGATGGCCGACATCGACGACAACCTGGCCCAGCGCGAAGCGATCGAGATCGACCGCTCCAAGGGCGACTTCAAGTACGAGGAGAACTACGCCTTCGACGCCGGCGTGGGCCTCACGCCCGCGACCATCGACTACATCGCCAAGGTCAAGGGCGAGGAGGAGTGGATCCGCGAGTTCCGCCAGAAGTCCCTCAAGATCTTCCAGGACCAGCCGATGCCCACGCACTGGGCCACGGCCGACCTCGAGAACATCAAGTTCGAGGACATCCGCTACTACCTCTCCAAGGGCCAGAAGCCCGTCCGCACCTGGGAAGAGGTCCCCGACGACGTGAAGCAGACGTTCGAACGCCTCGGCATCCCGGAATCGGAACGCAAGTTCCTCGCCGGCGTCGAGGCCCAGTTCGACTCCGAAGCGGTCTACTCCCGCATGAAGGAAGAGCTCGAGAAGCTCGGCGTCATCTTCTGCGGACCGACCGAAGGCCTGCGCGACCACCCGGAGATCTTCCGCAAGTGGTTCGGCAAGGTCATCCCGGCCGGCGACAACAAGTTCGCCGCCCTCAACTCCGCGGTCTTTTCCGGCGGCTCCTTCATCTACGTCCCCAAGGGCGTGAAGGTGGCCCAGCCCCTGCAGGCCTACTTCCGCATCAACGCCGAGAACTTCGGCCAGTTCGAGCGTACGCTCATCATCGCCGACGAAGGCTCGGAAGTGACCTACATGGAAGGCTGCACGGCCCCGAAGTTCGAGACGGCCACCCTGCACTCCGCGGTCGTCGAGCTCGTCGCCCTCAAGGGCGCGAAGATCCAGTACATCACCGTCCAGAACTGGTCCGCCAACGTCTTCAACCTCGTGACGAAGCGCGGCGTGGCCGAGGAGGACGCCGAAGTCCGCTGGATCGACTGCAACATCGGTTCCCGCCTCACGATGAAGTACCCCGGCGTGGTCCTGCGCGGCAAGCGCGCCCGCGGCGAGGTCCTCTCCATCGCCCTGGCCAACGACGGCCAGCACCAGGACACCGGCGCCAAGATGATCCACGCGGCCGATGACACGACCTCGAACATCATCGCGAAGTCGATCTCCGTCGGCGAAGGCCGCTCCACCTACCGCGGCCTCGTCCACATCCCGAAGACCCTCTCGAACTGCCGCAACAACACCGAGTGCGACGCCCTGCTCATCAACGAGCATAGCCGCACCGACACCTACCCGGCGATCTCCGTGCGCGGCCGCAAGAACTCGGTCCAGCACGAGGCCAGCGTCTCCAAGGTCTCGGCCGAGCAGATCTTCTACATGATGCAGCGCGGCCTTTCCGAAGGCGAAGCGATGTCCCTCGCCGTGAACGGCTTCGTCAACGACCTGGTGAAGGAATTCCCGATGGAATACTCCGTCGAGCTGAAGCGCCTCATCGAACTGCAGATGGAAGGGTCCGTCGGATGAGCGCCGTCGCCTCCGCCCCCGCCGGCGTCCTCGACGTCGCCCTGCAGTCCGCCGAGACCGCCGCCTTCCGCGCGCAGGACTGGTTCGCCGTCCTCCGCCAGCAGGGCTGGCATACCTTCCAGTCGCTGCCGATGCCCACGCGCGACAACGAGAAGTGGCGCTTCTCCGACGCCCGCACGCTCTCGCTCGACGGCTACGCGCCCGCGCCGGCCCCGACGCCCGCGCAGGCCGCCGACCTCATCGCGCGTTCGCGCCTGATCTCCGACGCCGCGGGCCTCATCGTCCACGTCGACGGCCATTGCGTCCTGAAGCCGACGCTCTCCGCCGAGCTCGTCGCCCAGGGCGTGGTCTTCGAATCCCTCGAGGACGCCGTCCGCGGCCGCCCTGCCCTGCTCCAGGAACATCTCCTGAAGCACCCCGTGCTCCTCGGCGGCGACAAGTTCGCCGCGCTGCACCGCGCCTGGCTCCGCGCCGGCTACGTCCTCCACGTCCCCAAGGGCGTCGAAGTGAAGCAGCCGTTCGTCTCGGTCACCTGGACGCTCACCGACGGCGTCGCGGTCTTCCCGCACGCCCTCATCATCGCCGGCGAACACGCCAAGGCCGACATCCACGACTTCCACCTCTCCGCCAAGGCCGACCAGCGCGCCCTCGCGATCTCCGCCGTCGACATCCACGCCGGCACGGGCTCGCAGGTCCGCCGCCTCGCCGTCCAGGCCTGGGGCTCGGCCACGCAGTCCTTCCAGATCGACAATACCTGCGGCGGCCGCGACGCGGTCATCAGCTCCGTCAACGCCGCCGTCGGCTCCCGTCGCGCGCGCCTCGAGAACACCGTGCGCATCGACGGCCCCGGCGCCGACGTCAGCCTCTACGGCATCTCGGTCGCCTCGGGCGAACAGGAGTTCGACCAGCGCACGCTGCAGATCCACGCCGCCGGCCACGCGAAGTCCGACCTGCTCTTCAAGAACGCCCTGCTCGGCAAGGCGCGCACGATCTTCTCGGGCCTCATCAAGGTCGCCCCGGACGCCCAGCGCACCGACGCCTACCAGACGAACCGCAACCTCCTGCTCTCGCCGGACGCCGAAGCGGATTCCCTGCCCGGCCTCGAGATCGAAGCCAACGACGTGAAGTGCTCGCACGGCGCGACGACCGGCCAGATCGACCCCGCCGAGCTCTTCTACCTGCGCGCCCGCGGCATCCCGCTCGCCGTCGCCCAGGAACTGCTCGCGCAGGGCTTCCTCGAGGAAGTCCTCGCCAAGGTCGGCCACGAAGAAGCCGCCGCCGCGGTGCGCGAGATGCTCCGCCTCAAATTCCACCAAGCCTGAACATGAGCGACGACACCACCGGCCAGCGCCACACGCCCAGCCCCCACGACCGCGTCCTCGCGCGCGACGTGCAGGCCACCGTGATCCCCGCCGGCGAACCCGCCGTGCTCCCCGCGGGCACCAAGGTCACCATCACCCATCGCCTCGGCGGCAACTTCACCGTCGTCTGCGACACGGGGATGTTCCGCATCAAGGGCTCCGACGCCGACGCCCTCGGCGAAGAAGTCCCGTCCGACGCCACCGAGAACGAAGGCAAGACCGACGCCTACGGTTCGGTCGGCACCGCCGAACACCCCGGCCACACCGGCAAGCCTTCCGACGAAGCCGTCTGGGACAGCCTCAAGAAGGTCTTCGATCCGGAGATCCCCGTGAACATCGTCGACCTCGGCCTGGTCTACTCCCTCAAGGTCGAGCCGCTGGATAATTCGCCTGACCGCCACAGCGTGGTCGTCGCCATGACGCTCACCGCCCCCGGTTGCGGCATGGGTCCCGTCATCGCCGAAGACGCGCGCAACCGCGTCCTCGCCGTCCCCGGCGTCAACCAGGCCCGCGTCGACATCGTCTGGGATCCGCCTTGGACCCAGACCATGATCTCCGAGGACGGGAAGATGCAGCTCGGGCTGATCTGAACACCGACCAAGCCTCCTTACGACGTCCGCCACCTGGCGGACGTTTTGTTTGGTGCCATCGTACGCCACCCCACGGGCACGTCGTAGCCGCGCCCCTACCCTCGGCCACCATCCGGCGGCCGTTCATACCCCCTATACTCAATACTCCATACTCGATACTCCCTAAGGGTCGCTCCCCGCTTGCCCTCCCCCATCTTTTCCTAACCCTGCGGGAACCCCACCTATTCCCCAAGGTCACCCTCCCATGGCTTCTACTCCTGTCCGCCTTCTTTTACTCCTCGGCACCGCCCTGCTGGCCGTCGCTCCGACCGCCCGCGCCGCCGACGCCCTGCCCGAGGACGTGCGCTTCCAGACCGAGACGCTGCTCACCGGCCTGCCGCAGCCGATGCACCTCGAGTTCGCCCCGGACGGTCGCATCTGGTTCAACGAGTACCACGGCGCCCTGAAGATCTACGACCCGAAGACCAAGCGCGTCACGCTCGTCGCCGAGCTGGAGGTGTTCAAGACCCTCGAGAACGGCTTCCTCGCCTTCGCGCTCGACCCGAAGTTCGCCGAGAACCGCTGGATCTACATCCTCTACTCCCCCGTGGGCTTCGACGGCCAGTACCTGTCGCGCTTCGAGATCAAGGACGACAAGCTCGTCGCCGGCAGCGAGAAGGTGATCCTCAAATACGAAGAACAGCGCCTGCAGTGCTGCCACCATGGCGCGACGATCAAGTTCGGTCCGGACGGCTGCCTGTATTTCACGGCCGGCGACAACACCAGTCCGTTCGGTGACAGCAAGGGCTACGCGCCGCTCGACCAGCGCCCCGGCAAGGAACCGTGGGACGGCCAGCGCACCTCGGCCAACACCAACACCCTCGTCGGCAAGGTGAACCGTATCCGCGTCAACGCCGACGCGACGTACAGCATCCCCGAAGGTAACCTCTTCAAGCCCGGCACGCCCAAGACCCGTCCCGAGATCTTCGCGATGGGCACGCGCAATCCGTGGCGCATGAACATCGACCAGAAGACCGGCTACGTCTACTGGGGTGAAGTCGGCCCGGACGCCCGCGTCGACGGCCCGCGCGGTTCGCGTGGCTACGACGAGATCAACCAGGCCAAGAAGGCCGGCAACTTCGGCTACCCGCTCTTCGTGGGCAAGAACTTCCCTTACGCCGAATATGACTACGCGACCGAGAAGGTCGGGCCGCTCTTCGACCCCGCCCACCCGGTCAACAAAAGCCGCAACAACACCGGCCTCGTCGAACTCCCGCCCGCCGTCCCGGCCTTCATCTACTGGCCGTACGCGGCGTCCGAACAGTGGCCGGAACTCGGCGAAGGCGGTCGCACGGCGTGCGCCGGCCCGGTCTTCTACTGGCAGGAATCCTACGACAAGACCAACGGCTTCCCGAAGCACTTCGACCGCTCCCTGCTCTTCTGGGATTGGCAGCGCCCGTTCATCAAGTGGGCCCGCCTCGACGCGAACTCCGACCTGCAGGGGCTCGAGCCCTTCGCGCCCACGGCCTTCGTGACCGCGAACACCGACGAACAGCGCAAGAAGCAGAAGGCCCTCATCGACAACGGCGCGACGATCATCCGCCGCCCGGTCGACGCGACCTTCGGCCCCGACGGCTGCTTGTACCTGCTCGACTACGGCGAGACCTGGGGCGCCAACCCTGACTCCGCGCTGCTCAAGATCTCCTACGTCCGCGGCAATCTCCAGCCGGTCGCGAAGCTCAACGTCTCGACCCCCGCCGGCCCGGCTCCGCTCAAGACGACGCTCTCCGCCAAGGGCTCGCGTGACCTCGACGGCGGCAAGCTCAGCTATGCCTGGAAGCTCCAGCCCGGCGACAAGAAGCTCGGCGAAGGCGAAGAACTCGCCGTGACGCTCGAGACCGCGGGCAACTTCAACGTCGAACTCACCGTCACCGACGGCCAAGGCGGCGCCGTGACCCGCACCACGCCCGTCGTGGTCGGTAACACCGTCCCCGTCGCACGCTTCGTCGCCCCGCAGGACGGCGACTTCTTCACGCCCGGCAAGCCGCTCACCTACAAGGTCAGCGTGCAGGACGCCGAAGACGGTTCGTCCGAAGCCAAGGCCGCCGAGTTCGGCGCCCGCACGCTCGTCACCTCCGCCTTCCTCGCGGCCGACGGCAAGGCCGTCGCGGTCGATCCGGGCCTGTCGCTGATGCGCCAGAGCGACTGCTTCAACTGCCACGCGATGGAGACCCCGCTCATCGGCCCGTCCTTCCTCGCCATCGCCGACAAGTATCGCAAGCAGCCCGGCGCCGACGACCTCCTCAACAAGAAGGTCCGCCTCGGCGGCAGCGGCGTCTGGGGCCAGGTCCCGATGCTCGCGCACCCGCAGCACACCGAGGACGAGGTCGCCATCATGCTCCGCTGGCTGCTCGCGCTCGAGAAGGGCAAAGGCGGCCCGACGCTCGCCCGCGGCCTCGAAGGCCAGCTGACCGCGCCGAAGGACAACAAGCCCGGCACCCTGCTCCTCGAAGCGCTCTACACCGACGTCGGCGCCGGCGTCGCCGGCCCGCTTTCGGGCAAGGCCTCCGTCGCCCTCCGCCACCGCCGTATCGAAGCCGAATCCGCCGAGATCACCGGCGGCAAGAACACCGGCAAGGCCGTCGGCTCCACGCAGCACGGCGCCACGCTCAAGTTCGCCAACCTGAACCTCGCCGACACCACCAAGGTCAAGGTCAACGCCTCCGCCGGCGGCGGCGCCAAGGGCAGCCAGATCGAAGTCCGCCTGGACTCCCCGACCGGCCCGCTCGTCGCGACCGTCGACATCGCCCACACCGGCGACTGGGGCAAGTTCATGGAGAACAAGGCCAAGCTCACACCCACGCCCGGACGCCATGACGTCTACCTCGTCCTGACCAACCCCAAGAAGGGCGGCGGCCTCATGAACGTGGACTGGGTGGAATTCGGCCAGTAAAGCCAACCGCAGGCCGGGCCAGAGACCAAGCGGCGGGGCGACCCGCCGCTTTCTTTTGGCTTCGTGCCTTGGGTAGGGATGCGATTGCCATCGCATCCGTTCGAAGCCGAAGTCGCCACGTAATCGGCTCTTAGCAACACCCCCTGACGGCCATGCAGGATGACGAACGGGCGTGACGTAGTCCCGCCCCTACCCGAGGCCACCATGCGGCGGCCTTAAGCCACAATCTGCTCTCGCCTGCCCCGACGCGGCCGCCAAAGTCGGCTTCCCCTTTTCATTTCCGCCACGTGTCCGACGAATCCGAAGACAAAGCCGACAAGCCGCTCGACCCGTTCGACCCTGAGGTCATCGCCCGCGCCAACCGCGCGATCCTGGTCGGCCTGCAGCGCCCGGAGGACACCGAAGAGGAAGCCCAGCTCCTGCTCGACGAGCTACATGAGCTCGTCAGCAACGTCGGCGTCGAGATCCGCGGCTCCATCATCGCCAAGCTGCGCGAGGAGAACCCGCGCACGCTCGTCGGCTCCGGCAAGCTCGAGGAGATCGCCCAGCTGGCCCGCGACAAGGAATGCGGCCTGATCATCTTCGACGACGAGCTCACGCCCGCGCAGCAGCGCAACTGGGAGAAGGACGCCAAGCTCCGCGCCATCGACCGCCAGGAGATCATCCTCGACATCTTCATCACCCGCGCGAAGACGCGCGAGGCCGTGCTTCAGGTCGAGCTCGCCGCGCTGCAGCAGATGCTGCCGCGCCTCAAGCGCCTCTGGTCCCACCTCGACCGCCAGCGCGGCGGCGGCACGCAGCAGCGCGACGCCGGCGAGACGCAGCTGGAGATGGACCAGCGCAAGATCCGCGACAAGATCGCCAAGGTCCGCCGCGACCTCGCGGAAGTCGTCGCCCAGCGCGCCACGCAGCGCAAGCAGCGCAAGCGCATCCCGCTCCCGACCTTCTCGATCGTCGGCTACACCAACGCCGGCAAGTCCTCGCTGCTCAACAAGCTCACCGGCGCCGAGGTGCTCGCGGCCGACAAGCTCTTCGCGACGCTCGACCCGACCACGCGCCGCCTCGCCCTGCCCTCCGGCCGCGCGCTGCTGCTGACCGACACCGTGGGCTTCGTCCGCCGCCTCCCGCACCGCCTGGTCGAAGCCTTCAAGGCGACGCTCGAAGAAGCCGTGCAGGCCGACTTCCTCGTCCACGTCATCGACCTCGGCTCGCCCGAGCGCGACAAGCACGCCGCCACGACCTTGCAGGTCCTGACCGAGATCGGGGCCGGCGAACGCCCGATCATCACCGTGCTCAACAAGGCCGACCTCTGCGACGAGGTCGAACGCGCCCAGGCGCTCGCCGCCTACCCCGACGCCAAGCTCATCAGCACCCGCACCGGCGAAGGCCTGCCCGCCCTGCTCCAGCGCCTCGAAGAATGCGCCGCCAGCCGGGATGAGCATATGACCCTACTCCTGCCCCACGACCAGTATGCGATGCTCTCGAAGCTGCACGCCGGGGCCACCATCCTCAGTTCCAAGGCCTTACCCGAAGGAACCCGGGTGGAAGCCTATGTCCCGACCCGCATGCAGGAAGCCTGCCGGGCCTGGGCCATCAAGGACTAGGCGATTTTTTGCTCCCCAAGGGGGCAACTTTCCGCTTTGTATGGGGTTACCTTAATACACACCTATGCGTATCCTCGCCCTCCTCACCCTCCTGGCCGCCTCCTCGGCCTTCGCCGCCACCGACGCCGATCGCGAAAAGGCTTTCAAGGCCGACATCGCCCCGATCCTCGAAAAGAGCTGCATCAACTGCCACGGCAAGGACAAGGCCAAGAAGCCGAAGGGCGGCTTCGATGCCACCTCCTTCGCCACCGTCGTCAAGGGCGGCAAGGAAGCCGGCGCCGGCATCACCTGGGGCGACGCCGCCAAGAGCTCGCTCTACAAGACTTCCGAACTCGGCATCTCCAACCCTGAGGACGACCTCGCCATGCCCCCGAAGAAGGCCAAGGAGCGTCACCCCCTCACCAAGGAGCAGCTCGAGAAGATCAAGTCCTTCATCGAGAAGAACAAGTAAGCCTCACGGCTTCCTGACAAAAGCCCGCGGCAACCCGCGGGCTTTTTTTGTGTCTAATAGCAGGGGGCCCGACGCGGCCGCTTGCGTTTGACCCCACCCCGAACCGACCCCATAAGCAAAGAACCCCTTCCCTGACCCATGACGCCCCTTCACCGCATCGAAGCACGCCTGCACGCGCTAAGCTTCCGCCAGGCCGCCGGCCTCGTCGCCGGAGCGAACCTCATCCTGGTCGCCCTTGCGCTCGCCTTGCCGGCCGACGGCGAGATGCGCGGCCCGGCGCTGCTCTCGATCCTCGGCAACTTCCACATCCTCGCCCTGCACATCCCGGCCGCCGTGCTGCTCGTCGTGCCGCTGTTCGAATTCTTCGAACGCCATGAGCAGGCCACCGCGACCGTCCGCCGCCTCTCCGTCTTCTCCGCGGCCGGCACCTGGGGCGCCGTCCTCTGCGGCATCCTGCACGCGCACTACAACGGCTTCGCCGGCGACGCCGTCCAGCTGCACCTCTGGGGCGGCATCGCGGCCTCGGCCTTCGCCGGCCTCGCCAGCCTCGCCCTCGCCAAGGAATTCCGCATCCGCCTCGCCGCCCAGGTCGTGGCGATCGGCGTGATGAGCTTCGCGGCCCACATCGGCGGCGAACTCGTCCACGAAGAAGGGTTCCCCTTCAAGCCCAACAAGGTCGCCGCGCCCAAGAAGGACCCGGTCGACCGCACGGTCACCATCAGCCAGAAGCGCGACGACTACACGCAGGTCGTCCGCCCGATCCTAGAGGCGCACTGCGTCTCGTGCCACGGCGCGAAGAAGGTGAAGGGCAAGCTGCGCATGGATTCGCTCGAAGCCCTCAAGAAGGGCGGCTCCGAAGGCGCGGCCTTCGTCCACGGCGACCTCGCCAAGAGCCCGATGCACGCGCGCATCACGATGGACCCGAAGGAAGACGACTTCATGCCGCCCAAGGAAGAGAAGCCGCTGACGAAGGAACAGGTGCAGGCGATCGGCCTCTGGATCGAAGGCAAGCCGATCCCCGACGACGTGGCCAAGGCCGCGCTCGAGGCCACCAAGTCCGCCAAGAAGTAAGCCGATGCGCGCCGTCCTGCTCTTCTCCGCCGCCACGCTCGTGGCCGCGACGCCCTTCACCCCGAAGAAGGCCGAACCGGCCAAGCCGCTGACCGCCGCG
Source organism: Coraliomargarita sp. (assembly GCA_024638885.1). Lineage (GTDB taxonomy): Bacteria > Verrucomicrobiota > Verrucomicrobiia > Opitutales > UBA953 > UBA953. Next base: position 91,460 of record JAHEJL010000003.1, on the reverse strand, counting down.
CAGAAGGCTGACTACGCGAAGGTGATCCAGCCGATGTTCGACGCGCACTGCGTCTCCTGCCACGGCCCGAAGAAGGAGAAGGGCAAGCTGCGCCTCGATACGCTCGAAGCCACGCTCAAGGGCGGCAAGAACCCGACCTTCGTCATCGGCAAGCCCGACAGCAGCATGCTGCTCTCCCGCGTCTTCCTGGATCGCACCGCCGGCGACGTCATGCCGCCCAAGGCCGAGAAGCCGATGACCGAGAAGCAGAAGGAAGCCCTCTACGCCTTCGTCGAAGGCCAGCCGATCTCCGAAGAGCTCGCCAAGGCCGTGGCCGCCGACACGAAGGCCGCCTTGGCCGCGGCCAAGACGGCCGCCGCCGAAGCCAAGGCCGCGCCGAAGGCCAAGAAGTAAGTTAGGTTTGCCCCGCCCCCGCTCCCCCACCTTTATCCCCGACACCCCAATGAAACTCCGCTCCCTCCTCGCGCTGGCGCTCCTCGCCGGCCTGACCTCCTCGCTCGTCGCCGAGCAGAAGCCCCTCCGCGTCCTCGTCGTCGCCGGCGGCTGCTGCCACGACTACGCCAACCAGAAGGAAATCCTCAAGAAGGGCATCGAAGCCCGCCTCAACGCCACCGTCGAGGTCGCCTACGTCGACATCAAGGCCAAGGACTTCAAGGGCAAGGCCACCCAGCCGATCTTCGAGGTCTACAAGAACGCCGACTGGGCCAAGAACTTCGACGTGGTCGTCCATGACGAATGCGCCGCCGACGTCACCGACCAGGCCTACGTCGCCAACATCGTCAACGCCCACCGCAACGGCCTCCCGGCCGTGAACCTCCACTGCGCCATGCACAGCTACCGCTGGGGCAAGTACGGCGAGCCCGTGAAGGCCGGCGCCGATAACGCCAGCTGGTACGAGATGCTCGGCCTGCAGTCCACCGGCCACGGCCCGCAGCAGCCCATCGCCATCGCCTTCACCGACAAGGAAAACCCGATCGTGAAGGGCCTCGCCGACTGGACCACCATCAACGAAGAGCTCTACAACAACGTCCAGGTCCTCACCGCCAAGGGACTCGCCAACGGCACCCAGAAGATCCCGGAGAAGAAGGACAAGGCCGGCAAGGTCACCCCGGCCAAGGAAGTCACCTCGATCGTCGTCTGGACCAACGAGTTCGGCCCGAAGAAGACCCGCATCTTCAGCACCACGATCGGCCATAACAACGCCACCGTCGAAGACGCCCGCTACCTCGACCTCGTCGCCCGCGGCCTCCTCTGGTCCGTCGGCAAGCTCGAGGCCGACGGCAAGCCCTCCGCCGGCTTCGGCAAGTAAGCCGCCCGCCAGGCTGCGACTCAAAGCCCCGGACCTCCGGGGCTTTTTTGTGCCCGCAGGCATCGAGGTAGGGCCGAGCATCCCTGCTCGGCCGCGGCCGGCCGCCGGCTGGTGGCCGGAGGTAGGGGCACGGCTACGACGTGCCCGTGAGGACCGCCGAAGGGCGTGACGTAGTCCCGCCCCTACCCTGCGTCCGCCATCCGGCGGACGCTCACTTCAGCGGACAACCGGCCAGGAGCTCGCGGGGGGCGTCCTTCCAGACGAGCGCCTTGGCCGGCACACCGCCGAGCTTGGCGACGGTCGACGAGATCTCCGCGAGGGAGTCGGCGTTATAACCAGGATAGGCCTTGGCGATCTTGCCGCCCGGGGCGACGACGGTGACGTAGACGCTGCGCTTGGCGCCATAGGCGTCGATGACGGCGAAGTCCGGATCGGCGACGACGGGGAAGCCGGGCTTCACCGTCGCGGCCCATTCCTTGGCGCCGGCTTCGTCGGCGTTGATCACGCCGACCACCGCGCAGGCCTGGCCATAGGCGGCCTGCAGCTGCGACAGATAAGGCGCGGCGTCCCGGGAGCACGGACACTCCTTCTCGATGAAGAACAGCACGACCGGCTTGGTCTTCGCGAGGTCGGCGAGGACGAGCTGATGGCCGGCAAGGTCCTGCTTGGCGAAGACCGCGGCCGGCTTCGAGGCCTGGGCGGCCGCGGCGACGACTTCCGCCGCGGGCAAGGGGTGGGCGGTCTGGGCGCGGAAGTTGATCATGCCCTTGGCGTCCTTCTTCACGGCCGCCGGATCCTTCGAGACGATGAACTGCCCCATCATGCCGCCGTCCTCGTGGTTCGACATGTGGCAATGGAACATGAACGGATCGGTGTCGCTGGCGTAGTCGTCGAACTTGGCGACGAACGTGACCGCGGCGCCCCTGGGCAGGTAGAACGTGTCCTTCCACCCCTTCTCGAATTCCGCGACGTCTCGGTCCGTCCGCGACAGGATGCGGAACTGGACGTCATGCAGGTGGAAGGAGTGACCGAAGATGTTGTTGTTCCTCACCGTCCAGACCTCGGTAGCGCCGAGCTTCACGACCATGTTCGTGGTGTGCATGTCGAACGGCTTGCCGTCGAAGGCGAAGTGCGGGCGGCCGTCGGTGACGCTGATGGTCCGCTTGGCCGAAGCCTCCTTCTCGCCGACGAACACGTTGCGGGTGAGCACCTCGGGCACCTTGGTGATCGCCTGGGCGGTCGGCGCGCCGACGTTGATGCGCAGCAGGCGGTAATCGTAGTTGTTCAGGTAGCTGCCGTTGGCGCCGCCGGTGTCCGGCTCGCCGCCGGGGAAACCGAACGTCTGATTGGAATTATAGGCCATCAGGTCGACCGTGCCGCCGACCTTGTCCGCGCCGAGGTCGACGAGGATCTCGGTGCGCTCGCCGACCATGAGCGTCAGGCGCTTGAGCGGGACCGGCTTGTCGACGAGACCTCCGTCGGTGGCGATCTGGTAGAACAAGCGGTTATCGCTGAAGCCCAGGACGTAGCCGCGCTCGATCTCGGCGTTGAGGAGGCGCAGGCGCACGAGCTGGCGCGGCAGCTTCGTCTGGGCGTCGAGCGTGCCGTTGGTCAGCTGGTAGTCGCCATACTTGTCGTTGTCGCCGTCGTAGGTGATCTGGTTGTCCTTGAAGCGGCGGCTCGTGAGCACGAGCGGCAGGTCGTCGACGCCGTAGGTGCGCGGCAAGGCCAGCTTCGCCTCGGCCGCGTCGCGGATGATGATCAGGCCGCCCGCGCCCAGCGCCAGCTGCTTCTGGGTCGCCTCATGCAGGTGCGGGTGATACCAATAGGTGCCCGCGTTGTTCTTCACCACGAAGGAAGGCGACCAGGTCTTGCCGGCGGCGACGACCTGATGCGGGCCGCCGTCGGTGGCCGCCGGCAGGTGCAAGCCATGCCAATGGACCGTCGTCGCTTCCTTCAGTTCGTTCTTCACGTTCATCGTGACCGTCTCGCCCTGGTTCAGGATGAGCGTCGGACCCCAGAAGCTCAGTTTGTTATAGCCGTAGGTGTTCGTCGTGCCTTCGAGGAACTTACGCGAGCTCGCCGCCAGCGTGAGGTCGAACGTCTTGCCCTCGATCGCGGGCGGAATCCACAGCTCCTGCAACGGACGGTTATTGGCCGGACGCGCTTTGCCGCCGCCACCGCCGGGACCGCCGGGGCCTTTGCCCTTCCCCTTCTTGCCCTTGCCCTCGGGACGCTCGCCCGGAGGCGGACCATCCGGACGGGGCGGACGATCCTCGGGGGCGTCGTCTTTGGGCGCCGGCTGAGCGATCAATCCGCTGGTGAGCGAAAGGACGAAGACGACCAAGCATAGGGGACGGAACCAAGACATAGGAAAAGTATACCCGTACCCGCCTTAAGGACGAATTAAGGCCCGCCCGCCCAATCGCCTTCCCTCCCCCTGCTTTTCCCCATACTCGATACTCAATACTCCATACTCTCCCCGTATGCGCCTCCTCGCCTGCCTGCTCGTCCTCGGCCTTGCCCGCCTGAACGCCTGGACCGCCCCCATTCCCCTCCCGCTCTGGAACGGCGACGCGCCGGAAGGTGACGGCAAGTTCTCCGACTCTTCCAAGGCCAGGCTCACCGTGCATCTGGCCAAGCAGCCGAACGGCGCGGCGGTCGTCATCTGCCCCGGCGGCGGCTACGGCGGCCTGGTGACCAAGGGCGAAGGCCATGGCATCGCCGAATGGCTGAACGCGCAAGGCATCGCCGGCATCGTCCTCGAGTATCGTCTCCCCGCCGGCCGGCCGTACGTGCCGCTGCTCGACGCGCAGCAGGCCATCCGCACCGTCCGCGCCCATGCCGCGGAGTGGGCGCTCGACCCGAAGAAGGTCGGCATCATCGGTTTCTCCGCCGGCGGCCACCTCGCCTCGACCGCCACCGTGCACTTCGACCTCGGCGAAGGCAAGAACACCGACCCGATCGCCCGCCAAAGCAGCCGACCGGATTTCGCCATCCTGATCTATCCCGTCATCAGCATGGAGGAAGGCGTGCACCGCGGCTCGAAGAAGAACCTGATGGGCGAGACGCCCGCGGCCGGCCTGCCCGATTACTTCTCCAGCCAGAAACATGTCACGGCCGGCACCCCGCCCGCCTTCCTCGCGCACGCGCTCGACGACAAGGTCGTGCCGATCGAGAACAGCCGCGTGTTCTACGAGGCCCAGAAGAAGGCCGGCCTGCCGACCCGCCTGGTCGAACTCCCCAACGGCGGCCACGGCCTCAATGGCTACAAAGGGCCTTCCTGGGATAAGTGGCAGGCCGAATCGTTGCTTTGGCTCAAGGAAATCAAGGTCCTGCCCTGAGCCGCCATTACGGACTTCAAATCAGGAACGAAATTCCCCATAAAACCTCTCCCCTCATGAAATCCCTCCTCCTCGCCCTGCTCGCCACCGGCTCCCTTTACGCCGGCGAAAAGGCCACCCTCACCCTGGCCGACTTCACCGACCTCAACGGCGGCGCCCCCGCCGGCGGCTGGAAGACCGAAGAAGGCGGCGTCATCCACCTCGTCGCCCAGAAGGGCACCGGCGCCCTGATCTCCAAGAAGGAGTACGCCAGCTTCGAACTCACCTGGGAATGGCGCCTCGAGGCCAAGGGCAACAACGGCATCAAGTATTGGGTCACCAACATCAAGGACGCCAAGGGCAAGGGCGACTGGCTCGGCATCGAGTACCAGATGATCGACGACAACGGCCATCCGGACGGCCTCCGCGGCGGCAGCCACAACACCGGCTCGATCTACGACCTCATCGACTCCGCGAAGGACAAGGCCCTCAAGCCGATCGGCGAATGGAACCAGAGCCGCGTCGTGGTGAAGGACGGCAAGATCGAACACTTCCTCAACGGCAAGCTCTGCTCCTCCGTCGACACCAAGTCCGACGAATGGAAGGCCGCCGTCGCAAAGAGCAAGTTCAAGAACAAGAAGGATTTCGGCCCCGGCCACGGCAAGCTGATGCTCACCGAGCACGGCGACCCCTGCTGGTTCCGCAACCTCGTCATCACCGAACTCTGAGTCTTCTCAGAGCCGGCCAACCAAGGGCGCCCGACGGGCGCCCTTTTTCATGCCCGCCTAGGCGCCGAGCTTGATCCGCAGGCCGTCGTAGCAGAGGCCGACCTTCGGGTGCGCCTTGTGGAGCTGCGCCGTATACGTCTCGTAATTGATCTGATACGTCATGTGCGTGATCAACGCCCGCTTGGCGCGGAGGTCGTGCGCGGCCTGACAAGCTTCGTCGACCGTCATGTGCGTCGGGTGCGGATTCGGACGCAGGCCGTCGAGGATCGCGAGGTCGGCATGCTCGCCCAGCTCGAGCGACTTCTCGGTCATCGCGCGGCAGTCGGTATAATAGGCGAACTTCATGCCCGTGGAGGGCTCTTCGAAGACGAGGCCCAGCGTGGATTCGTTACCGTGCGGCAGGAGGGTCGAACGGATGATGCCACCGCCCGGCAGCACGAGCTTCGACGGCATGAGGTTCAGTCCGAGCGAAACGTAGCCCGAGGCCTGCGGCTTACCGATGGCGTAAGGGAAGATCGCCTTGATGCGCTCCAGGCCGACCTCGGTCGAATAGACCGGAATGGCCGCCCCGCCCTTGTTCGTGCAGAACTGGCGCAGGTCGTCCATGCCGAGGACGTGGTCGGCATGGCCGTGGGTGAGGATGAACGTATCGACCTCGCGGACATCGTACTTCAGGCACTGCGTCCGGAATTCCGGCGAAGCGTCGACCTGGACGTGATGGCCTTCGATGACGACGTGGATGCTCGTCCGGGCGCGCCAGTTGCGCGGGTCCTTCAGGTCGAGGCCCGGGTTGTCATGGGCGGGCAAGGGACAGCCCTGCGAGGTGCCGCAGCCCATGATGAGGATTTCCATGAGGCGAAGAAGACGGGAAATGCATCGTTTGCAAAGCAGATACAGTGGTGGTGGCGGTTAGCGGTTGGCGGTTAAACATTCTCAGGTGGCGGGTGGCGGCCCCGGGTGGCGGGTGCCGGCAGAGACATGCCAATGGTCCCTGCCAGCTGCCACCCGTAGCGTTGTCATCATCCTGCTATCAGGCCCTCGGGCCCTTCGGTCCTCTTTTCTGCCCTCTCCTGCCTTGTCTCCCGCCCCTCCCTCCCTTCTCCTTCCCGTCCCGTGTTCGCCAACCTCACCGACAAACTGACCAAGGCCCTCCGCGACCTGCGTGGGCTCTCCAAGCTCACCGAGGAGAACATCGCCCCGGCGCTGACCGAGGTCCGCTCGGCCCTGATGTCCGCGGACGTCAATTTCAAGGTCGCCAAGGACTTCACCGAACGCGTCAAGGTCGCCTGCCTCGGCCAGGCGGTCATCGAGTCCGTCAACCCCGGCCAGATGGCCGTCAAGATCGTCTCCGACGAGCTCACCAAGCTGCTCGGCGAAGGCGAACGCCCGATCGACCCCCGCCGCCCGCTGCGCGTGCTCCTCGTCGGCCTCCAGGGCTCCGGCAAGACCACCAGCGCCGCCAAGCTCGCCAAGCACCTCGTGAAGAAGGAAGGCGTCCGTAAGCCCTCCCTCGTCGCCGCCGACTTGCGCCGTCCGGCCGCCATCGACCAGCTCGAGACCCTCGCCAAGAACGAAGGCTTCGACTTCCGCGCCGACCGCGCCGCGACCGACGTCGCCGCCATGGTGGGCCGCCTGGTCAAGGAAGCCGAAGCCGCCGCCGCGGACCTCGTCATCGTCGACACCGCCGGCCGCCTCCAGATCGACGGCGACCTGATGGAAGAAGTCCGCCGCGTGCGCGACGCCTTCCAGCCGCACGAGGTCTTCCTCGTCGCCGACGCCGCGCTCGGCCAGCAGGCCGTCGACGTGGCCGCCAAGTTCCACGAATCCACGCCCCTCACCGGCATCATCCTGACCAAGCTCGACGGCGACGCCCGCGGCGGCGCCGCGCTGTCGATGAAGACGGTCACGGGCGTCCCGATCCGCTACATGGGCACGGGCGAGAAGTCCTCGGACTTCGACACCTTCCACCCCGACCGCATGGCCCAGCGCATCCTGGGCATGGGCGACGTCGTCTCCCTCGTCGAGAAGGCCCAGGAGGTCGTCGACCACAAGGAAGCCGAGCGCCTGGCCGAGAAGATGAAGAAGGCCGACTTCGACCTCGAGGACTTCCTCGCGCAGATGTCGCAGATGAAGAAGATGGGCCCGCTCGGCGACATCATGAAGATGATGCCGGGCATGGGCGGCATCCAGGTCGGCGCCAAGGAAGAGAAGCACCTCGCCAAGACCGAGGCCATCGTGCTCTCGATGACCAAGAAGGAGCGTCGCAACCCCGACATCCTTAACGGCTCCCGCCGTCTCCGCATCGCCAAGGGCTCCGGCACCCAGGTCAGCGACGTCAACGCGCTGATCAAGCAGTTCTCCCAGATACGCGAGATGATGCGCATGATGAAGGGCGGCAAGGGCAAGGAGCTCATGCGTCGCATGGGCCAGATGGGCGGCGGCCGCGGCGGCTTCCCCGGCGGCGGTTTCCCGGGCATGCGCTGATCGCTATGTCCACGATGATTCCCTTCGACCCGGCCCTGCTCTCCCGTCCGGGCTGGATCTTCGACTGCGACGGCACGCTCGCGGCCTCCATGTGGATCCACCACCGCAGCTGGACGCACATCGTCAGCAAGCAGCTCGGTCGGCCGTTCGACTTCCCCTGGCCCCTCTTCTGCTCGATGGGCGGCATGTCCGCCGTCGACACCTGCAAGCGCCTGAAGGCCGACTACGGATTCGACCTGAACGTCGAACAGCTGCTCGCCGACGGCCATGAGTTCCTGGAGGAGCACCTCGCCAAGGACGTCACCGCCCGCACGGAAGTCGTCGCCGTCGTCCACCACGTCCGCGGACTCGGCCACAAGACCGCCGTCGCGTCCGCCGGCCGACGCGACCACGTCCATACGACCCTCAAGCGCATCGACATCACGCACCTCTTCGACGCGATCATCACCGCCGAGGACGCCGCGCGTTCGAAGCCGCACCCCGACCTCTTCCTCGCCGCGGCGGACCGCCTCGGCCTGAAGCCCGCCGACTGCGTCGTCATCGAGGACAGCCCGCGCGGCAAGGAAGCCGCCGACGCCGCCGGGATGCCGTGCATCCTCGTGGAGCCGGCCTAGAATTACATAGGGGGCACGTGGGCACGGTGACACGTGGACATGGGGGATTTTGGCAAAGGAATCCCCTTAGGACAGCGTAGGGATTCTGTGTGCGATGAAAGCGGTGATTTGAATCCGCCCAAGACACAAGATGTGCGGCGATGAATACTCCCAAGCCGTTCGGAAAGGTTAACTCCTATCGCGACCTCGTCGTCTGGCAGAAAGCGCGGTCGCTCGCGACCGAAGCCTATCGCCTATGCATGAACCCATCCTTCGAACGACATCGCGGGCTATCGGATCAGATCATGCGTTCAGCGGTCTCGATTCCTTCAAACATCGCCGAAGGCGACGAACGAGGAACCAATAAAGATGCCCTGCGCTTCCTCCTGATCGCCCGCGGCTCACTGGCCGAGCTCGAGACCCAACTCAGCATCGCCGAGGACCTCGGCATCATACCCCAATCCACGGTCGGCCAAATAGCGACGCAGCTTGACGAAGTCGCACGCTTGCTGGGCGGCACCATCAAGATGCGCAAAGCAAGAGAGGATGAGAGAGAGTAACCTCTTCCCTCATCCCCTCGATTGCCCCATGTCCACGTGTCACCGTGCCCACGTGCCCCCTGGCAGAAGTTACTTCTTCAGCTTGGCGCAGAAGCGCGCGAGGCGCTCCAGGCCCTGGGCGATCACCTTATCGGAGGTCGCGTAGCTGAGGCGGATGTAGCCTTCGGAGCCGAACGCGGAACCGGGGACGACGGCCATCAGTTCTTCCTCGAGGAGGCGGTCGGCGAACTGCGCGGAGGTCAGGCCGAAGGACTTGATGTTCGGGAAGAGGTAGAAGGCGCCCTGCGAGCGGTAGCAGGTCAGGCCCGGGATGGCGTTGAGGCCGGCGAGCAGGTTGAGGCGGCGCTTGTCGAAGACGGCGCCCATCTCGGCGAGGGAGGCCTTGGCCTTGTCGGGGTGCTGGTGGACGGCGAGGGCGCCGAACTGGGCGAAGGTGGTGGCGTTGGACGAGATCTGGCTCTGGAGGTCGGCCACGGCGGCGGCGAGGGCCTTGTCGGAGGCGACGAGGGTGCCGAGGCGCCAGCCGGTCATGGAGTAGCTCTTGGCGTAGCCGGAGACGGTGATGGTCAGGCGGGCGGCTTCGGGCGAGAAGGTCGCCGGGCTGCAGGTGGTCTGGCCGTCATAGACGAGGTTCTCGTAGATCTCGTCGGACATGATCCAGACGTTGGCCTTCACGCAGATGGCCACGAGGGCTTCGAGCTCGGCGCGGGTATAGACGGCGCCGGTCGGGTTGGACGGGCTGTTGATGATGACCATGCGCGTCTTCGGGGTCAGCGCGGCGGTCAGCTGGGCGGGGGTGATCTTGAAGCCGGTGGCGTCTTCGGCGTTCACGACGACGGGCTTGCCGCCGGCGAGCTTCACCATCTCAGGGTAGCTCACCCAATACGGGGCGGGGATGACGACTTCGTCGCCGGCGCTGATCGTGGCGAGGATGGCAAGGTAGCAGGACATCTTGCCGCCCGGGGAGACGACGACGTTGGCGTCGGCGATGCCGGTGAAGCCGCGACGGGTGTAGTCTTCGGCGATGGCCTTGCGGAGGGCGGGGATGCCCGGCGTGGGGGCATACTTGGTCTTACCTTCGGCCAGGGCCTTGGCGCAGGCGTCCTTGACGAACTGGGGGGTGTCGAAATCGGGCTCACCGACGCCGAAACCGACGACGTCCTTACCGGCGGCGGCGAGGGCCTTCGCTTTGGCATCGACGGCGAGAGTCGGTGAAGGGGCGACGTTGCGGGCCCAGGAGGAGAGAGCGGGATTCGACATGGCGTGGAGCCCCCAAGCAAAGGACTCCCGGCGGATTGGCAAGACTGAGTAAAACGAGGGCCCGAAGGCATGGGGGCATGAGGACCGAAGCTTCGGGTGTCTCAAGGCCGCCGTAGGGCGGCCCAAGGTAGGGGCGTGGCTACGCCGCGCCCTCCTACCATGGAGGGCAAGGCAAAGCCTTGCCCCTACCATCGTTCGCCCTGCGGCGAACTAGCTCCGGCCACCCGAAAAGACCTCCCCGCTCGGCTCAGATATCGATGGCGTCTTCCTTGGCCTTCTGGGCGCTGGCCTTGGCTTCGTTCGCCCTGCGCAGCGGCTTGAGCTGGTCGATGCCGACGGAGGAAGAGATCACCCAGGAGGTGATGGAAATCGTCAGGGTCGCCATGGCCCAGGAGTTGACGGTCAGGTCCTTGAGCAAGCTGTCGGTCAGGGCGAGGATCGCGCCGTTGGTCACGAAGAGCACCAGGTAAGCCCCGAGGCCGAGGGTGATGATCAGGATCGGGATCGAGACGATCATGAAGATCGCCAGCAGGAACGGACGCAGGAAGGAGTTGAACAGCCCGAGCACGACCGCGACGACGGCCAGCGTGCCGACGTCCTTGTAGGTCAGGTAGCCGAAGTGGCCGGCGACATAGACGCCCAGGGCGAGGGACGCCCATTCGAGGACCAGGACACCGAGACGACGTGCGACTTCCATCCCCTCATCATACCACAGGAAAGTCCCCCGACAAGGGGGACTTTTCCCGCGGCCGGGTCAGCGGGCGTGGCGGACGTCTTCGCCGGAGAGCAGGAAGATGACCTGCTCGGCGATGTTCTTGGAGTGGTCGCCGATGCGCTCGAGGGCCTTGGAGATGAAGATCAGTTCGACGTGCGAGGCGGACACCTTGGCGGCGTCGCCGGCCTTGCCGAAGAGCTCCTCGTAGTTCTTGCGGTTGAGGGCGTCGATCTCGGCGTCACGCTCCAGCACCAGGCGGGCCTTGGCGAGGTCGCCTTCGATGAAGCTGTCGAGCGCGAGGCGCAGGACCTCGCAGGCGATGACGCCTTCGGACGGGACGTGGAGCAGGTGCTTGAGCGGGCCGCGCTCGGAGATCACCATCGCGCGCTTGGCGATGACGGAGGCCTCGTCGGCGATGCGCTCGAGGTCATGGCCGATGTCGCGGGCGGCGAGGAGCAGGCGGACGTCGCTGCCCATCGGGCCGAAGAGCGTCAGGTAGCGCATGATCTCGCGGTCGACGCGCTTCTCGAGCTCGTCGACGCGGTCGTCCATGCCGCGCACCTGCAGGGCCAGGGAGTCGTCGCCGGTCTCGACGGCGCGGAGCACGAGACGGGTCATGTCGAGCGAACGCTCGCCCATCAGGATCAGGTCGTCCCGGAGCTGGCGGAGTTCGTCGTGGAAGAAGCGTTGCATGGTCGTGTTTGTCTGGAAATCAGCCGAAGCGGCCCGAGATATAGGCCTCGGTCTGGGCCTGGGACGGGTTCATGAAGATCTTCTCGGTGGTGTCATATTCGATCTGCTTGCCGAGGTAGAAGAAGGCGGTGCGGTCCGACACGCGGGCGGCCTGCTGCATCGAGTGGGTCACGATCACGATCGTGAACTGCTCCTTGAGCTCGTGGATGAGCTCCTCGATCTTGCCGGTGGCGATCGGGTCGAGGGCCGAGCAAGGCTCGTCCATCAGCAGGATCTCGGGGCGGTTGGCGATGGCGCGGGCGATGCAGAGACGCTGCATCTGGCCGCCGGACAGGCCGAGGGCGCTGTCGTTGAGGCGGTCCTTCACTTCGTCCCAGAGGGCCGCCTTGCGGAGGGAAGTCTCGCAGGCCTCCTCGAGGACGGCGCGGTCGCGCACGCCGACCACGCGCAGGGCGTAGACGACGTTCTCGAAGATGGACTTCGGGAAGGGGTTGGACTTCTGGAACACCATGCCGACGCGGCGGCGGAGGGAGATGACCTCCAAACCCGGATCGTAGATCGAACGGCCGTTGATGGTGATGTCGCCTTCGTGACGGATGCCGTCGACGAGGTCGTTCATGCGGTTCAGGTTGCGCAGCAGCGTGGACTTACCGCAGCCCGAGGGGCCGATGAAGGCGACCACCTGGCGTTCCGGGATGTCGAGCGAGATGGCGTCAAGGGCCTTCTTCTGGCCGTACCAGAAGCCGAAATCGCGGATGCTGATGTAGTCCTTGCGACCTTCGCGTTCGGTGGCGGGGCGGACCTTGATGCGAGAGGAGGAGGAAGGAGGGTTCATGATCTGGGACATGAGTGGGTTTTAGAAGGAGGCGCCCTTGAAACGGGCGCGGAGACGGTTGCGGATCCAGATCGCGCCGAGGTTCAGGCACACGACCAGGAAGATGAGCAGGAGCGTGGTCGCGAAGACCATCGGGCGGGCGGCGTCCGAATCGGGCGACTGGAAGCCGAGGTCATAGACGTGGAAGCCCAGGTGCATGAACTTACGGTCCATGTGGAGGAACGGGGCGGAGCCGTCGAACGGCAGGGTCGGCGCGAGCTTCACGACGCCGACGAGCATGAGCGGAGCGACTTCGCCGGCCCCGCGAGCCATGGCGAGGATGACGCCGGTCAGGATGCCCGGGGCGGAGGCCGGCAGGAGGATGTCGCGGATCGTCTGCCACTTCGAGGCGCCGGTGGCGAGGGAGGCCTCGCGCATGCCGCGCGGGACGGCCGCCAGGGCTTCCTCGGTCGCGACGATGACCACCGGGAGCGTCATCAGCGCGAGCGTCAGCGAGCACCAGAGCAGGCCGCCGGTGCCGAAGACGGGCGTATTGTTGTTATACTTAAGCTGGTCGGCGAAGAACAGCTGGTCGATCGAGCCGCCGAGGACGTAGACGAAGAAGCCCAGGCCGAAGACGCCGAAGACGATGGAAGGCACGCCGGCGAGGTTGTTGACGCTGATGCGCACGATGCGCAGGACGGCGCCCTGCTGGGCGTATTCGCGGAGATAGATGGCGGTGATGACGCCGAAGGGCGTGACCAGCAGGCTCATGAAGACGGTCATGACCAGCGTGCCGAAGATCGCCGGCATCAGGCCGCCTTCGGTGTTGGCCTCGCGCGGCTCGTCGAAGACGAACTCGGCGAGACGGGAGCCGAAGAGCTTCACGCGGCCCCAGGTGTCGAGGCGGTTGGGGAACCAGCCGCGGATGACCTGGGTGAGCGGGACGACGACCTCGCGGTTGGCGGCGTCCTTGGAGACCAGCGAGGCGACCGCCCCACCCTCCGTGACCTTCTTGGCCTCGGCCTGCAGGGCGGCGAAACGTTCTTCCAGGCCGGCGATCTGCTTACGCAGGGCCGCGATCTCTTCGGTCAGCTTCAGGTCTTCGGCGCGGCGCAGCGCGATGCGGGCCTTATCCATCTCGCCGTTGACGTCGCCGATGCGGTGACGGGTGATCTCGATCAGCTTCTCGCGGACCGCCGCGGCGGCGGCGACTTCCGCCTGGAAAGCGGCTTCGAAGCCGGCGTCGGTCGCCGGGATGACCTTGCCGTCGGACTGACGCAGGGACTGCGGGCGGACGAAGGCCGGGCCGTTCTCGACGCGCTCGAGGCCGAGGACGTCGGCCGGGAAGGTCTCACCCTTGATCTTGGCTTCGTCGACCCAGAGGTAGGAATTACCGTTCAGCTCGCGCAGACCCACCTGATACTGGAGCTCATAACGCGGATGATCGGCGGGCGAACCGGCGCGGATGCGGCGCTGGGCCAGCTGACCGATGATCGTGCGACCGTCGTCGACCTGGGCCACGGGCACCTGCGGGGCCCAGAAGACCGTGACGCCGTTGAGGATGACCAGCGAAAGCAGGCCGATGACCATGCCGAGGCCGACGATCAGGCCGAGGCCGGTGAACCAGACGAAGGCTTCGCCGCGGGGCGTGCTGCTGTCGGAAGGGTTGGCCATGTTCAGACGACTTTGTAGCGCTCACGCAGGCGCTGGCGGAGGACTTCCGCGAGGGTGTTGATCACGAAGGTGAGCAGGAAGAGGCAGCAGGCGCCGAGGAACAGCGCGCGGTAGTGGGTGTGGCCGGCGGCGGCTTCGGGCAGCTCGACCGCGATGTTGGCCGAAAGCGTGCGCATGCCGCTGAAGGGATTGGACTCCATCACCGCGGTGTTACCCGTGGCCATCACGACGATCATCGTCTCGCCGATGGCGCGGCCGAAGCCGATCATGACGCCCGAGACGATGCCGGAGATCGCGGTCGGCACCACCACGCTCCAGACGGTCTGCCAGCGGCTGGCGCCGAGGGCGAGCGAACCGGAGACGAGGGAGTTCGGGACGTTGGAGAGCGCGTCCTCGGCGATGGTGAACACGATCGGGATGACCGCGAAGCCCATCACGAAGCCGACCACCAGGGAGTTGCGCGAATCGTAGGTCGCGCCGGTCGTCTGGCGCCACCACTCGCGGAAGTCGGCCACCGGCAGGCCGCTGGCGGTGTCCTTCACGGTGAAGAAGGCGGCCTCGACGGCGGGGCCGGCCTGCCAGGCGAGATAGGCGCAGAGCGCGAGGAACGGCAGCAGCCAGAGGAACTCCATGCCCGGCTTGACCTGGCGGCGCACCGGCTGCGGCAGCACCGACCAGAGGAAACCGGCGAAGAGCGCGGCGGGGGCGAGGATGCCGATGGCGCAGAAGAGCGAGATCAGGCGCGGGTCGACCAGCGGGGCGAGCCAGAGGCCGGCGAGGAAGCCGAGCACCACGGACGGGAGGGACGCCATGACTTCCATGACGGGCTTCACGACCTGACGGTATTCCGGGCGGAGGAACTGCGAGACGTAGATCGCCGCGGTGAGGGCGATCGGCAGCGCGAAGAGCAAGGCGTAGAAGGTGCCCTTGACCGTGCCGTAGAAGAGCGGCACCAGGGAATACTTCGCCTCGAACTCGTCGGAGCCGGCGCTCGACTGCCAGGTGTAGGCCGGGCCGGTCGCGCCTTCGTACCAGATCTTGCCGAAGAAGGCGCCCCAGGAGGATTCCGGGTGATGGTCGACGATGCTCCAGCGGTGGAGCTTGCCGTCGGCCGAAAGCGCGGTGAAGCGGTCGTAGTTGCCCGCGAAGGCGAGCTGCCGGATCGAACCGGCGGGAGCGTCGCCTTCCCAGCGGAGCGAACCCGTGGTCATGTTGCGGAGCTGCAGCTTGCCGCCGGCGACCGCGAGGTAGCACTTGTTGCCTTCGGCGGCGTAGACGCCTTCGCCGGCGCCGGCGAGGGTCTCGCCGTCATGGATCTTGCCCCAGCGACGGAGGCTCTTGCCGTCGGGCTGGAGCTGCGGATACATCGACCAGACCTGCTGCTCGCCGGTGCGGCCCACGAAGACCACCGAGACGTTGCCGAAGATCATGCCGGCCGACGCGACGGCCGGATCCTTGGCATCCTTGAACGGGACGAAGGCCTGGAGGAACGAGAACGTCTCGCCGTCATCCGCATAGGTGCGCACCTCGCCGGACTTGCCGACGACGATGAGGGATTCGGCGGTGGAAGGCAGGAGGACCTGCTCGACGGAGGCCGCGTCGGCCGCGACCACGAAGGGGGCGCTGACGGTGACCCGCGCCTTGCCGCCGAGGCCTTTGCGCTCGGTCAGGCGGACGGCGGTGAGCAAAGGCTTACCGGCGACTTCCTGCCGGACGAGCATGAGGCGGGACTGCGGGCCCTTGGCGTTCCAGACTTCCTGGCAAGGCACGCCCGACTTGCCGATCGCGACCGGCGGCAGCGCGGTGACGACCGGTTCGATCGCGCGCTTGCCCGCGGCGTCGAAGGTGGAGCGGTAGGCGACGCGCAGCTCCTGCACGGAGCCGTCGGAGAGACCGAGGAAGATCAGGCCCGCGCGCGGGTAGCTGCGGACCGCCGTGACCTTGAGCGCGCCCAGCGCCGGCGACCACTCGTGGGCCTTCTTGCCATCGGACGCCTGCTGGAAGACGACCTTGCCGTCCGCGAGGACGACATACGGGAAGTCGCCGTATTCGTCTTCGCCGAAGGCGACCGCGTTCGCGGGCACGGTCAGCGAGCCGACCGCCGTGACCTTGGCGCCGGTGAAGAGCGGGAAGACCTGGAAGATCAGGAACGCCAACATCCCGAAGACCGCGAGCACCACGCCGACGCCGCCGAAGCGGATCAGGCGACCCATCCACCGGTCGGCGGCCAGGGTCATGGGACTTACCGTAAAACGCGACTCCGGCGCGGCGGCCGGAGAGGGTTTTTTGTCGGAAGTTTCCATCGGGTGACGGTCGTGTGTCGTTGTTTCTATTAAAGGGTAAGGCGGGGAGACCCCGCCTTGGGAGGGCCCGAGACCGTATCGCCGCGCTTTGCAGACCGACCCCGGAGGGCGTGGTGGCGACGATACGATTTCGAGACCAAGCTTATTCGGCGCTGTAGTACTTGAGGGCGGTGCGGCCTTCGACGGCGACGTCGGCCGGCAGCGGGTAGTAACCGTCCTTGATCGTGATCTCCTGGCCCTGCTTCGAGAGGACGAAGGTCATGAACTCGCTGGTGAGCTTGTCCATGTCCTTGGAAGGAGCCTTGTTCACGTAGACGTACAGGTAGCGGGCGAGAGGATAAGTTCCGTTAAGGCAGTTATCGTAGCTCGGCTCGACGTAGTCGGTGCCGGAACCGAGGGCGAGCGGGAGGGCACGGACGCCGGAGGTCTTGTAGCCGATGCCGGAGTAGCCGATCGCGCCGAGGTCGGAAGCGACGCCCTGGACGACGGAGGACGAACCGGGCTGCTCCTTGACGGAGGACTTGTAGTCGCCGTTCTTCAGGGCCTTGTCCTTGAAGAAGCCGTAGGTGCCGGAGGCGGAGTTACGACCGAAGGCCGAGATCGTCTTGCCGGCGAAGGCGCCGGTGAGCTTGGCGTCACCCCAGGTGCCGATGTCCTGGCCGCCGAACTTGCGGGTCGAGGAGAAGATGCCGTCGACCTGGGAGAGGGAGAGACCCTTGATCGGGTTGTCCTTGTGGACGAAGACCGCGAGGGCGTCGATGGCGACGGCGACCTTGGTCGGCTTGTAACCGAACTTACCGGCGAAACCGGCGACTTCGGAGGACTTCATCTCGCGGCTCATCGGGCCGACCTGGGCGGCGCCGGAGGTGAGGGCGACCGGAGCGGTGCCCGAACCCTTGCCTTCGACCTGGATGTTCACGTTGGGGTACTTGGCCTTGAAGCCTTCGCTCCAGAAGGTCATCAGGTTGTTCAGCGTGTCGGAGCCGACCGAGTTGAGGTTACCCGAGACGCCCGAAGCGACGGCGTAGTCAGGGAGCTTGGCGTCGACCGCGACGACAGCGGCGGCAGCCGGGGCGGCGGACTGGGCGGAGACGACCGTCGCCGTGAGGGCGAGGAGCGCGAGGGACTTGAGGGAGGTGTGCATGTGGTTGGAAAGCACAGGCATCATCCCATACGATTGTTACGGTTTCGTGTCGGAGGGGTGTTTCTTGGGCAATAGACCACCCCGCCCTCCCCCGCCCTTTTCAGCCCCTTTTAAGCAAAAAGGGCTAAAAGCCTCATTTCTTGAGGTATTCGTCGATCAGTTCGGCCGAACGGGCCTCCGCCTGGGGCACCGGCAGGCCGCCCTTCACTCCGGGACGCTTGTGGCCCGTCTGCTTGAGCCACGCGTCACGCAGGATGACCGAGCTCTCGCGCAACGTCTTCAGCTTCGCGCCATCGGCGAACGCGACGTCGCTCTTCCACTTCATCATCGGCGCCAGCGACTGCCACACGGCCTGCGCCATGAAGAGATGGCCTTGCTCGCCGGGATGCAGGTTATCCTTCGCGTAGATGAAAGCCGGATCGGCCTTCTTCGCCGCGGCGACGGACTGATGCAGCAGCGGATGGAGGTCGATGACCTGCCAGCCGAGCGGACGCTGCGCGACGAGCCAGGCGCCGTAGGCTTCCATCACGCCGTCGTAGTTGATCGCATCCTTCGCGCGGTTGTCCGGCGCATACAGCGGCGGCGTGACGATCACGACCTGCGCGCCGGCGCGGATGCAGGCGACGCGGAGCTTGATGATGCCGTCCTGGAAGGCGAGCTGGCGCGTGGGGTCGAGCGGCAGGTAGATGCCGTCGTTGATGCCGTAGCAGGCGACGACGAGCGTCGGCTTGAACTGCGTGAGCACGCGGCCGAGACGCTCGTGCAGGTCGGGACGCGGGAAGCTGCCGCCGGCGTGGCCGGGCTCGGACAGGCCCGAAGTGGTCTCGCTCGACAGGCCCATGTTCACGATGGTCGCGCGCGAAAGCCCCTTCTGCGCGCGGATCGCCGACTCGACGTAGACCGTCCAGTTGCCGCCGTAGGTGATGCTGTCGCCGAGGAAAAGGATGCGCGGCTCGAGCTTGTCGGCCGAAGCGCGGGCGGTGAACAGGATCAGCAGGGCAAGCAAGAGGCGTGGCATCCCTTGAACCTGAACGTTCGCCGAAAGAGGGAAAAGCCGATTAAGCGGCGACTTATTAACGGCCCGGCCACTTCCGCCTTCTCCCGGCGGGCGGACGGGCTATCGTCCGCTGTCCTGAACCCGCCCATCCACATCAAGGGAGCCCGCACCCACAACCTCAAGGACGTGGAACTGACCATTCCCCGTTACCAGCTGACCGTCATCACCGGGGTCAGCGGATCGGGCAAGTCTTCCCTGGCCTTCGACACCCTGCACGCCGAGGGCAGCCGCCAATACCTGGAATCCCTCTCCGCCAAGGCCCGCGGGATGCTGGACGCCGCCCCGCGCCCGGACGTGGACTTCATCCGCGGCCTCTCCCCGGTCATCGCCATCGCCCAACGCACCGGCGGCAACACCAACCCCCGGTCGACCGTCGCCACCCTGACCGAGATCGCGGACCATGCCCGCCCGCTCTGGATCATCGCCGGCGACCGCCGTTGCCTGAAGGACGGCCACCCAGTCCGCCGTCGCTCGCTCGACGACAACCTTCGCGCCCTCGAGGCCATCCCCGCCGGCACCCGCCTGATGGTCGTGGCGCCCGTCGCCAAGGATAAGCCTTCCGTGCTGCTCGAAGCCGCCGCCGACCTCGGCCGACGGGGCTTCTCCCGCGTCCGCGTGGACGGCACGGTCGCCACGCTCGACGAAGCCGCCGGGCTGCTCAGCGGCCGCGAAGCCAAGCAGCTCGACGTCGTGGTCGACCGTATCGTCGCCGGGCCCGACCAGCGCAGCCGCCTCGCGGACTCGCTCGAGCTCGCCTTCCGCGAAGGCCGTCACCGCGCAAGCGTGCTCGCCGAGAAAGACGGCCGCTGGGAAGAGCACGTGCTCTCGCTCCACCTTGCCTGCGAACACTGCGGCGAGACGTACGAACCGATCAGCCCGCGCGCGCTTTCGCATAACCACCCCGAGGGCGCCTGCCCGGACTGCGGCGGCCTCGGCCGGCAGATGCGCTTCCAGGAAAGCCTCTCCATCCGCGACGAATCACTTTCGCTCCACGACGGCGTGGTGAAGCCTTGGAAATGCGCCACGCGCAAGACGCTCATCCATCGCAATGCCATCACCCGCGCGCTCGCCGAACAGGTACCGTTCGACCAGAAGACGCCGTGGCGTGACCTCCCCAAGGCCGTCCGCGACCTCCTGCTGCACGGCGACCCGAAGCGAAAGTTCCTCCTGCCGCCGCCGAAAGGCCGTAAGCCCGTCGAGGCCGTCTGGACCGGGATGTTCACCGAGCTCGAACACGCCTACCGTACGACCACCGGCGAGTCGCTCCGCCAGCGCCTGCTGCAGTTCCAGGCCGGCTCCGTCTGCGCCGGCTGCCAAGGCCGCCGCCTCTCCCCCGCCGCCCTCTCGCTGCGCCTGAACGGCAAGACCATGGCCGAGTTCCTGGCGATGACCATCCCGGCCGCGCTGGATTTCACGAAGCAGCTCGCCACCCACCCCGGCGTGATGCCGGCCGAAGAAGCCCGCCGCGGGCTCGAGCAGCGCCTCGCGTTCCTGCACGACGCCGGCCTCAACTACCTCACCCTCGACCGCGAGTGCAGTTCGCTCTCCGGCGGCGAAGCCCAGCGCGTGCGGCTCGCCACGCAGCTCGGCCTCGGGCTGGTCGGCGTGACCTACGTCCTTGACGAACCCAGCATCGGCCTGCACCCGAGCGACCACCAGCGCCTGATCGGTTCGATCCGCGGCCTGCGCGACCTCGGCAACACCGTCCTCGTGGTCGAACATGATCGCGACATGATGCTCGCCGCCGACCACCTCATCGAAATGGGCCCGGGCGCCGGCATCGACGGCGGCAGGATCGTCTTCGAAGGCACGCCCCAGGCCTGCGGCGCCCACGCGACCTCCCGTACCGGGGCCTACCTTTCCGGCCGCGCCACGCTCGCAGGCATCGTGAAACGTAAGCCCCTCGGCAAGGCCGCCATCACGGTCAAAGGCGCCACCGAGAACAACCTCAAGGACGTCACCGCATCGTTCCCGATCGGCGCGCTCACCGTCGTCTGCGGCGTCTCCGGCTCAGGCAAGAGCACGCTTGCGATCGACATCCTTTCCGCCGCGGCCGCGCGTAAGATCAACGGCGCCAAGGTCGTCCCGGGCCGCCACGCCGGCCTCGAAGGCCTCGAGCAGATCACCGCGTTCACCGCGGTGGACCAGGAACCCATCGGCCGCACGCCGCGTTCGAATCCCGCCACCTTCACCGGCATCATGGACCTGATGCGCGACCTCTGGGCCGCGCTCCCGCTCGCCAAGGCCCGCGGCTACGGCCCCGGCCGCTTCAGCTTCAACGTCCGCGGCGGCCGCTGCGAGACGTGTTCGGGCGAAGGCTCGGTCGCGCTCGACATGCAGTTCCTCGGCGAGACGTTCGTCGACTGTCCGAGCTGCGCCGGCCGACGTTTCAACCGCGAGACGCTCGAGGTCCGCTTCAAGGGACTCAGCATCGCCGACGCGCTCGGGCTGTCGGTCAACGAGGCCGCCGAAGTGTTCCGCGCGCAGCCCAAGCTCGCCGAGAAACTCCGCACGCTCGCCGAGGTCGGCCTCGGCTACCTCAAGCTCGGCCAGGCCGCCAACACGCTCTCCGGCGGCGAGGCCCAGCGCCTCAAGCTCGCGTCCGAGCTCGCGCGCCGCGACCATTCCGGCCGCCTCTACGTCCTCGACGAACCCACCACCGGCCTGCACTGGGACGACATCGCCAAGCTGCTCGCCCTGCTCGGCCGCCTACGCGACGCGGGCGCGACGCTCATCGTGATCGAACACCACGCCGACGTCATCCTGGCGGCGGATCACGTGATGGAGCTCGGCCCCGAAGGCGGCGAGCGAGGCGGCAAGCTCGTCTACGCCGGCCTCCCGGAAGGCCTGCTCAAGCAGAAGGGGTCGCCGACGGGCAGAGCCCTGGCGGGCTCGTGAAGAATCGATGACAGAGGACAGATGGCAGAGGGGGTCAGGCTGAAAACTTGCACTGCTTCCATTCTGTCATCTGCCATCCGCCATCTGTCATCTACTCCGTTTACATCTTCGGAGCGAGCAACGCCGCGACGGAGTTCAGGTCCGCGATCTCGTGGACGTTGAAGTCGTAGGTCTGCATCTTGCCGATGCCAAGGACGCCAAGGACCTTGCCGTCGGCGCCGACGATCGGCACGGCGAGCGCGCCCTGGACGTTCGTCTTCCGAGCGTCGGGCTTGGCCACGCCGCCGAGATCTTCCTGAAGATTGCAAAGTTGGACGGCCTCCTTGCGCTGCGCGGCGCAACCGGCGATGCCCTTCCCGAACGGGATGTTGTCGATCTTCGGCAGCAGCATCGGCAGGACCTGCGGCGGGATGCCCTGATGCGCGATGAGCGAAAGCAGGCCCGTGGACGGATCCGTGCGATGGATCGTGCCCGTGACGCACTGGAAGTTCTCGAGCGTCCGGGCGAGGAAGGCCTGCCAGTCAGGCTGACCGACGAGGAGTTCAGGGAGACCGGCGGTGGCTTGCGACATGGTAAGAGGAGCTATGCCGCTCAACCATCAGACCAACTTAACTAGGTCGCAATTTAAATGAAGCAGGGAACCGTCTCGGCGGTGCTTACCAAGGCATAATCTCCCCGTAAATAGTACCAGCTATACTAAAGGTAGCACTATCCCAAAACACCCTAAGGACTGACCTAAAACTGCGGATCTCCCTTATTACTACTCCGGCGTCTCGAGGTTGCGCGATTTCGGATTAGGATTTAGCCAGCTTTTAAGAATGACGTAAGGCTCGTGCTTGGCGTTAACGACCACCCCACCCTGCGTGACCCTAAACCGCGCACATACACCATCGTCAAAGCGGACATAATAATATTTGTCGCCTGGAAATCTATAATGCCATCTCGGTTCATCAGCAGGCATTTTTACCATTAACAAGGAAGGGACATATCCTTCCTTGGGGGCCTCAAACCCATCGTCTTTAAGCTCCTGGATGCCACCCTTATCGACCTTTACCTCGAACGACCAATCATAACGTCTAGGGGTTCCGGGAAGGCTGACCGGCCTATCGTACTCGCTTCGACAGATAATCTCAATAAAGTGGTCCATGCCGTCTTCGCCATCAAGTGATATGCGATACGGTGATCCATCAGGCTTCACGCCTCGGAATCGACCCGACAGATGCTTTAATTGCTCCAACTCACCGATCTTACGAATCGTGAACTGCACTGGACGCTTTTCCTCAGGGTGATGATTTCGCTCAGGCTTTCCGAACATATCGAAATACTGAATCTTCATCTGCGATCCAACTCTCTCCCCTGCCTGAATGGCTTCACCAACGTCATCGGAACGCGGCACCGTCGCCCTCCGATAACCCTCCTTCTCAACAGAGACATACATATCGGTGCCGTTGGTCATAATCTTGAAGAGACCATCTTTACCTGAGGTTAGCTTGTACTTTGCTTTTCGCCCGTCGAGCGCGCCGAGATCCGCCGAAGGCGAATACGTCACCAATGCGCCCTCAACCGGCATGCCAGCGTGATCGACGACCTGTCCGTAGAAGAGAATCTTCGTCTTGAAGGCGCGAGCCAAGAAAGAGGCGTGGTCGATTCTCTGTTCCTTGATCTCGCGAACGAGCTCGATCTGCTCTTTTTCTTCTTCGGTCGGCCGATACGGCACCTGCCCGAAGGATGTAAGCGCAGCCAACAGAGCAAGTGCTATGTATGTATAATTCATAAGGGCTATAGGTTAACGGCGCGACGACCAAAGAATGGGATTAATGCTGGTGCTTCAATCAAGAGCACGCTGGGGGCACGCCCTTGGCCATGCGTTCCGCAAGCCAGGCGAGGCCGCCGGCTTCGTCGCCGAAGACGCCGTCGAGCTGGGCTTCGAAGGCTTCGTCGAGGACCTGGGAGAACCAGCCGGCGGGCTTGTGGCCCATGGCGATGAGGTGGCGGCCGAGGACGAGCTTCTTCGGGGCGGCCGAGGCGACCTGCAGGGCGGCGGCGCGGGCGGTGAGCCATTCCCCGTGAAGCGAGGGGCCATGCATGCTCGCGGGGCCGCGCCCACGGCGATCGGCGAGGTCGACGCGGCAGAGACGGTCGATGCGTACGACCTTGTTGGCGAGACGGCGGACGGCGGCGTCACCGGCGCCGGCCTTATGCAGGTAATACGGTTGCGCGTGCCAGCGGACCAGCGGCAGGACGGCCTCGATCAGCTTCTTCTCGTTCGTGATCTGGGCAAGGAAGCGCGGGGCGAGGTTGAAGCTTTCCTCTTCGTGGCCGTAGGCGTGCCAGCGATTGTCCTTCTCCTCCTTCTTCGTCGTGGTCGCCTTGCCGATGTCATGCAGCAATACCGCGAGGCCGATGATGAGGTCTTCGTCGCGATCGCCGACGCGGATCTCCGCGAAGGCGTCGAGGCACGCGCAGGTGTGATTCCAGACGTCGCCCTCGGGATGCCATTCCGGATCCTGCGGCACGCCGATCATCGCGTGGAGTTCCGGGTAGAACTTCGTCCAGCCGCAGTCCTTCAGGACATTCAGGCCGACCGACGGCTTGCGACCGCGGAGCAGGAGCTTCGTCCACTCTTCCATCAGACGCTCCGGAGGGAGGTCGGCCTGGGTGAGCGAGGCGCAGAGCGCGATGGTCTCCGGGGCGACCGAGAATTCGAAGCGCGCGGCGAACTGCATCGCACGGAGCACGCGGAGCGGGTCTTCGGCGAACTTATCGGAGACGTGGCGAAGACGCTTCGCCTTAAGATCGGCGACGCCGCCCCACGGGTCGACCACCTCGCCCGTGAACGGGTCCCACATGATCGCGTTAAGCGTGAAGTCGCGGCGTTCCGCGGCGTCCTTCGGCGTCATCGTCGGGTCGGCCTGCACGTCGAAATCCGTGTGCTTGGCGCCCGTGCGGTTCTCGCGGCGGGGCACCGAGACGTCGACCGGGAAGTCCTTGAGCTTCGTCACGCCGAAGGCCGCGCCGACCGTGATGATGCCGAACTCCTTGCGCAGGGCCGCTTCGACCTGGCGCGTGCCGAGGCCGTAGACCTCGACGTCGACGTCGAGGACGGACACGCCCATCAGCGCGTCGCGCACGCAGCCGCCGACGAGGAACGGCCGGCCGCCGGCGTCGCGCAGCAGCTCGACGACGCGGCGCACGGGCGCGAAGTCGCCGTCGAGGCGGATGAGGTTCGGCTGCAGGTCGGGCACGCCCCTACCCTACCGACGCGCGGGCCGGAGGCGAGTGGTTTTGCGGCTCAGAGGTTGGTCGTGAAACCTTCCTTGAGCAGCCAGGCCTTGGCCGTGTCGCGGCGGTCGCCTTGCAGGACAATCTCGCGGCCCTCGAGGGCGCCGCCCGTGCCGAGGGCGCGCTTGAGCTCCTTGAGCAGCGCCTCGCGCATGCGCATCTCCTGCGACTCGATCCAGAGCCCCTTGAGGATGGTCACTTCCTTGCCGCCGCGGCCGGCGCGTTCGTATTGCAGGATCACCTTGCCCAGCTTGGGCTTCGCCTTCGCGGCGGGCACGACCGGCTTCGGCGGCGGGCCGGGAGGGAGACTCTGGCCGTCCAGCTTATCGAAAGGATTGCCGCTCATGCGCCGCGTCCGCAGGTCCCCGCGCCCGGAGTACCGCCGTTGAGGTAGACCAACGCCTTCTCGTAGGAACGGCGGCGGAGGTAGTGATCGAGGTCGCCCGGCAGGCCCGAATCCGGGGCCGCCACTTCCGCATCGAGGACCTGCATACAGGCCAAAAGCCCGTCCTTCGGGAGGCCCGGCTGGGCGAGGGCCTGGAGCGCTTCCAGGATGCGTTGACGGCGGACAGGGTCCATTTGCCCGCAGATTGCGGGCCGAACGGGCCCGGAGCAAGCCCGCGGGGCGGTTTTCATAGTGGACAAAAGGCGGGGGGCATCCCTATACCAACCCTTCCTCTGGATGGATAGCTCAGTTGGTTAGAGCGTCTGCTTTACACGCAGAATGTCGTGGGTTCGAGTCCCTCTCCGTCCACCCCTTCCATCCACACTCTCCAGTCGCCATGACGCCCCTCAAGAAGAAGCACACGCTCTCCGCCCTCGTCGAAAACAAGTTCGGCGTCCTGGCTCGCGTCGCCGGCATGCTCTCCGGCCGCGGTTTCAACATCGAGACCCTCAACGTCGGCCCGACCCACGACCCGGCCTACTCGCGCATCACCGCGACCGTCGTCGCCGACGACGCCGCCCTCGACCGCTGCGTCAAGGCCCTCGATAAGCTGATCAACGTCATCACCGTCCACGACTTCTCCCGCGAGGAGGTCGACCACGTCGCCCGCGAGCTCATCCTCTGCAAGGTGAAGTGCGACAAGAAGACCCGCACCGAGATCCTCGAGGTCGCCGCCCTCTTCCGCGCCAAGGTCGTCGACGTCGCCCACGAATCCCTCGTCATCGAGTTCACCGGCAACGAGAACAAGATCGGCGCCTTCCTCGACCTCATCCGCCCGTACGGCATCCTCGAGACCGCCCGCACCGGCAACGTCGCCCTTTCCCGCGGCCTCAAGAAGGCCGCCAAGTAACCCTCTTTTCCACCAAACACCATGCCTGCCAAAGTGTACACCGACAAGGACGCCGATCTCGGCTTCCTCAAGAACAAGACCCTCGCCGTCCTCGGCTTCGGTTCCCAGGGACATTCCCACGCGATGAACCTCCGCGACAGCGGACTCAACGTCATCGTGGGCCTGTACAAGGGTTCCAAGTCCGCCGCCGCCGCGAAGAAGAAGGGTTTCAAGGTCTATGAGACCGCCGAAGCCGTCCGTCGCGCCGACGTCATGCTCGTGGGCATCCCCGACATGAAGCAGGCCTCCGTCTGGGAAAAGGACATCGCCCCGAACCTCGGCAAGGGTGGCAAGACCGTCCTCTTCATCCACGGCCTCTCGATCCACTACAAGCTGATCAAGCCCCTCAAGAACGTCGACATCGCCATGGTCGCCCCCAAGGGCCCGGGCCACGTCGTCCGCGCCCAGTACGTCGAAGGCAAGGGCGTCCCCGCCCTCATCGCCATCCAGCAAGACGTCTCCGGCAAGGCCACCAAGACCGCCCTCGCCTGGGCCAAGGGCATCGGCTCGACCCGCGCCGGCGTCATCAAGACCTCCTTCAAGGAAGAAGCCGAAACCGACCTCTTCGGTGAGCAGGCCGTCCTCTGCGGCGGTGCCTCCGAACTCGTCAAGGTCGGCTACGAAACCCTCGTCGAAGCCGGCTACCAGCCGGAGATGGCCTACTTCGAGTGCCTCCACGAGCTGAAGCTCATCGTCGACCTCATGGTCGAGTCCGGCATCTCCGGCATGCGCTTCTCGATCTCCGAGACCGCCAAGTACGGCGACATCACCCGCGGTCCCCGCGTGATCAACAGCGCTTCCCGCAAGGCCATGCGCGAGATCCTCAAGGAGATCCAGTCCGGCAAGTTCACCGCCCAGTGGGTCAAGGAATACAAGGGCGGCCTCAAGAACTACAACAAGCTCCTCAAGAAGGGCGAGAACCACCCGATCGAAAAGACCGGCCAGCGTCTCCGCTCCCTCATGCCCTGGGTCCAGAAGCGCAACATCCGCGGCGCCCAGGCCGAGTACACGACCAAGTAAGGGTCGCCGGGAAACCGGAAAACGAAGGGCCGACGCAAGTCGGCCCTTTTTCGTGTCCAAAAAGGAGCCGCCCGGACGGGGTCATCCAAGGGGTTGCCAAGCGTGGCCAAAAGGATTGGCTACCGACACCCCCATGAGAGAGTCCACCCCTGCCCCGGACGACATCCATTCGGATGCGTTCCTGGCGCGCCTGATGCGCGGCCAGCTCAAGCTATCCATCGCCTGCGCGCTGTGCTTCGTCGTCGCGCTCGTCGCCCTGCCGCTGCTGAACTACTACCAGCCGGCCTTCATGGCCCAGCGCATCGCCGGCTTCACGCTCACGTGGCTGATCCTCGGCGTGCTCTTCTTCCCCTTCGTCTGGATCATCTCCTACGTCTTCATCAAGCGCTCGATCGCGCTCGAGGACGCCGAAGCCAAAGCCGCCCAGGACGGCCTGACCAAGTAACATGCACGCCCTCCTCGCCGCCCAAGGCATCGACCCTTGGATCGCCTTCTTCTCGCTCGTCACCGTCGTCATCACCGTCGGCATGGGCTTCTGGACCGCCGGCAAGTCCAAGAGCGCCGGCGACTTCTTCGTCGCGGGCCGCTCGGTCTCCGTCGGCTGGAACGCCTCCGCCATCTCGGGCGAATACCTGTCCGCCGCGTCCTTCATGGGCGTCGCCGGCATGGTCATGGCCACGGGCTACGACGCGCTCTGGTACCCGGTGTGCTACGCCTGCGGCTACCTGTTCCTGCTGCTCTTCATCGCCGGCCCGCTGCGCCGTTTCGGCGCCTACACCATCCCGGACTTCGCCGAAGGCCGCTATGATTCGCCGCTGTTCCGCAAGATCGCCGTCTGCTTCGTCCTCTTCATCGGCTTCTTCTACACGATGCCGCAGATGAAGGGCGCCGGCACCACGCTCGCTTACATCTTCCCCGGCCTGCCCTATTGGGCCGGCGTGGTCGTCGTGGGCGCGGTCATCACCCTCAACGTGTCGCTCGGCGGCATGAAGGGCATCACCCTCGTGCAGGCCTTCCAGTATTGGCTCAAGGTGTTCGCGATCACCCTGCCGATCTTCGTCCTGGCCTCGATCGTCGGCCACTACCAGCAGCACCTCGAGGCCAACAAGACCGCCCAGGAGACCGTCGCCGCCGCCCCGGCGGGCATCGAGCGCAAGGCCCTGCCGGCCAAGGCCCCGAAGGATGAACAGTGGATCGCGCCGTTCGGCAAGCTGACCACCAAGGCCGTCGACGCCTCCATCGCCGCCGCCAAGACGCCCGAAGCGAAGGCCGCGCTCGAAGCGAACAAGCAGCCCTACTCGCTCCTCTACACTTACTCGCTGATCATCGCGCTCGTCTGCGGCACCGCCGGTCTGCCGCATATCCTCGTCCGCTTCTACACGAACCCGGACGGCGTCGCCGCGAAGCGCACCACGATGTGGGTCATGATCCTGATCGGCGTCTTCTACGTCTTCCCGCCCGTCTACGGCGTCATCGGCCGCTCGCTCACGCCGGAACTCTACGACGCCGTCGGCGCCAAGGGTACGGACAAGGTCGTGCTCGAACTGCCCACGCTGCTCGCCGGCCGCGACCATCCGCTCCTCGGCTCGATCCTCTCGGGTATCACCTGCGCCGGCGCCTTCGCCGCGTTCATGTCGACCTTCTCCGGCCTGCTCGTCTCGATGTCCAGCGCCCTCGCGCACGACATCTACGGCCGCATCCTCCGTCCGGCCTCCTCGCCGGAACAGCGCCTCAAGGCCTTCAAGTGGTCGGCCCTGATCGTAGGCGTGACCGCGGTCGGCCTGGGTTCGCAGGTCGAGGCGCTCGAGATCAACTTCATGGTCGGCCAGGCCTTCGCCATCGCCGCCGCCAGCTACTTCCCGCTGCTCTTCATGAGCGTCTGGTGGCGCGGCATGACCATGCGCGGCGCGGCCACGGGCATGCTCGTCGGCGGCCTCAGCGCGCTCGCGTCCATCACCCTGACATCCGTCTCCGACGTGGCCGTCGCCAAGGCGAAGAAGCTGACCGACGCCGCGGAACTCGCCGCCTACTGGGCCGACCATCCGCTCGCCAAGGGCATCGCCGACTACTGGGTCGCGCACCCGCTCGCCCGCATCCTCTGCGAACAGCCCGCCATCTGGGCCGTGCCGCTGTCGATCGTCCTGATGATCGTGGTCTCGAAGGCCACGGCGTCGACGGTCCCGGCCGACGTGCGCATGAAGATGCTCGTCCTCCACGCCCCGGAAGCCCTGGGCCTGAAGCAGGAGTACATCAAGGAGCACGAAGGCCTCGGCGGCCACTGAGCCAAGTCCCCGGGGCGGATTATTCCCGCCCCGGGAAACTTGAAACTTGGAAGTCCGGCAGGGGGCGTCTTTGCTGACGGCGTGTCCACCGAACTCACCGAAGACGACTCCCGCGCCTATGGCGTCGTCCAGGCGTTCTCCCTCCTCCTCGCCGGCGGCGCGCTGTACGCCGCCAGCATCCTTTCCTACCGCGGCGGCCAGGTCTTCCTCGGCCTCGTCCAGGATCCCTACGACCGCGTGGTCTGGCTCGGCGTCGGCATGGGCATCCCGATCGCCCTCGGCGGCGCGGTGATTTCCGCGATGGCCACCATGAACCGCGGCTGGGACCTCCTCCGCCTCGCGGCCACCGCCCTGCTCGTCGGCAACCTCGCCGTGCCCGCCGCCTGGGGCGTGCTCTGGCTGCTCCGTCGCGGCTAACCCTTCCGTCATGTCCGGCCCCATCGTCATCGTCACCCGTGGCAGCCCGCTGGCCCTCCAGCAGACGCACGACGCCGCCGCCCGCCTGCAGCAGGCGCTCGGCCGCCCCACCGAGATCCGCATCCTGACGACCACCGGCGACCGCCAGGCGAGCTGGTCGCTCGAGAAGCAGGGCGGCAAAGGCCTCTTCACCGCCGAGCTCGAGCAGGCCCTCCTGCGCGGCGAAGCCGACCTCGCGATCCACAGTTCCAAGGACCTGCCGACCGAGATGCCCGCCGGCCTCGCCATCGCCGTCTGCCTGCCGCGCCAGGACGCGCGCGACGTGCTCGTGCGCCGCAGAGAGATCGCCGGCCCGAAGCTCATCGCCACCGGCAGCCCGCGCCGCCGCGCGCAGGGCGCCCTCGCCTTCCCGCAGGCCCAGTGGACCGAGCTCCGCGGCAACGTCGACACCCGCCTCAAGAAGCTCGCCAACGGCGACGCCGACGCCTCCTACCTCGCCGCCTCCGGCCTCAACCGCCTCGGCATCAAGGCATGGCCCGGCCTCGCGTTCGAGCCCGTCGCCCTCGAGTCCATGGTGCCCGCCGCCGGCCAGGGCGCCGTCGCCATCCAGTCGCGCTCGGCCGAGGTCGCGCAGTTCGCCGCCGCCGGCTGCGCCGCCACGACCTACTCCGTCACCGTCGAGCGCCTGTTCCTCGCCAAGCTCGGCGAAGGCTGCCACACCGCGTTCGCGTGCCACCACGCCGCGGGCCGCGTGCACCTCTTCCGCGCCGACTTCGGCCGCCGCGACTTCGCTTTCCCCGTCACCGACCTCGCCGCGGCCTCCGCCTTGGCCGACGACATCCTCCGCCAGATCCTGCCCCGCTGAACATGAGCAAACTCCCCCTCCGCGACCGCCTCGTCGTCCTCACCCGTCCGGAAGGACGCGGCGCCGACTGGAAGTCCGCGCTCACCGAAGCCGGCGCCGCGGTCTCCGAACTGCCGTTGCTCGAGATCAAGTTCGAGCCCGATGACACCGTGCTGAGCGAGGTCCTCGACGCCATGGGCGAATACGACTGGCTCGTCTTCACCAGCGCCAACGGCGTGCGCGGCTTCTTCGACCGTTTCTTCGAGCGCTTCACCGACATCCGTTCCGTCGGCGGCGTGCGCTTCGCGTGCCTCGGCCCCGCGACCGAGAAGGCCCTGCGCCAGTACCACCTCGATTCCGACCTCACCGCCACGCAGAACGACGCGCTCTCGCTCGGCCGCGAGCTGATGACCAAGCACGACGTCGAGAACCAGAAGATCCTCGTCGTCACCGGCAACCTCAACACCCCCGAGCTGCCGCGCCTGCTCGCCGACGGCGCGATGGCGATCGTCGACGTCATCAAGGTCTACGCCACCGAGGAGAAGTCCGTCGCCGAATCCCCCGAGGCCGCCGAGTTCCGTCGCCGCGGCGCCGACGTCATCGTCTTCGCCAGCCCTTCCGCGGTGGAATCGTTCCTGCACCAGGCCGCTTCGCTGCGTCCGGACGCCGGCGCGCGCCAGCCCAAGGCCGTCGCCATCGGCGCCACCACCGCCGACGCGCTGCGCAAGGCCGGCATCCCGCTGGCCGGCACCGCTGCCGCCCCGACCGCCAAGGCCATCCGCGACGCCGTCGTCGCCGCGCTCGCATGATCGGCCAGGCGCGCATCAAGGTCTGCGGGATCACCCGCGCCGCCGACGCCGCCATGGCCCTCGCCCAGGGCGCCGATTTCCTCGGCATCAATTGCTGGAGCGGCTCGCCGCGCTTCGTGCCGGCCGCGAACCGCGCCGCGCTGCTCCGCGAGATCCCGGCCGACAAGCGCGTGGCCGTGACCGTCAACCCGACCGTCGCCGAAGCGGCGGCGCTCCTCGCCGAAGGCTTCGCCATCGTCCAGGCCCACTTCGACCCGGCCAAGGCCGAGTGCGACCCGCAGGCCCTCTCCGCCAAGCTGGGCGTCAAAGCCCTCTGGCTGGCCCCCAAGCTCGCCGACGGCGCGGCATGGCCCGCCGACCTCATCCCGCTGGCCGAAGGCTTCGTGCACGACGCGCACGCCAAGGATGCGTTCGGGGGCACCGGCAAGGTCTCCGACTGGAGCCGCTTCCAGAAGCTCGTGCAGCAATACCCGCAGAACCTCTGGATCCTGGCCGGCGGCCTCGGTCCGGACAATATCGCGGCGGCGGCCAAGTCCGGAGCGACCTTTTTTGACCTGAACAGCGGCGTAGAACTGGCCCCCGGGCTCAAATCTGTTGAAAAACTGGCTGGCGTGTCGGAAGTGCTGCTTAAAAATAGCCAATCGTAAGACCTGCCCCCCTTTCCGGGCACTTGGCACGGGGGATGCATAAGTGGTCTTGCTCAACCGAACGCCTAACCCAACCTAAACACACCAACATGAAGCTCGTCGTCGCCATCATCAAACCCTTCAAACTTGAAGAAGTTAAGGACGCTCTCGCCGAAATCGGCATCGAGGGTATGACCGTAACTGAAGTCAAGGGCTTCGGCCGCCAGAAGGGTCACACGGAGATCTACCGCGGTTCCGAATACACCGTCGATTTCCTCCCCAAGGTGAAGATCGAGGCCGCCGTCGCTGACGAGCAGGTCGAGAAGGCCATCGCCACGATCTCCAAGGCCGCCCAGACCGGCAAGATCGGCGACGGTAAGATCTTCGTCCTCGGCCTCACCGACGTCATCCGCATCCGCACCGGCGAGCGCGGTCCTGCCGCCATCTAAGTCCCCCAGTTCGGAGCAAGCAGAAGGGCGTCCCTCGGACGCCCTTTTTCTTTGGCTTATTTCGCGGCGGCCTTGGCCGCGGCCTTCGCGGCCTCGCGCTTGGCCAGCATGCCCGGCGAGTTCCACTTGATGACGTGGTAGGTCGCCCGGCCTTCGCCCGCGTTGCGGATGGCGTGGTCGATGTTGGCGGCCTGGAAGATGACCGAGCCGGGGCCGAGCTTCACCCAGTCGCCGGCGACGAGCGCCTCGACGGTGCCCTCCTTCACGATCAGCAGCTCCTCGTCGGCGTGCTGGTGCGCGGGGTGCGGCATCTGGCCCTTGTCCAAGGTCGTCACATGCATCTCGAACTCGTCGAGGGTCGCGGTGGGCGCGCGGCAGATCGTCCGGGACTCGCCGACCTTGGTCTTCTTCACGACCAACTTCTCCCAATCAAAGGCCATCGAGCCCATGATGGGCTGGGGCGCCGGCACGGACGCGGCGAGACGGTCCTGGCCGACGAAGCCGAAGAGTCCGAGGCAGACGGAAGCGGTCAGGGCGGCGACGACGAGGTCGCGACGGGTCGGGGTGATCATGCGGGATATCTAGGAAACCCGCCGGAGGGAGTAAAGAGCCCATCCAGACGCCTTGCCCTCGGGCCGACCCCGGGCCTAATCTGCGGCATGCTTCGCCCCGCGCACCGTTGGACGGCCGCCCTGCTCGCCCTGGCGACCCTACTCGTGGGGTGCGGCGACGGACGGACGACCGTCGAGAAGAAGGCCGCCGAAGGCTACCTGATCATCAACAACATGGCGGAGCCCTCGGGCCTCGACCCGCAGACGATCACCGGCCTCAGCGAGAGCCATATCATCGCGGCGCTGTTCGAAGGGCTCGTCAGCTACGACCCCAAGGACCTGCATCCGGTCCCCGGCGTGGCGGCAAGCTGGACGATGTCGAAGGACGGCAAGACCTGGACCTTCCGCCTCCGCCCCGAGGCCCGCTGGTCCAACGGCGACGCCCTGACCTCGGCGGATTTCCTGTTCAGCTACGAACGCATGCTCACGCCGAGCTTCGGCGCCGAATATGCCTCGATGCTCCACGGCATCCGCGGGGCCAAGGATTTCAACGCCGGCAAGACCAAGGATTTCAGGTCGGTCGGCGTGCGCGCGCCGGATGCGCACACGCTCGTCATCGAGCTCGAAGATCCCATCCCCTACTTCCTGCAGCTCCTTTGCCACCATAGCTGGATACCCGTGCACCCCGGCACGATCCTCCAGCACGGCAAGATGGACTCCCTCAATACCCAGTGGACGCGCCCCGGCTCGCTCGTCGGCAACGGCGCCTTCACGCTGGAGACGTGGGAAGTGGCCCGCCGCGTGGTCGTCCGCAAGAACCCGCGCTACTGGAACGCCAAAGAAGTCTCGCTCAACGCCGTCGAGTTCCGCGCGATTTCCGACCTCTTCGCCGAAGAGCGCGCCTTCCGCGGCGGCGAGCTCCACATCACCGGCGCCGTGCCGCCCTACAAGGTCGCGAAACTCCGCGAGCAGCAGGCCCCGCAGCTCCGCCTCGATCCGTTCCTCTCGACCGCCTTCGTCTGGGTGAACTGCGACATCAAGGGCGCCAAGCCGGCCGACGTCGCGGCGCGCAAGGCGCTCGGCGATCCGCGCGTCCGCCGGGCCCTCGGCATGGCGATCGAC
This sequence comes from Coraliomargarita sp., assembly GCA_024638885.1. Taxonomy (GTDB): domain Bacteria; phylum Verrucomicrobiota; class Verrucomicrobiia; order Opitutales; family UBA953; genus UBA953. The sequence goes on along the minus strand of JAHEJL010000003.1, from coordinate 57,166 downwards.
CGCAACCTCATCACGGAAAAAGTCCTGCGCGCCGGCGAGACGCCCGCCCTGCATTTCACGCCGCCCGGCACCGGCGGGTTCCAGCCGACCGCGCGCTGGAAGCAGGACGTGACCGAAGCCCGCCGCCTCCTCGCCGAAGCGGGCTACCCCGGGGGCAAGGGGCTGCCGAAGTTCGACTACCTTTACGCGACCTCCGAAGGCCAGCAGATGATGGCGCAGGCGTACCAGGAAATGTGGCGTCGCGAACTCGGCGTCGAGGTCGAGCTGCGCAACCTCGAATGGAAGGTCTACCTCTCGGCGATGCGCAAAGGGGAATACCACCTGTGCCGCGGCGCCTGGGTCGGCGATTACAACGACCCCAACACCTTCCTGGAGATGCTCATCACCGGCAACGAACTGAACATCTCCAAGTGGAGCGACGCCGAATACGACCGCCTGCTCGGGCTCGCCGCCAAGGAGACCGACGCCACGAAGCGCTTCGGTTATTTCCAGCAGGCCGAAGCCCGGCTCGTCAGCCAGGCGCCCGTGCTGCCCGTGGCGTTCAACAAGAACAAGTTCCTCATCCGCCCCGAGGTGCAAGGCTGGCACCCCACCCTGCTGGACCAGCATCCTTTCACCGGCGTGAAGCTCGTCCCCGCGAAAGGGGATTGAAGGCCCGCCCCGCCCATCTAACCTGACTCCATGCGTTCCCTCGCCCTCGCCCTCGTGGCCACCCTGGCCGCCGTCTCCGGTTTCGCCCAAGCCGACCCTCTCCGCGCCTCCGGCGACGACAAGGCCTTCGCCAAGCTCCGCGGCATCACCTTCTTCTTCATCGACGTCACGACGTCGGAAAGCCGTGCCGAGGACGCCGACCTGCGCAGCGAGATCCGCGACGCCATGGAGCTCGAGATGCGCCGCGCCAACATCGTGCCGAAGCCCGTCGAAGGCCTGAGCCCGGAAGCCACCACCCCGCTGCTCACCATCGAGGTCCGCCTCGACCGCGGCCTCGGCCGTTATAACGCCGACGTCATCCTCGCCGTCCGCGACAACGCGACCATCACCCGCAACAAGGAAGCCGTCCTCGCGCAGTCCTACGCCCAGTCCAAGCGCGCCATGGGCACCTCGGAAGCCACGCTCAACCGCGAGGTCAAGGCCCGCAGCCGCGAACTCGTGCAGGAGCTCCTGGCCGGCATCAAGACGCTGAAGTAAGGCCCTCGGCCTCGTCCCCTTGGAACTCCTGAAGAAGATGCGCGGCGACGGGGCGAACCCTCCGCCGCGTTCTTCCGCGTCCGTCATCATCGCGACCGTGCTCGCGGCGGTCGCCGTGATCGGCGGGCTTTCCTACGTCAGCCGCGAACTCGAGGTCATGCTGCTGCTCGGCTCCTTCGCCGCCAGCGCGCTGCTCGTCTTCGCCTACCCGGACTCGCCCTTCTGCCAGCCGCGCAACGTCCTCCTCGGCCACCTCATCGGCGCGGCCTGCGGGCTGCTCTTCCTCCATTTCTGCCACGCTTCCTGGTGGTGCGATGCCTTGGCCGTCGGCACCGCCATCGGCCTCATGAAGCTGACGCGCACCGTGCACCCGCCGGCCTGCTCCAATCCGCTGATCGTGTTCGCGCTGAAGCCCACTTGGACCTTCCTGCTCTTCCCCACCCTGACCGGCGCCGTCCTGATCGTGGTCGTCGCCCTCTTCTATCACAACTTGCGCCGCGAGGCCCGCTGGCCCAAGTATTGGTTCTGAACTTATGTCCTCCGTCGAAGCCCGCCTCACCGAACTCGGCCTCACCCTGCCGACCCCTCCCGCCGCCGCCGGCGCCTACGTCCCGGCCGTCCGCACGGGCAACCTCCTGTACCTCGCCGGCACGCTGCCGATGAAGGACGGCAAGGTCGTCTCGCTCGGCAAGGTCGGCCGCGAGGTCGACCTCGTCCAGGCCGCCGAGGCCGCCAAGCTCTGCACGCTCAACGCGCTGGCCAACGCCAAGGCCGCCCTCGGCTCGCTCGACCGCGTCGCCCGCGTGGTGATGGTCAACGGCTTCGTCAACGGCGTCGACGGCTTCAGCGACAGCCCCAAGGTGGTCAACGGCGCCTCGGAGTTCCTGCTCCAGGTCTTCGGCGACGCCGGCAAGCACGCCCGCGCCGCGGTGTCCGTCAACGGCCTGCCGCTCGGCGTCTCCGTCGAGGTGCAGATCGTCCTCGAGCTCCGCGACTGAGCGGGCTCAGGCGTCGGACAGGCTGATCTTGGTGAAGTCGATCTTGAACGACTTCCCGGCCGGCGGCTTGCCGCAGTTGCCGATCATGCCGCAGGCGCGCCGGACCATGTCCGCCATGCGCGGGTCGGACGGGCGCGTGAGCCAGCCGGAGAAGGTGACGAAGCCGGAGGCGTCGACGGAGACCGTGACGCCGCACGAACCCGTGGCCGCCACCGAGGCGCCTTCGGCCGCGACGATCTCGGTCCAGGCGGAGCGCAGGCGGGCCTGCACTTCGCCGGCGTAGAGCGCCTGCTCGGAAGCCGAGCCGCCTTCGCCGCCGTTGTCGCCGCTGCCGTAGTTGCGGCCTTTCTTCACCGACACGCCGCCGATGCCGCCCGTCTTGCCGGAACCGGCCTTGCCGCCCTTCGACTTCATGAATTCGCCGAGGGTGGTCTTGTTCGAGGTGCTGCCGGCGCCGGTTTTCGACGAAGCCTTAGACATCGACTTCGGGGAAGCGTTGGTGGCGGCGCCTTCGGCTTCGGCCTGTTCGCGTTGCTTGAGGATCTTCTCGACGTCCAGCTTCTTGACGTGGATCCGGGCGATGCCGTTGTTGCTGCCGGTCTCGGTGCCCTGCGCCACACCGGCCTTCTTGCCGACCTCGCCGGGACGCTTGCCTGGGATGCCGTTCAGGTCGACGAGCAGCGGATCCGCCGGCTCGATCGCCTCGCCGCCGTGACGCGCGGCGTACCAGGAGAAGCCGATGACCGCGCCGAGGATGCCGAGGTGCACCGCGACGGAACCGATCCAGCCTTTGCCTCCGCTCGACATCTCAGCGCGTCTCGGTGTCGAAGGACGCCTTGGTCAGGCCCTTGGCCTTGGCCGCGGAAAGGACGTCGATGATCTTCTGGAAGGCCAGCACGCCGTCGCCGCGGATGCGCACGACGGGCTGCTCGGCTTCGGGGAGGGCCGCCAACGAGGCGAACTCGGCCTCGAGCTGGGCGAAGGTCACGGGGCGCGAACCGATGGCGTAGGCGCCGTTGCGGTCGATGCTGACGATGCGGTACTGCTGCTTCGTGTCGGGCGACTTGCCGGCGCCTTTCTCGGCCTTGGGCAGGTTGACGGCGGTGGTCTGCTCGAGCACCGGCGTCGCGATCATGAAGATGATCAGCAGGCAGAAGCAGAGGTCGAGCATCGGCGTGACGTTCAGCTCGTTCATCACGTGGAGCCGATGCGGTCTGGAGAAGGAGCGGGCCATGCGGGCTTACTGCGCGTCTTCCCAGCCCGGGAGGGCGGCGGGAGGTTCGGTGGCGGCGGGCGCCGGGGCGGCGGCGGGCGCGGCCGGGGCGGCCACGTTAGCGGCGCGCAGGAGGCGCTCGCGTTCCTGCGCGGCTTCGAAGTTGCGACGGGCTTCGCCTTCGAGCTCGAGCTCGACGCGGTCGGCGAGCGAGCTCGCGAAGTTGTCGAGCTCGGTCGTCATGATCTTCACCTGGGTGAGCAGGTAGTTGTAGCCGAAGGTGGCCGGGATCGCGACGAGCAGGCCGAGGGTCGTGGTGACGAGCGCGCCGCAGACGCCGGGGGCGAGCTGCGCGATGCTGGCCTTCTCGGTCAGGGCGCCGAAGGTGACCATCACGCCCCAGACGGTGCCGAGCAGGCCGAGGAACGGACCGCCGGAGACGAGCGAGCTGAGGAGCACCATCTTGTCCTCATACTTCACCATCGTGCGGGCGACGCCGCGCTGGATCGCGTTCTCGACGTGCCCCATGCAGAGCGTGACGTCGGACTGGCGGACGAGGCGGCCCTTGTGGCGCTGCACGGCGGAGACGGCCTCGGCGACGAGGAACTCGTAAGGGCCGAGGTTGGAACCGCGCGGGAAATTGAGGGCGACGACCGAGGCCTCGTCGCGCAGGCGGCGTTCGAACGCGTGGTTGCGACGGCGGAGCTCCTGGACGTCGGACCACTTCTGGATCATCGCGCCCCAGCCGATGAAGGAACAGATGAGCAGGACGCCCGCGACGGCGAGGCCGGCGGTATCCATCTGCTTGAAGTACCAGAGCGCGCCTTTCTCGGCGTCGGCCAGCACGAGCATGAGAACAGGAGAAAGCATCGGTTTCATAGGCAATCCGCCGACGGCATGGCTTCAACCTGAAATGTTCGTCGTCGCACTTGAATCGGGAGCCGTTCGCGTGCACTGTGGACGGGCTTGATTCCTCGTCCGCCATCTTGCCAGGGCTGCGTCCAGAACGCCGCCGTGTACTTCACCCTCGTCGCCGGGGGGAAGGCGGAGACCTATGCGTGCTGCCAAGGCTGCCCCTCCCTGCTCTCCGACGCCATCCTGCCGTCGCTCGCGCTGGGGTTGAAGCTGACCGTCCCGACCCCCGTCGGCCGGGGCAAGTGCCCCACCTGCGGCTTCCGGTGGGCCGACTTCGACCGCCTCCACCGCTTCGGCTGCCCGACCTGCTACGAGGCCCACGCCCCGCAGGCCTTGGCCACCATCGCCCGCATCCAGCCCGGTCTGGAGCACCATGGCCGCCGGCCGTTCGACGCCGAAGCCGACCGGGAAGCCCGGCTGAGCAAGGCGCGTGACCTGCTCAAGGCCGCGCTGAAGACCGAAGACTACGAGACCGCCGCCGCCCTCCGGGACCAGATCGCCACGCTCGAAGGCGGCCTCTCCGGCACCCAGCCTTGACCTTTCGGATGAAGCCCACCGCCCTGCTGACCAACGACGACGGCATCAACGCCGCGTTCCTCCACGCCTTGGTCGCCGCCTGCGTCGCCGAAGGCTTCGACGTCCTGGTCGCCGCCCCTTCCGGCGAGCGCAGCTGGATCGGCCGCGCCTTCAGCCGCCACCGCGAGGTCACCGTCACCGACTACCCGAACCTCGGCCGCCAGGCCTGGTCCATCGACGGCACCCCTTCGGACTGCGTGAACATCGCGCTCGGCCACCTGCTCCCGACCAAGCCCGACGTGGTGATCTCCGGCCTCAACATCGGCTTCAACGCCACCATGCCGCTCTGCCTGAGCTCGGGCACCTTGGCCGGGGCGACCGAAGGCACCGCCTGGGGCCTCCCCGCCGTGGCCTGCTCCCTCGACCTCGAGCAATCGATCTTCGAACAGGTGCACCGCACGTCGTCGGTCTGCCCGCCGGCCCTGCGCCCGCACCTCGAGGCCGCCTGCCGCCACGCCGCCCGCTTCGCCAAGGGCCTCGTCGGCCAGCCCTGCCGCGGCCTGCACGTCCACAGCCTGAACTACCCCGCGACCGTCACCGACGGCACCGCCATGGAGCGGAGCACGCCGGCGCTGGTCCGCCACGGCTCCCTCTTCAAGCGCTCGGCGCTCGGCTTCTCGTTCGCCTGGAACGACGGCGAGAACCTCACCACCGACAAACAATCAGACCTCGCCGTATTGGAGCGAGGTCTGATCAGTCACACGGTCTTCGACTTCGGCGGCACCGCGCCGCTCTGAGCCGGCTCAGTGGCTGTGGCCGTGGTCGTGGCCATGACCATGGTCATGGTCGTGGTCATGATGGCCTTCGCCGGCGAAGAACACCGGCAGGAGCAGCACCAGGCCGGCGATGAAGGCCGGGGCGTAGGCGTTGCGGAGGCCGTGGGCGGCGAGGAAAGGATAGAAGGCCACGTAGCTGGCGAAGGCCCAGGCGCCGAGGTGGTTCGTGAAGATCCAGAGGCCCTTCAGGCCGCCGTCGTTGGCGCGGCGCTGGACGTAGACGGAAAGGAAACCCGCGAAGAAGAGCGCCGAGAGGATCAGGAGGAAGACGGCGAAAGGCGCCCAGCCTTCGACGGCGTGGTGGTGGATCTCTTCGGCCTGCTTCTTGAGCTCAGGCGCGACGGCGGCTTCGGCGGCGGCGGTGGCGGCCTTCTCGTCGAACGCCTTGCCCTTGGCGGCGGTCTTGGCCTTGGCGACGGCCTTGTCGACGAGGGCGGCCTTGGCAGCGGCTTCCTTGGCATGGGCCTCGGACTCGGGGAGAGTGTGGCTCATGTAGTGGTACGCGCCGACCGAGATGCCGTAGAAGACGGCGCCGAGGACGACGGTGTTGATGGCCAGGCCGAGGCGGCCGAGGGGCTTGGTAAGGTCCAGCGAGAAGCTCATGGTGCGAAGTCGCAACCTAGGTCACCCGCCCTTTCCTTCAATTCCAAACTTGGAAACCGCCCCGTTCCACGCCTCATAAGGACCTCGCCATGGCCCGCCCCCTTCCTGAAACCGTCCTTTTCGACCTCGACGGCACCTTGGTCGACAACTTCGAGGCCATCCACCGCTGCTACGACGACGTCATGAGCATGATGGGCCTGCCCGGCGTCACCCTCGAACAGATCCGCCGCGCCGTCGGCGGTTCGGTCAACGTCACCGTCGTCAAGCTGGCCGGCGAAGCCAACGCCCCGACCGCCACCCGCCTCTTCCGCGAGCACTTCCCGTCCGTGATGTTCCATGGCCTGCGCGCCTACCCCGGCTGCCGCGAGATCCTGGCCGGCCTGCGTGCCCGGGGCGTCCGCGTCGCGGTCTACACCAACAAGGACGACGCCAATTCGAAGCAGATCATGGCGCACCTCGGCCTGAACGACGTCATCGACGCCGTCTACGGCACCAACGTGCACCCCTGGCGCAAGCCCCAGCCGGAATTCACCCAGTTCGTGCTCTCCTCCTTCAAGGCCCGCCCGGAGACCACGGTCATGGTCGGCGACTCGCCGTTCGACATCTCCACGGCCCGCAACGGCAAGCTCGCCGCGATCCACTGCGTGACGACCGGCAGCCACACCGCCGAGGAACTCGCCCCCTACGCCCCGGACACCGTCCACGCCGGCCTGGCCGAGCTGGGCCGGGAGGTCTTCCGGCTGGGTTGATTTTCGTTTCGCCCCCGCCCCGTCGGGGTGATTGGCTCACCGCATGTCGCCGCCACGCGAACCGCCGCGCGGACCCGAAACCACCCTTTCGGGCGTGGTCGAGCGCATCCTGTGGCTCGACGAGGAGACGCATTTCACGATCGCGGAGCTCGCGCCCGAAGCCGGCGAGAAGGTCATCATCCTCGGTAACATGACCGGCCTGCAGTGCGGCGAGACCGTCGACGTCAGCGGCCACTGGGAACGCCACCCTTCGCACGGACCGCAGCTGCGCGTGCGCACCTTCAGCTCGCGCCTGCCCTCCTCCGTCCACGGCATCCGCAAATATCTCGGCAGCGGCCTCATCAAGGGCATCGGCAAGACCTACGCCGACAAGATCGTCGCGAAGTTCGGCGTCCGCACCTTCGACATCATCTCCAACCAGTCGGGCCGCCTCCGCGAAGTCGACGGCATCGGCCCCGGCCGCGCCAAGGCCATCAAGGCCGCCTGGGACGACCAGAAGGCCCTGCGCGAAGTGATGGTGTTCCTGCAGACCTACGGCGTGACCAACGCGCTGTGCGTCCGCATCGTCAAGGCCTACGGCCAGGACGCGAAGAAGGTGCTCACCACCGAACCCTACCGCGTCTGCCGCGAAGTCGAAGGCGTCGGCTTCAAGACCGCCGACAAGATCGCCCGCAACCTCGGCCTGCCCACCGCCGGCCCGCAGCGCGTCGATGCGGGCATCCTGCATTCGCTCGAGGAACTCGAAGGCGAAGGACACAGCGCGTTCCCGGACGAAGGCCTGCTCGAGAAGGCCACCGAGCTGCTCGAGGTCGACAAGACCATCGTCCACGACCGCCTCCGCAAGCTGATGGAAGAGAACGCCGTCGGCGTGCTCTCCGCGCGCGGCGTGCGCCTCGTGCAGCTCAAGCCGCAGGAGAAGGCCGAGAAATCCATCGCGGCCTCCATCCAGCGCTTCCTCGCCACGCCATCCGGCCTGCCGACCATCATCGCCGAGAAGGCCGTCGAATGGGCCCAGACCCGCGCCGGCTTCGCGTTCTCGCCCGCCCAGGCGGCCGGCGTGATCATGGCGCTGCAGAACAAGGTCACCGTCCTCACCGGCGGCCCCGGCACGGGCAAGACGACCATCCTCAAGGCGCTCTGCGACATCCTCGGCGCCAAGCGCGTGCGCATGGCCCTCGGCGCCCCGACGGGCCGCGCGGCCAAGCGCATGACCGAGGCCACGCGCGTCCCGGCCTCGACCATCCACCGCCTGCTCAAGTTCGATCCGCTCGAAGGCGGCTTCACCGCCAACGCCGAGAACCCGCTCGCGACGGACTTCGTCATCATCGACGAATCCTCGATGCTCGACACCAAGCTCGCGGCGGCCCTGCTCCGCGCGGTGCCCGGCACGGCCCACGTCCTGCTCGTCGGCGACGTCAACCAGCTCCCGTCCGTCGGCGCCGGCAACGTGCTCGGCGACCTCATCGACTCCGGCGCGGCCGCGGTCACGCGGCTCGACACGGTCTTCCGCCAAGGCGCGCGCAGCGGCATCGTCACCGTGGCGCACGGCATCCTGCACGCCGACACCTCGCCTCCCACGCCGGTCGAGGATCCGGCCAAGCTCGACTTCGCGCAGGACATCCACTTCGTGCGCGTCGACGATCCGGAAGCCTGCGTGGCGATGGTCACGAAGCTCTGCTGCGACATCCTGCCGAAAGCCCTGCGCTTCGACCCCCTCCGCGACATCCAGGTGCTCGCCCCGATGCACAAGGGCACCGGCGGCATCCAGGCCTTCAACCAGGCGCTGCAGGGCCGCCTGCGCGGCGCGGACGCCCGTCCCGGCCGCATCCAGCCGGGCGACAAGGTCATCCAGACCCGCAACAACTACGACAAGAACGTCTTCAACGGCGACTTCGGCGTGGTGCTCGGCCAGAACGAGGAAGGCACGCTGCTGATCGACTTCGACGGCGCGCGCGTGGAGCTCGAACGCGGCGAACAGGGCGACCTGCACCTCGCCTACGCGGTGAGCATCCACAAGTCGCAGGGCTCGGAATTCCCGGCGGTCGTCGTCCCCCTGCTCCGTCAGCACAGCATCATGCTGGCGCGCAACCTCGTCTACACCGCGGTCACGCGCGGTCGCAAGCAGGTCATCCTCGTCGGCGACCCCACGGCCTACGCCATGGCGGTGCGCAACGCCTCGGACTCGCGCCGCGTCACCGGCCTGCTCCCTCGCCTCCGCGGGGAGGAGTGATCAGAGCGTGGCGAGCTGGTGGCGGAAGGCCGCGATCGCCTTGTCGGGCGAGACGGACTTCGCCCAGCCGCATTCGAAGCTGAAGGCGCCGGCGTAACCGAGTTCGCGCAGCACGCGCAGGTGCGGACGGAAATCGTCGCCCTTCGTGCCCGGGGCGCTGCGGACTTCCTTCTCCGCGACATGGCAATGGATCAGGCGGCCCTTGGCCTTGCGGAGCTCCTCGGCCGGGTCGTTGTCGCGCATCATGTGATAGAGGTCGGCGGTCAGGAACACGTCCGGACCGGCCGCGGTGATGACCTCGACGGATTCGGCGATGCTCGTGCAGAGATTGGTCTCGGCGGTGTTGAGGTTCTCGATGGTCAGGCGGATGCCGTTGTCGCGGGCGACCGGGGCGATGCGGCCGAGGACCTTCGAGAACTGCTCGCGGGCCTTGGCCGGGTCGAAGCCCTTCGGGCAACGACGGGAACCGCCGGAACCGACGGTGACGATGCCCACGCCGAGCTGACGGGCGCGCGGGAAGGCCGTGCGGACCCACTTCTCCACCTTGTCGTGCTGGGCGTCCGGGCCGACCATCGGAATGTCGCTGGTGATGAAACCGTTGAGGAAGGTCGTCGGCACCGGCAGCGCCTTGAGGGCCGCGAGGTTCTTGGCGAAGACGTCGTCTTCCTTGCCCGGGACGATCTCGGCGGTGATGAAGAGCTCCAGGTAACCGTAGCCCGCGGCGGCGAAGGCCGGGGCGAGCTTCTTGTCCATGCCGCCGACCGGCAGCTTGGCGAAGTCAGGCGTCGAGGCCGTCTGGCCGAAGGCGGAAAGGGCCGGCAGCGCGGCGGCCAGGGACAGGAAGGAACGGCGGTTCATCCGGAAACGCTGACCTCCCCCCGAGCCTGGTCAAACGCCAAGCGACTAAAGCCTTACCCTCATCGTGCCGCGCGTGACGCCGAGCTGATTGAGGACCTTGAGGTCGTTCCAGAGGGCGGTGCCGTCGATGTCGCCCTTCAGCAGGGCCTGATACTTCTCGAGCGTACGCGTGACCGTCGAGGCGTCCTCGTCGACGAACTCGACGCGGAAGCGACGGACGCCGAGGGCGAGGAGCTGGGTGACGTATTCGGCGCCGGTCTGGGCGCGCGAATTGAAGAGCGTGTTCCGGCAGCCGGCGTCGGCCTTGAGGATATGCTCGGCGCCGACGCGGTCGCGCAGCTTGACGCGGTGCTTCTCGCACGGACGGCCGCAGTCGCGGTAATCCTTGCCCTTCGAGAGGAAGGTGCAGAACACGCAGTGCTCCATGTGGAACATCGGCATGTGCTGGTGGATCGTGACCTCGAACCATTCGGGCGGGGCCGATTGGAAGAGCGCGGTGACCTGCTCGGAGTTGAGGTCATAGGAGGCCGTCAGGCCCTCGAGGGCATGCTCGCGCATGAGCCACTCGGCGGTCAGACCGTTGGCGACGTTGAGGGAGAAGTCGCCGCGGAGGCGCTTGCCCTTGAAGGCGCGCAGGTTCTCGTGGTTGCGGACGAGGTAGCCGTCGGCCTCGCAGGAGAGCACGATCTCGCTGACGCGTTCCTCGCCCTGCTTATGGATGCGCGGGCCCATGGCCCAGAACTCGACCTTGCGGCCGGCTTCCTGCTCATAGGCGCGGACGCGGGCGACCGCGGCGCGGAATTTCTTCGGGTCCTCGTATTCCGCGTAGATGACGCGGGCGCCGCTGGCCAAGGCCGGCTCGAGCTGTTCGGGCTCGCGGATGACGACGACGATCTCGGCTTCGCCCGGACGCCTTGGCTCGAAGGCGGCGACCTTCGTCGCCGCTTCCTCGTAAGGCAGCAAGGTCCAGCGGAGGGGCTGGCTGCGGAGCTTGGCGACCTGGTCCGCGAGGTCGCGGCGCAGGCGGTTCAGCTCGCTGACGGGGATGATGAGGGCGCCTTCGAGGTCGGCCTGCAGCTCGCCGAGTTCGAAGCCCGTGTCGCCGAGGCGGCCGAGCTGATCGCGCAAGGTCGTCACGTCCATCGGACGCTTCTCGGCGGCGGCGCAAGGCATCGCGGTCTCGCCGGCGACGACATGGCCTTCGCCGTCGTTGAATTCGACGCGCAGGGGCTGGCCGAGACGGCCGATGACCTTGGCATGGAGCGGGCGGCGGTAATTGGCCTTCTCGCGGTCCCAGGAATCGTGCAGACGCTTGTCGAGTTCCTGGTCCTTGGTCTTCCAGAGGATCGCGCCGGGCTTCACCTGCGACCAATCGACGTCTTCGCGGCCGAAGCGGATGAACGTCAGGCCGCCGCGGGCGGGCTCGAGGCCGTGGACGAAGCCGCCCTGCTCGCGTTCGGCCGGCTTGCCTTGGTCGAAGACCACGCCGTCGCCGGGTTTGAGGGGGCCTTCGAGGCGCATCGTCACGCCGTTCGTGGCGACGTCGACGACCGTGCCGAGGTAGGCGCCGCGCTTCTTGCCGAAGCGGGCATGGACGAGGTGCTGGTTGTCGATGCCGCGGAGCCAGCCCGTATGGAGGCCGCGCGAGAACGTCATCTGCATCGCGTAGTCCTCTTCCTGGCGGACCTGCAGGGCGGCGCGATCGGCGTCGGCGCCCTTCGCGAACGCGTCCCACGCGGCGTCCACCGCGCGACGGTAGGCCTTCGTGATGGCGGCGACGTATTCCGGGGACTTCAGGCGGCCTTCGATCTTCAGGGAACGGATGCCGGCGCGGATCAGGTCCGGGACGACCTCGATGCCCGCGAGGTCCTGCGGCGAAAGCAGGTAGGCCTTGTCGCCGAGGTCGCGGACGACGCCATCGACCACGAGTTCGTAAGGCAGACGGCAGGCCTGGGCGCATTCGCCGCGGTTGGCCGAGCGGCCGCCGAGGGATTCGCTGGTCAGGCACTGGCCGGAGTAGGCGACGCAGAGCGCGCCGTGCACGAAGACTTCCAGGTCGAGCGGCGCGCCCTTGGCAGCCTGCTCGGACTGCAGCTTCTGCATCTCCGGGATCGAGACCTCGCGGCCGAGGACCGCCAAGGAGGCGCCGAGACCGCGGGCATAATCGACGCCGGCGGCACTCGTCACCGTCATCTGCGTCGAGGCGTGGATCGGGAAATCGGGCGAGATGCGGCGGATGAGGCGACAGATGCCGGGATCCTGCACGATGGCGGCGTCGACGCCGGCGGCGATGATCGAGCGGAGCGTGCGGGCGGCTTCGGCCAGTTCGTCCGGGAAGATGAGGGTGTTGAACGTCACGTAACCCTTCACCCCGCGGCCGTGCAGGTAGGCCATGAGCTCGGGCAGGTCGGCTTCCTCGAAGTTCTTGGCCCGGACGCGGGCGTTGAAGCGGCCGACGCCGAAGAAGATGGCATCGGCGCCGTTCTCGACCGCCGCGCGGGCGCAATCCCACTCCCCGGCCGGGGCGAGGACTTCCGGTTTGCGAAGAGGAGCGAGGAGGCTGGTGGCGGACACGAGGACAGGAAGGCACAGTCCGCCCTTCCCTGCAAAGAGCAATTCGACCCCCGGACCGGCCGGCCGGCGCTTCCGGGATTGCCCCGGGGCGGGCTTCCCGCCCTAATCGAACCCATGTCCGACAAGCTCGAAGAAATCTTCCAGATGCAGCAGGCGCTCAACAAGCGCATCGGCGTCGAAACCGCCGGCATGACCGAGGAAGAAAAGATCAAATGGGTCCTCAACTACCTCCGCGCCATGCAGCAGGAGATGGCCGAGCTGACCGACTCCGTGCCCTGGAAGTGGTGGGCCAAGTACCAGAAGTTCGACGAGCAGAACGCCAAGGTCGAGGTCATCGACCTCTTCCACTTCCTGATCTCCATCGCCCAGGTCCTCGGCATGTCCGCCGACGACGTCTACCAGGCCTACCTGAAGAAGAACGCCGTGAACCACCAGCGTCAGGACTCCGGCTACGTCAAGAAGGACGAGAACGACTCCCGCCACATCTGAGCCCCTCCCCATGCGCCGCCCCTCCGCCCGCCGCTCCGGCTTCACCCTGATCGAGCTCCTGGTCGTCATCTCGATCATCGGCATCCTGTCCGCGATCACCTTCGGCCTCTTCCGCGCCGCCAACAACAGCCGCAACAAGTCCAAGTCCCGCGGCGACATGCAGGCCATCGCCATGGCCTGCCAGAGCTACCGCAAGGCCTACGGCGACTTCCCCTGCTCCCAGACCGGGGCCGACGACCGTTTCCGTCGCGACCTGCTCGACCAGCTGATCGGCCGCCGCCTCATCCGCGTCACCACGCCGGGCGGCCTGCCCACCCTGCTCGACTACGATGACGCCTCCCTGCCCACCGGCAGCGCCGGCCGCCAGATGCGCAGCTTCCTGAACATCGGCGAGATCAACACCAACGACAACACGCAGATGTCGGCCAACGACTGGCGCGGCAACAACGCCGCCTGCCGCGAGTTCGTCGACGCCTGGGGCAATCCTTACGACTACCGCTACCGCATCCTGGTCGCCGGCAAATACAACGACTGGAAGTCCCCGAACTTCCTGTTCGTCTCCGCCGCCGCCAAGTATGCGCCGGCCCTCGTGGACGGCGAGATCCTGCCCCTCGGCGAATACTGGGATCCGGCCGCTTCCGGCGGCACCACGATGTCCCGCTCGGGCATCGTCCCGACGACCTATTTCGACGAAGACACCGGCAACACGGGCCCGTTCCGCGCCGACAACATCGTCAACTGGACGAACTGACCTCGCGGTCCAGCGGATCGCGCAGGACGAGCGCCAGGCCGGCGCACAGCAGCCACGCCAAGGCGGCGGTGGCGAGCGTGTGCGAGAGGAAGTGCTCGCCGCGGGCGACCTGGTAGAAGCCCATCCAGCAACCGACGCCTAAGCCGAGCGCGAGGCCGCGCCAGCGGCGTTCGGCGAGCACCCAATAAAGGCCGAGCAAGGCGAAGCCGCCGCTGGCATGACCGGCGGGGAACGCGTGGCTGGGATAGCCGGCCGGCTTCGGCTGGAAGAGCAGCAGGTGGTCATGGACGCCGCCGAAGGCCTTGAGCTCGAGCGGGGTGGCCATGCCGGTCACGGCGCGCAGCTGCGTGGCGACGACGGACACGACCGCGAGGCAGGCGAGCAGGTAGAGCGCGCGCACCCGGTAGCGCCGCGCGAAGATCGCGGCGAAGATGAGCGTCACCGCCCAGAGGATGATGAGCGCCTTCGGCCCGTCATAAGCCAGCGCGAGGCCGAGCTTATGCTCGTGCGGGATCAGCCAAGCGTGGCCATCCCAGAAGAGACGCTGGCACCAGAGGTCCACCGCCTCGCCGCCGAAGCCCGGCACGCCGAAGAAGAGCGTGATCGCGCCGACCGTCAGGACGGGCGCGAGCAGCGAACCGCGCTCAACGGACGGGATTCTGGAGGCCGCCATGGTTGAAGAGGTCGTCGGTGCCTTGGTAATGGATGATCGCCTCGTCCACCGCGGCCGTGTCAGGGGCGGCGACCGGCGTCAGCGCGCCCGTGGCGAGGTCGGCCTTGTATTGCACCGCCTGGCGCACCGGCTTGAGGACCGTCAGCAGGCCGTCCGGACGCAGCACGGCGACCTTCTGGTAGTTGCTGATGAAGGCGCGCGGGCGGAAGGAAGGGCTGAGGGCGTCGTTGCCGACGAACCGGGAGAGGTAGTCGACGCCAAGCAGGCCGAGCACGGTGGGCGCGGTATCGATCTGGCTCATCATCGTGTCGAACTTGCGGGGCTCGATGTTGCCGGGCGACCAGATGAAGAGCGGGATCTCATACTTGCGGATCTCGAGCTCACGCTTGCCGGCGACGGAGGCGCAATGGTCGGCGACGATGACGAAGACCGTGTCCTTGAACCAAGGCTTGGCCTGGGCGGCCTTGAGGAAGGCGCCGATCGCGTAGTCGGTATACGCCACCCCGCCCTCGCGATCCACCAGCTTCGGGTCGATCTTGCCCGCCGGCCACGTGTAGGGGCGGTGGTTCGAGGTCGTCATCACGAAATGGTGGAACGGCTTGCCCGCCGCGTAGGCCTTGTCGGCCTCGTCGAGGGACCAGGAGAACGCGTCTTCGTCGCAGGCGCCCCAGGCGTTGCCGAAGGTCGCCTTCTTGCCGGCGGCTTCCTGGCGCGGGAGGTCCACCACCCGGTAGCCGTTGGCCCCGAAGAAGTAGTTCATGTTGTCGAAGAAGCCGTCGCCGCCGTAGATGAAGGCGGTATCGTAGCCCTGCGGGCGCAGGACGGAACCGAGCGTCGTGAGGTCTTCGCAACCCTTGCGGCGCAGGACGGACTGGCCCGGGATGGGCGGGATCGAAAGCGTCAGGGCTTCCATGCCGCGGACCGTCCGCGTGCCGCCGGCGTAGCAACGGGAGAACCAGAGCGACTCGCGGGAGATCCGGTCGAGGTTGGGCGTCAGGTTCTTCGCGGCGTAGTCCGGCGAGCCGTAGCAGCCGAGGAACTCCGCGCTCAGGCTCTCGACCGTGATCTGGATCACGTTGAGGCGGCGGGCGTCATGGCGGCCGGTCGGCTTGATCCGGCGGGTGATGTCGTTGAGGTCGGCGCCGGCGGGGGCGCCGCCCTGGGCGAGCAGGGTCGCGCGGAGCTGGGCGACGGCGTCGGGGCGCGAGGGATAGAAGCGCTTCCACTCGAGCTGGTTGGCCCAGAAGGCCGCTAGGAAGGCGTATTCGCCGTTCTTCGCGAGTTCGGTATCGTAGCTGTTGTCCCAGCCCGGCTGCGGGTCGCCCATGTGGCGGAGGCCGGCGGTGAGGCGTTCGCCGACGGACGTATGGGCGGTCGAAGCGGCCTTGAGGTCGCGGCGGCCGACGAAGTAGGCGACGAGCAGGATGGCGAGGAGCGGCGCGAGGAGCGCGGCGAAGTTGCGCCAGCGCGGGGTGACGTCGGCGGCGGCGCCCTCTTCCCAGCGGCGGACGAAACCGAGACGGCGCCAAAGCAGGAAGAGACCTGTCGCGACCGCGAGCACGATCGCGATGATCAGCGGGAGGTTATAGGACTCCTTGATGTTCTTCACCACCTCGGTCGTGTAGACGAGGTAGTCGACCGCGATGAAGTTGAAGCGGACGCCGAATTCTTCCCAGAAGAGGATCTCCGAGATCTTCCAGAACGTGAACAGGAACGCGCCGAAGATCCAGGCCGCGCGGAGCGGCAGGCGCAGCCAGCGGGAAGCGGACCAGGACGCCGGCCAGAGGGAACTCAGCAGCCCCATCGGCAAGGTCAGGAACCACGCCATGAAGAGATCGAACAGCAGGCCCACCAGGAGGGCCGCGAACGTCGGCAGGCCCCAGGACACGCCGCCGACCGAGGCCACGAGGAGGCCGAGGCGCAGGAGCGTGCCGAGAAGGACGTAACTGGAAGCCAGGAGCAGAGTGCCTCCCTGACGCGAACCCAGGACCCTCGAGAACAGCGTTTTCACGAGGTGATTAGTCGGAAAATCGCCCCCTCAGGGCGAGCCAATTAAGCGGCCCGCCGAGGGCTTCACCGTTCCGGCACCTCGTCGACACCCGAACCGCCCCACGGATGACAGCGACAGATCCGACGGAAGCCCATCCAGCCGCCCTTGAAGAAACCGAAACGCGCGAGCGCCGTGGCCGCGTAGCAGGAGCAGGTCGGGTGATAGCGGCAGCCCGAACCGGGGATCAGGTGCAACGGCTTCGAAAGGAAGCGTTGGTAGAAACGCACCAGGCCCAACGCCAGGCTCGCCAGCAAGGAGGGGCGCGGCGTGCTCATGCGGCGGGACCGGACTTCGCGGCCACGATGCGCGCGGCCGCCGCGGCGTAGACCTTGCGGAGCTCGGCCAGCGAACGCTTCAGCATGCCCGAGCGGATGACCAGCACGACCTCCCAACCGGAGGGGAAGGCGGCCTCGTCGGTGCGGAACAGCTCGCGGGCCAGGCGCTTGGCCCGGTTGCGGTCGACCGCCAACGGCAGGTTCTTCTTCGCCGCGATGACCGCAAAACGGGACGGACCCGCCTCACCCGTCCGGCGAAAATTCAAAAGAAAAGGCCCGCAATCGAGTCGCGAGCCTTCTTGGCGGAGGCGATTGAACTCGGCCGAGGCGCGAATTCGACGCTCCCGCGGGAGACGCATGGGGGCTTAGGAAGCGCCGAGGCGCTTGCGGCCGATGGCGCGGCGCTTGGCCAGGACCTTACGGCCACCGGGGGTCTTGGAACGGGCGCGGAAACCGCACTTGCGGGCGCGGGCGATCTTGGACGGGCGATAGGTCGGTTGCATGGCTGTAAAGGAACAGCCAAGGGCACCCCGCGGAGGGTGTCAAGCCCCACGCTTCCCGGCTTGGCAGATGGCCTCCCGAGGGGGAGGATGGGGCATGAGCCCGGAAAAAGGCAAACTTAGGCCCACCCCGCCCCGGGCCTACCTGAACCCAGAGTTCATGGCCAGCCCCCAGGCCCGCGGCATCCGCGTGCTGACGGAGATGACCGAGCCCCACCAGCGCTTCAAGAAATACGGCGTCCGCAACACCGTCGTGATGTTCGGTTCCGCGCGCACCCTGCCCCCCGACGTCGCCCGCCAGCGCCTCGCGGAAGCCAAGGCCTTCGCCGCCAGCGGCACCTGCTCCGACGCCGAATGCGCCCACCGCGTGCGCGTCGCCGAGATCGACCTGCGTAGCTCCGCCTACTACGAGGCCTGCCGCGCGCTCGCCTTCGAGATGACCAAGTGGTCGCTCACCCTCCCCGAGTGGCAGCGCTTCCTCGTCTGCTCCGGCGGCGGACCCGGCATCATGGAAGCCGCCAACCGCGGCGCCCACGAAGCCGGCGGCCGTTCGGTCGGCCTCGGCATCGCCCTGCCCTTCGAGCAAGAGCACAACCCTTACATCACGCCGGAGCTGGACCTCGAGTTCCACTACTTCTTCGTGCGCAAATACTGGTTCCTCTACCTCGCCAAGGCGCTCGTCGCCTTCCCCGGCGGCTTCGGCACGATGGACGAGCTCTTCGAGATGCTCACCCTCATCCAGACGAAGAAGACCAAGAAGCAGTTCCCGGTGCTGCTCTTCGGTTCGTCCTTCTGGAAGAACGCCGTGAACTTCGAGGCCTTCCAGGAATGGGGCATGGTCTCGCCCGAAGACCGCGACCTCTACATCCATGTCGACTCCGTCACGGAGGCCCGCGACATGCTGATCGAGATCATCACCGAGCGCTACCTCAAGCCCGACAGCGAGCCGAATGACTGAGGCCGTCGCCATCGCCCTGACCACCCTGCCCTCGCGCGACGAAGCCGACCGTCTCGCGGCCGACGCCGTCGCCGCCGGGCTCGCCGCCTGCGCGCAGGTCGACGGCCCGATCCGCTCCCACTACACCTGGGAGGGCAAGGCCGAGAGCGAGGACGAGTTCCGCGTGACCTTCAAGTTCGCCGCGCGCAAGGGCGCCGACCTCGAGTCGTGGGTCCACGCCCGCCACCCTTACGCCGTGCCGCAGTGGCTGAGCTTCGCCGCCGACCACGCTTCGCCCGCCTATCGCGCGTGGGTGCTCGGCGTCCGCTGACCTCATGGACCTCACCGCCGCCAAAGCCCTGCTCTACTGCGCCCTCGGCCTGTTCGTGCTCGTCGCCTGGACGCGCGAACGCCGCAAGCGCACGCTCACCGGCGAACCCGAGAAGTTCTGGCCCGGCACGACGTACGCGCCGACGGGCGCCTATTTCATCGCCGCCGCCGGCGCCATCCTGATCACCATCGCGGAAGCCGCCGTCGAGAAGCGTGCGGGGCTCATCGAACAGCAGAGCGTGCTCCCGGCGATCTTCATCTTCCAGCTCCTCGGCGCCTCCGTCGTCGAGGAGATGCTCTTCCGCGGCTTCGTCGCGCCCGGCGAACTCGTCGGCCGCAAGCTGCTCGCGCTGATGATCATCGGCTCGCTCGTCTTCGCGCTCATCCACAACTTCGACCTCAGCGAACCCGAAGGAAAGGTGAACGCCCTCTTCGCGTTCATCACCTCGCTGTGGCTCTACGTCGTGCGCTTCAATCCGCTGAATCCGGACCGTTCGCTCCTGCCCTGTTTTATGGCCCATACCGTGCGTAATCTCGCGGTGTTCGGGATTAAAGGAGCCCAAGGCTTCATAAGCTGGTGATTTGAAGAGGGGCGGCGGGCAAATCCGTTGCAACCACGACCGCGGTTTGCTGTCTTGGTGCCACCCCGTCCTCACCCCATGAGTCTTCCCGAAAACCAGAACCGTCGCGACTTCCTCAAATTCGGCGCCATCGCCGGACTCGGCCTCGGCCTCGGCGCCGTAACGTCCGCCGAAGCGAAGCCCGACCCGCGCGACCTCAAGCTGCTCGGCGCGAGCGACATCTCCGCGACGCGTCCCCGCCCGGCCGGCCACAAGCCCGTCTGGGACCTGACCACCAAGCCCACCGAGAAGGTCCGCTGCGGCTTCATCGGCCTCAACCGCGGCCGCGGCCACGTGAACTCCGCCGCGAACATCCCGTTCGCCGAGGTCGTCGCCGTCTGCGACATCGTCGAGCAGCGCGCGAAGAGCGCCGCCGCGAGCGTGCTGAAGAAGACCGGCAAGGAGCCCGCTACCTACTTCGGCGACGAGAACGCCTGGGAGAAGATGCTCGAGCGCGATGACATCGACGTCGTCTACGTGGCCACCCCGTGGGAATGGCACGTGCCGATGGCCCTCAAGGCCATGGCCAAGGGCAAGCACGTCTTCATCGAGGTGTCGGCCGCCGTCACGGTCGACGAATGCTGGCAGCTCGTCGACATGGCCGAGAAGACCCAGCGCCATTGCTCGATCATCGAGAACTGCTGCTACGGCGAAGAGGAGCTCTTCGTCCTCAACCTCGTCCGCCAGGGCTTCTTCGGCGACCTCAAGCACGCCGAGTGCGCCTACATCCACAACCTCGCCGGCGGCGTCCTCTGGGCCCTCGGCAGCGAAGGCGACTGGCGCCGCGACTACCACCGCTTCATGGACGGCAACCTGTACCCCACCCACGGCCTCGGCCCGGTGGCGCAGTACCTGGACATCGGTCGCGGCGACGCGTTCAAGTTCGTCGTCTCGGTGTCGTCGCCCGAATTCAACCTCACGCAGTTCCGCGACAAGCACCAGCCCAACGGCGGCAAGCACAAGGACGAGAAGTTCGTCTGCGGCGACATGAACACCTCGATCATCAAGACGCAGCTCGGCCGCACGATCATGATCCAGCACGACGTCGTGAGCCCCCGCCCCTATTCGCGCATCAACGGCCTCAGCGGCACCAAGGCCACCTTCTTCGGCTACCCCGGCCGCCTGGCGGTCGACGCCGACAGCGGCCATCCGCTGCTCAAGGGCGCCAAGGTCAACAGCCACGGGTGGACCTACGAGGACAAGAAGCTCGACGCTTTCATGAAGGAGAACCAGCACCCGCTCGTGAAGAAGGTCGGCGAACTCGCCAAGAAGGTCGGCGGCCACGGCGGCATGGATTTCATCATGAACTACCGCATGCTGGACTGCCTGCGCCAGGGCATCACGCCGGACATGACCGTCTACGACGCGGCCGACTGGTCCGCGATCCTCGAGCTCTCGACGCGCTCGGTGAAGGACGGCAGCATGCCGATCCAGTGCCCCGACTTCACCCGCGGCGGCTGGAAGACCATCAAGCCCCTCGGCATCGTCTCGTAAGCGAAGTCACGGTCCGCCTGACAGACCCGGCCACGCGGCCGGGTCTTTTGTTTGCAGGTTGCCTGACGAGAGACGGCGGGAAAGACTGCGCCCATGGGCTCTCCCGCCGCACTCGCGACCTGGACCGCCGGACTCGTCACCCGTTCGGGCGAAGAGACCGAGCGGGCGGCCGAAGCGTTCGCGGCCCTGCTGCCGCCGGACACCGTGCTGGCGCTCGAGGGCGACCTCGGCGCGGGCAAGACGACCTTCGTGCGCGGGCTGGTCCGCGGCCTCGGCGTCACGGGCGACATCACCAGCCCGTCCTTCGCGCTCCTGAACGTCTATGAGGGCCGGCGGCAGGTCTTCCACGTCGACGCCTATCGGCTGACGCGCCCGGAGGCCTTCGACGACCTCCTGATCTGGGACCTGGCGAAGTCGCCCTGGAACGTGATCGTGGAATGGCCGGAGAAGGTGGCCGCGCGCCTCCCCTCGGCACGCTGGCAAATGAAAACCGCCATCCTGGCGGATGGCGGTCATCGGTTTCAGCTGACCCTTGCGGGCTGAGCGGACGGCTTACGAGTTACGCTTGCGCTCGTTCTCCGTCAGCCAGCGCTTGCGCATGCGGATGAAGTTCGGGGTGATCTCGACCAGCTCGTCGGACTCGATGTATTCGAGGCAGGCCTCGAGGGACATCTGGCGCATCGGCTTGATCTTGGCCGCGTCGTCGGAACCGGAAGCGCGCACGTTGGAGAGCTTCTTGTTGATGACGAGGTTGATCTCGAGGTCGTTGTCCTTGCAATGCTCGCCCACGATCTGGCCCATGTAGATCTCGTCGGCCGGCTTCACGAAGAAGTCGCCGCGGTCGTACAGACGGTCGAGGGAGTAGGCGGTCACGGCGCCGGCTTCGCCGCCGATCATCACGCCAGCGGCGCGACGCGGGGCCTCGCCCTTGACGGGCTCGTAGCCGAGGAGGTTGTGGTACATGACGGCTTCGCCACGGGTGGTGGTGAGCATCAGGGTGCGCAGACCGAAGAGGGCGCGGGACGGGACCTTGAATTCCATGTGGATCCAGCCGCTGGTGCCGGCCTTGGCGTCCATCGAGCGGAGCTCGCCGCGACGGCCGAGGACGAGGGACATCACGTCGCTCTGGGAGGCTTCGGGGCAGTCGACCGCGAGGGTCTCGACGGGCTCGCAGAGCACGCCGTCGATGGTCTTCATGATGACTTCCGGCTTACCGACGGAGAGTTCGTAGCCTTCGCGGCGCATGGTCTCGATGAGCACGCCGAGGTGCATCAGGCCGCGGCCCGAGACCTTCCAGGCGTCGGCTCCGGCTTCGCGGTCCACGCGGAGGGCGACGTTCTTCTCGAGTTCCTTGACGAGGCGTTCGCCGACCTGGCGGCCGGTGACGAACTTGCCGTCGCGACCGGCGAAGGGCGAGTCGTTGACGCGGAAGGCCATGGTCACGGTGGGCTCGTCGACGCTGACGGGCGGCATCGGACGGGGGTTCTCGATGTCGGTGATGGTCGCGCCGATCTCGACGTGATCGAGGCCGATGACCGCGCAGATGTCGCCGGCGGAGACTTCCTGGGCCTTGACGCGGCCGAGAGCCTCGAAGACTTCGACCTCGAGGACGCGCTGCTTATGCTGCTCGCCGGCGCGGGTGACCATCATCACGGGCATGCCCGGGGCGATCTTGCCCGCGGTGACGCGACCGACGGCGATACGGCCGACGTAGTCGGAGTAAAGCATGGCGGTCACCATGATCTGGAGGGGGTTGGAAAGAGCTTCGGCGCGGGACTTGAAACCGGCGGCGGCGCCGCGCGAGGAGCCTTCGGCGTAGGGCTCGGGGATCTTGTCGACGATGGTGTAGAAGAGGTCCATCAGGTCCTTCGGACGCTGGCCTTCGACGGTCTTGGCGCGGTCGAGGGTACCCCAGCCTTCGCGGCCGGAAGCGTAGACGATCGGGAAGTCGAGGGCGGACTCCGGCGCGTCGAGGGCGACGAGGAGGTCGAAGACTTCGTTGACGACGGCGTCCGGACGGGCGGACGGCTTGTCGATCTTGTTGATGACGACGATGGGCTTCAGGCCGAGGGCGAGCGCCTTGGAGAGCACGAAGCGGGTCTGGGGCATCGGGCCTTCGAAGGAGTCGACGACGAGGAGGCAGCCGTCGGCCATGTTGAGCACGCGTTCGACTTCGCCGCCGAAGTCGGCGTGGCCCGGGGTGTCGATCAGGTTGATCTTATATTCCTTCTTGTCGCGAGGGTCGGTCCACTTGATCGCGCAGTTCTTGGCGGTGATCGTGATGCCGCGTTCGCGCTCGAGGTCGCCCGAGTCCATGATCAGGCCGTGCTGGCCGCCGGCGAGCTTGTCGAGGTCCTCGGCACGGAACATGCCGGACTGGTAGAGGAGACGGTCGGTCAGGGTCGTTTTGCCATGGTCGACGTGAGCAATGACTGCGATGTTACGGAGATTCATCTTTAAAGGCCTTACGCATAGGAAAACAGGCCCTTGTGCAAGGGGAATAAGCCTCCGTTGCCCAATTATTGCGGGATTCAGGGCCCCCGACGGGGGGTGGCGGGCTCAGGCCAGCCCGTCACGCTCCAAAAGGGCCTCCGGATCGAGGTCCCGGCCCATGAAATCCCGGAAGAGTTTCTCGGCCGGCTCGGAGTTGCCCTTGGCCAGGACCTTGGCCCGGAGCTCGCGGCCGACCCGGGGGTTCAGGACCCCCTCCTTGAGGAAGCGGGTGAAGGCGTCGGCCTCGAGGGCTTCGGCCCACTTATACGAATAATACCCGGCGGCGTACCCGGTGGCGTCCGAGAACAGGTGGTTGAAGCGGCGGGCCATGGCCGGACCGCGGCGGGTGGTCCGGGCCTGCCAGTCGGCGAAGTCCTCGTTCCAGTGCGAGTCGAGGTCACGGCCCCGGAGCTCCTCGGCGCGGATGTGCAGGTCGAGGTCGAGCTTCGAGAAGGCCAGCTGGCGCATGCAGCTGGAGGCCGCGCGGAAGTTGGCCGCGGCGTCGAGCTTGGCGAGGAGGTCGGACGGCAAGGGGGCGCCGGTCTCGTGGTGGCGGGCGAAGACGGCGAGGGACTCCTCTTCCCAGCACCAGTTCTCCAGGATCTGCGAAGGCAGCTCGACGAAGTCCCAGGCGACGCGCACGCCGGAAAGGGATTCGACCTCGACCTCGCTCAGGAGGTGGTGGAGCAGGTGGCCGAACTCGTGGAAGACCGTGGTGACCTCGTCGTGGTTGAGCAGCGCCTGCTGGCCGGCGACGGGCGGCGTGAAGTTGCCGCACATAAGGCCGAGGTGCGGGGCGAACGAGCCGTCCGGACGCGGGCCGCCGGTACGGAAGAAGTTCATCCAGGCCCCTCCCCGCTTCGATTCGCGCGGGAACCAATCGGTGTAGAACGAGCCCAGCAGGCGGTCGCCGTCGCGGACTTCGTAGAAGCGGACCTCGGGATGCCAGACGCAGATCGGCGCGCCTTCGACGCGCGGTTCGGCGGCGCGGGCGACGGTCTTCGCGCCGGTGGCCTGGTCGACGTGATAGGTGTCGCGGGCGACGACCTGGATGCCGAAGAGACCGCCGAAGAGGCGGAACATGCCGGCGATCACGCCGTCGACCGGGAACCACGGGCGGAGCGCCTCGTCGTCGAAATCGTATTTCTCGCGGCGCATCTTCTCCGACCAATAGCCGAATTCCCACGGGTGCAGGGAGCGGAGCGCGTCGCCGGCCTTCGCGGCGCGGTATTGCTCGAGCTCGACGCCTTCGGCCTGGAACTTCGGGCGGATGCGCCGGCCGATGTCCTCGATGAACTTCAGCGCGGTCTCGCCGGTGCGGGCCATGCGGCGGGCGGTGGTGAAGTCGGCGAAGTGCCGCTTGCCGAGCAGGCGGGCCTTCTCGTGACGCAGGGCGAGGATCTCGCCGACGAGCGCGGTGTTGTCCCAGGCGTCCTTCAGGCCGACCTGGCCGAGGCCTTCCCAGCACTGGCGGCGGAGGTCTTCGTCATCGGCATACTGGAGCACCGGGAACACCGAAGGGGAATGCAGCGTGAAACGCCATGCCTCGGGCTTGCCCTTGGCGGTGGCGGACTGCTTCGCCGCGGCGAGCGCGCTGGCCGGCAGGCCGGCGAGGCGCCGGGCGTCGTCGATGAAGAGCTCCCAGGCGTTGGTCGAATCGAGGACGTTCTCGGAATACTTCTGCGTCTTCTCCGCGAGCTGCGCGTTGAGCGTGGCGAGGCGGGCCTTCCCTTCCGCCGGCAGGTCGGCGCCGTTCTCCTCGAAGTCGGCCATCGTCTCCTCGAGGAAGCGACGGCGGACGCCGGTGAGGGCCTTGGCGTCGGCGGTGGCGGCGTAAGCCTTGAAGACCGACCAGAGTTCGGGATCGAGCGTCAGCGAGGTGAAGAACGCCGTGACCTCGGGCATCATCGCGTTGTAGGCCTTGCGGAGCTCCGGCGAATTCAGGACCGAGTCGAGGTGCGAGACCAGGCCCCAGGCGCGGGACAGGTCCTTGGTGGTGGCCTCGAAGCCGAGGAGCACCTTCGCGTAGGTCAGGTCGGCGCCCTTCGTCCGCTTGAACGCGTCGACGTTGGCGCGGGCGCGGCGCAGGGCCTCGCGGATATCCGGCTCGACGTGTTCGGGCTTCAGGCTGCTCCAGTCGAAAAGGAACTCGTCGGCGAGGAAAGGGTGCACACCTCCACCTTGCGGGAACAGGCCACGATTTCAAGGCAACCCTACGCCTCGACGTAGCGAGGGCTTGCGGAGGCGGGCCGCCCGGCACACTTTCCGGCATGAGCAAGTTGGAGGCAGTGCCCGTCACCGGCATCGAAGTCATCCCCGTCAAGGGAGGCACCGCCGTGTTCCTGGTGACCGCGCTCAAGACCATGGTCATCCAGGTCGACCCCGCCGTCGGCGAAGCCCTGCAGGGCGCCCTGGACGGCCGCGTACCCGACCGCCCCCAGTCGCACGACCTCATGCTCCACCTCCTGCTCGGCCTGGACGCCGGCGTGGTCCATGTGGCCATCGTCGACGTCAAGGACGGCGTCTTCTTCGCCCGCATCCTGCTCGGTCAGGAAGGCCCCGTCGCCCGCAAGATCGCCGAGGTCGACGCCCGTCCCAGCGACGCGCTCGTGCTCGCCGTGAAGGCCAAGCGCCCGGTGTTCATCGCCAAGGCCGTCCTGGACGTCTGCGACGACATGACGGAAATGCTCGCGCGCCTGCGCAAGCAGGCGTGAGCGGCCCGCTCCCAGTCCCCGTCGTCCCCGGCACGCGCCCCTCGGTGCTCGCGCCGATGCAGGACGTCACCACCACCGGCTTCATGCGCGTCATCGGCCGGCGTGGCGCGCCCGACTGGTTCGTGACCGAGTATTTCCGCGTGCACGAGAGCTCGACGCCCGAGAAGCATATCGTGGATTCCGTCGTCAACCACGGCACCGGCCGCCCGGTCTTCGCGCAGCTCATCGGCGAAGACACCCCGCACATGCTGCGGACCATCCGCGAGCTGCGGAAACTACCCGTCGCCGGCATCGACCTCAACATGGGCTGCCCGGCGCCCAAGGTGTACCGGAAGAACGTCGGCGGCGGCCTCCTGCGCGACCCCGCCAAGATCGACGAGCTCATCGGCGCGATGCGTCAGGAGATCCCCGGGCTCTTCACCGTCAAGATGCGCATCGGTTTCGACGGCCAGGAGCGCTTCGATGAGATCCTCGCGATCGTCGCCAAGCATCAGGTCGACCTGCTCACCGTCCACGGCCGCACCGTCAAAGGCCTCTATTGGTCCGAAGTCGATTACGCCGCCATCGCCAAGGCCGTGGCGGCCGTCCCCTGCCCCGTCATCGCCAACGGCGACGTCCTTTCCGCCGCCAAGGCGCAGCGCCTGACGGCCGAGACCAAGGCCTACGGCATGATGATGGGGCGCCACGCCATCCGGAACCCGTGGATCTTCCGCCAGTGGCGCGAGGTCCAGCAGGGCCTCACGCCCTTCGCGCCCACGCTGGCCGACGTCCGCACGTACGTCCAGGAGCTCGCCGACGAATGCTGCGACGCCGCCAAGGCCACCGACAAGCAGGCCGGACGCCTCAAGAAGTTCCTGAACTTCGTCGGCCTCGCCGTGGACACCGAAGGCAAGTTCCTGCACGACATGCGCCGGACCGACAACCTGCCGGACCTCCTGAAGTGCTGCGACGCGCACCTGCTCGGCGCACGGGCGAACGAAGCCTACCCGGACGAACCTCACCGCGGGCTCATCGCGCGACCGACGCGCGAGACGCAGCAAGGCTGCGGGCTCTGAGCTCAGCCTTCGCGCACGCCGGCACGGAGACGTCGGTCACGCGCGAGCACGAAGAGCAGCGGCCCGCCGATGACCAGCAAGGACCAGAGGCCCAGCACCAGGGCCCAGAACGTACCGAGTCCGCAATAGCAGGACTGCTTGCGGCGGAGCACGAAATACCACGGCAAGCAGAGGGCCAGGCCCACCGCGGAACCCGCGATGCTCTTGCCGACGAAACGTTCGACCGCATCGGCCTGCCCGCGGGAACGGTGCAGCAGGATCGGCGTCCAGATCAGCCAGGACACCACCCAGGTCACCAGCACCGCGATGACATAAGGCTCGGAATCGAAGCCCTTCGGGTCGGCCTTGGCGGAGAGATAATAAAGGTCGACCGACGCGAAGAGCGGGATCGCGATGAAGAGCCCGCCGAGGAAGGCCGCGGCGATCACGCGCGGGCCCAGCGGCGTCTTCGCGCCCGGCGCCGCGGAGACCGGCAGCGGCAAGGTCACCAGGCAGGCCTGCAGCAGCGCGAAACCCCAGAGCAGCAGGAGCCAGAACCAATCCGAGCCCGAGGCTTGGAAGAGGCCGACGCCGAACAGCGAGCGCAGCGACAGCGTGTCGGTGCTCCACCCCACCAAGGCGACGACCACCATCATCACGCTGTGGAAGACGAAGGCCAGGATCACGGACAGGGACAGGATACGGACGACGATGGGGGACATGGCGAGGGGTTGGCCGACCTTAACCGGGGCGCGTCCTTAGCCAAGGAAAAGCCCCCGAAGGCGGCCGCCCCTTGACTCCGGCCGATTGCCCCTAAACTTGAGAGGCATGATCAACCTCACCGAAGCCGCTGCCCAGCAGATCAAGGTGCTCCAGAAAGCCCAGGCCAACCCTGAGTCCGTCCTCCGCGTCCTCGTGGAGACCGGCGGCTGCTCCGGCTTCGAATACGGCATGGCCTTCGACGTACGCAAGGACGGCGACCTCGAGTTCGAGAGCCAGGGCCTCAAGATCCTCATCGACCCCACCAGCCACGCCTACCTCGACGGCGCCACCGTGCACTTCGACGACGGCCTCCACGGCAAGGGCTTCGAAGTCCGCAACCCCAACGCCACCAGCACCTGCGGCTGCGGCAAATCCTTCAGCTAAGCCCATGAAATCCATCCTCCTGCTGCCCATCGCCGTCGGCGTCGCGGTCGCCTTGTTCGCCGCAAGCTCCGCTGATTTCAAGAACAAGCCCACCCCCTCCCCCGAATCCAAGCCCATGAAAGAATCCGCCCCCGCCAAAGTCCCCCAGGTGCTCGTCACGCTCGACGACGGCAAGGGCGGCGTCGGCAAGCCCGTGCTCGTCGACAAGGTGATCAAGACCGACGCCGAGTGGGCCGCCCAGCTCACCCCCGAACAGTATTTCGTCACGCGCGGCAAGGGCACCGAACGTCCGTTCTGCGGCACCCTGCTCGACAACAAGAAGACCGGCACCTACCACTGCGTCTGCTGCGACCTGCCCCTGTTCTCCTCCCGCGCCAAGTTCGACTCCGGCACCGGCTGGCCGAGCTTCTACCAAGGCGTCTCCAAGGAGAACATCGCCACCATCACCGACAAGAGCCACGGCATGGTGCGCACCGAGATCCTGTGCGCACGCTGCGACTGCCACCTCGGCCACGTGTTCGAGGACGGCCCCGCGCCGACCGGCCTGCGCTACTGCCTCAACTCCGAATCCCTCAAGTTCAAGGAACTCAAGGGCGCGGCGCCGGAGAAGAAGTAACTTACTTCTTCTTCGCCTTCGACTTCGAGGCCGCCTTCTTAACCGGGGCGGCCTTCTTCTTGGCCACGACCTTGACGGGCGACTTCTTCGCGACCGGCTTGGCTGCCTTCTTCGCGACGACCTTGGCAACGACCTTGGCCTTCTTCACGACCGGCTTCGCCTTCGGGGCGACCTTCTTGGCGGGCTTCGCGGTGGGCTTCACCGGCTTGGCGGCCTTCTTCGCGGCAGGCTTGGCCTTCGCCTTGGGGGCGACGACCTTGGCCGGGTGGACCTTCGCCAGGCGCTTGGCCACGGCGGGTTCGACGTAAGGAGCGGGGGCCTTCGGGCGCTGGTCGACCGGACCCTTCACGGCGGCCCAGAGCTTGTCGCGGAATTCCTGGATGCCTTCCTGCGAGTAGCAGGAGATCGGGATGACCATGTCCTTCACGCGTTCCTGGAACTTCTTCAGCTTCGCGGCGGCTTCGGGGAGGTCCATCTTGTTGGCCACGATGATGCGCGGCTTGGCGGCGAGGATCGGCGAGTAGAGGCGCAGTTCGCGCTCGAGGATGCGATGGTCGTCCCACGGCTCGCGGTTCTCGCTGCCGGCCATGTCGATGATGAAGACCAGCAGCGAGCAGCGCTCGACGTGGCGGAGGAACTGGTGGCCGAGGCCGCGGTTCTCGTGCGCGCCTTCGATGAGGCCCGGGATGTCGGCCATCACGATGCGGTCGAAGCGGTCGGTGTAGTCGATCACGCCCACGTTGACGTGGAGGGTCGTGAACGGATACGGCGCCATCTTCGGGCGGGCGGCGGTGAGGAGGTTCGTCAGCGTGGACTTGCCGGCGTTCGGGTAGCCCACGAGGCCGATGTCGGCGATCGTCTTGAGCACGATGCGGAAGTTGCCTTCTTCGCCGGGGTAACCCGGGGTCGTGCGACGCGGAGCCTGGTTGACCGAGCTCTTGAAGTTCATGTTGCCCAGGCCGCCCTTGCCGCCGGCGAGGAGGACGACGCGTTCGCCGTGCTCGGTCAGTTCGGCCACGAGGCGGTTGGAACCTTCTTCGAGGACCTGCGTGCCCGGAGGCACCGGCAGGATCAGGTCGTCGCCGTCGGGACCGGCGCACTGGCGGCCCATGCCCGGGGCGCCGTTGCGGGCGCGACGGTGCGGCTGCCAGCGGTAGGCCTGGAGGTCGCCTTCGTTACGGTCGCAGACCAGGACGACGTCGCCGCCCTTGCCGCCGTTACCGCCGTCGGGGCCGCCCTTCGGGATGAATTTCTCACGACGGAAGCTGACGCAGCCGTGGCCGCCGTCACCGGACTTCAGTACAACCTTGGCTTCGTCGATAAACATTTCCCCTAAGGTAGGGGCTCCCCGGCCCCGAGGGCGAGGAGGAAAGGCGACGGCTTAGCGCTCGAGCCCGCGGGAACGGCGCAACCAGCGCTCGATCGGCGAGAAGAAGATCAGGTCGGCCAGCAGGCCGACGAGCATCACCACCGCCATGACGCCCATCACCTGGTCCATGCGGAGCAGTTCGCGACCCGCGTTGAGGAGCGAGCCGAGGCCGAAGCCCGTGACGATCACGACGAAGATCTCGGCCGCCATCAGCGAGCGCCAGGCGAAGGCCCAGCCCTGCTTCATGCCGCTGAGCACGCCCGGAAGCGCGGCGGGGAAGATGACGCGGGACCAAAGGTGCCAGCCGTTGGAGCCCATGGTCTGGGCGGCG
Source organism: Coraliomargarita sp. (assembly GCA_024638885.1). Classification (GTDB taxonomy): domain Bacteria; phylum Verrucomicrobiota; class Verrucomicrobiia; order Opitutales; family UBA953; genus UBA953. Next base: position 26,664 of record JAHEJL010000003.1, on the reverse strand, counting down.
CGGAGGTAAAGCGGCTGGACGTTGAGCACCGATTCCTGCACCGCGATGACCACGGCCCAGATCGTGCCCATCACCACGACGAAGAGGACGGCCTCCTCACGGATGCCGAACCAGAGGAGCGCGAGGGGGACCCAGCAGACGGAAGGCAGGGTCTGCAGGCCGAGGGCGAGCACCCCGAGCGTGTCACGGACCCAGCGGACGCGGGCGCAGAGGGCGCCGAGCGGCACGCCGAGGGCGGCGCCGATGGCGAAGCCGATGACCAGGCGACGCATCGTCACCCAGGTCGCGGAAAGGAGCTCGCCGCTGAGCAGGGCTTCCCAGAACCACTTCAGGATATGGGACGGAGCCGGCACCAGGACGTCGTTCACGTGGCCGGTGCGCACGAACCATTCCCAGCCGCCCAAGGCGAGGACGGCGATGAGGGTCGGGATGACCGGGCGAGGAAGCTTCGAGGCCATGGTCACTTGGCGAGATGGGAGGAGAGCGCTTCCGTCACCTGGGAGGCGAGGGCCGCGAGGGCCGGGTCGTTCATGCGACGCGGGCGCGGGAGATCCACGTCGAACACCTGCTGGACGCGGCCGGGATTGGGCGAGAAGAGCACGACGCGGTCGCCGAGGCAGACCGCTTCGCGGATGTTATGCGTCACGAGGACGATGGTCTTCTTGCGCTTCGTGAAGATCTCCTGGATGTCGCCGTAGAGCTGCTCGCGCGTCAGGGCGTCGAGGGCGGAGAACGGCTCGTCCATCAGGAGCACGCGCGGATTCGGCGCGAGCGAGCGGGCGAGGGCGACGCGCTGGCGCATGCCGCCGGAGAGCTCGTGCGGACGGGCCTTCTCCTTGTTGCCGAGGCCGACGAGATTGAGATAGTAGCGGGCCGAATCGAGGCGTTCGGCTTCGGTCAGGTCAGGCTTGAGGCGGAGGCCGAAGAGCACGTTCTCGATGGCGTTGAGCCAAGGGAAGAGCGCGTCCTGCTGGAACATCACGAGACGATCACGCCCCGGAGCCACGACCGGATCCTGCCCGAGCTTGATCTCGCCTTCGTTCGTATGCTCCAGGCCGGCGAGCAGGCTCAGCAAGGTGGACTTACCGCAGCCGGACGGACCGACGACCACGAGGAACTCCCCTTCCCTGACGTCCAGGGAGATGTCTTCCAACGCCGTGACCTGGCCGGCCGCACCTTCGAAACGCTTGGTGACGTTACGGAGGGTCAGGGCCGCCGGGGCGGTGGACTTGTCGTGGAGGGAGCTCATGGAGCGAACCGAGGCAGAGATTTCAGGGGTAGGCCTGATGTTGTCAAGTTTAGTTAACTTATCAGGATTAGGAGATTTCCCCAAGTATCAGGCCCCGCAGCGGAGTTTCCTCCAGACTACGGGGCCCTCGCTATGAAGCAATTCTTGGTTACTTGGCCGAGGGGGCCGGGTCCGAGACCAGGGACTCGAGCAGCGGCGCGATCGGGGCGTCGCCGGCGAGCAGGCCGGAGTCCTTGGAGTCCTTAAGCGCCTGGCTGAAGGCGGCGGTCAGGCGGACCTTACGGGCGGCGTCGTCTTCACGGGCGTCGAAGATCACGCGACCGAGGGCGGGTCCGATCAGTTCCGCCTTGGGCGGGGTCGAGCGGGTTTCGCCGGCGATACCGGAGATGACCAGCTTCGTATGCAGGGCCTGGTCCGCGAGGAGCTTGTCGCGGAGCGCGTAGTGCGAGCGCACGAAGGCCTCGATGCCCTTCCCGTTCTTGGCGAGCGCGGTCTTCGAGGAAGTCAGCACCGTGATGATCGCATCCTTCTTCTCGAAGAGCACCTCGCCGCCGAACTCGCTCGTGAGGCGGGTGACCCAAGGTTCGACCGTCCAGGCCGCGTCGATGTCGCCGCGGGAGAACAGCAGCACCAGCTCGGCGTTCTGGGCCGGGATGATCTGGGCGTCGCCGCCGTTGACGGTGACCTTCAGGCCGCCTTCGCGCAGCCAGACGCGGGCGTCGATGTCCTGCGTGTTGCCCAGCTGCGGCGTGGAGAGACGACGGCCGATGAAATCCTTCGGGGACTTCAGGCCGAGGCCCTTGCGGACCACCAGGGCGTTGCCGCCGCGGGCGACCGGCGCAAGGACGCGGATCTCGTTGCCCTTGGTGCGGACGTGGGCGTTGATCGTCGGGGAAGGCCCGATGTAGGTGAGGTCGATCGCGCCGGCGAGGAGGGCCTCGATGGCGGAAGGGCCGGCGTTGAACGAACGCCACTCGACCTTGGAACCCTTCGGCAGATGGGCGAGATGCCAGTCGGCGTTCTCGCGTTCGAGCTGACGGGCGGCCAGGGCCGGGGAGTGCGTCAGGTTCGGGAAGAATCCGACGCGGAGGGTGACCGGCTGCTCCTCGGCCGCGCCCAGGAAGGGCACGGCGAGGAGGGCGGCGAGGACAGGAAGCAGACGCATGGTCGTGGGACTCGGACCGGATTAGAAGGTCAGGCCGAAGCGGGTCAGCAGCAGGCGCTCCGGATGGCTGATCACCGAGCTCGAAGCGACGGTCGGGGAACCGAAGGTCTTGAAGCTCGTGTATTCGTAATCGAGGCTGAAGCGGGCGGTCTTGCTGAGGTACCAGTTGAGGCCGATGCCGAGCGTGCTGGCCGAGGACGCGGACTTGGTGGAGTCGGCGAACTGGGCGCCGTTGACGGCCGCGCCGAAGAGCTGGTCGTCGAACTTGATCGAAGCCACGCGGCCGACCACTTCGAAGGCGCCCCAGGTGCCGGCGGCGCGATCGAAATCAGCGGCCGGCGTCACGCCCTTGTAAGTGGCGTCTTCGCCGGTGAGGACGTAGCTGACCTCGGTCTGCCAGGCATGGTTCTTGATGGTGGCGGTGTTACCGGCGGCGGCGCCGGCCGAGTTGACCGACTTGATGTCGCTGGAGGACGTCACGTATTCGGCGAGGAGACCGAAGGAGCCCTTGTAGTAGGAGACCTGCGGAGACAGGCGCCAGACATGGCCGTTGGCCGTGACGGTGTTGGTGGAGCTGCCGGCACCCGTCGCACGGTAGGCGAAGAAGGTCTGCTGGCCGTCGGTCTTGAAACCGCTGGTCAGCGCGCTCGACGCATCCTGGAGACCGTAGGTGCCGCCGAGGCCGAAGGTGAGGCCGGCAAGCGCCGACTCCTTGTCGTTGACCCAAGGCTGGAAGGTGACGCGGGCGGCCAGATCCTTGCCGTCGTTGGCATCCTTCTTGGAGTCGGCGCTATCGCTGCCGTCCACGGTGCCGTTGAAGATGCCCACGGCGTAGGAGGCGCGGCCACCGAGGATGTCGCCGCCGACCTGGACGCCGATGTCGCGGTTCGGGACGAGCTGCGAAACGACGGAGCGCTCGGCGAAGAGCAGGGCCGGGTCGGACTGGAGCTGCTCGAGACCGATCGGGGTCTTGAAACGGCCGAGCTTCACCTGGAACTCAGGCGAGTAGTTGAGGAGGATGTTCGCGTCCAGGATGGTCGCGGAGGAACCGGCGTATTCGCCGATCAGCTGATACTCGGTGGTCTTGCCGAACTTGCCTTCGAGGCCGATGCGGGCGCGGCGGAGGGAGATGACGTCGTTGTCGACGCTCTTGTCGAAGTACCAGCGGGAGTCGACCTGGACGAGGCCGCGGATGCGGAGCGAGTTGGCGCCATCCGGGGAGGCGAGGATGAAGCCCTTGTCGCCGGCGGTGGTCTCGGCGCGCTGCAGGGGACGGACCTTGGCGTCGAGCTCGGCGATGCGAGCCTTGAGCGCGTCGATCTGCTCCTGGACGGTCAGCTCGGCGGCCGGAGCCGCGGAGGCGAACGCCAGCAGCGCGGCGAGCGGGAGGTAGGTGTTACGGTTGGATTTCATAGGTTTAGTATGGTGTTGGGTTTGGTTGGGAGAGGCTCCTTGGTTAAGGTGACATCATTAGTGATGATTAAATGATTAGGGTCAAGATAAGAATACCTTTTTAGTATGTTTTTATTCTACTCATCACCAATGCTTTACAGATTAAACCCCTAAAAGTTGAGGATAACCCCCTCCTTTGATTCAGGAACCAAGGCCCTCTGCCCTCCCCCGCTCTGCGACTTTGAACTCCTTAAATGAAGTAATCCGGCAACAGATTGGAAAGCAGCCCGTCGGTCAGTCTTCCCTTACCCGTATTATCAAAACCTTCTTCACCGCCGGCGAAGGCAGGCCGGCGCCCGGAAGCGAGATACTTGCGATGCGCGACCTGGACGACGGAGCTCAACGTATGCCGATCCAAGATGTCCGAGATGGCGTTCCGCACATCGAGCATGAGCATGCGCAGCCCGCAATTGGCCTCGTCGGGACAAGAGCAACGTTCGTAGGCCGTGTGTGAGGCGCAGGCGATCGGCGCGAGCGGCCCTTCGACGTGCCGGATGATCTGACCGAGCGAGATCTGCTCGGCGGGCCGCGTGAGTCGATAGCCGCCGTTACGGCCGCGCTGGCCTTCCACGAAACCGCCGTCACGCAGCTCATTCATGATCTGCTCGAGGAACTTCTCCGGGATATTGTCGGAAGAGGAGATCTCCGCGACCCGCAGCTGCTTCCGGCCGAAGGCTTCGCCGAGGCCCAGGCAGATGAGGGCTCGGAGCGCATATTCGCCTTTACGTGACAGCTTCATCCTTCGCCCTCATCAGACGCGGGCCGGCCTCGTCTCACAATTAAATAATCAGAAGGCCCCGGCGACGAACCAAAGACTGGCCCCGACGACCACCGCGGTGGCGATCCAGCCCAGCACGTTGATCCAGCGCGGCGCGACGAAGGCGCCCATGAAAGCGGCGTCGCCCGTCATGCGCACGAGCGGCCAGCAGGCGAAGCCCAGCTGCAGGCTGAGGATCACCTGGCTCCACAGGAGCAGCGTCTCGACCTTGCCCTCCCCTGCCAGCCCGATGACGAGCAAGGCCGGGATCAGCGCGGCGATACGCGTCGCGGCGCGCACGATCCAACCGGGGCTCTTCACCTTCAGGAAACCTTCCAGGACGATCTGTCCCGCCATGGTGCCGGTGATGGTCGCGTTCTGGCCGGAAGCCAGGAGCGCGACCGCGAAGAGCGTGCCCGCGAACGTGGCGCCGAGCACGCCGTCCAGCAGCCGGTGGGCTTCGCGGATGTCCGTCACCGCTTCGGGACGGCCATGGAACGCGGCCGCGCTCAGGACGAGCAAGCCGGCGTTGACGAAGAACGCGAGGCTCAGCGCGAGCGTCGAATCCCAGGTGGCGAAACGCAGGGCTTCGCGACGCGCCTTCTCGCCGGCGCCGAAGTCGCGCGAACCGACGATCGACGAATGGAGGTAGAGGTTATGCGGCATGACCGTCGCGCCGATGATGCCGAGGGCCACGAAAAGCATGCCCGGACGCGTGACCACGGCCGCGGACGGGATGAAGCCGCGCAGGAGTTCCGCGACGGCGGGCTTGGCGAGCAGGAGCTCGATGCCGACGCAGGCCGCGACGGTGAGCACGAGCACGGCCACGAGGGCCTCGAGCCAGCGATAGCCGAGGCGCGTCAAGGCCAGCAGGAGCAGCACGTCCAAGGCGGTGATGAGGGCGCCGAAGAACAGCGGGATCCCGAAGAGGATCTGCAAGGCGATGGCCGAGCCCAACAACTCCGCGAGGTCGCAGGCGACGATGCCGACCTGGGCCGAAACCCACAGGAACTTGGAGACCCCGGGCGAATAACGGGCCCGGCAGGCCTGCGCGAGGTCGAGGCCGGTCGCGACGTTCAGGCGCACGCAGAGGTGCTGGAACAGGATCGCCATCAGGTTCGACAGGAGGATGACCCAGAGCAGCGCGTAGCCGAACTGCGAACCGCCCGCGAGGTCCGTGGCCCAGTTGCCCGGATCCATGTAGCCGACCGAGACCAGGAAGCCCGGTCCGACGAAGCCGAGGAACCGACGGAAAGCGCCCAGACGGGAGGCCTGGCGGGCTTGGTTCGGTTCGGCTGTACTCATCAGCCTTGAGCATCACCGACAGGGCTACCCTGTCAACCCGCCGCCCGCACGAACGAAAGGACCGCGACGACCGACCAAAGGATCGTCCGCCAGAAATGCGAACGGATCAGGTCGGCGAGCGCCGGCGAAGCCGGACCTTCCTGCTGCAGGCGCCGATGACACGGTACCGACCACCCTGCCGTCAGCGCCCAGCAGACGAGTACCAGCAGCAGCCCGACGTAGCTCCCGGCGACGAAAGCCAGACCGACATGCCCGGCGAGCTGAGCCAGCAGCAAAGGGCCCACGACCCAGCCGACCCGACGCGTATAGGCCTCATGATGGGCGGCGAAGCCTTCCGCCCGCCAGCGGGCGAAATCCGGATACGTGCAAAGCAGGATGAGCCAGGACACCGCGGCCATGGCGACGTCGACGCAAACCACGCCGGATTGGAGCAAACGGAGGTCCATGCGGACACCGAAGCGGGTTTTACCCTTTGCACAACCCGGCCGGACGTTAAACCCAAGGCATGCCCCGTTCCTTCCTCGGCCTGTTCCTCGGCGCCTTGCTTTCGCTCGTCTCCGCCGCCGCGCAGGAGACCCCGCCTAACTTCGTCATCCTCTTCGCCGACGACCTCGGCATCAACGACCTCGGGTGCTTCGGCCGCAAGGACCAGCGCACGCCCAACCTGGACAAGCTCGCCGCCGAAGGCGCCCGCTTCACCCAAGCTTACGCCGCGGCTTCGGTCTGCTCGCCCTCGCGCGCCGGCCTCCTCACCGGCCAGAGCCCGGCCCGCCTCAAGATCACGACCTTCCTCACCGGACGGACCGACCGGGCCTCGCACCGCCTGCTCGCCGCGCCGATCAACGTCAACCTGCCGGCCGGCGTCCCGACGCTCGCGCAGCTGCTCAAGCCGAAGGGCTACGTGTCGGCGGCGATCGGCAAGTGGCACCTCGGCGGCAAAGGCCATCAGCCGACGCATCACGGCTTCGACGAGTATTTCCCGGGCAAGCCCAACCCCGGCGCGGAGTCCCCGCAGGGCGGCAAAGGCGAGCTCGGCCACGCCGACTATGCCGTGAAGTTCATCGAACGGAACAAGGCCAAGCCCTTCTTCCTGTACCTCGCCTTCGACAACCCCCACATCCCGCTGGCCGCGCCGGCCAAGGGCCTCGAAGCCAACGCGCAGTCCTTCCATCCCACCTACGCCGCGCTGATCGAATCGCTCGACGCCGCCTGCGGCCGCGTCCTCAAGGCGCTCGACGACCAGGGCCTCGCGAAGAACACCGTCGTGATCTTCGCCTCCGACAACGGCGGCGTGCACATCTCGGAGCTCAAGGAAACCCCGCCGACCTACAATGCGCCTTCCCGCGCCGGCAAAGGCTTCGTCTACGAAGGCGGCCTCCGGACGCCGCTCATCATCCGCTACCCCGGCCGCCTCGCCGCGCGCGAGATCGCCGAGCCGGTCGTGCTGGGCGACCTCTGCCCCACGCTCTGCGCCTTGGCCAAGGTGCCCGCCCCCTCCCCGCTGGATTTCCAGGACATCTCCCCGCTGCTCTTCGACAGCAAGCCGCCGGCGAACGCCAAGCCGCGCGCGCTGTTCTGGCATCAGCCGCATTACATGAACCAAGGCGGCAAGCCCGCCGGCGTGGTCCGAGAAGGCGACTGGAAACTCATCGAGCAGTACGAGGATGGCAGCCTGGAACTCTATGATCTGGCCAAGGACCCGAGCGAGACCACCGACCTCGCCGCCGCCGAACCGGCCCGCGTGGCCGCGCTGCGCGGCAAGCTCGAAGCCTGGCGCCGCGGCGTCGGCGCCGAGCCGACCAAGGCGAATCCGGACTTCAACCGCGCCCTCTGGGAGGCGTGCTTCGTGCAGACCGACGTCTCCAAGCTGAAGGCCTTGCCCACGTCCGAAGCCATGCGCCCCCTGCTCGCCGATTGGCGCAAGGCGATGAACGACGCCACGACCGCAGGCGGCAACGCCCTGATCTTCCTCGAAGCCCGCGACGCCAAGGTGAAGGCGACGAAGATGAAATACGAGGACCTGCCGCAGAAAGACACCCTTGGCTTCTGGGTGAACGCCGACGACACCGCGACCTGGACGTTCCAGGCGCCGAAGGCCGGCACCTATCGCGTGACCGTCCTGCAGGGGTGCGGCAAGGGCAACGGCGGCTCCCTCGTCGCCCTCGACACCAAGCAGGGCTCATGCGAATTCACCGTCGAAGAGACCGGCCACTTCCAGCGCTTCGTGCCCCGCGAGGTCGGCAAGCTGACGCTCGTCGCCGGCGAGAACACGCTCACCGTCCGGCCGGTCAAGAAGGCCAAGTCCGCGGTCATGGACCTGCGCCGCGTGATCCTCGAGCGCGTCGACTGAGCGCTCAGAGCGTCGCGAGGACCGCGCGCAGTTCTTCCTCGGGCTCTTCGTGGCCTTGCGCCACGGCGAGCGCGAGCGCGTCCGCGAAGACCGCCTTGGCGGCGGGTCTGTCGCCGACGGCCAGCAGGCTCTTGCCGAGGAGGATCCGCGGCATCATCCAGTCCGCCTTGGAATCCGCGGCGAGGCGCAGGTGCTCGATCGCGCCGGCGGCGTCGCCTTCGGTCCAGAGCGCTTGGCCAAGCGAGAAACGGAACAGCGGGTTCGCGGGGTCGGCCGCGACATGACGACGGAAGAGTTCGGAACGGGACATGCTCAGGCCTTCGGCTGCGCCGAGGATTGGCGGAAGATGACCATCGAGAGCCCCGGCAGGCGGACCTCGATCGAATAGGGTCGGCCCTGGCACGGGATCGGCTCGGCGACCACGCCGCCGAGGTTGCCGAGGCCATGGCCGGCGTAGTGCTTCGAGTCGGTGTTCAAGGCCTCTTCCCAGCGTCCGGGGAACGGCACGCCGAGGCGGTAGGTGCGCTCGACGGGCGTGAAGTTGCCCGCGACCGTCCAGGCGCAGTCACGGCCGCGACGCTCGAAGGCCAGCACGCTCTGCGCGCCGTCGTCGGCGACCAGCCAGGCGAAGTTTTCCGGGCGCAGCTCGTTCTCCGCAAGGCCGGCGTCGCCGACGTAAAGCTTGTTGAGGTCGGCGACCAGCCGCTGGACCCCGAGGTGGATCGGATAATCGAGCAGATGCCAGTCGAGGGAGGCGTCATACTTCCATTCGGCGAACTGGCCGAACTCGCAGCCCATGAAGAGGGTCTTCTTGCCGGGCCAGGACCACTGCAAGGCCAGCAGGCAGCGCAGGTTCGCGGCCTTCGTGGCGTCGTCGCCGCCCCCCATCTTGCCGATGAGCGAACCTTTGCCGTGCACGACTTCGTCATGGGAGAACGACTGCACGAAGGCTTCGCTCCACTGGTAGAGCATGCCGAAGGTCAGCTTGTCGTGATGGAACTTACGGAAGAGCGGATCCTGGCGGAAGTAATGGAGCGTGTCGTGCATCCAGCCCATGTTCCACTTGAAGTCGAAGCCCAGGCCGCCTTCGGGGACGGACTTCGTCACGCCCGGGAAGGACGTGGACTCCTCGGCGATCATCGCGACGCCGGGCTGGTAGAGGTGCACCAGCGAGTTGACCTGCTTGAGGAACTCGATCGCTTCGATGTTCTCGCGGCCGCCGTGCTGGTTCGGGATCCATTCGCCGGCCTTGCGCGAATAGTCGAGGTAGAGCATCGAGGCCACGGCGTCGACGCGGAGGCCGTCGACGTGGAAGCGTTCGAGCCAGGAGAGCGCCGAGCAGACGAGGAAGCCGCGGACCTCGTGGCGGCCGTAGTTGAAGATGAGGGTACCCCAGTCCTGGTGCTCGCCGAGGCGCGGATCCGCATGCTCGTAGAGATGCGTGCCGTCGAAGCGGGCGAGCGCGAAGAAGTCGCGCGGGAAGTGGGCCGGCACCCAGTCGACGATCACGCCGATGTCGGCGCGATGGAGGGCGTCGACCATCGTCATGAAGTCGAGCGGCGAGCCGAAGCGGTGCGTGGGCGCGTAGAAACCCGTGACCTGGTAGCCCCAGGAGCCGTCGAACGGATGTTCGGACGGCGGCATCAGCTCCACGTGCGTGAAGCCCATCTTGACGCAATAGGCGGCGAGCTGTTCGCCGAGCTCGCGGTAGCCGAGCACGCGGCCGCCCTCCTCGGGCACGCGGCGCCAGGAGGCCAGATGGACCTCGTAGACGGACATCGGGCGGGCGCGCAGGTCGCGATGGCGGCGGGCCTCCATCCAGGCGGCGTCGTGCCAGACGAACTTCGAAAGGTCGCAGACGATCGCCGCGTGGTTGGGCGAAGGCTCGAAGTGCAGGCCATACGGATCCGTCTTCAGGAACGGCGTGGCGTCATGCGGCCCCACGATCTCGTATTTGTAGCGGGCGCCGGCGTGGACGCCGGGGATGAAGATCTCCCAGATGCCGGAGGCCCCCAGGTTGCGCATCGGGTGGGCGCGGCCGTTCCAGAGATTGTGGTCGCCGACGACCGACACGCGACGGGCAGAAGGCGCCCAGACGGCGAACGAGACGCCCTGGACGCCGTCGATCGTGCGCACATGCGAACCCAGCTTGTAGTGCGCGCGGTGATCGTCGCCCTTGCCCAGGAGGAAGAGGTCATCCTCCGAGATCGTCGGCAGGAAGCGATAGGGGTCGTCGACCAGGCGGCTGACGCCGTCCGGATAGGTCACGCGGAAGCGGTAACGGAAAAGCGCCGAACCCGGCAGCTCGACCTCGAAGACGCCGCTGGCGTGCAGCAGCTTCATCGGGGCGGGCTTGGCGGGACCTTCGGGCACGAGCTCGCAGGCGCTCGCCCAAGGGAAGAGCGCCCGGGCGACCAGGCCGCCGCCGGTGAGCGGATGCAGGCCCAGGAAACGATGCGGCGAGGTCTCCTTGGCGTCCACCAGGGCGGTCAACTCTGCTGGACTGAGGCGCATCCCCGAAGGCTCTCCGCCGGGCGGCAGGTCGGCAAGCGCTCATTGCCCGAAAATACTTGAGGGAAACCCCGGAGCGACAACGCTCACCGGATGCCTGGCCGTCGTTTCTGGATCCTTGCCGCAAGCCTCTCCCTGACCGTCGCGGCCATGGCGGCCGAACCCGTCAAAGCCGGCGTCAAGACCGGGGCGGAGCAGCCCAACATCAGCGCCGACTCGTTCGCCCCGGAAGAAGGCGGCAAGGTCGTCGTCGCCACCAACGGCCACCTCGAGACCAAGGACGCCACGATCGACGCCCACAAGATCCGTTTCGACTACCGCACCGGCATCATCGTCGCCGAAGGCAACGTCGTGTACGCGGCCAAGAACCTGCGCATCATCGGCGACCGAATCGAAGCCGACCCGCGCCACGACACCATCGTGGCCACCAACGTCCGCTTCGGCCGCGCGCCGATGTACTTCACCGCCGAGACCCTGAAGATCGTCAAGGGCGACAAGACCATGCGCGGACTCCGCATGTGGAACAGCGAGCCCGAACGGCTCAGCATGCACCTCCGGATCGACGAGGCTTCCTACGTCGAGGCCACCGACCGCCTCACGCTCCGCAGCGTGACGCCCCACGTCGCCGGCCTGCCCTTCTTCAACCTGCCCTACTACGCGCAGGACGGCTACCGCGACATCCCTTACGACCTGTACCTGAACACCGGCAGCGAAGAACGCCAGGGACGCTACCTGCGTTCGACGTTCCTCATGCGCCAGGACGAGTCGCTCTGGGTCGGCGGCCTGCTCGACATCTACGGCAAGTCCGGCCTGCTCGTCGGCCCGGCCTTCCGCTTCGACAACACCCGCCATCCGGAAGGCGGCCTCGTCTGGAAGGGCAAGCTGGAGAGCGGCTACATCAGCGACCGCGGCGACCTGCTGGCCGACGCCTACGGCCGCACCCCGGACCGCCAGCGCACGTTCCTCCTCGGCGAAGTCAACGGACGCTCCGCGGACGGCGTCGAATTCGCGGGCAACATCTTCGGCCAGTCCGACCCCGGGTTCATGCGCGACTTCCGCCCGAACCTGATCCGCGAAAGCGGCAACCCGCAGGCCAACTTCGAGCTCTCCGCGCCTTACGCCGGCGGCTATCTCTCCGCCGCGCTCACCGCCAAGGCCGACGACTACCAGGACATCGTCCAGAAGCTGCCGGAAATCCGCTTCGATCTGCCGCAGCAATCCATCGACGACAGCGAATGGAACCGCCGTAGCTTCGTCAGCCTGGGCTACTTCTCCGAGCGTCCTTCGGCCGACCTGCCCCTCGCGAATTTCCAGACCGCGACGCTCGCCGGCGGCGCCTGGTCCACCGCGCGCCTCGACGCCTACTACGGCGTCAACCGCACCTTCGCGCTCACGGACTGGCTCACCTTCAAGCCCGTGGCCGGCGTCCGCGCCACCGGCTGGTCGCAGGGCATCAACGGCAACGGCACCGTCGCCAAGATCATCGCGCAGACCGGCTTCGACCTCGAAGGCCTCGCGACCGGCTCGTGGGACCTCGTCTCCAACAACTGGGGCATCGACGGACTCCGGCACAGCGTCCGTCCGGTCCTGCAGTATCGCGTCATGCCCGGCGCCGACCACGAGATCGGCACCGTGCCGATGACCCAGCGCGCGATCTCCACCTCGGCGCTCGAAGAAGTCGACCTGGCCGACCGCCTCGACCCCGCCGCCACCACCGACCGTCAGGTCGTCCGCTTCGGCGTCCGCAACACCGTCGAGACGCGTGACGCCAAGGCCGGCACCCGCGAACTCCTCCGCGCGGACCTTTTCGCCGACTGGCGCCAAGGCCCCACCGACGCCGAGACCGGCCGCAGCGACCTCCAGTGCGCGGTCAGCCTGACGCCGGCGCCTTGGGTGACCCTCAGTTCCGGACTCCGCCTGCCCAACGGCGGCGGCGCCCCCCTGGAGTCCATCCAGAGCCTCGCCTTCAATTCCGGCGACTTCTGGCGGACGTCCTTCAGCTGGGTCGAACTCCGCGACATCACCGTGGCCCGCCAGCTCATCTGGGAAGGCCGCGTGACCCTCAATTCAGTCTACTCCCTCGTCGCCGTCCTGAACTACGACGCCTTGGCCGGCCAGACGACCTACGAAAGCATCGGCCTGGTCCAGCGGATCGCCAACTCCTGGGAGCTTGAATACGGCGTCATGCAGCGCCTCGACCCCCTGAATAGCGGCAAGAACTCATTGGGCTTCCAACTGCGGGCCAGATTATTCAAGTTCTGAGCGTGACGGACACCCCTCCAGCCTCTCCCGCGGTCCCCGAGGACGGCATCTTGCCGCCGGCCGACCTGCCCATCCGCCTCGACGTGTTCGAAGGCCCGCTGGACCTGCTCCTGTTCCTGATCCGCAAGAACGAGATCGATATCTACGACATCCCGATCGAGAAGGTCACCCAGCAATACCTCGAGATCCTGCGCACGCAGGAGAAGGACAACCTCGAGCTCGCCGGCGACTTCTTCGTGATGGCCGCGACCCTGATGTACATCAAGAGCCGCATGCTGCTCCCCGTCGAAAGCCGCCCCGAGGAAGAAGTGGCCGCCAGCGACGAAGGCCAGGACCCGCGCTGGGCCCTCGTGCAGCAGCTCATCCAGTACAAGCGCGTCAAGGAGACCGCCGCGATCATCCGCGGCCTCGTCGACGACCGCCAAGGCCTGCTCAGCCGCTACGTCGTCCAGCCGCAGGGCGAAGACGCCGTCGTGCGCCCCGTCGCCCCGGCCGACCGCATCGAGCTCTGGAACACCTTCAACCTCGTCCTCCGTCGCCTCGCCGAGCGCATCCAGCCCGGCAACATCACGACCGAGACCGTCACGGTCTCCGACCGCATGGAGACGATCCTCGCCCGCCTCGAATCGGAGAGCACGTTCGTCTTCACCAGCCTGCTGCCCGAACGCCCGACCGTGGGCTACCTCGTCGCGACGTTCCTCGCCTGCCTCGAGCTCGCCCGCCTGGGTAAGCTCAAATTGGAGCAGGACGCCTCCTTCGCCGAGATCAACTGCTCGAAAGCCGAGCCCAACGCCGCGCCGAACGCGGGCGAAGCGCTGGAAGGAAAGTCGGAGTTCGACGAGCCGACGGCCCCGACGGAGTAAGCCGCGGGCTTGAAATCAGCGGCCGTCCGTCCAGAGTAGGTCCATGGCTCGCGCAAAGCGTCCCTCCAACCGCCTCCTCGGCCTCGGCCTCGACGCCCAGGACCAGCACAAGCGCATCACCCGCGGCGAAGGCTTCAACCTCGTCGGCGGCTCCGAAGAGACCCACGAGCGCATGACGGAGACCGTGATCAAGACGACCGAAGACCTGAGCCGCAAAGGCCGGACCATCGCCGACGCCCATCCGGAGGAACTCGCCGAGCTCCTGCGTAAGCACGACCGCGGGGCCTGACCCAAAAAGGAGCCACAGACGGGTTGACTCACCTCTTTCGCAGGATTTGATTCCTTCTCCCCCAAGATGAGCAACGAGCTGCCCCCTCCCCCGCCCCCTCCTCCTGCCGATGGTGACAACTCCGCCGCGCAGGCTCCGAAGCTGAAGCTCACCAAGCCGGCCGGCCTCGTGCCGCCGCCTCCGCCCGCGCCCACCGCCGACGCCGGCGCGCCGATTCCTCCGCCTCCCGCCATTCCCGCCGCCCCGGCCGCCGCGCCCGCTGCTCCTGCCGCCGCTCCGCGTCCGGCCGTCGCTCCGACCGCCAACCGCACCGTCGGCAATGTCTCCGCGGCGTTTGACGTCCTCGCCCTCGTGGCTTCGTTGGTCGGCGTGGTGCTCCTCGCGCTCGAACTCTTCGTCAAATCCAAAGGTTAAGTCCCTTTCATGGCCTCCGAACTCATCCTCAATCTCGATAACAGCAACTTCGACGCCACCATCAAGGCGTCGACCGTCCCCGTCCTCGTGGACTTCTGGGCCACCTGGTGCGGCCCGTGCAAGCAGATCGGCCCGGTGCTCGACCAGCTCGCCGTCGAGATGAACGGTACCGTCCAGATCACCAAGGTCGACGTCGACACCAACCAGGCCCTCGCCCAGCAGCTCGGCGTGAACTCCATCCCCGCCCTGTTCCTCTTCAAGAACGGCGTCGTGGTGGACAAGATGGTCGGTGCCCGCCCGAAGGGCGACATCGCCGCCTTCATCAAGAAGCACGCCTAAGGCGACGGGCGAAAGCCCCATAAGAAAGGCCCGGGATCGCTCCCGGGCCTTTTTGTTGCCGCCTGCCGCGAAGCCTTACTTGGCTTCGAGCGGGTGCTCCTTCAGGAGGTCGGCCGGGTTGTACTGGCCGCGGTTGCCGATGGCCTTGCGGACTTCGGCGACCTTGGTGTCCATGACGGGCTCGGCGGTGTTGCCCCAGGCCTGACGGACATAGGTGGCGATATGGGCGACCTGGGCATCCTTGAGGCCGGCGCCGATGTTCGGCATGTTGCCGTTATACTTCGCGCCGTTGACCTCGATCTCGCCGGCGAGACCGGCGAGGATGGCCTTGATGATGCGTTCTTCGGAACCGGCGACCCAAGCGGACTTGGCGAGCGGCGGGAAAGCGCCGGGGACGCCGAGACCGGTGGCCTGGTGACAGGCGGCGCAGTTCGCGAGGAAGAGCTTCTCGCCCTTGGCGGCATCGGGCTCGAAAGCCACCGGACCGCCGGCGACGGCGGCCTTGGGGGCGTTGAGGTCGAACGCGGCGGGAGAGAAGTCGCCCGAGTTGCGGGTGAGGTAGAGGCCGGCCCAGAAGCCGAAGCCGCAGAACAGGAAGACGATGAAGATCGGCGTCAGGGAGAAGCCTTCGGCCGGCTCGTCCTTGTCGCGCGAGAGCTGCGAGTGAACCTCCACGAGGCGTCCGTCGGACGGGCCTTCGGAACCCGCGCCGGAGGGACCCCGGCGGGAGCGGTTGTTATCAGGATGACGGTTACGGTCGTTCATGGGTTCACTGCTTCAGTTTGGCTTCCGGCGAGGAGTAATCCTGACGGAGGGATTGGAGGTAGGCGGCCAGGGCGACGGCGCGCTCGGAGGCGACCGTCTGCTTGTCGCCGGCGTAGAGGAACGAGAAGCCGCCGTTGTGCTTGATGGCGGCATGCACGGCGTCGACGTCCTTGGCGCGGGCGCCGTAGTTGGCGAGATCCGGACCGACGCGGCGATCGCCGAGGAGGACCTGCTTCTGCAGCACGTAATCACGGGCGACGGAAGGACGGACGCCGTAACCGCGGGCGATATCGCTACCCTGCCCGGCCGGACGGACCTGCTGGGTGTGGCAATTGACGCAACCGAGGGAGACGTAGACCGCACGGCCTTGGATGGCCAGGCCGGGTTCGCGGGACGGGAAGAGCGGACCGCCGTCTTCGGCGGGCGCGCGACCGAGGGCACCGAGCTGCGCCTGGCTGCTGATGACCAGCGCGGCGAAGGGCAAGGCGACGGCCAGGAAGACGCCGGCCAGGAGAGTGTTGAGATTCTTCATGGGAGGACCGGATTAGTCGTGGCGGCCTTCGGAGGCCGGAGCGGAAGATTTGAGGATCATGCCGAAAGCGTTGAGCGCGAAGGCGACGGCGCCGACGAGCAGGAGCACCGCGGAGACGGTGAGCACGTACTGCCAGGCGGCTCCGGCCTTGGCGACCTGCGGGAGCGAGACGGAGGCGTCGGCCAGCTGCTTGCCGGCCTGCCAACCGCCGACGAGGAGCGCGACCACCGAGCCGATGACGCCGAGCGCCGTGGCCCAGAAGTGCACGTGGACGAGCTTGGCGGAAGGCCAGAGCGCACCGGTGAGGCGAGGCAGCACGAAGTAGGCGGCGCCGAAGAGCACCATCGTGGCGAAGGCGTAGGCCAGGAGCTGTTCCTGACCGGCGGCGAACGACGTGAAGCGGACCGTGGCGTTGTAGCCGCGGAAGCCGAAGACGGCGTTCAGGAGGCCGAAGAGCGTGAACGCGACGGCGCCGAAGCTCACGAAACGGAGCGTGGTGTCGTTCCAGGCGCGGGACCAGCCGGACTCGGCGGACAGCGTGCCGTGGAAGTTGATGGCGGTGATGATCACAGGGACGATCAGCATCGCGCCGGCGACGACGCCGACGGACTGGATCCACAGGGGCACCGGGGAACCGAGGAGCGCGGCCGGACCGGTCCAACCGGCGAAGAAGAAGAACGACCAGAAGGCGACCGGGGCGAGGTAGTAGCCGCTGATGGTGCGACCGAGGACCTTCGGCAGGAAGTAGTAGACCGCGGCGAGGGCGGAGGCGCCGATCCAGAGCAACAGGAGGTTCGAGACGAACCAGCTGTGCGCGATGGCCTGCACCACGCCGGAAGCCGGCTGCCAGAGGACGAGCAGCTGGGCGAGGAGGTAGGTCAGCGGGAAGGCGAACGAGGCGCCGACCACGAACCACTGCGAGGCGAACGTGTGTCCCGTCGGGCGACGCGCGAAGGCGACGATCGGCCAGAAACCGGCGAGCAGGAAGGCGACGGCGAGGACCGGGCCGACCTCACGCGGGAACTCCAGGAGGCCGAAGCCGTTCTGGTGGCCGGCGAAGATCTGGGCGACGCCGTAGGTCAGGGCGAGGTTCCAGGCGGCGCCGCCGAGGGTGGCGAGCCAGCCGTTACGGAGCTCGAAGCGCGAGAGCTGCGACAGCAGCCAGAGGTTCAGAGCGAAGAACGCGTTGAAGCCCCAGCCGTAGACGAACAGGTTGCGCTGGACGGCGACGAGACGGCCGTAGCTGAAGACTTCGCAATCGCGGAAGGGACCGGCGGCGAGCGAACCCTGCTGGAGGGCCGTGATCACGCCGAGGACGGAGGCCACGAGGAGCCAGACCACCGCGGAGACGAAGAAGAGGAGGAACGGGCCGCGGAGCTGGGCCTCGACGCGCGAGAGGCGCGCATCGCCTTCGGGGGGACGGCCCTGCGGGCGGCCGGAACGATTATCCTGGGTCATCGGTGAAAGGAAGGGTTGGGATTATTTGAGGCCGAGTTCGGCGGTGGTCCAAGGAGCCGTGCGACCGGCGGTGGCGGCGCGGACGGCCTTCACCTGCTCGGGCGTGACCGGGTTGCCCTGGTTGCCGAAGCTCTGGCGGACGTAGGTGAGCACGTCGGCGATGTCCTGATCGCTCACGCCGGGGACCGGCGGCATCATGCTGTTGTAGGTGGTGCCACCGACGGTGACCGGACCCATGAGGCCCTGCAGGATGAACTTGATCGGCAGCTCAGGGTTGCCGACGACGATGGGAGCCTTGGCGAGCGGCGGGAAGACGGGCGGAAGGCCCATGCCCGTCGGCTGGTGGCAGGCGATGCAGGTGCGCGCGTAGACCGCGGCGCCACGCTTCATCTGCTCGTCGGAAGCCTTCACGAAAGCGGCGGCGGCCGGAGCGGCGGCAGGGGCGGCGGCCGGAGCCGGCGCGCCGGCGGCCTGGATCTTGGCGACGACCTTGGGGTCGGCGACGATGAGCGCGGCGGCGTCCTTGACCGGGATACGGTAGGAACCGTCGGCGTTGCGGCCGGGCTCGGTGATGAGGGCGAGGCCCTTCTTGGCGTTCTCGGCGCGCAGGGCCTTCTGAGCCTGGCGGCGGTCGGCCTCGGCGTCAGGCGCCTTGCGGACGGAGAGATAGACGTAGCCCGTCACGATGAGCGCGGCGGCGGCGAAGCAGACGATGCGCAGCCAGGAAGCGATCTGGCCGGGAAGCAGCGGACGGCCCCCGGAGGAAGGTTGTTCACTCATGATAGTTGATGGACTCGAGGATGCGGGGGTCGTGGACCGGGATGGTCTCCTGCTTGGCGGCGCCGCGCAGGAAGAGCGCGAAGACGATGCCGCCGAAGCCGATGATGGAGACGAGGTCGAGGAAGAGCGAAGAGGTCAGGAACGGCGTGACGACGAAGCCTTCGGGCTTGGTCTGGTCGTAGACCTGACGGGGCAGCGCGTTGAACCAGAGGTCCACGATGCCGCCGGCGACGATGAGCCAGGCGACGGTCAGGAGACGGCCGGCGACGATCTTCGTGCGGTAGAAGAGCAAGGCCAGGAACGGCACCAGGAAGAAGCCGAAGATGAGGTACATCGAGACGCCCCACCACTGGTTCTTGTCGCCCGTGGCGGCGTCGAACTCGCGGATGTTATACCAGAAGGTCTCTTCCGGGATGTTCGCCGTGTAGATCAGGAAGTACTGCGAGAAGCTGATGTAGGCCCAGAAGACCGTGAAGGCCAGCATGAGGCAGCCGAGGACGTGGCGGTGGGCCTGGTTGAGGAGGCCGTCGAGCCAGCCGCCGTTGGACAGCTTGTAGGTGAGGATCACGGTGACCGCGAGGGCCAGGCGGATGGAGAGCGCGAAGAACCACACGCCGTACATGGTCGAGAACCAGTGGTACGAGAGGGCCATCAGGCAGTCGAAGGCCAGCATGGTGAGCGTCACGGCCGAGAGCGGGATGCCGACGGCGGAGACGGCGTGCAGGCGATGCGTGTGGCCGGCGGTGCGGTCGGTGTCCTGGGCGAAGGACCAGCGACGGAGCAACGTGACGAGCACGCCGAAGATGCCGACGTAGAGGGCGACGCGGATCAGGAAGAACTTCTCGTTCAGGAACCAGCTCTTCGCCTGGAGGATCGGGTCGTGGCCGACGGTGTGGCCGCTCGGGAGCACGTGCGCGGCGTCCGTCCAATCCCAGAGGGCGTGGCGGAAGTCCGTGCTGAAGGCGAGCGGGGCGACGCCGAGGAGGATGACGACCGGAAGCGCCACGATGAGCAGCTCCCAGTTGCGGCGGATGAGCGGAGCCCAGCCGGCGTCGAAGACGCGGGTGATCATCGTGAGCATCAGCATGCCGATCAGGACCGCGATCCAGAAGAGCGAGCCGACGAGGACGGAGAGGGCCTGGCGGTTCTCGTGATGGGCCACGCCGGCGAAGGCGAAGTACCAGACGACGGCCAGGGCGACGACGCCGAGGGCCAGGGACTTCTTCCAGTGGGCGGTCAGGGCGTGAGGCGAAGAGGAGCTCATGTGCGAATTACTTGATTTGGGCCTTCACGGCGGCGGGGACGAGTTCGGGCGGGCAGTTCTGCGAGAGCTGCAGGGCGCGCACGTAGGCGACGACGGCCCAGCGCTCCTCGGGGGAGAGCTTGTCGCCGTAACCCATCATGGTGTTCTTGCCGTTGGTGATGACGTCGAAGATCTGGCCGTTCGGGTAGGCGCGGATGAGGGGCGTCTGGAGGCTGGCGATCGTGACGATGGCGGCGTCGCCTTCGATGGCGGAGCGCACCTTCATGATGCCGTTGCCGTCGGCGGCCTGGCCGTGGCAGACGGCGCAGTAGACCTGATACTTGCCGCGACCGACGTCCAAGGTGTACTGGCTGACCTTGTAGTCGTTGAGCTTGCCGTTGGTGAAGCCGAGGGACTTCTCCGGGAAGCCGGCGAGGAAGGAGCCCTTGGCGTCCTTGCCGCTCACGAACGAGGGGTTGAGGGATTCGGCGCGCTTGAAGTCGGCCGAGAAGACCTTGGCGGGCTCGAGGCCGTTGCCGCGGGCGACGGTGCCGGCGACGGGCGGACGCGCGTCACGGCCGTCGGCGAAGAAGGCGTTCTCCCCCTGGGCCTTGTACTTGTTCTGATAGTCCATGTCGTCGAAGACATAGACGGGCGTGTCCTTGGACGTCTTGCCCTGGAAGCCGAGGAAGCTGATCGTGGCGACGACAGCGACGGCGAGGAATGCGAGATAGCGGCTCATGGGTGCGGATTAGTCGCGGATGACGGTGATCTCCTGGCCGCCGAGCGACTGGAGGAAGTTGCGCGACTCATCGAGGTGGAACTGCGGGTCGCGGGCCTCGAGGACGATCATGAACGTGTCGTCCGAGACGCGGGCGAAGTTCGGCTGGTCGAACAGCGGGTGGTTGTGACGCGGCAGGCGGTTGAAGATGAACTGGCCGAAGAACGTGCCGAAGGCGGCGAACAGGATCGTGCACTCGTAGAGCACCGGGAACGGGAAGATCACGCTCCAGTAGGGCTTGCCGCCGACGATCAGCGGGTAGTCGTACGAGTTGGTGTACCAGGTGAGCAGGCAGCCGGTGATGAAGCCGGTGACGCCGCCCAGCAGGGTCAGGCGCGGGACGGGGGAGCGAGGCAGGCCCATGGCCTGGTCCATGCCGTGGATCGGGAAAGGCGTGTGCACGTCCCAGTTCTTCCAGCCGGCATCGCGCACCTTCTCGGCGGCGTGAAACACGTCGGAGACCTTGCGGAAGGTGCAGGCCACGCCGTGGATGCGTTCGTTGCGTTCGTTCATGGTCGGATTACGGCTGGGATCAGTGGGCGTGGGGGTCGGCCTGCGGCGCGACCATCTTCACCTCGGCCATGGGCAGCAGAGGCAGGAAGCGCACGAACAGGAGGAAGAGGACGGAGAAGAAGCCGAAGGTGCCGAAGAAGGTGAAGATATCCACGATCGTCGGGCTGTAGTAGCCCCAGCTGGACGGCAGGTAGTCGTTGGCGAGCGAGGTGATGGTGATCACGAAGCGCTCGAACCACATGCCGACGTTGACGAAGAGGCAGATGATCCAGACGAGGGAGTGGTTCTCGCGGACCTTCTTGAACCAGAAGAGCTGCGGGGTGATCACGTTGCAGGACACCATGATCCAGTAGGCCCAGGCGTACTGGCCGAAGGCGCGGTTCACGAAGGCGAACTTCTCGAAGGAGTTGCCGGAGTAGGCCGCGATGAAGAACTCGGTGGCGTACGCGTAGCCGACCATCGTGCCGGTGGCCAAGATGATCTTGCACATGTTGTCGATGTGGTACTGGTTGATGACGTCGTGCAGGCGGTAGATCGCGCGCAGCGGGAGCATCAGGGTGAGCACCATCGCGAAGCCGGAGAAGATGGCGCCGGCGACGAAGTACGGGGGGAAGATGGTCGTGTGCCAGCCGGGGACGTTCGAGACGGCGAAGTCGAACGAGACGATGGTGTGCACGGAGAGCACGAGGGGCGTCGAGAGGCCCGCGAGCAGCAGGTAGGCCATCTCGAAGTTGGACCACTGGCGGTTGCCGCCGCGCCAGCCCATGGCCAGCAGGCCGTAGAAGGCCTTGCGCCACCAGGTCTTCGCGCGGTCGCGGATCGCGCCGAGGTCGGGGATCATGCCCATGTACCAGAAGAGCGTGGAGACGGTGAAGTAGGTCGAGACCGCGAAGACGTCCCACTCGAGCGGCGAGCGGAACTGCGGCCAGATGCCGTTCTGGTTGGGCAGCGGGAAGAGCCACCAGCCGAACCACACGCGGCCCACGTGGAAGAGCGGGAAGAGGCCGGCGCAGCAGACCGCGAAGATGGTCATGGCCTCGGCGGCGCGGTTGATGGACGTGCGCCACTTCTGGCGGAGGAGGCAGAGGATCGCCGAGATCAGCGTGCCGGCGTGGCCGATGCCGACCCAGAACACGAAGTTGACGATGGCCCAGCCCCAACCCACGGGCGAGCGGAGGCCCCAGGTGCCGGTACCGGTCGAGACGAGGTAGCCGAGGCCGATGAAGGTGAACGACGCGACGAAGAGCGCGACGCCGAACATGACCTTCCACCAGAGCGGGGTCTCTTCTTCGACGATGCCGCAGACCTTCTCGGTGATCCAGTGGAAGCCGCGGTTGTTGAGGATCAGCGGGGAGCGCGGGAGCTCGGCTGGGCGAACCTTGTCGAGGATCGCGGGGCGCTCGGAAGAGCTGTCGTGGGCGTGAGCCATGGGACGGGTGGTCGTTTAAGGATTATTTGGCGTGGTGCTCGGCGCCGTGGGCGGGCTTCGCGTGGGTTTCGCCGTGGGCGGCGGCTCCGTGCGCTTCGCCGTGCGCCGGGGCGCCGTGCGACTCGCGGCCGGCCATCTCGACGCGGGAAAGCGGGACGAGGTTGGCGCCGGGCATGCGGAGGTTGAGGTTGCGCAGCTTGGCCTGGTAGGTCGTGCGCGGACGGGTGTTGAGGTAGGTCAGGGCGCCGTAGGAACGGGTCGAGGCCTTGGCCTTGGCGACGCGGGACTTCGGGTCGGTGATGTCGCCGAACTCGATCGCGCCGGCCGGGCAGGCCTGCTGGCAGGCGACCTGGATGACGCCGTCGCGGACGTTGATGTCGGCCGAGTTGCGGGCGCGGACCTTGGCCTGGATCTTGGCTTCCTGGATGCGCTGGACGCAGTAGGTGCACTTTTCCATGACGCCGCGCATGCGCACGGAGACGTCGGGGTTCTTCTGCAGCTGCGGCAGGTCGGCCGGGTCCTTGACGGTCTTCTCCGGTCCGAGGGGACCTTCGTAGTAGTGTCCGTCGACGCGCTTGTTGAAGTCGAGGAAGTTGAAGCGGCGGACCTTGTACGGGCAGTTGTTCGCGCAGTAGCGGGTGCCGATGCAACGGTTGTACGCCATGGTGTTGAGACCCTGGTCGTCGTGGACGGTGGCGTTGGCGGGGCAGACGGTCTCGCACGGGGCGGTCTCGCAATGCTGGCAGGCGACGCCCATGAAGGTGACCTGCGGGTCCTCGGGGAGCGCGTTGCCGGCGGCGGCGCGGCCGTCGAAGAAGTAGCGGTCCAGGCGGATCCAGTGCATGTTGCGGCCCTTGAGCACCTGCTCGCGGCCGACGACCGGGATGTTGTTCTCGGACTGGCAGGCGGTCACGCAGGCGTTGCAACCCGTGCAGGTGTTGAGGTCGATCGACATGCCCCACTGCTGGAGCGCGGGGAACTTGTCCTCGTGGCCCTTCCAGACGGCGACGTTCGGGGCGACGGAGTGGGCCGGGTGCTCGTAGGCGGAGTTGCCGCGCGGCGTGGTGATCGCCTTCTGGGCCGGCGACATGTTGCCGTCCTTGCCGTAGACGGCGGGAGCGTGGCCATCGATGCCGAGCTTGGCGAAATTCTCGTTCTTCTTGAGGTCCTCGACGTTGCCTTCGCGGACGATGTCGCGGCCTTCCATGGACCAGTGGTCCTGCATGTTGCCGACGGCGACGGTGGCGCCGGTGAGCGTGAGCTTCACGCCGGTGCGGACGGCGGGCTCGGAAGCGGAGACGAACGGATAGACGTCGAAGCCGTTGCCGACGACGCGGCCGGCGAGGCGTTCGGGGACGCGGGTGGCGACGCGGCCGCCGACGCGGCGACCGAAGCCGAGCTGCAGGCCGATCGTGTGATCCGCCATGCCCGGCATGATGAAGAGCGGGCCGGTGACGGTCTTGTCGCCGAGGGTCAGCGTCGCGATGCGGCAGATGAGGCGGCCGTCGACGAGCTGGTTGATGTTACGGTTGAGCGCGCCGATCTTGTTGATGACCATCGCCTCGGGCTCGATGGCGAGCTTCGCGGCGAGCTTGGGGCTGACGAGGATGACGTTCTCCCAGACCGTCTTGGTCATGGGATCCGGAGCTTCGGCGAGCCAGCCGTTGTTGGCGTAGAGGCCGTCGCCGGCGTGCACGCTCGGGACGAGGCGGACTTCGAGGGAATCAGCCGAGAGGGCCGGGGCGGCGAAGGCCTTGATCTGCTCGGCGCCGACGGCGGGCTGCGCGGCGGCGAAAGCCGTGCCGGCGAGGACGCCTTCGGCGAGCCAGGCGGCGAAGGCTTCGTCGGAAGCGTTCTTCGAGAGCGAGTTGAAGGTCTCGCGGACGAGCGCATGCGGCTCCTTGTCGGAACCGGCGAAGGGCGCGAGGACGTCGAGTTCGGTGACCGTCGCGAAGAGCGGGTCGATCATCGGCTGGACCGGGACGTAGACGCCGTTGTGCGTGCGGCCATCGGACCAGCTTTCGAGGTAGTGGGAAGCGGCGAGGAACGTACCACCCGCGGCCTTCACGGCGGCGGAGGTCTCGTCGAAGGAGGCGCCATGGTAACCGAGGCGGACGACGGTCTTGGCGGCCTTGATGGCGGCGCCGAAGTTGACGTCGGCCGGGGCGTCGTAGGCGGGGTTGCCGCCGAGGATGACGAGGGTCTCGGCCGGCTTGGCGGCGAGGGCGGCGATCGTCAGCGCGGACGGAGCCGGAGCGGCGACGTACTTGACGGCGGCGCCGAGGGCCTGGTTCGCGAGGAAGACGGCGCGATGCGCGTCGGCGGAGAGGTGGTCGCCCGCGACGATGAGGGCTTCGCCCTTCGCCTTGACGAGGTCGGCGACGCATTCGGTCACCCACTTGGCGTCGACGTTGATGCCGGAGACCTTGCCCTTGAGGGACGAGGCGTGGCCGGTCTGCGCGAGGACTTCGGCGGCGAAGAGGATCGCGAGGCCGGAGATGTGCGAGGACGAGGCGCGGAGACGGTGGTCGGCGGCGGCGCCGGTCAGCGAGAAGGTGGACTCGACGACGTAGAGGCGCGTCATCTTCTCGGCTTCCGCGGCCGTGTCGGCGCGACGGGCGGAGGCGTAGGCGCGGGTGTCTTCGACGGTGGCGTCATGCGCGCCGAGGAAGTCGCGGTCGAGGCTCAGCACGCGGCGGGCCTTGGCGTAGTCGGGGAGCGCGCGGGCGCCGAGGACGGCGTCGGCGCGGTTCTGCGCGACCGGGGTGTACTCGACCCAGCGGGCCTTCGGGTAGGCGGCCTTGAGGCCGGCGACGAGACGGGCGCGCGTGGGCGAAGTGGACGGACGGGCGAGGAAGGCGAGGCCGGCGCCGGCGTCGGCCTTGGCGGCGGCGGCGAGGCCGCGGACGAACGAGCGGGCGGCGGCGACGGAGAGCACGGAACCGTCGGCGGCGACGGAGGCCTGCGCGCGGTCCGGATCATACATGTCGAGCACGCTGGCCTGGGCGAACTTCGAGGAAGCGCCGCCGTTGGCGCGGTGGCTCGGGTTGCCTTCGATCTTGGTCGGGCGATGCTGGTGCGTCTCGACGAGGATCGGCTGGTTGGCGAATTCGCCGGGGAAGGAGGAAGCGTAATACGTCGCGACGCCGGGGATCGTGTTCTCGGGCTGCTTGGCGTAAGGGAGCGTGTGGTTGCGCGGCTCGCGGCAACCGGCGAGGCCGAGACCGGCGAGGCCGAAGGACGCGCCCATGAGCATCAGGAACTCGCGGCGCTCGACGGAGGTGATGGCGGAGGCGCCGTCGACGAACTCGCGTTCGGCGCGGGTGAGGAACTCGGGCGACTTGTTGCGCTCGTCGAGGCTGCGCCAGTACGCAGGACCGGTCGGCTCGCCGGCCTGGGCCGCGGGGTGTTCAAAGACTTTCTTGCTCATCGGAAAAGGTGTGGGGGATTAGCGGTGGCAGCCCGAGCAGCTCTGGGGCGGATTGACCTTCCAGTCGTGGACGAACTTCGTGCCGGCGGCGGTCTGCGCGGCGGGCGAAGCGGCCTGGTAGGCGAGGTCGGTGACCTTGTCCACGGGGCGCAGGACCTGCTCCGGATTGCGGTGGCAATCGAGGCAGAACGACATGCTGAGGGCCTTCTGCTGGCCGACGACGACCTGCTGGTCGATGCGACCGTGGCACTCGACGCAGCTGACGCCGCGGTTCACGTGGACGGCGTGGTTGAAGTAGACATAGTCAGGCACCTTGTGCACCTTGACCCAGCGGATCGCTTCGCCGGTCTCCATGCTCTTCTTGACGAGCGCCAGCGCGGGGCTGTCGGTCTTCACCTGGCTATGGCAGTTCCAGCAGGTGTTGGTCGTCGGGACGTTGGAGTGGCCGGATTTGTCGACGAAGTTATGGCAATAACGGCAATCGAGACCGAGGACGGAATCGGGACCGGCGTGGAAGGAGTGGTCGAAGGCGACGGGCTGGTCGGGCGTGTATCCGACGTTCAGATACTTGTTGGTCGCGTATTCGTTGATCGCGGCCGCGACGACGACGCCCGTGATGAGCAGGCAGACGATGATCTGGAACGGGACGGCGTTGGCCGCCCGGGAGAAGAAGTTGCCGCGGGGTGCCGGGCGGTTGAGGAATTCGAGGAGCTTGCGCATCGCGTTCAGACGAATGGATTGGCGGGTTTTTTGACCGAAGAGGCACGAAAGACGGAC
>JAHEJL010000012.1 GCA_024638885.1 Coraliomargarita sp. | reverse complement strand
CGCCGGCTTCGCCGTGGCCCTTCGAGGTGCCCTGGACTTCGGCGATGCCCTTGCCGATGACGGTCTTGCAGATGATCAGCTTCGGCTTGCCGTTCTTGCTGGCGCGGGCCTGGTCGAGGGCTTCGGCGATCGGGGCGAGCTCGTTGCCCTGCTTGACGGTGAAGACTTCCCAGTTGGCGGCTTCGTAGCGCTTGGCGGTGTCCTCGTTCTGCGTCTTGGAGGCCATGGCGTCGAGGGTGACGTCATTGGAGTCGTAGAGCATGATGAGGTTATCGAGGCCGAAGCGGCCGGCGAAGGAAGCGGCTTCCTGCGAGATGCCTTCCTGGAGGCAGCCGTCGCCGGCGAGGCCGACCACGATGTGGTCGAAGATCTTATGCTCGGCGGTGTTGAAGTGGGCGGCGGCCATCTTGGCGGCCACGGCCATGCCGACGATGTTGCCGGTACCCTGGCCGAGCGGGCCGGTGGTGGCTTCGACGCCGACGGTCTCGCCGAACTCGGGGTGGCCCGGGGTCTTGGAGTGGAGCTTGCGGAAGTTCTTCACTTCCTGGAGCGGGAGGTCGAAGCCGGCGAGGTGGAGCCAGCCGTAGATGAACATCGAGCCGTGGCCGGCCGAGAGCACGAAGCGGTCGCGGTTGATCCAGGACGGAGCGGCGGGGTCGTGGCGGAGGAAGTTGCCGTAGAGGACGGAACCGATTTCGGCGGCGCCGAGGGGCAGGCCGAGGTGGCCGGAGTGGCAGGCGGCCACGGCGTCCATGGCGAGACCGCGGGCTTCGGTGGCGGCGCGGGAAAGGTCGGCGGAATTATTGAGCGACATAGTCCTTATGCGTAAGGGATAAAGTGGCGGGGTTTCCAGCCTTGAATGAGCCTTCAAACCCCTTCAAAACGGTCACATGTCTGACAAAGAACTCGAAGAAGGCCTGGCTCTCCGACTCGACTTCGGAAAACTGCGGAAAATCGCTTCCGGACAGGCCGACGTCATCCCCGCCGTCGCCCAGGACGCCCAGACCGGCGAGGTGCTCATCCTCGGCTACGTCAACGAGCTCGCCCTGCAGACCGCCCTCCGCGAAAAGAAGGCCACATTCTGGAGCACCTCCCGAAATGAGCTTTGGATCAAGGGCCTGACTTCCGGCGACTTCCTCGAGCTCCTCGAGGTCCGCGTGAACTGCGAGCAGAACTCGATCCTCTACAAGGTCCGTCCGGCCGGCCAGGGCGCCTGCCACACGAAGGAGAACGGCAAGGCCCGTTCGGGTTGCTACTACCGCCGCCTCAAGGCCGACGGTACGCTGGAGAAGGCCTGAACCTCAGCGCCGACCTAAGGCCTGCAGCACGAGGTCCGTTTCGATGTCGAAGCGGACCACGAGCAGCTTCGTCTGGCGCGTGAGGCGGTCGGTGCCCGGGCGGGCGGCGAAGCCCAGGGCCTCGAAGTCGCCTTGTTTCTCCGTCAGCCGGTTGAGCGCGGCTTCGGCTTCGTCGCCTGTGCGATAGGCGAAGGCGACCGTCGCGACGAGGAACGCGCCGTCATCGCTTTCGCCGACGGCGATCGTGGCGCTCTCGGCCTGGGCGCCGGCCTCGACGAGCGCATGGCCCAGCCAACGGCGGCGCCCGGCGGCTTCGAGCAGGCCCTGCGCGGGCGCGGCGTGCAGGAGCAGGTAGCCATGCGGGACGCCGCGCAGCTGCACGCGGGCGAGTCCGGGCATCACCTTGCCGCCTGCGGACGGCTCGAGCGTGCCGCCCCGGACGTCGGCGTCACGGTCGGGGATGAAGCCGACGGCGAAGCGTTCCTCGCCGCGGGCGAGCTGGCGTGAGATCTTTTCGCGCAGGGCCGGACGCCGGTCGGGGGCGGTGAATTCCGCGAGCGCCCGCGCGACCGCTTCGGCGGCGCGGCGACCTTTGGTTTCCGCGGGGAAGAGCAGGGCGACCTCGCGGCTGCGCGGATCGAGGTCGATCCGCAGGTCGGAGGGATGCGTCCAATGCCAGCCGAGACCGCAGGCCGTCGCCAGGACGGCGAGCAGGAGGAGCGGCCGGCGCATCGGCGGTTACTTGGCCGGCGGGACCGTGCGCTGCTGGCTCTTCTGGATCGCCTTCGCGATCGCCTGCGCGGCCTTGTCGGCCGGATAGTCGAGCTCGAGCGTCACCGTCTTGCCCTCGCCGCCGAGGCGGATCTTCTGCACCAGCTCGGCGAGCAGGGCGAGGTTCTCCTTCTCTTCGGCCGACTTGCCGTCGTCGTTCATCAGGCCGATCACCGCGAACGCCTGGAGGCCGGCGAGCTGCTTGCGCATGAGCGCGGCCTTCTCGGCGCTGATGAAATTCGCGGCGGTGGCGAGCTGCAGGTCGGTGGCGTTCTCGCCGAGCACGAGCGCGAGGTCGAGCGCGCCGATCTCTTCCTTGGCGTTCTTCATCTTCGTCGCGTCGGCGTAGAGGTAGAGCCAGCCGTTCGTCACCGCGGCGAACTTCGCGGCGGTCGCGGCGGGGACGAGGTCGGCCTTTTCCTTGCGGTCGGCGGCCTCGAGCGCGCGCTCGAGGAAGTCGGCGCCGGCGATCACGATGAGTTCCGGCGAGTGCGCGACGAGGTAGGCGTCCTTCATCTCGTTCTTCGTCTTCTCGCCCGAGAGCTTCTCGATGAAATAGCGCGCTTCCCAGGCCTGGTACTTGCCCGCGGTCTTGCCGGGGAGTTTGTTCGCCTCGGCGAAGGCGTTCAGGCGGGCCGGATCGAACTTGCCGCGGATCAGCACGACGCCGGAAGCGTTCTTCTCGGCGACCTTGCCGTCGGGGCCGGGGTAGATCGCCACGACGAGGCCTTGCAGGTCCTTGGCCGTGTCGACGCCGAGCTTGTCGCTGAGCTTGCGCGAGGCTTCGAGGTTCTTGGACTTCAGGTCGGCGAGCTTCTCGATGCTCTGGCCGACCTTCGTGGCGCGGAAGGCCGTGAGGTCGAAGCCGATGATGCCGACGGCGCCCGCGGGCACGCCTTCGGTGTTCAGGGCGGCTTCGGCGGAGGCGAAGGCCAGGAGGAGGAGCAGGACGGCGAGGCGGCGCATGACGAGCGGGCATTAAGCCCGGCGGCCGGGAGGGGACAAGCGGATAGCCCGATTTCCTCGGTTTTTCGCGGTTTGTCCGGCCTTTCCGGGCACAAAAAAGGGCGCCGAAAGGCGCCCTTGGTAGGAGGTTGTAATCCGAGGATTAGTAGCCGCCGCGATCGCCGCCGCCGAAGCCGCCGCGATTGCCGCCGCCGAAGCCGCCACGACGTTCGCCGCCGCCGAAGCCGCCGCGAGAACCGCCGCCGAAGCCACCACGGTCGCCGCCGCCGAAGCCGCCGCGACGTTCGCCGCCGCCGAAGCCGCCGGAGCGAGGACGGTCACCGCCGAAGGACGGGCGCTCTTCGCGAGGACGAGCGACGTTGACCTTGAGGGGGCGACCCATGAAGTCGATGTTTTCGGTCTTAGCGATCGCATCCTGAGCCTGCTGGGCGTTGCCCATGGTCACGAAGGCGAAGCCACGAGGACGACCCGTGAACTTGTCCATCATGACTTCCACGGAGACCACTTCGCCAGCCTGGGAGAAGTGAGCGCGGATGTCGGATTCGGTAGCGGCCCAGGGCAGATTGCCCACGAACAGTTTGTTTTCCATATCTTTTGTTTTTGCTTGGTTTACTTACGCCGCATTGCCCGTTTCCGACCTTCGGATTTCGATTTGCCGTCTTAACGACCGTCAACTCACCGGATTACTGCGGGGCTTGTCTCTTACTTTGGTTATTTTCCGAGACAAACCTGACCGCTAATAAGGGCGTTAAGCAGGGCTTCGGCAAGTTTATTCACAATAGGGGTCTTCGCTCAGCCCTGCGTTGACTCCTTTAGTCGGCCGAAAGAGGCTGTTTTCATGCGCGCAGCTTTGACCCCCAGCCAGATCCAGGAGGCCCTTGCGGGGCTTGCCGGCTGGAAGGTTGAAGAGGGTAAGTTATTGAAGGCGTATAAGTTGCAGGATTTCAAGGCGGCCTTGGCCTTCATCAACCAGGTCGGGGCCGTGGCCGAGCAGCTCGACCATCATCCGGAAATCCATAATAGTTGGAATCAGGTCACCCTGCGGCTTTGCACCCATGATGCCGGCGGTCAGCTCACCGAGAAAGATTTGACCCTCGCCCGCGCCATCCAATCCATCTCCCCCCAGTGATCGACGATCCCGCAGAGGCTTTGGACATCCTCCTGGAGGAGCTTAGGCGCCAGAAGGCCGCCGGGGTCCGCCGTGTCAGCATCTCGGACGATTCCCTGGCAGCCTTGAAGGCCTTGACCGGAACCCCGGCCCCCGCCGCCCCTGCGTCCGCGCCGGTTGCGGCCGCCCGTCCGGCCCCCGTGGCTCAGGCCGCCTCCGCCGTCCGCCCGGCCGCCCCGGCCCCGGCCGCCGTCCGTCCGGCGACGCCCGTCGCGCCCAAGCCGGCCGTCGTGGTCTCCGCTCCGCCGATCCCCGACGCGCCGATCTTCACCTTGCCCGCCGGCACCAAGGCCGAGCGCATGCAGGCCCTGCACCAGCTCGTCGCCGCGTGCGCCGAGACCAAGAAGCACCTCACCGCGCCCCACGTCCCGTTGCTCGGCCACGGCGCCTTGGACGCCAAGGTCGTGTTCGTCGGCGAAGCGCCGTCGCTCGAGGAGATGGAAGCCGGCAAGGCCTTCGCCGGCGCCTCGGGCGAACTGCTCCAGAAGATCCTCACCGCCGCGGCGATCAAGCCCGCCGACATCTACCTCGTGCCGGTGATGGTCTGGCGTCCCGAGCCGCCGACGCAGTATGGCAAGCGTCCGCCCAACGCGCGCGAGCTCGCCTTCAACCTCCCGTATCTCCGCGCGCAGATCGACGTCGTCGCCCCGCGCGTCGTCGTCGCGCTCGGTTCCCAGGCGTTCGAAGCGCTGCATGGCCGCACCCCGACCATCACGCAGGCGCGCGGCCAGTGGTTCGACCTCGCGGGCGTCCCGCTGATGGCGACCTACCATCCCAACTACCTGCTGCATAATCCCAGCGCGTCCGCCAAGCGGGCCGTCTGGGAAGACTTCCTGCTGGTGATGGAGAAGCTCGGCCTCCCGATCAGTGAGAAGCAGCGCGGTTACTTCGCGACGAACTGAGGCTCAGCGCACCGAGTCGTTCAGGCGGCTGAGCGGGAACGAGAGCACCTGCGAGTTGCGACCGCTCGCCTTGAGGGACTTGCGGCGTTCGGCCGGCAGGTCCGTGAGCGCGCCCGGCACGAAGCCGCAGGCCGACTGGAAGAAGCCCTGCGTCTGGGTCGTGAGCGCGATCAGCTTCTTGGCGCCGAGCTTCTTGGCCTGGCGCTTGGCGAATTCGACCAGCTTGCTGCCGACGCCGCGGCCGTGGTAGAACGGCTGCACGTAGACGGCGCCGAGTTCCATGGACTTGCCGCCCGGGTACGGGCGCAGGGCGGCGCAGCCGATGATGCTGTCGTCGATCTCGTAGACGTAGAATTCGGCGAAGGACTGCTCGATCTGCTGGCGCGTGCGGGCCACGAGGGCGTCGGTCTTCGCGCCGTGCTTGGCGAGGTTGTAGAGGGCCTGGGCGTCCTTCTTCTTCGCCTGGCGGATGCGGTCGTAGTCGTTGGCGTGCACCATCGTGCCGAGGCCGACCTTGTCGAAGATCTCGGTGAGCAGGCAGCCGAAGACGCGGCCGTCGAGGATGTGGGCGCGCGGGACGTCGTTGTCGAGGGCCTTGGCGGCCTGGACGGCCTTGCTGCGGATGCGCGGGTCGAGCTTGGCGTTCTTGTCCGCGAGCAGGCGCTTGAGGTCGTCCTCGGGCAGGTTGAGCTGCACGACGCCGTCGACCTGCAGGCCGCTGAAGGGCGTGAGGTAGATGAGCTTCGAGGCGCCGAGCGCGGTCGCGAGCTCCATGGCGAGGTGGTCGCTGTTGACGCGCAGGGACTGGCCTTCGCGGTCGCACACGATCGGCGTGACGAGCGGGAGGATGTCCTGCGAGAGCATCGACTTCAGGATCGCGGCGTCGACCTTCTCGACCTTGCCGGTGTAGAGGTGGTCCACGCCCTTGAGGCGGCCGATCTTGGTGGAGCGGACGGCGTTGGTGATGGCGCAGCGGAGGCCGGCCTGGGAGAGGTTCTCGAGGACGGACTGCGAGACGAGCGCGGAGGCCTCGCGGGCCAGCGACATCGTCGTGGCGTCGGTGGGGCCTTCGCCCTGGACGTCGGAGAGCGCGATGTTGTGTTCGCCGGCGAGGCCGACGAGCTGCTGGCCGATGCCGTGCACGAGCACGACCTTGATCGAGAGGCTGCGGAGGACCGCGATGTCGGTGACGATGTTCGCGAAGTTCTCGTGGGACACGATCGAGCCGTCGACCGCGATGACGAAGACGTGGTCGCGGAACATCGGGACATACCGGAGGATCCCCCGGAGGTCGGTCGGCTTCATGGCGCGCTCACGCTGGCTGGACATGCTCAATCCTTATGGACTCCCCCGCGGGCGGGGCAATACTGATGACGCATGCCGAAGCCGCCCCGAGTCCGCCGCGAGACGGTGCCGCCCGACCTCCGGGAGCCGGTGGACGCCTTCCTGGCCCACCTCGCCCTCGAACGCGGCGCGGCGAAGCTCACGACCGAAGCCTATGAGTCGGACCTCGTCCGCTTCGCCGCCCACTGCGGCCGGGCCGGCCGGACGAACTGGACGGAAGTCTCCTTGGCCGACGTCGACGCCTGGACGCGCGCGCTCGACCGCAAGGGCCACGCGGCGGCGTCGCTCGCCCGCCGGCTCTCGGCGGTCCGTTCCTTCTCCGCGCACCTCGTCCGCAGCGGGCTGCGCCGCGACGACTTCACCGAGCTCGCCCACGGCCCCAAGCTCCGCCGCAAGCTCCCGGGCATGATCAGCGCCGCCGAGGCCGCCAAGGTCGTCTCGGCGCCCGACACGGCCACGCCGCAGGGCCTACGCGACCGCGCGATGCTCGAGATGATGTATGGCTCCGGCCTGCGCATCTCCGAGCTCTGCGGCCTCGAGATCCAGGCCGTCGACGCGGAGTCCGCGCTGGTGCGCGTCACCGGCAAGGGGTCCAAGGACCGCGTCGTGCCCGTCGGCGAGACGGCGCTCCTCGCCTTGCAGGCCTACCTCAAGGCCGGCCGCCCGAAGCTCGTCCGCCCCAAGACCGGCAGCGCGCTCTTCCTCAGCGCCCGCGGCGTGGCGATCTCCCGCAAGACCTTCTGGCTCGGCGTGAAGCAGGCGGCCAAGCGCGCCGGCGTCTCCGTGCCGGTGAAGCCGCACCTCCTGCGCCACGCCTTCGCCACGCACCTCCTCGAGGGCGGCGCGGACCTGCGTTCGATCCAGGAGATGCTCGGCCATGCCGACATCGCCACGACGCAGATCTATACGTCGGTCGATCGCACGGCCCTGTCGGACGCCCACCGTCGCCACCACCCTCGCGGGCGGGGCAAGGGGCGTTAACCGACGAAGAGCACGAAGAGCCCGCCCAGGATCGAGGCCGCGGTGAGCGCGCCGATCAGGAAGCGGGTGCCGAAGGGCAGGTCGAGGGGAGCGATCTCCTCGTTGTCTTCGGTCGGACGGACCACCGCTTCGCGGAGGATCGAGAAGTAGTAGTGGATGCTGATCGCCACGCCGACGAGGCCGGCGCCGAGGACCCACCAGAGCTTGGCCTTCACGAGGAGGGCGAGCACGAGGAGCTTGGCGATGAAGCCGACGGAGGGCGGGATGCCGGCGAGCGAGCCGATGCCGAAGCCGAGGGCGCTGGCGAGGACCGGGGAGCGGCGGAGCAGGCCGCGCAGGGCGAGCTGCGGGCGGCGATGGTCTTCGACGGCCGGCAGCGACACGAGCGTCTGCGCGGTGAGGAAGGTGCCGATGACGTAGGCCAGGAGGTAGATGACCACGACCTGCTCGACGTCGTAGCCGAAGGCGGTGGCGCCCGGCAGGACGAGGGCGGCCGTGACGGCGGCGAGGATGAAGCCCGCGTGCGAGACGCCGGAGAGCGCGAGCGTGCGCTTCACGTCGGTCGTGGCGAGGGCGCCGAGGTTGCCGGCCAGCAGGGTGAGGACGGCCGCGACGGCGAGGAGCGGGGCCAGCTTGACGGCGAGGGGCGCGAACGGACCCGTGGCGAGGATGAGCAGCGTGAAGGCGCCGGCGGCCTTGGAGGCGGTGCCGAGGAACGCGGTCGTCGGCGTGGGCGCGCCCTGATAGACGTCAGGGATCCAGGCGTGGAAGGGGAAGGCGCCGAGCTTGAAGGCGACGCCGCCGAGGATCAGGGCGATGCCGGCGAGGGTCAGCGGCGAGACCGCGTGGGCGGCGGTCTGCGTGGCGAGGGCCTTGCCGATCTGGGTGAAGTCGAGCGAGTCGGTGACGCCGGCGACGGCGCCGAGCGAACCGTAGACGAGCACGATGCCCATCAGCAGGAGCGCGGAGCTGAGGCCGCCCGCGACGAGGTACTTTACGCCGGCTTCGAGCGAGGCTTCGCTGCGGCGCAGGTAGCCGACGAGCACGTAGAGGCCGACGGCGGCCGTCTCGAGCGCGAGGAAGAACGTCACGAAGTGGTTCGACTGCGCGAGGAGCATGAACGCGGCGGTCACGACCAGCAGCACGTGGTGGTAGTCGGCCACGGCGGCGTCGCGGTCGCGGAGGAACTTGTCGGCGAGGAAGCTCGTCAGCAGGGCCGAGAGCAGGAACACCATGCGCACGCCGTCGGTCGGCAGGTTCTGGCGGAGCAGGCCGCCGAACGACGAGACGTCGGCGGGCAGGGTCCACGGGCCGGCGGTCAGCGCCATGACGGCGACGAGCACGAGGCCGGTGCGGGCGGTGAGCGGGATCAGCGAGCGCAGCGCCTTCGGCAGGAACATCGCCTGCAGCAGGCAGAGCAACGAGAGGCCGGCGACGGCGATCTCGGGCAGGATGCTCTTCCAGTGGGCGGCTTGCGGGGCCAGTTTCGCGAAGGCGGGATCGATGGCGGCGAGGAAAGGAATCATCGGACGGAAAGCTTAGCGTTGGGCGGGCGCGGCGGCGGCGGGCTTGGCCGGCGCCTTGGCGTTATGCTGGGAGTAGGTGGTGATGCCGGCGGCCACGGGATTGACGGACTTCGTCACGAGCGAAGGCACGAAGCCGATCGTGAGCGAGGCGCCCAGCAGGACGAAGGCGGCGAAGCGTTCGGCCCAGCCGAGGTCGCCGAAGGGCGCGGAAGCGAAGCGCTTCTCGAGCGCCTCGGAGGCCGGACCGAAGAACGTGGCGGCCACGGCGCGGAGCGCGTAGACGGCGGAGATGACGACGGTCGAGGCCACGAGGGCCTGGAGCCAGAGCGGCTGGGCGCGGAGGGCGAGGAAGACGCCGACTTCGCCCCAGAAGTTGCCGAAGCCCGGGAGGCCGATGGAGGCCATCGTCGCGGCGACGAAGAGCGCGGCGAGGACCGGCGTGCGCGCGGCGAGGCCGCCCAGCTCGTCGAGACGGTAGGTGCCGGCGCGGGCGCGGACGGCGTTGGCGAGGAGGAAGAGCGCGGCGCAGGACAGGCCGTGCGCGACCATCAGGAACGCGGCGGCGTCGAGGCCGTCGGCCTTGCCGGACACGCCGCAGACCCAGATGCCGAGGAAGATCGGACCCATGTGGGCGACGGAGCTCCAGGAGAGCAGCTGCTTGAGGTCGCGCTGCGCGAGGCAGATCAGGCCGACGATCACGACGTTGGCGACGGCGAACCAGAGGAACCACGTGCCGAGCGCGCCGCCGGTGATGTCGAGGCTGCTGAGGCCGAGGAGGATGATGCCGTAGAGGCCGAACTTCTTCAGGGCGCCGGCGTGGAGCATCGAGACCGGGGTCGGAGCGGCGGAGTAGCCGGGCGCGGCCCAGGAGTGGAAGGGGAAGAGCGAGGCGAGCGTGCCGAGGCCGAAGAGCACCAGCGCGCCGGTGGCGGCGGGGATGTGCGCGGCGTTCTGCAGGCCGTGGGCGACGTTCTCGAAGGTCGCGTTGCCGTACTCGACGCCCGAGGCGTCGATCGCGATCAGGATGCCCGCGAGGGAAGCCATGGCGCCGGCGGTGAGGTAAATCGCCATCTGCATGGCGGCCGGACGACGGCCTTCGCCGCCCCAGAAGAGCGTGAGGACGAAGGTCGGGATGAGCGCGAATTCGTGGAAGAAGTAGAAGCCGACGAGGTGGTTGGTGCCGAACACGCCGAGCGTGCCGCCGAGCATGAACAGGATGAGGCCGAGGTAGGTGTTCCGGCCTTCCACTTCCTGCGTGAGCGCCTTGATGCCCGCGGCGAGGCCGACGAGCGAGGTCATCGCGAGGAGCGGCGCGCCGAGGCCGTTGAGAGCGAAGCCGAAGCCCCAGAAGCCTTCGGACTGGAACTGCTGCGGGGCGGTCGTCGGGTTGGACCAGAGGACGAGCAGCCAGGGGCCGAGGACGGCCGGGATGGCGAAGCCGCCGAAGGCGAAGCCCGAGGCGAAGCTGCGCGGGAGGTTGCGTCCGGCGAGCAGGATCAGGCCGACGAGGATCGGGGCCGTGATGGCGAGCGCGAGGAGCGTGGCAGGGAAAGTGTCCATGAAATCAGCGGGCGATGAGGAACCAGGCCAGGAAGAGGGAACCGAGGACGATCCAGAGCGCGTAGGCGCGCGTCTGGCCGCGGTGGAAGGAGCGGCCGGTAAGGTAGCCCAGCACGCCCGGGACGCCGCCGCCGAGCCAGCGCACGGCGACGCCGTTCACGAGGAGGAGGTCGAGGAAGGCGATGAACTCGGCGACGCGACGCTGCACGGCGTCGACGTACCAGCGGTACAGGCCGTCCATCCAGCGGTGCTCGAGGAGGTGGTAGGTGCGGGGCGAGACGACCTGCAGCGCGTCGGCGCCGCGGACGGTGCCGTAGAACTTCAGGGCGCCGCAGAAGCCGACGACGAGCGAGAGCAGGCCGACGATCGTCGAGGGGGCGGTGAGGTGGAAGGCGACCTCGCCGAGGGCGTGCTCGATCGGCTTGAGCGAGCCCGCGGGGATGATCGTGTGGGCGAGGAAACCGCCGGCGACGGAGTAGACGAGGCCGAGCACGACGAGCGGCAGGGTCATCGTCCAGGGCGACTCATGGGCGTGCGAGGCTTCTTCGGAGTTGGCTTCGCCGAGGAAGACGAGGCGGATCATGCGGCCGCTGTAGAGGCAGGTCGCGAGCGCGGCGAGGGACAGGAACGCGAAGATGGCGAGATGGCCGCCGTGGAAGGAGGCCTCGATGATGGCGTCCTTGGAATACCAGCCGGCGAGGAACGGCACGGCGCAGTTCGAGAGCGTCGCGGCGATGAAGGTCGCGGCGGTGAGCGGCATCTTCTTCAGCAGGCCGCCCATCTTGAGCATGTCCTGCTCGTGGTGGCAGCCGTGGATGACGGAGCCGGCGCCGAGGAACAGCGTGGCCTTGAAGAACGCGTGCATCGCCATGTGCATCAGCGCGAGCTCGGGGTGGCCGAGGCCGAGGGCGCAGCCCATGATGCCGAGGTGCGCGAGGGTCGAGTAGGCGAGGGACTTCTTGATGTCCGTCTGCGCGAGGGCGCAGAGGCCGGCGAGCGCGGCCATGCCGGCGCCGGAGATCGCGATGAAGTGCAGGACCTCAGGGGCGAGCAGGAAGCTCACGCGGGCCATGAAGTAGACGCCGGCGGCCACCATCGTCGCGGCGTGGATGAGCGCGGAGACCGGCGTCGGGCCGGCCATCGCGTCCGTGAGCCAGACGTGGAGCGGGAACTGGGCGGACTTGCCGAGGAAGCCGCACATCAGCAGGGCGCCGACGGTGACGGGGATCGTCTTGGCGGCGGCCGCGTGGTCCTTGAGGGCGGCGAAGTCGACGGTGCCGTAGAGCGAGAGGCACATCGCGATGCCCAGGATGAAGCCGAGGTCGCCGACGCGGTTCGTGATGAACGCCTTCTTGGAGGCGGCGGCCGCGAAGTCCTTGTCGAAGTAGTGCGCGATCAGCATGTACGAGCTGAAGCCCACGAGTTCCCAATACACGAAGGTCATGAGCAGGTTGTCGGCGACGACGATGCCCAGGATGGAGAACATGAAGATCGAGAGGCCGGCGAAGAAACGGCCGCGGGCCGGGTCTTCCTTCATGTAACCGACGGAGAAGAGGTGGATCCAGGCGGCGACGAACGACACCACGAAGAGCATCAGGCGCGCGTTGGCGTCGATGAGGTAGCCGAAGCCGAGGCTGACGCCGCCGAACCTGGCGAGCTCGACGTGCCACTGGACGTCGGCGGTGGCCGACGTGAGCAGCCTGAGCGAGAGGCCGGCGATGACGAAGGCGACGGCGGTGGAGAACCATGCGGCGAGGCCGCCGGCGCGGCGCAGGAAGAGCGCGGAGAGCGCGGCGGCGCCCAACGGCAGGAACAGGATCCAGTGGACCAGGGACGAGAGGTCGGAAGGCATCGGAAAAGCTTAGTCGCGGAGGGAGGTGAGCGCGTCGGACTGCACCGTGCCGCGCTTGCGGAACAGGGCGACGATGAGCGCGAGGCCGACGGCGACCTCGGCGGCCGCGACGGTGATGACGAAGAAGACGAGGACCGCGCCGTCCATGGTGCGGTTGAAGCGCGAGAAGGCGACGAGCGCCAGCGTGGCGGCGGCGAGCATGAGCTCGAGGCACATGTAGACCACGAGCAGGTTGCGGCGCATCAGCACGCCGGTCAGGCCCAGGACGAAGAGGAGGCCCGCCAGGATGAGGTGGTGAGCGAGGGAGGTGTTTTCCATGGCGGAAAGATCAGGCGTTGGCCTCGGGGTTGTCCTTGCTCAGCGACACGACGCCGACGAGGGCGACGAGGAGCAGGAAGCCGGCGATTTCCAAGGGCAGGAGATACTTCGTGTAGAGCAGGCGGCCGAACGACTTGGCGGCGGTGGTGAACTCGGCGGGGTTCGTCGAGAGCTCGGGCGGCGTGGCGCCGGCCTTGACGGCGGAGACGGCGCCGGACCAGTGGAAGAGCCAGAGCACGCCGGCGGCCAGGAGGAAGAAGGTGGCGAGGCCGAGCGCGGCGGTCTTCCAGGGATACGCGCCCTGCGGGTCCTCGGTGTCGAGGAGCATGATGATGAACAGGAAGAGCACCATCACGGCGCCGGCGTAGACGAGGACCTGCAGCACGCCGAGGAAGTAGGCGTCCAGGAGGAAGAAGTCGGCGGCCACCCCGACCAAGGCCAGGATCATCCCCATGGCGGAGGTCACCGCGTTGCGGCTGAGGACCAAGAGAAGGGCAGCCCCGAGGGTCAGTGCTGCGAAGAAAATAAACAGGCCGTCCGGCATGGGTCGGACGGTAGGGCGGGGGGAGGTATTGGAAAGGAGAAAACGCCCCTAAACGCCCTTTTTGGCCACTTTATGAGGGTCATTAGCCCCCTCCACCCCTAGATCCTTGAATTATGGCCGAAAACAATCAATTACTCAAAGCGGCCGGTGTCGGCGCATCACGCAGGTGGGGTGCTGGGCGATGATCTCCCCGCCGTCGAACCGTCCGGTCCAATCGGGGAAGAAAGCATCGGCCTCAGGCTCCATATCCACATGGGTGAGAATGAGTTCCGCACACCAGGGCAGGGCTTCGGCATACAGCGCGGCGCCGCCGGCGAGGAAAAGGGTCTTGGTCGGCTCGACCTGGGCGGCCTCCTGCCAGTCCTTGGCGACGATGATGCCGGGGGCGCTGAAGCCCGACCGGCTGAGCACGACGGTGGTACGACCGGGCAGCGGCCGGCCGATGGACTCGTAGGTCTTGCGGCCCATGAGCAGCACCTGGCCCATGGTCGTGGCCTTGAAGAACGCGAAGTCCTCCGGGATGCGCCACGGCAGCTTGTTGTTCAGGCCGATGCCGCGGTTGCGCGCGACGGCCGCGATGGCGATGAGCGGTCGGCCGAGGTCCACGGCGTCAGATGGCGACGGGCGCCTTGATCGCCGGATGCGGGTCGTAACCTTCGATGGCGATGTCCTCGAACTTGAACGCGAAGAGGTCCTTCACGTCGGGGTTCAGCACCAGGCGGGGCAGGGCGCGCGTCTCGCGCGAGAGCTGCAGTTCGACCTGCTCCACATGGTTGGAATAGATGTGCGCGTCGCCGAAGGTATGCACGAAATGGCCCGGTTTCAGGCCCGTGACCTGCGCGATCATGTGCGTGAGCATCGCGTAGCTCGCGATGTTGAACGGCACGCCAAGGAAGAGGTCCGCGCTGCGCTGATACAGCTGGCAGCTGAGGCGTCCGTCCGTCGACACGTAGAACTGGAAGAGCGTGTGGCAAGGGGGCAGGGCCACCTTGTCGGCTTCGAGCGGATTCCAGCCGGTGACGATCAGGCGGCGGCTCGAGGGGTTGCGCTTGATCTCCTCCACGACGCGGCGGACCTGGTCGACGCCGTCGGGCGCATACGTGCCATCGGGCTTTTTCGTGGCCCCGAAATTACGCCACTGGTGGCCGTAGACCGGGCCGAGGTCGCCCTCGGGGCGGCCGAACTTGGCGCACTGCTCGGCGGTGGCCCACTCGTTCCAGATGCTGACGCCGCGCTCGGTGAGCCAGGCGTTCTGGGTGCTGCCGGAAAGGAACCAGAGGAGCTCGTGCGTGATGGACTTCACGTGCACCTTCTTGGTCGTGAGGAGCGGGAAGCCTTCGGCGAGGTCGAACCGGAGCTGCGCCCCGAAGATGCCGATCGTGCCCGTGCCGGTGCGGTCGCCCCGGATTTCTCCGTGCTGCCGGACGTGGCGAAGCAGGTCGAGATAGGCCTTCATGGGTCTCGGTTATTCTCCGGAAAGCCCCCGCCGCAACACGGAAAGCCGAACCTTTCGCCCTTGCCTACCCGCCCTCCGGGAGACACCCCTTTGGGGTAGCCAACATGAGCGAAAAGCCCGACCTCAACGCCATCTCCCACGACCTGCATGCGGTCCGTAAGGAGAAGCTCGCCCTCCTCCGCGCCGCGGGCGAAGACCCCTTCCGCGCCGAGTGGGACCAGACCCATGTCTCGAACGAATGCCCGGCCCTCCTGCCCGAAGGCGTCGAGGAAGGCCCCGAGGTCTCCGTCGCCGGCCGCATCGTCGCCCTCCGCGTCATGGGCAAGGCCAGCTTCGTCAAGCTGCTCGACCGCGGCGGCATCATCCAGACCTACTTCACCCGCGACGCCCTGGGCGACGCCTATGACGCCCATTTCAAGAAGATGGTCGACTCCGGCGACTTCGTCGGCGTCCGCGGCAAGCTCTTCCGCACGAAGACCGGCGAGGTCACCGTCCGCGTCTCCGAATACAAGCTGGTCTCGAAGTCCCTCCGCCCGCTGCCTGAGAAGTGGGCCGGCCTGACCGACGCCGAGAAGATCTACCGCCAGCGCTACCTCGACCTCGTCGTCAACGAGGAGTCCCGCCGCCGCCTCTTCATCCGCAGCCGCGTGGTCGAATCGATCCGCCGCTTCCTGTGGAGCCGCCAGTTCACCGAAGTCGAGACCCCGGCCCTGCACGCCATCGCCGGCGGCGCCGCGGCCCGTCCGTTCGAGACGCACTCCAACGCCCTCGACTGCGACTTCTACCTGCGCATCGCCCTCGAACTGCACCTCAAGCGCTGCCTCGTCGGCGGCATGGACCGCGTCTTCGAGATCGGCCGCGTCTTCCGCAACGAAGGCGTGTCGGTGAAGCACAGCCCCGAATTCACGATGCTCGAGGCCTACCAGGCCTACACCGATTACCGCGGCATGATGGAACTCGTCCGTTCGATGATCCAGAAGGTCTGCGCCGAAGTCCTCGGCACGACCACCGTCGTCCGTCCGGACGGCGTGGCGATCGAGCTCGGCGGCCAGTGGCGCGAAGCGAAGTACAAGGACCTCATCCTCGAGCGCACGGGCGACCCGCAGTGGTTCTCGCGTACGAAGGAAGAGAAGATCGCCGCGTGCAAGGCCCTCGGCCTGCACGAGCCGCGCGCCGACTGGGAAGACTACGAGGTCACCAACGAGGTGTTCGGCAAGCTCATCGAGCCCGGCCTCATCCAGCCGACCTTCGTCACGCACATCCCGAAGGAACTCTGCCCGCTCGCCAAGGTCACCGTCGGCGACGACTCGACCATCGACGTCTTCGAGCTCTGCATCAACGGCCAGGAGATCGCTCCGGCCTACTCCGAACAGAACGACCCCGGCGTGCAGCGCAAGATGCTGGAGATCCAG
Organism: Coraliomargarita sp.; assembly: GCA_024638885.1. Classification (GTDB taxonomy): domain Bacteria; phylum Verrucomicrobiota; class Verrucomicrobiia; order Opitutales; family UBA953; genus UBA953. Next base: position 12,494 of record JAHEJL010000012.1, on the reverse strand, counting down.
GCCGGCGCCGAGACCCAGAAGATCGACGAGGACTTCCTCCTCGCGCTCGAGCACGGCATGCCCCCCGCGGGCGGCCTCGGCATCGGCATCGACCGCCTGGTGATCCTGCTGACCGGCGCGGCCAACATCCGCGACGTCATCCTGTTCCCGACGCTCGCGCCCGAAGCGCAGGCCTGAGCCCTTTCCCTTGCCCTGGTTCCTCCATCTCGCCCTCCGCCAGCTCTTCCCGCCCGGTAAGCGCTTCCCGGCGTTCGCGACGGTGTCGATCCTCGGCGTGGCGCTCGGCGTCGCCTCGTTGCTCGTCGTGCAGACGGTGATGAACGGCTTCGGCGAGGAACACCGCCTGCGCATCCGCGAATCCTTCGGCGACTGCCTCGTCATCGGCGCCGCGCCCATCGAGCAGCCCGAAGCCCTCGCGAAGCAGCTCGCCTCCCGTCCTGAGGTCGCCTCGGCCGCCTTGTTCGCCGAAGGCCCCGCGCTCGCGCGCAACGGCGACTTCTCCGGCATCGCCCAGGTCCGCGGCATCGACCCGACCGATCCCGGCCAGCCCGCCCGCAAGTATGTCGTGGGCGGCAGCTTCGACGACCTCGACGACGGCCGCATCATCCTCGGCTACGGGCTCGCCCGCGCGCTCCGCGTGCGCGTCGGCGACCGCGTCGAGGTCTGGTCGCCCGCGATGGCCGAACGCGCCGAGAAAGGGAAGGCCCCGCTGCCCGCCGAGTTCGAGGTCTGCGCGGTCGTGCTCACGGGCTTCACCGAGGTCGACAACGCCGCGGCCCTCATCCCGCTCCGCCGCTTCCGCGAGATCTGGAACCTGGGCCCGCGCGCCCACGGCCTCACGCTCCGCCTGAAGGACCCCGCGCTCGCGACCAAGGCCGCCGCCCGCCTCGCGGTCGGCCATCCCGAGCTCCGCTTCCGTCCGTGGCAGGACATCAAGAAGGACTTCCTCGAGGCGATCCGCTTCGAGAAGACGATGCTCTTCTTCCTGATGTTCATCATCACGCTCGTCGCGTCGTTCTCGATCGGCAGCACGCTCTTCTCCGCCGTCATCCGCCGCTCCCGCGAGGTCGGCGTGCTCGCCTCGCTCGGCGCCGCGCGCTGGCAGGTGGTCATGCTGTTCGGCCTGCAGGGCCTGCTCATCGGCGCCCTCGGCACGCTCCTCGGCTTCGTCCTGACCTGGACGATCCTCTCCTTCCGCGAAGGCATCCTCGGCACGATCAACGGCCTGTTCGGCGGCGGCGACATGGTCGCCAACGTCTACCAGTTCTCGAAGGTGCCGCTCCATTACGACGCGTCCGATTTCGTCATCGCCGCGGCGTTCACGCTCCTGACCACGGCGCTCGCCGGCCTCGTGCCCGCGCTCTGGGCCGCCGGCCGCAAACCCTCGGAGGCCATGCGCGATGCCTGACGTCGTCCTCCAGACCCGCGGCCTCGCCAAGGCCTTCGCTTCGCCCGCCGGCCGCCTGCCGGTGCTGACGGACGTCTCGCTCGAGGTGTTCGCCGGCGAGTCCGTCTCGATCCGCGGTTCCTCCGGTTCGGGCAAGACGACGCTGCTCCAGCAGCTCGGCGGCCTCGACCAGCCGGACGCCGGCGAAGTCCGCATCCTCGCGCCCGGCGCGGGGCTCGTCGCGCCGCGCACCTCCCTCGGCCGCGGCGTGGGCTTCGTCTTCCAGAACTACCAGCTGATGCCCGAGCTCACCGCGCTCGAGAACGTCGCCCTCGCCGCGCGCATCGCCGGCGTGACTGCCGCCGCCGCGACCGAGGCCGCCCGCGCCTTGCTGGTCCAGGTGGGCCTCGGCGCCCGTCTCGAACACCTGCCCGCGAAGCTCTCCGGCGGCGAATGCCAGCGCGTCGCCATCGCCCGCGCCTTGGTCAACCGTCCGTCGGTGATCCTGGCCGACGAACCGACCGGCAACCTCGACGAGCGTACCGGCGCCGAGATCATGGAGCTGCTGCTCGGCGTCGTCGCCGACCGCGGCGCCGCGCTGATCCTCGTGACGCATAGCCGCGAGTTCGCCGAACGGGCGGCCCGTCGCTTCGTGCTCTCCGGCGGCGTGCTTTCGCCCGCGTGATTTGACAACCCGGGCGGGGTAGGGTTGTCTGGTCGTCATATATGAACGCCGCCCTCACGCCTGCCCAGCTCCTCGCCTCCCTTGAATGGCGCTACGCCACCAAGGCCTTCGACACCCGCAAGCTGCCGGACGCCACCTGGGCCGCCCTCGAGGAATCCCTCCGCCTCACGCCTTCGTCCTTCGGCCTCCAGCCGTGGAAGTTCATCGTCGTCAACGACCCGGCCGTCCGCGCCAAGCTCCGCCCGGTCTCCTGGAACCAGTCGCAGGTGACCGACGCTTCGCACCTCGTGGTCTTCGCCCGCCGCACCGAGATGACCGAGGCCGACGTGAACGAGTTCTTCAACCAGATGGTCAGCGAGCGCAAGGCCCCGGCCGAAGCCCTCGAACCCTACCGCCAGATGATGATCGGCGGCGTGGTGAAGGGCAAGGATGCCGCCGGCCAGAAGGATTGGGCCGCCCGTCAGCTCTACATCGCCCTCGGCCAGCTCATGGGCGCCGCCGCGGCCCTCTCGGTCGATACGTGCGCCCTCGAAGGCATCGACCCCGCCGCCTACACCGAGATCCTCGGCCTGAAGGGCACCGGCTACGAAGCCGTCGTCGCCTGCGCCGTCGGTTACCGTTCTTCCGAGGACAAGTACGCCTCGCTGAAGAAGATCCGTTTCCCGGCCGCGCGCGTCATCAGCCGCGTCTGATCAGCTGCGGGCCGTCCAGCGCACGAACTCCTCGTCGTCGGCGAGGACTTCGGGGTCGCCGTATTCGGTCGAAAGCAGGTTGCGGTAGGCTTCGTCGGCGAAACGTCGGCAATGCAGGAGCACGCGCGCCGTATGGCCGGGCGCGCGCACGAGGCGACCGAGCGCCTGGTTGACCTTGCGCATGCCGGGACGCACGTAGGCGAGGGAGAACGCATCCTCGGCGCCGGCTTCGACGAACATCTTGCGGCGGGCTTCCTGCAAGGCGTTGACCTCGGGGAGCGCCGGCCCGATCACGACCGCGGAACGGATGCGGCCGCCGAGCATGTCGACGCCTTCGCCGAGCGAGCCGCCGAGGATGAGGCAGAGGATCGTGTAGCGGTTGAGCGAATCCTCGACGAAGCGGGCGGTGCCGTCGGGGCCGAGCCCGCGCGGCTGCAGGGCGACGTCGGCCTTGGGGTCGAGGTCGCGCACTTCCTTCACGACGGCTTCGGCATATTTGTATGACGGGAAGAACGCGGCGACCGCGCCTTCCTGCGAGAGGCGCAGCAGGGCGGCGCCGGTGCGGGCCATGTGGCCTTCGCGCGTCTTGAGGCGGGTGTCGACGCGTCCGTCGATCGCGACGGTGTACGCGCCTTGGCGCCACGGCGCGAGGGCGTGGACCATCACGAGGTTGTCCGGGTCGAGGCCGCAGTCGGCGGCGAGCGAGCCGCGCGGGCCCGGCGTCGCGGTCATCAGCAGGGTGTGGCCGAAGGCGCGGAGGCGTTCGCCGGTCGCCTTGGCGGCGGAAAGGCAGTCGAGGCTCAGCAGGCCGGGGCGCGGCGACCAGAGCAGCCAGCCGAGGTCGGCGGCTTCGAGGCGATCGGACCAGGAGGCGGCGTTCCAGACGGCCTGCTTGGCCGCGTCGGGCAGGTCGTCGGTGTTGAACGGGTGTTCGGCGGCGAGCACCGACATCCGTTCCGCGATGGCCATCGCTTCGAGGCGGTCGTCCGGCGAGAGCGCGTCGGCCTTGGGCAGGCGATGGAGGAAGTCCGCCCATTGCTGCGCGGTCTGGCACCAGGCTTCGGGCGCGCGGAAGCGGGTGAGCGTGAAGGCGAAGTCGGCCGCGGACTGCTCGTCGTCGCGCAGGGAGAGGCATTCCGCGGCGCGGTCGGGCAGGTTGTGGGCCTCGTCGACGACGAGCACGGTGTCGGACATGTCCCAGCCCGGCACGGTCTCGAGCGCGGCGCGGTTGCGCGGCGAGAAGACGTAGTTGTAGTCGCAGATCACCACGTCGGCGTGGCCGAGCATCGCCTTGGTGATGTCCCACGGCGGCACGCCGGCGATGCGGCCGATCTCGCGGACGCGACGCAGGTCGGCGGCTTCCTCGAGCAGGTGCTGGGGGTCGATCTTCGCGTTGGCCCAGTTGCGGCGGATCTGCTCGGGGTCGTCGGTGATGCCTTCGACCTCGTGTTCGGCGCGCGGGCGGAGGACCACCGCACGGAGCTCGTTGCTGCGGGCGAGGCGACGGAGCTCGGACAGCACCTGGATCTGGCCCGTGCCTTTGCCGGTCAGGTAGAGCAGGCGGCCGGCGCGTCCGCCCCGCAGGAGGCCGAGGCCGTGGCGGAGGGCGGCGGAGGTCTTGCCGAAGCCCGTCGGGGCGACGAGCAGGCGCGTGGGCGAATCGAGGCCGGCCTGGTCGAGGTCGGCGCAGCATTGCAGCCACTCCGGGCGCGGCTCCTTGAAGGGCAGGCGGTCCGGCAGGTTGAGCTGGCGCGCGTGGCTGGCGCGGCGGTTCTCGGCGTGCGCGGCGAGCGTCTCGGCCTGGGCGAGGAGGTCGGCTTCGGCGGAGCGGGGCAGGGCGACCGGCTGGCGGGTGCCGTCGGCGGGGTCGATGAAGATCAGTTCGCCTTTCACCTCGCGCGCGCCGGAGCCGAGGCGGGCCGCGTGGCAATAGGCCGCGAGCTGCAGGAAGTGGTGGGCGAAACGGCCGACGAGGAACTCCGGCTTGCGCGGGAGCTTCAGGCTGATCGTCTTGATCTCGCGGATGCGGACTTCGTCGGCCGTCTCCAGCCATTGGTCGGCGCGGCCGGTGATCGCGATCGTCCAGCCGAGGGCGGCGACCTCGCAGGCGATGGACCGTTCGAACTGCCAGCCCTGGCCTTCGGCTTCGGCGACCTTGCGCATCGTCTCGTGCCATTGGCGGCCGGCTTCGGCGCGCCACGGGGCGCCGCCGGCGCCCGCGCCGGGTCCCGGGCGGAACGTCGCGAACTCCTGCGCGCTCAGCTCGACGCGCCTGGCCTTGATGTCGATGCGCATCAGGGCAGCACGAAATGGGCCTCGCCGGCGGACCAGCGTTCGAGGTCGGTGGAAAGCTTCGCGACCGTCTCCTCGTCCGTCGTCTGCGCGTCGAGGGGCTGGGCGAGGATCGCGGCGGCGTGGGCCTGGCGGGCGCCGAGGCGCGTGAACCACTGCTCATGCACGCCCCAGCCGCCGTCCTTGAGGATCAGCCAGAGGCTCTTGAAATAGGCGCAGTCGGCGCGGGGCCGCGCGGCCATCGCGTCGAAGGTCTCGAACGCGATGCGGTAGCAGACCTCGGCGGATTCGGGCGGCGGCGGGTTCTTGCGCAGCATCGCCGCGAGGCGGCAGGCGCGTTCGAGCGTGCGATGGTCGCGGGCGATGCCGGCGCGGCGCGTGAGCAGGCGGTAGTCGCGGGCGAAGCGCGTGCCGCCGTCCTTGGCGCGTTCGAGGCTGACCTCGCCTTCGTCGAAGAGATCCGGCAGCGTCGTGCCCTTGCCGCGGTGGGTGCGGATCAGGCAGCGCACGAGGCCTTCCGCGGGCTCGAGCAGCGTGAGCAGGGAGTGCGATTCCCCGGAGGGATCGCGACCCAGCACCAGGCAGCGGAGGCTCGACGCGGACATCCGGCCTTACTCCTTGCTCGCGGGCTTGGGGACGACGGAACCGAAGCTCATCAGCAGGCCGAGGGCTTCGCCGACGGTCAGCTTCGTCTCGCGGATCTCGTCGGGCGAGACCTGGAGGACGACGCCGGTGGTCGGGGCGGGCGCGGCGGGGATGAAGACGTTCACGACCGGCTTGCCGACGGCCTGGCTGAAGACCGTGGGCTGTTCGTGGGTCACGAAGGCGATGGACCACATCCCTTCGCGCGGGAACTGGACCATCACCACGCGGCGGAAGGTGTCCTTGTTGCGGCCGCTCAGGGCGTCGACCATCTGGCGGATCGTGCCGTAGAGGGAGCCGAGGCCCGGGATGCGTTCGAGCAGGGCGGCGAACCAGCGGTGGAGGATCTTGCCGAAGAGGCGCTTCGAGAGGTAGCCGATGACGACCAGGATGCAGATCATCACCACCGCGGAGGAGACGACGACCAGCTGGCGGTAGAGGCCGACGGTGAAGTCGGGCGCGGGGTGCTTGGAGTTATGCCAGAGCCAGGCCAGGCCGATCTCGAGGGCGGGCTGGATGAACTTGCCCATCAGGTCGAGCAGGACCGAGACGACGTACAGCGTCAGCCCGATCGGCAGCATCAGGAAGAGGCCCGTCAGGAAGTTGTGGCCCAGGCGGGAGGCAAAGGTGGTCTTTTCGTGCGTTTCGCCCATGCCTCCAGCAAAGGAAGTCCCGGGGCCGTGGCAAGGGCGGTCGCAGGAATGCGGGGTTGGAAAGCCCGTCCGCCGACCTTTTGATGTCCTTATGAAGACGTTCCTCTGGGTTGCCCTCGCCATCGTCGCCGCGTCGGCCAGGCTGGACGCCGTGTCCGAAGCCTATCCCCGCACCGCGCCCGGCGACCTCGAGCTCAAGACCTTGCCCGCGGCCCGCTGGATCCGCACCGAATCCGCGAAGGATTATTTCGCCGCGGACAACGGGCTGTTCATGAAGCTCTTCCGCTACATCGACTCGAACAAGATCCCGATGACCGCGCCGGTCGAGGCGGGCATCTCGCCGGGCACGATGGTCTTCTACCTCGACGAAGCGTCCGCCAAGCGGGCCGACCTCGCGGAGACCGCGCAGGTGAAGCTGTCGTCGGTCCCGGCCCGACGCGTCGCCGCGATCGGCATCCGCGGTTCTTATAGCCGCGAGAATTACGACGAAGCGCTGGCCGAACTGCGCGCGTGGCTCGCGCGGAACACCGAGGTCAAGGCCGTCGGCCAACCTTACGCGGTCTATTGGAACAGCCCGTTCGTGCCCTTCTTCCTGAAGCAGTCGGAAGTGCACATCCCCGTCGCGCCGGCGAAGTGAATCAGGCCCAGGCGCGCTGGCGCCAGGCGAGGCCTTCGGCGACTTCGCGGGCGAGTTCCGGGCCGCGGAAGACGAGGCCGGAGTAGACCTGCACGAGGCAGGCGCCTTCGTCCATGAAGCGACCGGCGTCCTTGGCGGACAGGATGCCGCCGCAGCCGACGATCGGGATGCGGCCGTCGGCTTCCTTCGCGAGGAAACGCACGACCTGCAGGGAGCGCTCGAGCAGCGGGGCGCCGCTCAGGCCGCCGCGGCCGGGCGAGCACGCTTCGGTGCCGGCGGGGCGGGAGATCGTGGTGTTCGTGGCGATGATGCCGGCGAAGCCGCATTCGCCGACGACGCTGACGATGTCGGCGAGCTGGTTCGGGTTGAGGTCCGGGGCGATCTTGAGGAGCAGGGGCACCGGGCCGCCGGCCACGGAGCGGTTCTCCTGCGCGAGCGTCGAGAGCAGCGTCACGAGCGGCGCACGGTCCTGGAGGGCGCGCAGGCCGGTGGTGTTCGGGCTGCTGATGTTGACGACGACGTAGTCGGCGAGCGGCGCGAGGAGCTTGAAGCAGGTGAGGTAGTCCTCGTGGGCCTGCTCGTTGGCGGTGGCCTTGTTCTTGCCGATGTTGATGCCGAGCGGGCTGACGCGCTTACCGCGGCCGGGCTGCTTGCGCAGGCGGTCGTAGAGGGCCTGGGCGCCGTCGTTCGGGAAGCCGTAGGCGTTCACGACGGCGTTGAGCTCAGGGTAGCGGAAGACGCGGGGCTTCTCGTTGCCCGGCTGCGCCTTCGGGGTGACCGTGCCGACTTCGACGTGGCCGAAACCGAGGGCCGCCGCGCCGCGCCAGCCGAGGCCGTCCTTGTCGAAACCGGCGGCGAGGCCGATGTGGTTCGGGAACTTCAGGCCGAAGGCTTCGATCGGGCGACCGCCCTTGGGGGTCAGCGAGCGCTCCATCAGGGCGCGGAGGGGGGCGCAGGCGCCGAGGAGGCCCATGCCGCGGAGGCCGACCTGGTGGGCCGTCTCCGGGTCCAGCGAGTAGAGGGCCTTGGAAATCACTTTCTCGTACAGGAAAGACATGCCCAGCAGTTAAGGGAGGAAAGGGCGGAAGGAAAGGGAGAAGCCCGCCCTTCGGACCCGGCGCCGACCCCTCTTGACTCCCGCCCAGACTTGGGCAAACCACCCTGCCATGGCTGTGACTACCTCAAAGCTCCTTTGGTGCACCATCCGTTTCAAGGAGAAGGAAGGCAACTGGTGGGTGAAGGAGAACTCCGACCCCAAGCACTACGAGCCGGACGGCCTCGGCATCCTCGATCCCTACCAGTTCCCGTGGATCCTGGACATGATGGACCCCCTCCGCGAGTACGGCCTGTCCAACGAGGTCCTCGAAGCCGCCTTCGTCCCGTTCCAGGCCCAGGACATCGAGAAGGACCAGACGGTCCGCCTCGTCCGCGTCGCCGAACACATCCTCGACTCCGAGGAGCCCCTCTTCGCCCTGCCGAACATCAAGGACGGCGACAAGGGCGCCTACGCCGACTTCCTCGAGCACATCATGCGCCTGCGCGTGAAGCTCATCAACGACACGATCAAGCTCGAGCAGAAGCTCACGGTCGAAGACGTGGATGAACAGCTCAGCGAGCTCCGTAACCAGGCCATGATCGAAGGCCGCGACATCCATCCTTTCGAAGAGATCACCGACATCCTCGAGTTCGTCCCGCAGGGCCATGAGGTCCCCGGCGACGACGATGACGACGACAAGCCGGCGCGCGTCCAGGCCGCGGCCGAGGACATCGCCGACCTCCCCGACGTCGAGGAAGTCGACAAGGACATGGAGAAGAACCTCCGCTGGGACGACGAAGAGGAACCGACCGAGGAAGGCGCCAACGAAGAAGGCGGCGAATCCGAAGGCGGCAGCAAGGGCTCCGGCAAGTCCGGTCGCCGTCGCTAAGCCGGCTTACTTCGTCGCTTCGTCGGTCGGCTTCGCGGCCACCTGCGGCTCGAAGAGCCAGAGGCGGCGCGCCGCCATGTCCACGGCGATCGGGTGGGCGCGCAGGAAGTCGTCGCCGAGCAGGTTATGCTCGTCGTCGCGGATGAATTCGACGCCGCTCAGCGGGGCGCCGCCGATGCGCAGCGACTTGATCTGGCAGACCTCGACGCGCGTCAGGCCGGTGCTGCGGACGGTGGCCACGGGCAGGTAGCCGCGGAACTCGGTCGGGCCGCGGAACTTCAGCGAGCTCATGTACGACTTCGAGGCGCCGGAATCGACGATCATCGGGACCTTCACGCCTTCGACCTCGATGTTCACGCCGCAATGGCCGCCGCGGCTGTAGCAGGGGACCTCATGGGCGCCGGAGGTGTCGGGGATCTTGCCCAGGATCATGACCTTGTTGCGCAGGTCCATGTAGAACGGGCGACCGAAGAGGATGTCCGCGCCGAGGAGGCCGTCGATCTCCATGCCGTCGAGCGGCATGATCGCGACGTGGAAGTCGCTCCAGGTGACTTCGCCGGCCTGCAGGCGGTCGACGAGGCCGTAGGTCGATTCGCTGCGACCGGAGTTGCCCATGGTCGGCAGGCTGAAGGCCTCGGTGATGCCGCAACGCGCGGCGGCGCGGGGCGTGAGGACCGCGGCGCCTTGGCAGCCGGTGTCGACGCCCATGAGCACCGGCACGCCGTTGATCAGCATGCGCAGCGTCGGGATGGATTTGATGCGCAGGCGGAACGTGGCCATGCCGCTTTCCGGGAAGGCGTCCTTGGGCTTCTTGAGTTCCTGGGCGGGCAGGGTGAGCGCGACGCAGAGGCTGAGGCAGGCGAGGAGGAGGCGCATGGGCTTCATCGGTGAGCGTCGGTGAGGCGCGGATCCGTCCGCGCCGGGGTCACTTCACCTTGGACGGTTTCCGCGGGAGGTCGACAAGGACCTGCGGATTTCTGGCTCAGCCCCGGCGGCGGCGCCAGACGTAGGCCAGGGCGAAGAGTACGCCGCCCAGGCCGACGGCCCAGTCGCCCTGCCGCACCCAGAAGGTGTCGGGCTGGCGGACGCGGGGGAGGCTGACCGGCGCGGTGACGCGGGCGCCGCGGAAATACACGCTGCCTTGCTCGGTGACGGGGAAGGCCCGGCCGAGGGAGTCGATGGTGCCGCTCCAGCCCGCGTTGCCGCAGCGGACCACCGGGAGGCCCGTGGCGGCGGCGAGCAGGACGGAGTGGGCGGCGTGCTGGTAGGCGCCGGCTTCGCGGCCATACCAGGCGTCGTTGGTGACGACGAGCAGGATGTCGGCGCCGGCGCGGGCATGTTCGCGGGCGAGCTCCGGGAAGACGTCTTCGTAGCAGACCAGCGCGCCCGCCATGAAGGTGTGGCCGCGGCGCGTCGTGAGCGGCAGCAGGGAAGGGCCCGTGCCGGCGACGCAGTCGCTCGGGATCGGGACCACCTTGCGCAGCGGGAGGAAGTCGGCGAACGGGACGTACTCGCCGAAGGGCACCAGGTGACGCTTGGCGTAGACGGGCTTCTGCACCCCGTCGGCCGTGAGCACCGCGACGGCGTTGCCGTAACCGGCGCCGCGGCGGTCGATCGCGCCGATGACGAGCGGGGTCTCGACGGCCTTGGCGAGGCCGGTGAGGCGGCTGACGTACGCGTCGCTTTCGAGCGACAGCGGCAGCGCGGCTTCGGGCCAGAGGACGAAGTCCGCCGCCTGGTTCGCCGCGACGTTCGCCGTCAGCTGCTCGGTGAGCACGAGATGCTCCTGCAGGCGGTTGGCGTCCCACTTCGCGTTCGGATCGAAATCCGTCTGCACCACCGCGGGCGTGAAGCTGACCTTGTCGGTCGTCAGCTTGGCGCCGTTCGCGGCGAGCAAGGCGAAGAAACCGAGCGCGATGGGGGCGAGGCCGAGGTAGAGCTCCGGGGTGATGCGGCGCAGCCAGCCGGCCGGGCCGGTCGGGGCGAGGTGCGCGTCCTCGCGGTAGAACTCGACGAGCCGGACGATCCAGCGGGCGAGGCCGAGGTTGAAGAGCACGAGCGCGATCGACAGCCCGGTCGGGCCGGCCCACGCGCAGAGGCTGAGCATCACCGGATTACCGGTCTGCGAGGCCGCCAGCGGCAGCCAGCCGAAGCCGGAGAGGATCGTGCCGCGCGTCCATTCCAGCAGGCCCCAGGCGCCGGCGAGGCCGCCGATGGCGAGCAGGCGGGCGGGCAGCGACGCGCCGGCGCAGGCCGGGAAGATCCAGCGGACGAGCAGCAGCCAGACGAAAGGGTAGAGCGCGCAGTAGGCCGTGAGCAGCACGAGGCCCAGCCAGCCGAGCGGCGGGTAGACGTGGCGCAGCCACACCAGCAAGGCGATCCAGAGCACCCAGCTCGTCACGAAGGCCGCGCGGCGCCAGGTGCGCCCGTCGGGTCGGAGCGACGCGGCGAGCGTGGCGGGCACGAGCGCGACGAACGCCCAGAACGGATGGCCGACGGGGCCGAACGAGAAGAAGAGCAGCAGGGCGGTCAGCGACGTTCCGGCCCAGGTCAGCCAGGCCTCGGAACGTCCGCTGCTCGTCGGCTCGCCGGTCATTCCGAAAGGACTTCGGCGACTTCCCAGCCTTCGTCGCGGACGAGCGCCTCGGCCTTCTTCCACTTCAGTTCCTGGGTCTCAGGTCCCTTGCGGATGCGGACGACGGCGTTGCGGCCGATCTTCGGGGTCAGGCGGCGGAAAGGTTCGGCCTTCGGGGCGTTGGCGGGCGTGGTCTCCGTCGCGGCGGGCGAACCCGGTTCGGCGGGGCCGGTGGCCTTGGCGAGGCCCTGGGCGCGGCGCATGAGGGCTTCGAGGGCCTCCATCGACGTCGCGGTGCGGAACAGGCCGGAGCACGTGTCGGTGCGCAGCTGCTGCATCAGGCGTTCGAAGGCCTTGAAGGCCTCGGCCTTGTACTCGTTGAGCGGGTCCTTCTGCGCGTAGCTGCGCAGGCCAACGCCGCGACGGAGGTCTTCCATCTCGGTGAGGTGGTTCTGCCAGTTGCGGTCGATGGCGCGGAGCAGGACGTTGCGTTCGAGATACTGCAGGATCTCGGGGGACTCGTGTTCCTCGCGGCCGGTCTGCAGGGCGCGGACGCGGTCGGTGGCGAGGAGCGTCACCTGCGCCTTCGTGCGGGCGAGGATGTCCTCGAGGTCGATCCGCATGTGGAAGGTCGTGATGTACCAGTAGACGAAGGTCTCGGCGGCGCGGCGGTCGGCTTCGCCGTCGGGGTCGGGGAAGACGACGTTGAGGCGTTCCTCGATCTCTTCCTCGACGATGTTCAGGATGGTCTCGCGGCTGTCGACGGCCTTGAGGGCGCGGTTGCGCAGGCCGTAGACGATCTGGCGCTGCTGGTTCAGCACGTCGTCGTACTGCAGCAGGCGCTTGCGCATCGAGTAGTTCTGGCCTTCGACGCGCTTCTGGGCGGTGCCGATGGAACGGTTGAGCAGCGGGTGCTCGAGGGGCTCGCCTTCCTTGAAGGACTTCTCGAGCAGCGAGGAGATGATGCCCGCGTTCGAGAACAGGCGCATCAGGTCGTCCTCGAGGG
>JAHEJL010000019.1 GCA_024638885.1 Coraliomargarita sp. | reverse complement strand
ATCCACACCTTCGGCATCTTCGCCGGCTTCAAGAACCAGGGCGCGCTCGGTGCGCACGAGGACCCGACCAAGGCCTCCCGCCCCTTCGACAAGAACCGCAACGGCATCGTCATCTCCGAAGGCGGCGCCATCTACGTCCTCGAACGCCTGGACGATGCCCTCGCCCGCGGCGCCCGCATCATCGCCGAGATCGCCGGCTGGTGCATCAACTCCGACGCCACCGACGCCGTCCTGCCCAACCCGGAGCGCCAGACCGAATGCGTCCGCATGGCCCTCCAGCGCGCCGGCATGAAGCCGCAGGACATCCAGATCGTCTCCACGCACGCCACCGCCACGGCCCTCGGCGACATCCAGGAGTGCACCGCCCTGAGGACGGTCTTCACCGACTGCCCGGATACCAAGATCAACAACACCAAGAGCTTCATCGGCCACTGCATGGGTGCCGCCGGTGCCTTGGAATTGGCAGGCAATCTGCCCTCTTTTGAGGACAATTGGGTGCATCCGACCATCAATATCGAGGAATTGGACCCCGAATGCGCCATGCCGGGCCTGGTGATCAACCAGCCGGTCAAGGTGGCCAAGGTCGACGCCATCCTGAACAACTCCTTCGGCATGCTGGGCATCAATTCCGCCCTCATCGTCAAGAAATATGGGGTTGCCTGACAGGGTTTGGCCGTTTGAAACAAACCCCTGAAAACATGACTAAGGACGACATCAAGCAGGTGGTTCTCGATATCATCGCCGACATCGCGCCGGACGAGGACCTGACCGCCGTCAAGCCGGAGGTCCGCCTTCGCGACCAGCTCTCCCTCGATTCCATGGACTTCCTGGATATCGTCATGGAGCTCCGCAAGAAGCACGGCATCGAAGTCCCGGAAGCCGACTACGTCCAGCTCGCCTCCCTCGACTCCTGCGCCAACTACCTGCTCCCGAAGTTCGAGGCCAAGGGCAAGTAAGGGGTATCCCCCAGCCGTTCCGAAAGACCGCCTCCCGGCGGTCTTTTGCTTGGCCGAGACCGCAACCCTCCCCACGCCTCGGTGTTCTAGATTTGCCGACCCATCGCCCCCTCCCCACGCTCCTTCCCGTGCACCCCGCCCGTCGCTTCCTCCTCGCCGCCCTCGCCCTGACCGTCCTGCCGGCCTTCGCCGAGACCGTCCAGCTGCGCCGCGCCGGCAACGCCACCATCATCACCTTCGAGTACATCACCCAGGACGACACCGCGATCATGGTGAAGCGCCTGGATTCGGACGCCGTGCTGAACTACAAGTGGGAAGACCTCGACCTCGACTGGATCAAGAAGAACAACCCCAAGGTCTGGGCCGAGCGCGAGCAGCTCATCGCCGACGCCAAGGCCGAGAAGAAGATGACCAAGAAGGAAGCCGAGGCCGACCCGTTCGCCGTCGAGGCCACGGCCACCGACACGAAGTCCCTCATCGGCATCCTCACGATCTCGATGCAGGACGGCCTCAAGGGCATGAACCCCTCGCAGAACAAGATCGACGCCGTCTGCAACGAATTCCAGCTCGAGGAAGCCCAGTTCTGGGCCGGCTACGAAGACCTCAAGCGCGCCAGCAAGGTCGGCGGCAAGAACGAGCCGCTGCCCAAGGCCGAACCCGCCGCCGAAGAGCCCAAGGAGAAAGCCGGCAAGCCGCTAACCCCGAAGGCCAAGGCCGCCGCCGCCAAGTCCAAGGCCCGCTCCGCCGACAACGTCGCCGCCGAAGCCGCCGCCAAGCGCGACTTCGAATCCGACGCCCGCCCCTTCAACACCTTCGGTTACCTCCGCATGCTCGCCGAAGGCGGCACCAAGGGTAAGCCGGTCTGGATGATGCTCCGCCGCGCCGCCGCCGACCGCGAGGCGATCAAGAAGATCCTCGAGAAGTATTCCAAGATGGCCGGCGACCTGGCCGAGAAGCCCGAAGCCAAGGCCTCCAAGGGCGAACTGATGGTCCTGAAGAAGGCCCTCGATAATTGCGCCGAGTCCATCGGCAAGGTCTCCCGCGACAACACCGCCGTCGAAGCCCGCCTGCAGTCCGACTGCCGCTCGCTCCTGACGCTGGTGACGCGCTGAGCCCCGGCGAAAAAGCCCTCAAAGAGTCCGGCCGCCTTCCCGAGGGAAGACGGCCGGTTTTGAATGGTGGAGCCTATCGGGCTTGAACCGACGACCTCTTGCATGCCATGCAAGCGCTCTACCAACTGAGCTAAGGCCCCGTTAAATGGGAAGTTAAACAAAGGTGACCGCGCGGCCACGGTCAACGCTTTTTTCCCACCCCTCCTAGTCTCTGGTTGCCAATGACCGGTGGCTGCTTTGCCTACCCCTCGTGGAAGAGTCCGAAAACCAGCCAGAACCCGCCGAACCGGGCGCCGAAGCCCAAGCCAACACCCAGGGCGGCCGGGGCCAGGGCGGTATCCGCGTCGAAAAAGATTTCATCGAATCCCTGCCCGTCGGCGAGTGGACCGGCCCGATCGAGCTCATCGAGTCCGAGAAGGACGCCGAAAAGGCCATCGCCTCCCTCGCCCGCGACCGCGTCCTGGGCTTCGACACCGAGACCAAGCCGTCCCACACTCGCGGCGAGTATAACCTGCCCTCGATCCTGCAGCTGGCCGGCGAGCACCACATCTTCGTCTTCCGCCTCGATCACTGCGGCGGCATCCCCCTCGCCTTCCCCGTCCTCTGCAACGAACGCCAGGCCAAGGTCGGCGTCGCCGTGCGCGACGACGTGAAGAACCTCCGCGCCCGCGCGCCGTTCGACGACCGCGCGTTCATCGACATCGCCGACCACACGAAGAAGACCGGCCTGGTGAACACGGGCCTCCAGGCCCTCGCCGCCCACTTCCTCGGCCTGCAGATGAAGAAGTCCAAGAAGGTGCAGACCTCGAACTGGGCGAAGCCTCTCGACGAACGTCAGATCCAGTATGCCGCCAACGACGCCTGGTTCAGCCGCGAGCTGTTCCTGAAGCTCGAGAAGGACGGCCTGATCCCGCGCTTCGAATGACCCCGGAAGCCACCCGCGCAGCCGAGGCGTTGGGATTGGACGCCACCCGCCGGCATATCTTCCTCTGCGTGAAATCGTCGGAGCAGGCCTGCTGCGGCGGAGAACTGGCGGCGAAATCCTGGGATTACCTGAAGACGCGCCTGAAGCAGCTCGGCCTCTCGGAGAAAGGCGGCATCCAGCGCACGAAGGCCGACTGCCTCCGCGTCTGCGTCGAGGGACCGGTGGCCGTGGTCTACCCGGAAGGCGTCTGGTATGGCCGCTGCACGCCGGAGAACCTCGACCGCATCATCGCCGAGCATCTCGTCGGCGGAAAGGTCGTCGCCGACCTCCGCATCGCCGGGCCTACTTCGGCTTAGCTTCCTTCTTCTTGGGGAGGTCCACCTTCTGGGCCAGCGCCCGGAGCTTCGGATAAAGTTCGGGATACGGCACGTCCTGGACGGCCGAGCCTGACTTGACGGCCATCGACGCCGCCACGCCGGCGGATTCGCCGAGGATCATCCACACGGGCTCCATCCGGATCGACGTCATGGCGATATGGCTGGCGGACACGCAGACGGGGACGAGGAGGTTCGTGCACTGGGCTTTCTTCGGGACGATCGCACGATAAGGAAGCCGGTAGATGCCGCGGTGCTCGTCCTCGAGATAAAGCATCGAGTAATAGCCGCCCATGAGCGCCACCTTGCCGTCGAGCGCCACGGTAGCATAAGGCCATTCGTCGACGCCGTAGGACGCGAGGCCGACGGAATCAGCAGGGCTGGTCCAGCCCTCCAGGTCCTTCTGCGTGACGACGTAATCCGCGACCATGCGACGGGCCTCGCGGACGTAGAGCTGATGCGGGTACCCCTTGGTCTCATCGAAGGCCCCCTTCTCGAGTCCGACGCTGAGCGCGATCTCCTTCTGCTTCGCGGGCACGCTGGGGTCGGTCCGCAGGAAGTGGGTCATGCCTCGCACGAAGTCCTGCTGCTCCTTCCAGATGCGGGCCCGGGTCGCGTAGTCACCGTCGGCATAACCGGCGTTGTGCCCGTAGTTCGTCGGCGCGAAGAGCGCGCGTGCGAGGTTGCCTGCGCCGCCGGAATACACGCGGCCACCGCTCTTCTCCCAGCCGTCGACCTTGCCGCGCATGACGCGCCCGGAAAGGATGTCCACGCCCTGCTGGAAGGCCCGGCGAAAGAGTTCGAAATGCCTAGGATCGTAGTTCGCGGGGGGCTCGATCGGCAGGCCCTCGCCCTTGAAGACGAAGCGCCAACGGAAGCCGTAGCCCATCGTGAGCTGATCCGCCTCACCGACGGGCGCGACCGGCGTCGGCTGCAAGCCAGGCAGCAAGCCGCTCTGCGGGTCGCCGGCTTTCACATAAGGGTCGATCGCGTAGACCGACATCGGGGGCTGCGCACCGGCGAGGCTCTCGCCATAGGTCGACCTCGCCTCCCGACCGTAGGCATAGGCGACGCCGGCGCGCGCCATCAGGTCACCTTCATACGAACAGTCGATGAAGACCTTCGCCTTGATGGTGCGGGCCATGGCCTTCGTCGGGGTCGCCGGCGGGCAGCCATACTCGTCGAACGGAGCGAGGTCCAAGTCGACCTGCCGGATGACGCCGTCGACCTTCAGCGCCGCGCTCACGCGATGTTCGAAGAGCACGGTGACGCCGGCCGCCTTGAGCATCTCGCCGAAGACTTCCCGATACTGGGCGTCCTTGTGGTCCTTCTTCAGGATCGGCCGGGTCGAACCGCTGACGGCCTCTTCCCGTCCCCAGTCGATGTGCATCAGGCCTCCGCCGGTCATCCCGCCCAGCCAGCGGCTCGGCTCGACGACGATGACCTTGGCGCCTTCCTTTGCGGCGGCGCAGGCCGCCATGACGCCGCTGGCGTTGCCGCCATAGACGCAGACGTCGTAGGAATCAGCCGCCGACAGCGACGTCAGTCCGGCAAGCAGGGCGGCGAGAAAACGCGTCATGGGGTGACCCCTTGCTAGGCCACCCCCGCGGGAAGTCAAAGCGCGGCTTACTTCAGGGCCTTCTCGATGGCCTTCTCGAGCTCTTCGGAGTCGGGTTCGACGTCGGAGCCGAAGCGGGCGAGCAGCTTGCCGTCCGCGCCGATGAGGAACTTGTTGAAGTTCCAGCCCACCGGACCGGGATGGCCCGCGTCCTTGCCCGTCAGCTTCTCGAACAGCGGGTGCGCGTCGTTGCCCTTGATCGCGACCTTGGCGTACATCGGGAAGGTCACCTTGAAGTTCGTCTTACAGAACTTCTTGATCTCCTTTTCGGACGCCGGCTCCTGGCCGCCGAAGTCGTTGCACGGGAAGCCGGCGACGACGAGGCCCTTGGCCTTGAAGTTGTCGTAGAGCGCCTGCAGTCCCGCATACTGGCGGGTGTAGCCGCACTGGCTGGCGACGTTGACCACGAGCCAGACCTTGCCGCCCTTGACGGCGCCGAGGGTGGTCGCCTTGCCGTCGATATCCTTCACCGGGACGCCGAGCAGGCCGGGGGCTTTGTCTTCCGCGTGGAGGGAGGTCATGAGGAGGGTCAGGGCGAGGGCGAGGAATCGCATGACCACAGCTTAACCCCGGCCGACCCGGTGGCAAGCGGACCTGCTTACTCGTCTTCCGAATCCTTGGCCCAGACCGCGGCCAGGACGGCCTTGAAGGCGTCCGCGTCGACCAAGGTGTCCGGTCGGTCGATGACCTCGATGCAATCCGCGTTGTCCCAACACTCCCCTTCCTTCTTCACGTTCCAGAAGGCCAAGGCCAGAGCCTGCCAGAGTTCGAAGCCCTGCAGCTGGCCGCGCGGCAGCCAGGCGACCGCCACCGTGACCTCCTCGGTCATGTCGGACTCTTCCCAGAGCACGTCGAACTTGCCGCACTCGCTGGGTCCGAGGAACTGCGTGACGAACTCCGTGTGCTGCGGACCGGCGTCGAGGTAATACCGGCAGGCCACCTCTCGTTCGGCCGGCTCGAGATCGTCGCCGCCGTCGTCGTGATAGGTGAAAGGCTCCGCCATGCCCCAAGGTCGGCGGGCGATGCGGCCTCGGCAAGTCAGGATTCCTTGCGCGACGTCCAGGCCAGCACGACCCAGCCGGCGATGAGGAGCGACCCGCCGAGCGGCGTGATGGCGCCGAACCAACGAGGTGCGCCCAAGGCCATCGCGTAAAGCGTGCCGGCGAAGATGACGGAGCCCATGGCCCAGAGACGGGCCGGCCAGACGGAGCGAGCGCCGATCGCGCCGATGGCGACGGCGTGCGTCAGCAGATAGAACGTGGCCGTCTGCCACCAAGCGGCGGCCTCCGGGACCAGCGCGAGTCGCTCCTTCAGGCCATGGGCGCCGAAGGCCCCCAGCGCGATGGCGATCGCGCCGAGGAGGCCTGCGGTGACCAGGCGGTTCATCGCTTAGGCGCCGGTGTCGGCGCCGCTCTTCTTCTGCGTGAAGACGAGGCCCTTCTCGCCGACCGAGACGATGACCGGCTCTTCCTTGTTATAGTCGTCGCGCAGGATGGCTTCGGCCAGCGGGTCTTCGAGGAGACGTTCGACCGCGCGGCGGAGCGGGCGGGCGCCGTATTTCTCGTCCCAGCCGTTGTCGACCAGGTAGCCGCGGGCGGCTTCGTTGACCACGAGCTTCACGCCGAGGTCAAGGAGGCGCTTGGCCACCTTGTCGACCTCGATGTCGACGATCTTGGTCATATGGACCTTCGCGAGCTGCTGGAAGATGACGATGTCGGTGAGGCGGTTGAGGAACTCCGGCTTAAAGGCGCGCTTGGTCTCGTCCATGATGCGATCCTTGAGCTTCTCGTAGTCGCGGGTGGAATCCACGCCGACGTCGAAGCCGACGGAGTTGTTGCGCTGCAGCACGTCGGCGCCGACGTTGGACGTCAGGATGATGATCGTGTTGCGGAAGTCGACGACGCGGCCGAGCGAGTCGGTCAGGCGGCCGTCTTCGAGGGCCTGCAGGAGGAGCTGGATGACGTCCGGGTGGGCCTTCTCGATCTCGTCGAAGAGCACGACGGAGTAGGGCTTGCGACGGACGGCTTCGGTGAGCTGGCCGCCCTCGTCGTGACCGACGTAGCCGGGAGGCGAACCGATGAGGCGGGAGACCGTGAACTTCTCCATGTACTCGGACATGTCGATCTGGATGACCGCGTCCTTCTCGCCGAACATGCGTTCGGCCAGGGAGCGGGCCAGGAGCGTCTTGCCGACGCCGGTGGGGCCGAGGAACAGGAAGGAACCGATCGGGCGGCGCGGATCCTTGAGGTCGGCGCGGGAGCGACGGAGGGCGCGGGCGACGACTTCGCAGGCGCGGTCCTGGCCGATGACGGCCGTCTGCAGGTCCTTCTCGAGTTCGAGCAGCTTCTTGGTCTCCTTCTTCTCGAGGCGGTTGAGGGGCACGCCGGTCCAGTCGGCGACGATGTGGAGCATCTCCTCCTCGCCGACGACGATGCGCTTCTCGTCGCGCTTCTTGCGCCATTCCTCGAGCATCTTCTCGCGCTTGGCGCGGAGCTTCTTCTCGGTGTCGCGCAGGTTGGCGGCTTCCTCGAACTTCTGGTTGCGGGAGGCGTCTTCCTTCTGCTGCACGACCTTGTCGATGTCGGCCTGGACGACGTCGATGTCGGCCGGGATGTTCAGGGAACGGATGCGGGCGCGGGCGCCGGCCTCGTCCATGACGTCGATGGCCTTGTCGGGCAGGTGGCGCGAGGTGATGTAGCGGTGCGAGAGGCGGACGGCGGCTTCGATGGCGGCGTCGGTGTATTCGCACTTATGGTGCTCCTCGTACTTCGAGCGGATGCCGCGCAGGATGAGCACGGCGTCTTCCGGCGTCGGGTCGTCGACCTTGACGGACTGGAAGCGACGCTCGAGGGCGGCGTCCTTCTCGATGTGCTTGCGGTATTCCGAGAGCGTGGTGGCGCCGACGCACTGGATCTCGCCGCGGGAAAGGGCGGGCTTGAGGATGTTGGACGCGTCCATGGCGCCTTCGGCGGCGCCGGCGCCGACGATCGTGTGCATCTCGTCGATGAACAGGATGACGTTCTTGGCGCGCTTGATCTCGTCCATGATGCCCTTGATGCGTTCTTCGAACTGGCCGCGATACTTCGTGCCGGCGACCATCAGGGCGAGGTCGAGCGTGATGACCTTGCGGTCGAGGAGGATCTCCGGGACGACACCCGAGGCGATCTCCTGGGCGAGGCCTTCGACGATGGCGGTCTTGCCCACGCCGGCTTCGCCGATGAGGACCGGGTTGTTCTTCGTGCGGCGGCAGAGGATCTGCACCACGCGGCGGATCTCTTCCTTACGGCCGATGACGGGGTCGAGTTCGCCGGCCTTGGCGAGCTCGGTGAGGTCGCGACCGAAGGTCTTGAGGAGCGAGAGGCGTTCGCCGCGGCCCGGACGGGCGCCCTCTTCGGAGGAAGAGCGACGGGACGGAGGCGGGGTGTCTTCGGAAGCTTCTTCCGGAGGCGGCGTGTCGCCGTCCTTCTTCTCGGACTCGTCGGCGGCGGACGGGTCGATGTCGGCGAGGATCTCCTTGCGGCAGCGCTCCAGGTCGACGTCGAGCTGCTGCAGGACGCGGGCGGCGACGCCCTCCCCTTCCTTCAGGAGGCCGAGGAGGATGTGTTCGGTGCCGACGTAGGCATGGCCGAGGGCGCGGGCTTCGGTGACGGCGTGGGCCATGACCTTCTGGACGCGCGGCGTGAGCGGGATCGTGTCGGGAGCCTTGGCTTCTTCCGGGCCGGGGCCGACCTGTTTCTCGACGGCGCCACGGACGGTCTTGAGGTCGAGGCCCATGCGGCCGAGGACGTTGACCGCGACGCCTTCGCCGAGCTTGATGAGGCCGAGCAGGATGTGCTCCGTGCCGACGTAGTTGTGGTTGAACCGGCGGGCTTCCGCGCGGGCCAGTTCCACGACCTTGCGGGCGCGGGGAGTGAAATTGTTGTTTTTGTCCTTATCCATGGAAGGTGGGTTGAGGGCGAAACGCCCGTATGGGGTTGGTAGCAGGGACTATGCCCGAACCGCCGGTAGGTTCAAGCGTTCCCCCCAAGTTGGTGATAACCTCGCCTTTTGCCTTTGCCAGCAACGGGCCCCGGCTGTTTCTTCATCCGCAAAACCATGGGTATCAGCATGCAAGCGGCGGGCGAGGCCCTCCGGGATCTCGTCAAGGGTCTCAAAGGGCGGAAAGTGGCCGTATTGGGCCATATGCGCCCCGACGGCGACTGCATCGGCTCCCAGACCGCCTTCTGCCGGATGCTCCTCGCCGAGGGCGTGGACGCGATCTGCGTGAACCGGGACCGCATCCCCCCGAACCTCGTCCCTTACGCCGAAGGCGTGACGTTCGTCAAAGGCGCCGATTATGACGCGACCGACCGCGTGGCCGTGACCGTCGACTGTGCCGATGCGTCCCGCGTAGGGACGGAACTGCTCGCCAAATTCCCGGCCGGCATCCTGGCTAACATCGACCACCACGCCTCCAACCCGGACTACGCCCAGACGAACATCGTCGTCCGCGAGGCCGCCGCGACGTGCCACATCCTCGCCGCCGGCGCCCTCGCCGAAGGGCTCGCCGTGGATACCGTCACCGCCAAGGCCCTCCACCTCGGCATCCTGACCGATACCGGCCGCTTCTGCTACCGCAGCACCACCGCCGACGTCTTCGCGATCATCGCCGAGCTCGTCCGCCGCGGCGCCGACCCCGCGGAAGCCAACTACCGCGTCTTCGAGCAGGAAAGCCGCGGCAAGCTCGAGCTGACCAAGCGCTTCCTCAACACGATCGCCTTCCATGAAGGCGGCAAGATCTGCTCCGGCGAGCTGACCCAGGCCGACTACGTCGCGACCGGCACCTCGAAGGAAGACAAGGAAGGCCTCGTCGAGTTTCCCCGCTCCGTCGAAGGCGTCGAGATCGCCGTGCTGATGGAAGAAGGCGCCGACGGCATCCGCGGCAGCCTCCGCGGCCGCGACCCGAAGCTCCGCCTAGACCTCTGCGCCGGCAAGCTGAACGGCGGCGGGCACATGCTCGCGGCCGGCTTCAACATGCAGGGCTGCCGTCTGCCTCAGGACCGCGAGAAGATCCTCGGCATCGTCATCGCCCACTACCGCGAGTATTCGGCGAAATGAGCGAGCCTGCCGCCGAACCCGCGGGCGTCCTGCTCGTCGACAAGCCGCAGGGCATCACTTCGCATGACGTCGTGGACAGCGTGCGTCGCCTCTACCGCACGCGCCGCGTCGGCCACGCCGGCACCCTCGACCCGATGGCGACCGGCCTGCTCATCGTGCTCGTCGGCAAGGCGACCAAGGCCTCGGACCAACTGATGGCGCAGGACAAGGAATACCTCGGCGAAGCCACGCTGGGCGTCGTGACCGACACGCAGGACGCCGAAGGCGCGACGCTGGAGACGAACCCCGTCCCCGAGATCGCCGAAGCGCAGGTCCGCGCCGCCCTCGCCTCGATGCTGGGCGACCAGTTCCAGGTGCCGCCGATGCACTCCGCGAAGAAGATCGGCGGCCAGAAGCTCTACGACCTCGCGCGCAAGGGCATCGAGGTCGTCCGCGAGCCCCGCGCGATCAGCATCGCGGAGTTCGAGCTGCTCTCCTGGCAGAGCCCCAAGATCAACTTCCGCGTCCGCTGCACCAAGGGCACCTACGTCCGCACGCTGGCCTTCGACCTCGGTCGCAAGCTCGGCCCCGGCGCGCACCTCTCGATGCTCCGGCGCACGCGCTCCGGCCAGCTCGACCTCTCCCGCGGCCACACGCTGCCGCAGCTGGGCGCGATGACCGACGACCAGCTCGTCGCGGCCCTCGTGCCCGTGAGCGAAGCCGCCCCCGCCGCATGAGCCTGCCGCTCCATCTCGCCATCGGCGCCTTCGACGGCGTGCACCTCGGCCACCGCGCCGTGCTGCACTCCGCCCGCGAGGCCGCCCGGGCGGACGGAGGCCTCGTCGGCGTGCTCACCTATGACCCGCACCCGAGCAAGGTGCTGCGGCCGGAATCGTCGGTGCCGCTGATCTTCACGCGTGCCCAGAAGGACGAGCGGCTGACGGAAGCCGGCGCCCAGGTGATCCACCACGAGAAGTTCGACCGCAATCATGCCGGCATCGAAGCCGCGGATTTCCCGAAGTGGCTGAAGCAGACCTTCCCGCACCTGCGGTCCCTCCACGTCGGCTCCAATTTCCAGTATGGCCGCGGTCGCGCCGGCAACGGCGAGACGTTCATCGCCCATGGCGCCGCCGAGAATCTCGGCGTGAAGCTCGTCTCGGCGGTACGCCTCGGCGACGAGACCGTGAGCAGCTCCCGGATCCGCCAATGCCTCTCCGCCGGCGAACTCGCCCTCGCCAACGCGATGCTCCTCCGCCCCTACGAAGCGGAAGGCGTCATCATCGGCGGCCGCCGGCTCGGCCGCACGATCGGCTTCCCCACGGTGAACGTCGCCTGGGAACCCGAACTCAAGCCCGCCTACGGCGTCTACGCCGTCGAAGTCATCTTCAAGGGCGAAGCCCTGCCGGCCGTGGCCAACTACGGCCAGCGACCCACCGTCGAAAGCGGACCCGTTGCGCCCTTGCTCGAAGCCCACGTCCTGCGCGGCATCGCCCCGACCACCGGCGACGCCGTCCGGGTCCGCTGGGTCCGCCGTCTCCGCGCCGAACAGAAGTTCGCCGACCTCGCGGCCTTGCGGGCGCAGATCGCGAAAGATTCCGGAGCGGCCAAGCAGGCGCTCGGCCTGCTGAGCTAACTCAGGCCTTGGCGTTCAGCCGGACGCGGGACCAGAAGAAGAGGAGATTCCAACCGCCCAGTCCGTAGAGGGCAAAGAGCGGAAAAAGCTCATCGGTACCGCCGTTGACCTTGACGATGAACCAGCCGACGACCGCGAGGAAATCCGCGAAGAGCATCAGCCCGACGGCCTTGTTCGAACGGATGAACGCTTCCATGTTCAGATGCTTTGGGCGAACTTCTTGATGATGCCGCCGAAGGCTCCGTTCGAGAAGAACACGACGCAGCGCGGCGACTGGTCGGCCTTCACCACCGAGGTGAGCTCAGCCAGCAGGGCGTCGTTCGAAGCCGGGGCGAAGCCCTTCTTGCCGGCGGCCGTGATGGCGGCGGCGACGCCTTCGCTGTCGAAACGCTCTTCGCCGAGCTTATCGGCGCGATGCGGCGGAGCCAGGAAGACCTCGTCGGCCTTCTTGAGGGCCTCGCGGAAAGCGTCCTGCATGACCTTACGGGCGGCGGTATTGCTGCGCGGCTCGAAGCAGGCGACGAGGCGATGCTTCGGATAGCGGGCACGCAGGGATGCCAACGTCAGGTCGAGGGCCGTCGGGTGGTGGCCGAAATCTTCGATGACCGTCAGGTCGGCGCGGTCGACGAGCACCTGCTGACGGCGCTGCACGCCTTGGAAGGTCGCGAGGGCGTCGAGCTTGAGCTTCGTCGGATCCTTGGCGTCGAGGAGGAGACCGGCCGAGACGGCGGCCATGGCCGCGTTACGGGCGTTGAAGAGTCCCGGGAGGGCCCATTTCACCCTGCCCCATTCCTGGCCCTTCCATACCAGCGTGAAGGACGAACCCGTCGGTGACTCCTGGAAATCGGCGATGACAGCGTCGTTGCCGGCGCCCGTGCCCACGCGGACGACCGGCGCCCAGGTGACGTTCTTCACCAGCCCGAGGACGTTGGCGTCGTCGCCGTTGGCGACGATCGCGCCGTCCCGCGGCACGATGCGGATCACGTGCGAGAACGTGCGCAGCACGTCGTCGAGGTCGCGGAAGATGTCGGCGTGGTCGAACTCGCAGTTGTTGATCGCAAGGACGTGCGGGAGATACTGGATGAACTTGCTGCGCTTGTCGAAGAAGGCCGTGTCGTATTCGTCGCCTTCGATGACGAACGGTCCGCCCTGCTTGCCGGGATGCGAAGAATCCGGCAGGTCGCGCGGGACGCCGCCGACCAGCCAGCCCGGATCGGCGCCGTTCGCCTTGAGCAACACCGCGGCCATGCAGGTCGTGGTCGTCTTGCCGTGGGTGCCGGCGACGACGACGTTGCGACGCGCGTTCAGCAGGCGGGTGCGCAGGAGTTCCGGGAGAGAGACGTAGGCCTGGGTCCGGGCTTCGAGCAACCACTCCACCTCGGGATGGCCGCGCGAGGCGACATTGCCGACCACGACGAGGTCCGGCTTCAGCCGGGCGAGGCGTTCGGCGGACCAACCTTCGAGGATATCGACGCCGGCTCCGCGGAGGTGGTCGGACATCGGCGGATAGATCCCCGTGTCGGAGCCCATGACCTCATGACCCAAGGCGCGCATCAGCAAGGCGGCGTTACCCATCGCCGTACCGCAGATGCCCATGAAATAGACGCGCATAGGGCAGATAAAAGCCCTCGGAGGGCGGAGGGCGAGAAACTTAGGCGTCGCCGCCCCCGACCAACAGGAGGACCCCGGTCACCTTGCGGCGGCCGGGGTCCGATACCTATCTTTGACTGTGCTAGCTTGGCTTGCGTTGTCCGTTACCTGACTGACGGTCCGTTACTTTCGTCGTCTGACTGGCTTTCCGTCTGTTTGCACCGACTTCCGGCCATACCGACTGCGACTTTCACCGACTGTTCCGTCCTCACCGACAACCGGCCGGAACCGCACCGTCCTTACGCCGCCCGACCCAGGTCGCCCAGGTCTGTCGGATGCGGATGATTCCTCTTCTCCTTATCCAGGCGATGGCGGCGGCGAAGCTGGCGGTCGACCTTATCGACCAAAATATCGATGGATTTGTACAGATCGTCCGATTCCTCCCGGACGACGATGTCGGGTCCGGGAATCTCCAGCCTGATCTGGGCCCCGAATTCGCGACTATGATCGCTGCAGCGGGTGTGGACGAGTTCGACGAGCACGCGGATGATCCGCGGGTTGTGGCGCAGCAGTCTTTCGACCTTGGCGCACACCGTTTCCTTCAGGGCGTCGGTGAGGTCCAGATGGACCCCGCTCACGACGATCGGAGCACTTGTCATGTGTGTTGTGTTTTTGGGGGTGACGTGAGACTCTACGCCCATGTCAAAGAACAAGACCGTCGATGATTTCTTCAGGAGTTTTTCCGTGGTCATCATATCAGGGGCTTCTTCCGGGATCGGACGCGCGATACTCTCGCGTATCAGTAATTCTGAGACCAAAGCGGCGGTCTTCAACCTTTC
Organism: Coraliomargarita sp.; assembly: GCA_024638885.1. Classification (GTDB taxonomy): domain Bacteria; phylum Verrucomicrobiota; class Verrucomicrobiia; order Opitutales; family UBA953; genus UBA953. Next base: position 15,655 of record JAHEJL010000019.1, on the reverse strand, counting down.
CCGGACGATTCCCGAGGGGGTGCCGAATTCCCTGAAGTTCACTCACCTTACCTGCGACCTCTCGCAACCCGCTGACATCGCGAAGGTTGTCGCCGAATTACGGAAACTAATGCCCAGCGAAGGCAGGATGCTGTTGATTAATAATAGCGGATTCGGCGCCTACGGGGAGTTCCCCGCCCCCGGCGTCGACCACACCTTGAAGATGGTCGACGTCAACGTGCGCGCTCCGGTCGAACTGACCGGACGTCTCTGGGATGAACTGAAAACGCGCGGCGGCCTCGTGGCCAACGTCGCCTCGCTCGCGGGTTTCCAGCCCACGCCGCTGATGACGACCTACGCCGCGACGAAATCCTTCCTGCTCGACTGGAGCGTCGCGCTCGACGCCGAAGCCAAGCGCCACGGCATCCGCTGCGTGGCGATCTGCCCGGGCCCCGTCTCGACGAACTTCTCCAAGGCCGCGGGCTTCGCGAGCTCGACCGGCCTCGGCGGCCAGACCGCGGACGAATGCGCGGACGAAGCCGTGCGCGGCATGGCGGCCCACCGGCCCGTCGTGGTCACCGGCTGGAAGCACAAGCTCCTCGCCTGCTTCTCGGCGCGCCTGCCCAAGCCTTGGGCGGCCGCGATCGGCCTGCGGATGATCCAGCGCCTACGGCTGGACCGGTTCGTGAAGAAAGCCTGAGCTTACTTCGCGCCGTCGAGCAGTTCGCGGGCGTGCGAGAGCGCGACCTTGCTGGCGCGGTCGCCCAGCATGCGGGCCAGCTCGGACTCGCGGTCCTTGCGCTTGCCGTGGACCGGGGCGATCTCGACCGTCGTCGACTTGTCGTCCTGGGTCTTCGTGACGACCAGATGGGCGTGGCCGAGCGCGGCGACCTGCGGAAGGTGCGTCACGCAGAAGACCTGGTGGCCCTTGCCCAGCGCGGCGAGCTCGCGGCCCACCTGGGCGCCGATCTCACCGCCGACGTTGGCGTCGACCTCGTCGAAGACCAGCACCGGGGTGCGGTCGACGGCGGCGAGGACGGTCTTCAGGGCGAGCATCACGCGGGCGGCCTCGCCGCTGGAAGCGATTTGGTCGAGCGGCAGGAGGTCCTGGCCGGCGTTCGGGCAGAACAGGAAGCGGACGGCGTCGGCGCCGTGCGGGCCGAGTTCGGCGACGGCGACCTCGATGCGCAGGTCGGCCTTCTTGAAGCCGAGCGAGCCGAGCATCTTCTTGGCGGCGGCGGCGAGCTTGTCCGCGACCTTGGCGCGGGCGGCGCGGAGGACGTCGGCCTGCTTGCGGAGGTCCTTCTCCACCTTCGCGGCTTCGGCCTTCAGCTTGGCCACGCGGGCTTCGACGTCGCCCTGCGACGCCAGGCGGCGGCGGAGCGCTTCGCGCTTCTCGCGGACGGCTTCGGCGCCGGGTCCGTACTTACGACGGAACTCCAGCCAGAGGTTCATCTTGCCGTCGAGTTCGGCGGCCGACTCGTCGTCGGAGGAAAGCCCGCGGCCCAGGCGCGCGAAGTCTGCGCGGATGTCCTCGGCTTCGGCGGCGAGGGAGTTCAGGCGATCGCGCAGCGCCTCGGCGTCGGCGTCGATACGCGCGACGTCATCGCCGGCCTTGAGCAGCTTCGGCAGCACTTCGCCGAGGCCGTCGGAGCCGAGGCCGGCCTCGAGCTGGCCGAGCAAGGTCGCGAGCTCCTGGGCGCGGGAGGAGCGGGCGTGGTCGCGTTCGAGCTTGGCGATGGCCTCCTCGGAAAGGTCGAGCGAATCGAGTTTCTCGAGCTGGGAACGGAGGAAGGCTTCTTCGTCCTCGGACAGGCGTTCGGCCGTGGCGGCTTCGGCGGCCTCGCGGAGGAGTTCGTTACGCAGACGCCAGCCGGCGCGATAGGTCGCGAGGGCGGCGGCCAGGCCGGCGTGCAGGTCGAGCATCTCCAGCTGGGTCTCCGCGCGCATCAGCTTCTGCGGTTCGCCCGGGCCGTGGAAATCGATCCACAGTTCGCCGAGCTGCTGAAGCTGGGTCAGCGTGGCCGAGCCGCCGTTGATGGAGATGCGGCCCGCCTTGGAGGCGTGGACCGAGCGCTTGAGGATCAGCAGGCCGTCGTCGCACTCCGGCAGGTCGAGGGCTTTCAGCGCTTCGTCGAAGCGCTTGTCGCCGTCGATCTCGAGCTCGGCCACGACCGAGCATTCCTCGGCGCCCTTGCGGACGATCGTCTTCGGGGCGCGGTTGCCCGCGAGCAGCGAAAGCGCGCCGAGGAGCACGGACTTGCCGGCGCCGGTCTCGCCCGTGACCACCGTGAAGCCCGAACCCAGTTCGAGCTCGGTGCGATCCATCAGGGCGAGGTCGCGGATTTGGAGGCGGCGGATCATGCGGAAGGCCGGCTGCCGAACAAAGCGGAGCCGACACGGACACAAGTAGAACCTGCGGCGACGGCGGATTCAAGGTCTCCGCTCATGCCCATCGATAATTCCGGGAGCGCCACGCCGAAGCGGGCGGCCAAGGCGTCGCGGCACAGGCGGAGCTCGGCGAAGGTGCGGTCAGCGACGGCGGGGTCGCCGGAGAGCGGCGCGATGGCCATCAACCCCTTCACGACGAGGGCGGGTTGGGCCAAGGCGGCCTCCAGGAGGCGAGGCGCCTCGGCCAGGTCGCAGCCGAACTTCGCCGGATCGTCGCCTGAGTTGACCTGGAGCAGGACTTCGCGGCGCAGACCCATCTCGCCGGCCAGCCGACCGAGGCGGGTGGCCAGCTCCGGGGAGTCCACGCTCTGGATCACGTCAAAGGCCTGCAAGGCGTGCTTGGCCTTATTGGACTGCAGGTGGCCGATGAGCTCCCACCGGAGGTCGGCCGGGGCCAAGGGGCGCTTCTGGGCGGCTTCCTGGACACGGTTCTCGCCGACGGCCCTCAGCCCGAAGCCATAAGCCAGCAAAGCGGCCTCGACCGGGTGGGTCTTCGTGACCGGCAGGAGGCGGACCGAGGCCGGGTCGCGGCCGACCCGGGCACAGGCGGCCCGGATGCGGGCCAGCACCCCCTCGCAATGGGCCTTAAACTGGTCGGAGGAGACCATTTGTACCAGAGGGAGGGAGAACGGGCGGGGAGTCAACCAGCGGGGCTCCTCAGGCCACGGAAGCACGGCGGCCGGAGGATTAGCATCTCTACACTTGAAGCCCTCGCCCATTAGATTCATTAATCATGGGGTCTTTCATTCCCATGCATATCGAGAACCTGAAGATCTTCCGCGACCTGGTGGACAACGAAAGCTTCTCCAAGGCCGCCAAGCTCAACGCCATCACCCAGTCGGCCGTCAGCCAGCAGCTGCGCTCGATGGAAAAGCATTTCAACGTCCTGATCGTCGACCGCAGCCAGAAGCAGTTCCGGCTGACGCGCGAAGGCCGTAGCCTCTACGAGGCGGCCAAGGACATCCTCAACCGCTACGAACAGGTCGGCAGCGAGATGCAGGAGATGCGCAAGGTCGTCAGCGGCACCGTCCACATCTCGACCATCGTCTCGATCGGCCTCCACGAGCTGCCCCCGCACGTGAAGTCGTTCATGCAGGAGTTCCCGCACGTCAACGTGCGCGTCGAATACCGCCGCTCGAACCTCGTCTACGAGGACGTCATCTCCAACGCCGTCGACTTCGGCCTCGTCGCCTTCCCGCAGAAGACCCGCCAGGTCGAGATCATCCCGCTGATGGAAGACCAGCTCGTCGCCATCTGCTCGCCGAAGCACAAGCTCGCGGCGAAGAAGGAGATCGACCTCGCCGACCTGCAGGGCGGCAAGTTCATCGGCTTCGACCAGGACATCCCGACGCGCAAGGCGCTCGACCAGTTCTTCCGCGAGCAGCGCATCGAGCTCGAGCCCTCCATGGAGTTCGACAACATCGAGACGCTCAAGCGCGCGGTGGAAGTCGACGCCGGCGTGGCGCTCGTCCCCGAAGGCACCATCCGCCAGGAAGTCGAGCAAGGCACGCTCGTCATGCTCCGCCTGCGCGACCGCCGCGTGGCGCGTCCGCTGGCCATCCTGCACCGCAAGGGCCGCGTCCTGACGCCGGCCATGAAGCGCTTCATGACGCACCTCATGAACAGCGCCGGCGGCAAGGCCCAGGCCTGATCAGACGCGCCGACGGGAAGCCCGGGCCGCGACCGCGAAGCCCGGCAGCGCCTGCGCGCACAGCAGGCCGAGTCCCAGCCAGAGCAACGCCTGCTCCGCCGGGGCGCGCAAGGCCGTGGCGGCGAGGCCCCACCAGAGGAAGGCGCCGACCAACGGCGGCCAGGCGCGGCGCAAGGCCGCGCGCGCGAGGGACCAGGAACCCAGCAGCACCGCGGCCAGCGCCGCGGCCAGCGGAGCCGGTAGCAGGCGTAACGCGAAGAAAGCGTAGGCGACGAAGCCGAGGGCGACCAAGAGCCCCGCGAGCACGGCCGCGTTGACGCGGAAATGTGTCGGGAGCAGGTAGAGTTTCACCCGATGGGCGTGCAGATAATAGAGCGAGGCCACGACCCCCATGATCAGCGTGAGCGTCCAGATGTAGAGCGGACCGCTGACCGGGATCGCGAAGGTCAGGATCGCCCACTGCGCCAGGAAGCACTTCGCCATGATGAGCGACCAGATCGCGCCGAGCCGATCCGTCACCAGCGACTCACGGTAGGCGCGTTCGACGGAGAGCGAGAGCTCGGTATCGTGGGCGGGGGGAAGCGAAGTGACGGGCATGGGCTACCTCGCCCACAACTTGAGGCTCCGGATCGCGACCGCAACCGACGGAGGCACTTCTTTTTCCCAGCCGCCCTCGTTCTTCCGGATGCGTTCCGCCAAGGTACGCGGCTGGCAGGCCATCGCCTGGGGGTCGGCGCCCGTGATGGGCACCAGGAAGCCGTTATTGAGCAGGTGCTGGAAGAGGCCGGCCACGGAGGGGCGCATCTGGATGTCCGACGCGGTGATGACCGAGTCTTCGTTGATGCTGTAGCTCTCCGGGAAGCAGACCTTGCAGGCCACGGGGTCCAGGATGAGGCGGCGGAGCTGGTCGCCGCGCATCGGGTAGACCATGACGCGGACGCCGTCCTTGAAGAGGCGGCCGCAGGACTCGAGGACGCCGCCCTCGAGGTGCGTGTAGTGCTCCGGGTTGAACAGGTCGACGAGGTTGTTCATGCCGGCGACGAGCGTGATGCTACCGGTGGTGTGCAGGCGGAAATAGGCCGGCAGGCGATACCAGCCGCGGTGGCGGGTGACGAGCAACGGGTGCTGCATCGCGCCGACGAGACGGATGCGATCGATGAGCTCGGCTTCCGGGTGCGGGTCGGAACCGATGCACATCTCGAAGAGGGAGATGACGTCCTTGCCGCCCTCGGGCAGCGAACGAAGGGCGCAGGCCAGCATGTCCTCGTTGACGATCGAGACCGGGCGGAAGGTGCCGCGGGCCACGAGGACCGAACGCTTGTAGAAATATTCGCTGGGCACCTGCGGGTCGCCTTCCGGACCGAAGAGCACCGCGTCGGTGAGGCCGAGACGGACCAGACGCAACGCCGCCGCGCGGTTGTCGAAGGCGCCGAACGCCGGGCCGCTGAAATGGGCGAACTCGACCTCGACGCGGCCGGCGCCGACTTCGTCGACGAGGGCGGTCAGGAAGTTGTCGACGCTGTCGCGCGTGTTGAGGGCGGCGTGGATGAGGTTCACCCCGACGGCGCCGAGGGCGTCCTGCTGGCGGCCGGCGTCCTTGTCCCAGAGACGAAGGTGCAGGATGACCTCGCTCGGCTCGGCCTCCGGCTGGTCCTGGAAACGGATGCCGATCCAGGAATGCCCCTGTCCCTTGCCGTCATGGGGGGTGGTCGCGACCGTGTCGGCGAAGGCGAAGAAACGGGTGACCGGGCCGCGCTCGGCCTTGAGACGGTCGACCAGGAGCCCGTATTCATGGTCGAGCATCTGCTCCAGACGCTGGCGCGAGACATACCGCTGAGGGTGGCCGTAGATCGCGTCGCTGACGCGCATGTCGTAAGCCGAGATGCTCTTGGCGACCGTGCCCGAAGCTCCGCCCGCCTTGAAGAAGTGGCGTACGACTTCCTGCCCCGCCCCGATCTCGGCGAAGGCGCCGTAGGCCGAACGGTCGAGGTTGATGGCCAGGGCCTTGCGGGAAGTGGCGGCGCCGGCGGAGGACGTAGACTCGGACATAGCTCAAAAGTAGCCGTCCGGTCGGTCGGCATCGAGAGGAAAGAGGGAATCTAAAAATGAGCTTTTGATTGGCGAAAAGGAGACACGAAAGCATCATTTCAGCGACCCCCGCCTCCGCCCTTCCCATCCTCATGAAAGATTTCTTCAAATCCGTCCTCGCCTCGGCCCTCGGCACGTTCCTTGCAATCGTCGGCGGCGTGTTCCTGCTCGCGGTGATGGTCGTCGCGCTCGCGAGCTCGGCGGGCGGCAACCGCGAGGTCACGACGGTGTCGCTCAAACCGAAGACGATGCTCGTCATCGGCGGCGACCTCACGATCAACGACACCCCGGCGCACGGCGCTCCCGGCCTTGACCTCCTGCTGCTCGGCGGCAATGGCCCCGAGCTCGACCTCCTGCGCGCGCTGGAAGCGATCGACCTGGCCGCGAAGGACCGCCAGATCGCCGGCATCCTCCTCAGCGGCCCGCTGGCCGCAGGCGTCACGCAGAAGGCGGAGATCCGCCGGGCCATCACCGCCTTCAAGAAGAGCGGCAAGCCGGTCATCGCGTGGATCGAGAACGGCAGCCAGGGCGAATACTATCTCTCCAGCGTGGCCGACAAGGTCTACGTCCACGCGGCGGGCGAGCTCGAGCTCAAAGGCCTCGCCTCCTATCACATGTATTTCGGCGACACGCTCAAGATGCTGGGCATCGGCGTGCAGGTGACCAAGGTCGGCAAATACAAGTCCGCCGTGGAGCCGTATATCGGCGGCGTCATGAGCGAACCCGCCCGCGAGCAGTCCGAAGCCCTGATGGGCGGCATCTGGAAGCGCGTGCTCGGCGAGGTCGCCCGTTCGCGCGGCCTGACCAACGCCGCGGCGACGAAGACCGTCGACTCCGCGGGCGTCTACAACGCGGCCAAGGCCGTCGAGCTCAAGCTGGCCGACAAGGCGATGCACCGCGACGAACTCGTGAAGCAGGTGCGTGCCGCGGGCGCGGCCGCCGACGAATCCGGCACCTCCTTCCTCCAGGTCAGCCTCCATCGTTATGCCGGCAAGGTCACCCTGCCGCGCAGCGGTCCCCGGGTCGCCATCGTCTACGCCGAAGGCGAGATCGTCGACGGCTGGGGCTCGCCCGGCGAGGTCGGCGGCGACCGTCTCGCGCACGACCTGCGCCTGCTCCGCGGCGACAAGCGCCTCAAGGCGGTCGTGCTGCGCGTCAACAGCCCGGGCGGCTCCGCCTTCGCCAGCGACGTCGTCGCGCGCGAGGTCGGCCTGCTGAAGGCGCAAGGCATCCCCGTGGTCGTCTCGATGGGCGACGTCGCCGCGAGCGGCGGCTACTACATCTCCGCCAAGGCGAGCACCATCATGGCGGACCCTTCGACCATCACCGGCTCGATCGGCGTCTTCGGTCTCCACTTCAACTACGGCGAACTCGCCAAGAAGGTGAACCTCGGCACCGACGGCGTGAAGACCGGCCGCTACGCCGACCTGCTCGCCGAACATCGTCCCGCGACCCCCGAGGAGCTCGCCATCGTGCAGGCCTCCGTCGACGGCGTCTACGAGGACTTCCTCCGCGTCGTGGCCGAGGGCCGCAACCTGAAGCGCGACAACGTGCATGAGATCGCCCAAGGCCGCGTGTGGCTGGGCGAAGACGCGCGCGGACTCAAGCTGGTCGACAAGCTCGGCGGCCTGCGCGACGCGATCAAGGAAGCGAAGACCCTGGCCAAGCTCGAGGAGGCCGAACTGATCCAGATCCCGGCCCTGCATTCGGGCCGCGAGACCTTCCTCCAGAAGATCCTGTCGGACGGCGACGACGACTCGCCGCTCTTCGCGAAGGCCTCCGCGGATCCTGCGAAGGATTTCCTCAAGGCCAACGCCAAGTGGCTGCGCCAGCTCCGCGTCTGGAACGACCCGCGCGGCGTCTACCTGACCTGCCCGGTCCGTCCGGACCGACGCTAAGCGGCCTTACGGCTGCTTAGGCATCTGGGCACGGGCCTCGGCGAGCCAACCCTGGAGCTGCTTCACGCGCGTCGTGTCCGACGGGTGCGTGGAGAGGAACTCCGGCGTCTTGCTGCCGGCCTTGGCGAAGCGCGTCCAGAAAGCGGGCGCCGCGGCCGGATCGTAGCCGGAGCGGGCCATGAAGAGCAGGCCGAGATGGTCGGCTTCGGATTCATGGCTGCGGCTGAACGGCAGGAGGATGCCATACTGGGCGCCTATGCCGACGGCGGCCATCCAGGACGAGCGCGTCTTGGAGGAGGAATTCTTGGTGGCCTCGTCGGCGACGGCGGCGGCGATGGCGACGCCCATCGCCTGGGAGACGCGCTCGGAGCCGTGACGGCAGATGACGTGGGCGACCTCGTGGCCGAGGATCACCGCGATATCGGCGTCGGTCGGGGCGTACGGGAACATGCCGGCGTTGAAGCCGATCTTGCCGCCCGGCATCGCGAAGGCGTTCGGGGTGTTGTCGTTGATGATCGCGAACTCCCACTTCGAGGAAGGCGGCAGCACGCCGGCCTTGTCGTCGCGGCGGGCCGCGGCGACGATCTTCAGGCCGATCTCCTTCACCTTGGCGAGGCGCGGGTCGTTCGGCAGCTTCTTCATCTTCGAGAACTCGCTGGCGGACATCGAGGCCACCTCGGATTCGTCGACGAGGATGAATTGCGAACGGCCCGTGATCGGCACGTTCTGGCAGCCGACGAAGGCGAGAGCGGACAGGAGCAGGAGGAGCGGGCGCATGGCGGGAAGGTCAGGGCTTCGTCGTGTCGGGTGCGGAAGGGTCGCGCGGTTCGTCGACGTAATACTTACGGTAGGAAGAATCGTAGGTGTCCGTGTAGGCCGAAGCCATCCGGAGCGACATCGCGTTCAGCACGACCCCGAGCAGCGGCGCCTGGGCCTCACGCAGACGGGCCAGGCAGGCGACCGCGTTGCGCAGGTTGACGGTGTTGTAACGGACCACGTAGAGGACGCCGTCGACCTTCGGGAGGAGGTGCAGGGCGTCGGACACCGCGCCGATGGGCGGCGTATCGATGAAGATGCGGTCGTAGCGCTCGCGCAGGCCGTCGATCATCGCGAGGAACTTCGGGTTGTTGATGACCTGGGTGGGATTCTTGCAGCTCAGGCCGACGGGCAGGACGTCGAGGCCCGGGGCGACGTCGCGGACGATCGCCTCATCGAGGGACATCTCGCCGTTGAACCACTTGCTGAGGCCGCCGTCGCCGGTGAAGCCGAGGGACGGACCGACGTTCGGCAGGCGAAGGTCGGCGTCGATCACCAGCACGCGCTCGGAATGCTGGGCGAAGATGTGCGCCAGGTTGGTGGCGACGAAGGTCTTGCCTTCGCTCGGACGCGTGGAAGTCAGCAGGAAGACGCGGGCCTTGGCCACGGCCGGATTGACCTTGAGCGAGGAATAGATCGAGCGGACGGCCTCGGTGGCGATCCGGTCCTTCTCCTGACGGGCGAGCAACGCGCGGTCGGGACCGGAGGCGACCACGACGCGGGGAACGGTGCCGATGAGCGGCAGGCCGAGGGAGCCTTCGACGTCCTTGGCCGACTTGATGCGGTCGTCCAAGGTGCCGATGACGATGATCAGCACGACGCCGAAGAGCACGCCGGCGCCGAGGCCGACGAGCGCGTTGAAATAGTAGTTCTTGTTGATGGGCTTGTCCGAGACCGACGGGGCGTCGAGGATGCGGACCGACGTGCTCGTGCCGGAGGTGGAGGAACGGAGCTTGGCCTCCTCGTAGCTGAGCTTCATGCGGCCGAGGAATTCCTCGCTCGCCTTGATGTCCTTGTCGACGCGCTCGAGGTCGACGTTCGCCGCCTGCAGCTTGGAGATCTCCTCCTCCTTGGCGGTGAGGTTGCGCAGGATCGCCTCATGGCGGGCCTTGGCGTTCTCGAGGGCGCTGCGGCGGGACTTGATGGCCTGGACGATGGCCTCCTGGAGCTGCTTCTCCAGCTGCTTGAGGGCTTCGCGTTCGGCGACGAGCTTCGGGTGCTGGTCGGTATAGGTCTCCGTCATCTGGCTGATGCGGATCTTCGAGGCGCTGATGGCCGTCTGGGTGGCGGCGACGTCGGAGTCGGCGCGGATCTGCGGGATGTCGCCGAGCGGGCGGCCTTCCTTCTCGTAGCTGGCGATGACCGAGACGAGGATCTCGTTCTCGTCGATCTGCTTGCGGGTCTCCTCACGGTCCTTGACGAGGACGGAGCGTTCGGTCGTCAGCGTGTTGGTGTCCTTGGCGATCGAGAGCAGCTTCTGGTTCTTGATGAGGTCGTTCTTCTGCTCGTAGAGGCGACGGACCTTGTCCTCGAGCGTCTCGATCTCGATGCGGGCCTTCTCGACGAGCGGGTTGGTGACCATCAGGCGGTCGTCTTCGCTGTATTTCTGGATCGATTCGCAGAAGATGCGGGCGACCTGGCGGGCGAGGTCGCGGTTCGGATGGGTGAAGTCGACGTTGATGACCAGCGTCTGGCGCTGCGGGTTGATGCCGCGCTGCTTGGCGAAGACCTCCTGCTCGGTCAGCGGACCGGAGAAGATGTTGCCGGCCTGGTAGGGCTCGAGGACCTGCTTACGCTCGGCGGCGGTGAGGCGCTTCGAGACGCCCTCGATGATATTCGCGCTGCGCATCGCCTCCACGGCGGTGAAGAAGTCGTCGTTCGAGACGATCTTGAAGTTGTCGTCCGCGGCGGAGGAGCCGCCGTTGATGTTCGGGGCGAGACGGAAGACGCGCAGGCGGCCCGTGGCGCGGTATTCCGCGGTCGTGTTGAAGGTGTTGAGGAGGGCCAGCGTCAGGAAGACCAGGGCGGACAGCAGGATCCACCAGTAACGCTCCTTGAGCATCAGCAGGTAGTTGTGGAGCGGATTGCCCTCCCCTGCCCCGCCGCGGGCGTAGCTGCCGTAGGCGCCGTAACCATAACCGCCGTTGCCGGCGCCGTAGTTGCCATAGCTGCCGTAGGCGCCGTAACCGCGGTTGCCGCCGCGAGCGGGCTCGGGCGGGCGATGGTCAGGCGAAGGTTCCGGGGTGGCCATGGAAAGGGATCAGATGCGGCTGTCGCGGACGTAGATCTGGTCTTCGTCCTCGAGGATGAAGTCCGGCTCATCGCCGTCGTCGATGCGGCGGACATCCTTGGAGATCACGATCGGCGAACCTTCGCGCGAGCGCTTGATGGTGACGTCGGAACGGTTGCCGCGCGGCAGTACGCCACCGGCCATGGAAAGCGCCCGACCGAGGGTGAGCGTCTCTTCGGGCGGGATGGACACCGGGCCGGGCTTGCCGACGTAGCCGGAGACATAGACGCGGCGTTCGGCGTAAGTGACGATGGAGATCGTGACCTGCGGCTTCTTGAAGTAGACCTTGAACTGGTTGGAGAGCTCCACCTGGGCCTGGGTGAGCGTCAGGCCGGCGACGGGGACGAGCTTCTTGAGGAACGGGATATCGACCGTGCCGTCCGAGTTGATGCGGCGTTCGATCTGCGTGTCCGGCTCGTTGATGACCAGGACGCGGATGAAGTCGCGGGCGCGGAGACGGTAGCTGTTCTGGCTGCCGGCGGGATCGGGGAGCGTCGTCGGCGTGGCCACGGCGTAATCCGCCGAGGGGGCCGACGGCGAGGCGACCGGAGTCGCGGCGACGGGAGCCGGGATGGGCGCGGCGGCGGCGGGCTCAGACGCTCCGCGACCGATGGTAAGGACGTTCTCGGGCTCGAAGGCGGCGGACGAGACCGGGGCGCTTGGCGACGACGAGCAGGCGGTCAGCACGACCGCGGCGACGAAGGCGCCGAGCAGGCTTTTCAGGACGGAAGACATGGATGGAAGATGAAGGAACCTGATCCGCCGGTCAAACCGGTCCCGTCCGCCCCGCACGCCCCGGACGGTCTCAGTAGCGGAAAGCCGCCGAGAGCGTGAACGTGTTGGACGTGTAGGTCGAAGAAGCGACGGAGGCCGTCGAATCGTTGAGGCTGTAGCTGGCCTGGAAGCTCAGGTGGCTCGAATACTTGTAATCGGCGCCCAGGGTGTAGACGTAGGTGTCGACCTGGCTGGTGCTGGCGAGGACGTCGCTCTTCGTGGCCGAGAGGTTCAGGTTGAGATCCTCGGAGGCGTTGTAAGCCACGGCGTAGGTGTAGGTCTTCGAGGCCATCTGGCTGTTGGTCGAAGAGGCGGACACGTCACGGCCGAGGGTCAGCGAGTGGCTGAGGCGCTCGGTGAGCGTGTGGCTGAGGTTGACCGAGTAGGACAGGTCGGAATCGCTGGCGGCGCTGTCGTAGTGGTAGCGGGAGTAGCCCAGGCGGATGTTGCCGTTGAGCTTGCCGGATTCGGTCAGCTGGCCTTTGGCGGTCAGGCCGGCGAAATCCTTCACCAGCTGCTTGTAGGTGAGGGCCGGGCGGGTCGGCGTGGTCTGGCTGTAGTAAGGAGCGGCCGAGTAGTCGGTCACGTCATGCTGGAGCGCGAGGCCGAAGCTGAGCTTCTCGAAGGCCTGGTAGTCGAAGCTGACCGGCATCGACTTCGTGTTCAGCTCGGTGAGCGTATTGGTATTGTAAGCGTAGCTGCCGGCGCTGCCGGTGGTCGTCGGATCGAGGTAACGGTTGTAGGTGTTGGCGTAACCCAGGCCGGCGCTGAACTTCTCGGTGAACTTGTAGTCGGCGCGGAAAGAGTGCGAGTAGTTGGCCTGGCGGACGAGGGTCGCGCCGAGGATGCCGCCGAGGCCCTGCATCTGCAGGTCGTCGTTACGGGCCGTGACGCGATAGGAGGAGTCGACGGAGAGCGAAAGCGGGCCGCCGTCGGCGAAGCGGATGCCGGCGCTGAGGGCGTCGCGGGAGTCCTCGAGGTCGGCCAGGGCCTTGTCGGTGAAATTGACGAAGGTGCGCTTGGCCGAAAGCGTCGCGGAGAGCGCGGAGTCCTTGCCGTATTCGAGCAGGAAACCCGGGGTGACCATCCAGCTGGTGGCGGAGGTCTTGGTCGGGCTGGAGTAAAGGTTATCGGTGACTTCGAGGCTGGCGGCCGAGTCGAAGTAGATGTCGCAGTCGTTGCCGATCTGGATCAGCGGCGAGGTCGGGATCCAGTTGGCGCCTTGGACGAAGGCGGTGGCGGTGAGGACCGAGGCAGCGATGAGGAAGCGGGACATGGGGGTGTCTTGGGGTTGCAGGAGAGATAGGGAAAACGGGAGGGGGCATCAACCCCCAAACAAGGCGGAAGGCCCCTAAAAACAAAAGACCCCGCCCTTCCGGGCGGGGTCTGGCGGCAGACCTCGGGACTCCGCTTAGGCGGGGGTCGGGGTCTGGAAGACGCGGATGCGACGGTAGGCGGGCAGACCGGTGCCGGCGGGGACGAGGTGACCCATGATCACGTTCTCCTTGAAGCCGGTGAGGTTGTCGCGCTTGGCCATCGTGGCGGCGTCGGTGAGGACTCGGGTCGTCTCCTGGAAGGAGGCGGCCGAGATGAAGGACTCGGTCTCGAGGGAGGCCTTGGTGATGCCCAGGAGGATCGGCTCGGACTCGGCGATCTGACCGCCGCGCTCGTTGATGGAGCGGTTGGTCTCGGCGAGGATCGTGCGGTCCACCTGTTCGCCCCAGAGGAAATCGGAGTCGCCCGGCTCGGTGATGCGGACCTTGCGGAGCATGCGCGAGACGATGATTTCGATGTGCTTGTCGTTGATGACGACGCCCTGGGTGCGGTACACCTTCTGAATCTCGGTGATGAGGTAATCCTGCACCTTGGACTGGCCGAGGATGTCGAGGATGTCGTGCGGATCGACGGCGCCGTCCGTGAGGACCTGGCCCTGCTTCACCTTGTCGCCGGCGGCGACGATGATGTGCTTGCCGTGCGGGATGAGGTGCTCCTCTTCGCGGCCGATGGAATCCTTGATCACGAGGCGCTTCTTGCCGCGGATGGAAGGCTGGAACTCGACTTCGCCGTCGATCTTGGCGATCTCGGCGGCGTCCTTCGGAGGACGGGCCTCGAAGAGCTCGGAGATGCGCGGCAGACCGGCGGTGATGTCCTGGGTCTTGGCGGCCTGGCGGGGGATCTTGGCGACGATGGAGCCGCGGCTGACCTTGTCGCCTTCGTCCACTTCGACGCGGGCGCCGGCGGGGATCGAGAAGGAACCGATCTCCTTGCCGTTGGCGCCGATGATCTGAATCTGGGGATTCTGCTCGTCGGAGTGCTCGATGACGGACTTGTAGAACGTGTTGTTCGACGGGTCGCGCTCTTCGGTGAAGGTCACGCCGGAGATCATGTCGACGAGGCGGATCTTGCCGTCGCCGTTGGCGATGATCGGGGTGGAGTTCGGGTCCCAGGCGGCGATGAGGACGCCCTTGTCGACGGGCTTGCCGTCTTCGACGCCGACGACGGAGCCGGCGACGATGCGGTATTCCTCGGTCGGCGAACCGGCCTCGTTGAGGAGGCGGATGGAGCCGTTGCCGTTCACGGCGATGAACTTGTCGCCGACGACGACCGTGGTGAGGTCGACGTACTGGACGAGGCCCTTGCCCTTGGACTTGATTTCCGGGGTCTTCAGCTGGGCGACGCCACCGATGTGGAACGTACGCATGGTCAGCTGGGTACCCGGCTCACCGATGGACTGGGCGGCGATGATGCCGACCGCGGTGCCGCGTTCGACCATGCGGCCGGTCGAAGGATCGAGGCCGTAGGAGGTGGGCGGGATCGCGTTCACGTTCATGTGCGTGAGCGGAGAGAGGACCTTCACGCGGTCGAGACCGACGGTCTCGATGCGCTTGGCGGCGACTTCGTCGATGAGCTCGCCGGCCTTCACGATGACTTCGGAGGGATTGAGCGGGTTCGTGACGTCTTCGGACGGGCAGCGGCCGACGATGCGGTCGGAGAGCGAGACGAGGAGTTCGTCACCGTCGTAGATCGGGGTCTTCCACACGCCGTTCGGGATGTGGACGTGGACGCGGTCGACGCCGGCGTCGCGGAGCTTGGCGATCAGCTCCTCGGTGAGGGCGGTCTCAGCCTTCGCGAGGACCTTGGCGGCGCCGGACGGATTGGCGACATCGGCGGCCAGGTGACGGCCGAGGGCGGCGTCGCCGAGCGTGACGACTTCGGAGCCAGGGGCCACGTCGCGGGAATCCGTGACGATGACGTCCATGGCGACGTCGCAGAGCTTACGGGTCATGTAACCCGCGTCGGCGGTCTTCAGCGCGGTGTCGGACAGACCCTTACGGGCGCCGTGCGTCGAGATGAAGTACTCGAGGACCGAGAGGCCTTCGCGGAAGGACGAGAGGATCGGGCGTTCGATGATTTCGCCGGACGGCTTGGCCATCAGGCCGCGGGCGCCGCAAAGCTGCTTCACCTGGGCCTTGTTACCACGGGCGCCGGAGTCCATGAGGACGTACACCGGGTTGATCAGCATGCGGTGCGAGTGGCGAGGATCGCCCTTCTTCGCGCCGGCCACCTTCGCGGACTGCGAAAGCGTGGTGTACACCGACTGCGCGATGGCGTCGGTGGCGCCGGACCAGGTGTCGACGACCTTGTTACGACGTTCGTCGTTGGTGATCGTACCGGATTCGTTCTGGCGCTGGAATTCGCGGACCTTGG
>JAHEJL010000018.1 GCA_024638885.1 Coraliomargarita sp. | reverse complement strand
GCACGTTCGGGCAATGGCGGGCGTGGTGTTCGCGCAGGTTGCGCTGGTAGCTGTGGTGCGTCGGGGCGCCGAGCAGCTTGCCCGTCTGCGGGCACTTCGCGACCATCAGGAAGGAGCCCTTCGGGGCTTCGACCTCGACTTCGACGACGTCGAAGAACTTGTCGAGGTGGCGGGACATCACGTGCGAGACCGCTTCGGCCTCGGTGAGGAAGGGATGGCCGTCGGGGACGGAGACGGCGAGGAGGGCGTCAGGGCGCTTCTCGGCTTCGAGATGGCGGATGACGATCGAGAGGCGGTCTTCCTTGTCGAGGATGAGGCGGGCGACCTCGAAGAGCTCGTAGGTCATCTTGCTCTTCTTCATGGCGCCGCCGAGCAGTTCGAACTTCGCGTCGTCGGGAAAGAAGGCGCTGGCGACGACCGGACGGAACACCGGAGCGTCTTCGAAGCGGGAAGGGCCGCGATCGTCGCGGCGGGGACCACGGTCGTCACGACGCGGGCCACGATCGTCGCGGCGGGGGCCTCCGGGGCCGGCGCCAGGGCCGTCACGGCGCGGGCCGCGGCTCTGGCCGTCGCGGGGAGGGCCGCGGCGTTCGCCGCCGGGGCCGTCGCGGAAACGAGGGCGATCGCCGTCACGGCGCGGGCCGCCGTTGCCGGAGCTGACCTTTTCGGAGGGTCCGCTGACCCAGGAGGGCCCGAAACCAAGGGAAGAGAGGTCCAGTTCGAAGGACTTTTCCTTGGGAGGGTTGTTTTCGGCCGAGTCGGAGGACATTGAGGAAGGGAGCGTTGGGAAAGAAGCCCGCTTGGCAAGCATCAGCACAATCGCTTTTTTCTTGCACAAGCCGTCAGGAGTTCCAGCGTGCACCTTCCTTTATTGCTCAGGTGGTGGAATGGCAGACACGCATGCTTGAGGTGCATGTGCCGCAAGGTGTCCGGGTTCAAGTCCCGGCCTGAGCACCAATTTAGGCTGGGTCGGTCCGGAAACGGGCCGGCCCTGTTTTTGGTTCACATCAAACCCGACACCCCGCAGTAGTAGGGACATGGCTACGCAGGGAAAACTCGACGTCCTCATCCTCGGCTCCGGCGGCCGGGAACACGCCTTGCTCAAGGCCTGCCTCCGCAGCCCGCGCGTGGCGAAGGTCCGCGTGGCCCCGGGGAACGGCGGCATGGCGCTCGAAGCCGAGTGCCTCGACGTCGACGCCGCCAACCCCGCCGCCGTCCTGGAACTCGTCCGTCGCACGAACTCCACCTTCGTGATCGTCGGTCCGGAAGTCCCGCTCGCCGCCGGCGTCGTCGACGCCCTCGAAGCCGCGGGCATCCCGGCCTACGGTCCGCTCGCCGCGGGCGCGCGCCTCGAGGCCAGCAAGGCCTTCAGCAAGGATTTCATGGTGCGCCACAAGGTGCCCACCGCCGCGTCGGAGACGTTCCGCTCCCTCGCGCCCGCCCTGGAGTACGTGCGCAAGCAGCCCGTCCCGATCGTCATCAAGGCCTCGGGCCTGGCGGCAGGGAAGGGCGTCGTCATCGCGACCACGCACGCCGAGGCCGAGGCCGCGCTGCGCGACATGATGGAGACCAAGGTCTTCGGCGCGTCGGGCGACGAGGTCGTCATCGAGGAATTCATGCAGGGCGAGGAAGCGTCGATCATGCTCATGGTCTGCCGCGAGGAATACCTGATGCTCCCGCCCAGCCAGGACCATAAGCGCGTCGGCGAAGGCGACACCGGCCTCAATACCGGCGGCATGGGCGCCTACGCCCCGACCACCGTCGTCACGCCCGAGGTCGAACGTCGTCTCCGCGAGGAGATCATCGCGCCCACGCTGCGCGGCCTCAAGGCCGACGGCATCGACTACCGCGGCACGCTCTACGTCGGCATCATGGTGACCGCGACCGGCCCCAAGGTCGTCGAATTCAACGTCCGCTTCGGCGATCCCGAGTGCCAGGTGCTCATGCCCTCGCTCGAGACCGACCCCGTGCAGATCATGGAAGACATCGCCCACGGCCGTTTCCGTCCGTCGGCCGTGAAGCTCCGTCCCGGCGCCACGATCATCGTCGTCCTCGCCGCCGGCGGTTACCCCGGCGAGATCCGCAAGGGCGACCCCATCACCTTGCCCACGAGCCTCCCGGAAGGCGTCGACATCGTCCATGGCGGCACCAAGCGCCTGCCGGACGGCCGCGTCGTCACCACCGGCGGCCGCGTCCTCGGCGTCGTGGCCCATGGCCCGACCCTCCAGGAAGCCGCCCGCCGGGCCTACGCCGTCGTGCCGCAGATCCGCTACGAAGGCTGCCATTACCGCCGCGACATCGGCTACCGCCAGCTCCGTCGCGACGGAGTGGTTTGAACACTTGAACCGAGGGGCTTATCCCTCATCTTTAGCGCCATGGCCGTCGAACGAGACACCGTCACGTTTGTCTGCACGGGGAATACCTGTCGCAGTCCGATGGCGGAGGCGTTGCTCCGGGCGACGCTGGCCAAGCGAGGGCAGGGGCTCGAGAAGCTGAAGGTCGCTTCGTTCGGACTCGCCGCGCAGGACGGCCAGCCCGTCTCCGCTAATTCCGTCAAGGCCATGCAGCGCATCGGCTTGGACGTCGCCGGCCATCGCAGCCGGCCCCTGACCCAGGCCGACGTCGACCGGAGCGCGGTGATCTTCGGCATGACCGAGTCGCACCTCGCCGCCCTGCATGCCCGTTTCGACGTCCTGCCCGAATTCGTGCTCCTGATGCGCGACGTCCTGCCGACCGACGTCCCGCGCGACATCCCCGATCCGTTCGGCGGGGGCTATCGCGATTACGAAGAGTGCCGCGATTCCATGGTTGAAGCCGTCCCTGCGATGGTCGAGTTTCTGCGCCAGAATCTTTCCCGATGACCAGCCCGCTTACGCTTTCCTTCGGCAGTGACCACGGCGGCCTCGCCTTGCGCCGCGGCCTGAGCGAAGCGCTCAAGGCCAAGGGCTACGTCATCCTCGACCGCGGTACCGAGACCGAGGCCTCCTGCGATTATCCGGATTACGCGCACGCCGTGGGCGGCGACGTCGTCGCGGGCCGCGCGAAGTTCGGCATCCTCGTCTGCACCACCGGCATCGGCATTTCCATCGCCGCCAACAAGATGCGCGGCATCCGGGCCGCCCTCGTCCAGAACGCCGACGCCGCCGGCCTGTGCCGCCGCCATAACGACGCCAATGTCCTTTGTTTCGGGGCCAAATACGTCGACCTCCCGACCGCCCTGGCGTGCGTCGAGGCCTTCCTGGCCGCCGAATTCGAAGCCGGCCGCCATACCCGCCGCGTGGACAAGATGGAGTCCTGTGGATAACCCCGGCCGATTTGCCGTTGCCACGCTTCCCCGCACGATTTGCCCTTTCCTCACCTAACCATGACCGCCATTCGCCGCATCCCTCTCGCCCAGCTCGACCCTGAGATCGACCGCCTGATCAAGGCCGAGCTCAAGCGCCAGCAGACGCACATCGAGCTGATCGCCTCCGAGAACTTCACGCTCCCCGCCGTCATGGAAGCCCAGGGCAGCATCCTGACGAACAAGTACGCCGAAGGTTACCCCGGCAAGCGCTGGTACGGCGGCTGCGAGAACGTCGACCAGATCGAGCAGCTGGCCATCGACCGCGCCAAGGCCCTCTTCGGCGCCGACCACGCCAACGTCCAGCCGCACTCCGGCAGCCAGGCCAACGCCGCCGTCTACTTCGCGACCATCAAGCCCGGCGACAAGATCCTGACCATGAACCTGTCGCATGGCGGTCACCTCACCCACGGCAACTCCGCCAACTTCTCCGGCAAGCTCTACACCGTCGTCCACTACGGCGTGGGCGCCGACGGCCGCATCAACTACGACGAAGTCGAGGAGATGGCCAAGCGCGAGAAGCCCAAGATGATCACCGTCGGCGCTTCCGCCTACGCCCGCGAGATCGACTTCGCCCGCTTCGGCAAGATCGCCAAGGAGAACGGCGCGCTGCTGCTCGCCGATATCGCCCACATCGCTGGCCTCGTCGCCGCGGGCGTGCACCCGTCGCCCGTCCCGTACGCCGACTTCGTCACGACCACCACGCACAAGACCCTGCGCGGTCCGCGCGGCGGCCTGATCCTCTGCAAGGCCGAGCACGCCAAGGCCATCGACTCCTCCGTCTTCCCCGGCGCCCAGGGCGGCCCGCTCGAGCACGTCATCGCCGCCAAGGCCGTCTGCTTCGCGCAGTGCGCCACCCCTGAGTTCAAGGAATACGCCAAGCAGGTCGTCGCCAACTCCCGCGCCCTCGCCGACGAGCTCGTGAAGCTCGGCTTCGGCCTGATCAGCGGCGGCACCGACAACCACCTCAGCCTCCTCGATCTCCGCAAGAGCCACCCGAACGTTTCCGGCAAGGACGCCCAGCTCGCCCTGGACGCCGCCCACATCACCACCAACAAGAACACCGTGCCGGACGAGACCCGCAGCCCCTTCCAGGCCAGCGGTATCCGCGTCGGCACCCCGGCGGTGACCTCCCGTGGCATGAAGGAGGCCGAGATGAAGGAAATCGCCAAGGCGATCGCCATCGTCCTGTCCGACCCCCAGAATCCGGCCAAGATCGCCGAAGCCCAGGGAATCGTCGGCAACCTGACCAGCCGCTTCCCGCTTCCTTATTAAGCCCATAAGTTATTCTTTTCGGCTTCCCAAAACACCTTATTTACCCTATTTTCGTTTCTACCCCACCAAATCTATGAACACCTCCACCCGTAACCGTAAGGGCTTCACCCTTATCGAACTCCTGACGGTCATCGCGATCATCGGCATCCTGGCCGCGGTCCTCTTCCCCGGCGTCCAGGGCGTCATGAAGAAGGCCAAGCAGTCCGCCGCTTCGACCAAGCTGCGCAACATCGCCCAGTCCTACATCACCTTCAACTCCGGTTCGAAGTTCATCAAGGACGCCGCCTGGAACACCTCCACCGCCCCGACCTCCGCCGCGACCCTGCAGGAGTTCGCCGCCGTGCTCGCCCTCAACGCCGGCCTGAACAGCGGTGAGATCTGGTACGTCGACGCCGACCCGGCCAACGACAGCGCTTCCTTCCCGAAGCAGGTCCTCATCGGCGCCGCCGGTTCCGAGACGATCGACACCAACTTCAAGACCCCGAGCGCTTCCTCCGGCTACCAGTCCTGGACGACCTACACCCCGACCAACAAGAACCTGAACGAACAGGTCCCGCTCCTCTGGACGCGCGGTCTCCTCGCCACCGGTAAGTGGGACACCACCCTCGGCGTCTGGGGCGCTGAAGGCGGCCACATCGCCTTCGGTGACGCGCACGTCGATTGGCGCGCCGACACCAGCACCACGGAAAACCAGTTCGCTTCCAAGAAGACCCCGGGCACCACGACCGCCAACTGGAACGACGCCGTCACCGCCACCACGGTGCGCGAGCTGAAGTCCAAGTAAGCCGTCTCCGGCCTCCACGAAAAGCCCCGCCCAGCGGGGCTTTTTTGTGCCTGGACTTAGCGCCCAAGCGACGGGCCTTGGCCGATAAGGGCTTGCCTGCGTGGAAGGGGAGGGCATTTTCACTGGTAACTTCACCCCATGAAAGCCTCTACCCCCTCTCGTCGCGGTTTCACGCTCATCGAACTCCTGACGGTCATCGCGATCATCGGCATCCTCGCCGCGGTCCTCTTCCCCGGCGTCCAGGGCGTCATGAAGAAGGCCAAGCAGTCCGCCGCTTCGACCAAGCTGCGCAACATCGCCCAGTCCTACATCACCTTCAACTCCGGCTCGAAGTTCATCAAGGACGCCGCTTGGAACACCACCACCGCCCCGACTTCCGCCGCGACCCTGCAGGAGTTCGCCGCCGTGCTCGCCCTCAACGCCGGCCTGAACAGCGGTGAGATCTGGTATGTCGACGCCGACCCGGCCAACGACAGCGCCGCTTTCCCGAAGCAGGTCCTCATCGGCGCCGCCGGCTCCGAGACGATCGACACCAACTTCAAGACCCCGAGCGCTTCCTCCGGCTACCAGTCCTGGACGACCTACACCCCGACCAACAAGAACCTGAACGAACAGGTCCCGCTCCTCTGGACGCGCGGCCTGCTCGCCACCGGCAAGTGGGACACCACCCTCGGCGTCTGGGGTTCGACCGGCGGCCACATCGCCTTCGGTGACGCGCATGTCGATTGGCGCGCCGACACCAGCGCCACGGAAAACCAGTTCGCTTCCAAGAAGACCCCGGGCACCACGACGGTCAACTGGGCCGACGCCGTGACCGCCACCACGGTCCGCGAGCTGAAGTCCAAGTAAGCCTTCCCGGCCTCGCTGAAAAGCCCCGCCCAGCGGGGCTTTTTTGTTTCCGTCCGTTCCCCGTCTGCCAACTTCGATTTCAGCATGTCGACCTTCCGCGCATGGTTCTCCGCCTGCCGCCCCAAGACCTTGGTGGCGGCCGTCGCGCCCATCGCGCTCGGCGGGGCCGTGGTCGTCGCTTATGCGGGCGCTGCCGGTCTCTGGATGGATCAAGTCTTTATCTTAACCCTGCTCAGCTGCCTCGGCTTCGCGCTGTGCGTGCAGGTCGCCTGTAACTTCGCCAACGACCTCGGCGATTCCTGCAAGGGCGCGGATACCGCCGCACGCGTCGGTCCGCGGCGGGCGGTCTCGGCCGGTGATATTTCTCCCGCCGCGATGCGTCGCGGCATCTGGATCGCTTGCCTGCTCGCGCTGTTCCTCGGCGCGCCGGTCGCGGCGCTCTCTCCATGGCTGTTGCTCGCCGGCCTTTTGGCCATCGCCTGCGCGCTGGCCTATACCCTCGGTCCGTTCCCGCTGGCTTACCGCGGCCTAGGCGACGTCTTCGTCGTCGGTTGCTTCGGCGTCCAGGCCACCGTCCTGACCGCCTGGGCGGTTTGCATGCCTGGTCTGAGGGACTGCGGTTGCAATAAACTACCGATGCCTTGGGCGCCCGCGCTCCTCGCGGGTCTCGGGCTCGGCCTGCTCGCGGACAACATCCTCGTCGCGAACAACGCGCGCGATTACGAGACCGACCTCGCCGTCGGCAAGCGCACCACGGTCGTCCGTTTCGGCCGGGGTTTCGCCCGCAATCTGCACGGATTCAACTCGGTCTTCGGCCTGGCCTGTCTCGGCCATGTCTTCGGCTGGGCGCCCATGGCCTTGCTGCCTCTGGCGATCTGGCAGCACCTCGCCTTCCGCAAGGCGACCCAACCGGCCGAATTCCTGCCGTTTCTGGGCCGCGCCGCCGGCCTGATGCTCCTGGCGACGCTCCTGTGCGTAACTGCCACTTGCCTCGGGTGGGTGCCGGCTGACACCCTGTGGATGCGATGAGCCAACCCAAGTCACTCGCCGAACAGCTCGAGGCCCTCGTCAACGCGGGGTCTCGTCCGACGTGGGACGAATACTTCATGGCGACCGCGGTGCTCGTGAGCTCCCGTTCCAGCTGCGAACGCCTGCACGTCGGCTGCATCATCGTCTCGACCGGCAAGCATCCGAACCGCCTCGTCGCCGCGGGCTACAACGGCTTCCTGCCGGGCGCGCCGCACGACTCGCACGTCCGCGACGGCCATGAGCTCGCGACCGTCCATGCCGAGCAGAACGCCGTGGCCGACGCCGCCAAGCGCGGCGTCTCGCTGCAGGGCACCGTCTGCTACGTCACCCACTTCCCCTGCGTGAACTGCGCGAAGATCCTCGCCGCCGCCGGCATCACCGAGGTCCGCTACCGTCACGACTACAAGAACGACCCGCTCGTGGGCGAGATGTTCGCGCAGGCCGGCGTGAAGGTCACGCGCCTCGACCGCTGATGGCGCGGGCTCCGCGAACGTTGGCGGGGCGGCTGCTGGTCTCCCATCCGCAGCTGCGCGACGACCATTTCCGCGAGACCGTCGTCCTGATGCATACCCACAGCGACGACGAAGGCGCGTTGGGCGTGATCGTGAACCGTCCGCTCGGCCGCGTGCTCGGGCAGATCGAGACCTCGGCCACCTTGGCGCCGCTGGACGGCGTGCCGCTGTTCGAAGGCGGGCCCGTCGCGACGGACCGGCTGGCCTTCGGCGGTTGGTGCTTTCCCGTGAAGGGCGAGCCCGAGGTGCGCTTCGGCCTCGATCAGGACGAAGCCGCGGCTTTGGCCGCCGACGGACGGTTCCGTCTGGCCGCCTACGTCGGCTATGCGGGCTGGTCGCCCGGGCAGCTCGAGAACGAGCTGAAGATGAACGCCTGGGTCATCTGTCCGTTCGACGATCTCTGCCTGGAACACGAGGGCGTCGACCTCTGGAAGAAGCTGCTCGAGCGCCATCGCCCGGACTTGCGGCTCGAGGCGGACTCGCCGGATAATCCCGGCCTCAACTAGCGGGCCGTCGACAGCAGGATCTCGAGATTCTGCGTGAGCATCTCGCCGGCGGTGCGGCCGTCGGCGCCGAGCATCTTACGTTGCAGCAATTTCGCGCGCTGGCTCGGGTCGATCTCCAGCAGGCGCCAGCGTCCGGCCGGCAGCTGCGGGCTCGAGGCTTCGAGGGCGGTCCAGCGGATCGGCATGCCTTGCCAGGAGAATTCGACATACCAGCCGGCGGCGCGCGCGGGGTCGCCGCGGACGAGCGCGGGATAACGCTTCACGAAGTCGGGCGGCTTCGGCGCGCGGACCGAGATCGTCAGCGCCGTCGGCTGGCTGCGGACGGCGGCGAGCAGGTCGACGCGCGGCTGGCCGAGGACGAGCAACGGGTCCATGCCGATGAGATTCTGGCCGTTGTAGAGGCCGTGGTGGTTGGCGCTCGCGCGGTTCTCCGCCTGGGCGCCATACCAGCGGTCGAAGCCCGTCGAAAGGATCAGGCCGACCTCGAAGTGCAGGTGCGACCGGTCGACCGTGATCGGGCTCACGCCGGCGGACGTGTGGCCCATCAGGCCGATCACCGAGCCGCGGCGGACCGGCATCGCGACGCGGAGGGAGGGCTCCAGTTTCGCCAGGTGGGCGTAGAGCGTGTAGACGGGGATCTCGGCGCCCGGATGATAAAGCACCACGTAGCGACCGTAGGGGCCGTTGACGTTCGGGTTGAGGTAGACGACCTGGCCGTCCATCGCGGCCAGCACCAGATCCAGCGGTTCGCCGTCGGCGTTGGTCTTCGCCGGGCGGATGTCGATGCCCTCGTGGAACCGCTTGCCGTCCTCGCGCACCATGCCGAAGAGGGCGGACTCCGCCTTGCCTGAGACCGTCGGCTGCAGGTAGTCCTGCGGGCTGCGGATCGAGCCGCGGTCCATCGTGGTCGGCCAGACGACCTCGGTCGCGGCCGCAGGGAGCGCCGTAAGGTAGGCGAAGAGGAGGAGGGTGAGTCCGCTCAGCAGGCTCACTTGCGTTCGGCTTCCTTGATCTTGCGGAGCTTCAGGGCCGAGATGTTCAGCCGCTTGCTGATGTCCATCACCGCCGCCGTGTTCGAGAGACCCTTCTTCTCGACGTGGAACATCAGGTTGCCGTCGGTGATCTGGTGGTCGATCGGCATGATGCCGACGGCCGTGTCGTTGATCACGAGCACGAAGTGGCGGCCGACGGCCTCCTTGGTGTAGTTCATCACGTCCACGGCCGACTTGCGGTCGAGCTGGACGAGCAGGAATTCCTGGCGGAGGTCGGGTTCGCCGCTGGTGATGGGCTGGGTGCCGAGGATCTCTTCGGCCGGCACGAGCGGGCGGGTCAGGACCGTGATGGCGATCTGGCTCACCGGCAGGCGGACTTCCTGCTTCATCGCGCCGCCGGACGAGGGCGAGGCTTCGATGAAGACGGAGGCGATCTCGTCCGGGATGTCGGTGCTCTTGCAGCCGGCGAGGAGGAGGGCGCCGAGGGCCACGGCGTAGCGGAAGAGGGTCATGGAAAGATCAGCCGACGAGCAGGTCGAGCGAGGCGCCGACCTGCAGGATGTGGGCGGGCTGGAGGTCCAGCACCGGCACGAGATACGTCTGCTTGGTGCCCGCGTGCACGTAGGTCATCAGGCCCTTGTCGGCGACGCCGACCTGCTTGATGATGCGCTTGCGCTCGAGGAGCATGGCGAGGATGTGCTTGAGCACGGCCTTGTCGCCGGAGGGATCGGACTCGTCCTCGTAGAGCGAGAGGAAGAACTCTTCGCGGGAGGCGAGGAGCTGGGCGCGCTGGGCCTGTTCTTCTTCGCCGCGTTCCTTGACCTCGCGGGTCCAGCGGCCGAGGAGGATGCCGTCGGGCTTGAACGCCGCCGCGTGGTCGCGGAGCACGTCGAGGCGCTCGATGTTGCCGCCGAGCGGCTTGAAGACGACGCACGTCACGAGGTCGCCGACGTGGAGTTCCTTGCCGGAAGCGGCGCAGACGCGCGCGATAGGTTTAACCTGCCAGTCCATGACCGTTAAGAGAAGTCGTGCGGGGCAGGGCGGGCAACCCCATTCAAGGCGGTTTGCGGCTGACTTATTGGTCGGTCGGGGCAGTCTGCGGGCATGTCCGAAACCCCTGCCGCCGGCGTCGCCTTGCTCGTCGTGGACGTCCAGCCGACCTTCCTCAAGGCCATGCCGGAAGGGCCGGCCTGCCTGCGCCGCTGCCTGCTGGCGACCGCCGCCGCCAAGCTGCTGGGGGTCCCCGTCCTCTTCACCGAACAGGTCCCGGCCAAGCTCGGGCCGACCCACCCCGACCTCCTGCTCGCCGCCGGCGAGGGCCGGGCGGTCTTCGGCAAGACGGCGTTCTCCGCCTTCGGCGCTCCCGGCCTCACGGAGGCCTTCGGCAAGGCCGAGGTCAGCCAGTTGCTCATCTGCGGCCTCGAGATCCCGGTCTGCGTCTATCAGACCGCCATGGACGCCCTGCGCGAGGGCATGGGCGTCACGATCCTGTCCGACGCCGTGACCGGCCGCCGCGCCGACGACGGCCAGGCCTGCCTTGAGGCCCTGCGCGCCGCGGGCGCGCACGTGCTGCCGACCGAGACGGTCTTCTACGCGCTGCTCGGCGACGCGACGCACCCGCAGTTCCGGAGCTTTACCGATCTGGTCAAGCAGGCCGCTTAGACCTGGTCGACCGTCAGGCTGGCCGCGGGGGTCGCCGCGGCGCCGGCGGGCAGGCCGACGTCGGCCCATGCCGCGAAGGCGATCATGCCGGCGTTGTCGCCGCAGTGTTTCGGCTCGGCCACGAGCATCGGCAAGCCGCGCTGGAGCGCCGCGTTCGTGAGGCGGGTGCGCAGCGTCCGGTTGTTGGCCACGCCGCCGGAAAGCCCGACGGACTTGTAGCCGCCGAGGTCGAGGACCGCGCCGGCCTTGGAGGTGAGCTGCTCGATGATCGCGTGCTGGTAGCCTGCGCACAGGTCGGGCAGGGCCGCGGCGACCTGTTCGTCGGACATCTTCTCC
Source organism: Coraliomargarita sp. (assembly GCA_024638885.1). Classification (GTDB taxonomy): domain Bacteria; phylum Verrucomicrobiota; class Verrucomicrobiia; order Opitutales; family UBA953; genus UBA953. The sequence goes on along the minus strand of JAHEJL010000018.1, from coordinate 18,522 downwards.
AGCTGATAGCGGAGGGCCGTCTTCAGCCCCGAGAAGCTGAGGCGCAGGTCGGCCTTCTCCGGGATCCCGCGCGGGAACACGAATTTCCCCGCGTCGCCTTGCGCGGCCTGTTTCTCGATCAGCGCGCCTCCGGGATAGGGCAGGCCGAGCAGCTTCGCGCCTTTGTCGAAGGCTTCGCCCGCGGCGTCGTCGACCGTGCGGGCCACGACCGTGAGACGTAGCTGTTCGTCGAGCTTGACCAGCAGCGTGTTGCCGCCGGAGACCACGATCGCGAGATGCGGGAGCAGGGCGGCGCGCGCCGCGGCGAAGCCGGCCGGATCCTGGGCGTGCACCGCGATGAACGGCGAGTGCACGTGGGCGCGCAGGTGGTTGACGCCGACGATCGGCAGGTGGCGGGCGACGGCGAGCGAACGGGCGAGCGTCACGCCCATCGAAAGGCAGGGCAGAAGGCCGGGGCCGCGCGTGACCGCGATGGTCTTGGCCTGCGCCAGCTCGTGAGAGAAGTCCGCCAGCAGGAGGGGCAGGGCGGAGAGGTGCATGCGGCTGGCGAGTTCGGGGACCACGCCGCCGTATTTCTCGTGTTCCGCCGCCTGCGAGCTGATGAGCTCGCGCACGAGGCCACGGGCCGGGTCGAAGAGCGCCAGGGCCGATTCGTCGCAGGAACTTTCGATCGCGAGGATCATCGAGGCCCCTTTGATGCCGCCGCCCTTCGGCGGGCTCAAGCGGGAAGGTGGGGATGAGGTTTTCCCTTCCTGATTAGGCGTTGCCTGACGGTCGGACCGAGGCCGAGGATGGGGCATGCGTCGCTGGTTGCTGGCATGGTTGCTCGTGGGTCCTTCGCTTTGCCTGGCGGGAGGGGCTGAGTATTGGCTTTCCCCGGCCGGCGATGACGCGGGCCCCGGGACGAAGACCCGTCCTTTCGCGACCTTGGAGCGTGCGCGCGACGCGCTGCGGCAGGCGCGTCCCGCCGGTCCGGCGCTTGTGCATCTCCTGCCCGGCGTCTATCCGCGGACGCGCGCCTTCGACCTGTCGGCCCAAGATGGCGGTACGTCAGCCGCCCCGGTGACTTACCGCGCCGAAGGCGACGTCATCCTCCGCGCCGGCGCCGTGGTGCCGACGAACGCCTTCCGCCTGGTCGCCGATCCGCGCGTGCTCGCCCGACTGGACGTCGCCGCGCGCGGCAAGGTCTACGAACTCGACCTCGCCGCCTTGGGCGTCACCCATCGGCAGCGATTCCCCGATCACTTCGTCGGCGCCGGCGGGCTGTGCGAAATCTATTGGGACGGGCATCGCCTGCCGCTATCGCGCTGGCCGAACGGTGCCGACGCCACGATGGGCCAGGTGCTCGATCGCGGCGATGGTAAGTCGAAGACCGGTCACGGCGGCGTCTTCGTCGCCCGCGAGGAGCGCGTCGCGCGTTGGAACGTCGCCGAGGGAGTCTGGGTCGAAGGCTATTGGCGCGTGCCGTGGTCTCCTTCGGCGTTGCGGGTCGCTTCCATCGATCCGCAGACCCGTCAGGTCACGCTCGCCGTGCCCATCGGCGGCGGCATCGGCTCGAAGTATGCGAAGCGGCCCGCCTTAGGTGACGGCAAGGAGCCGTGGTGGGCCGTCAACCTGCTCGAAGAAATCGACCTACCGGGCGAGTGGGCCGTCGATTTCAAGACGGGTAAGCTCTATCTCTGGCCGCCTTCCGACCCGCAGAAGGCCGTCTGCGCGCTCGCCGACATGGAAAGCCCGATGGCCCGGCTGCGCGACGCCAGCTCCGTCGTCCTCGAGGGCCTCACCTTCGAGCAGGGCCTGGGCAACGGCCTGGAGATCCAAGGTGGCGAAGGCAACCTGGTCGCCGGCTGCGTCTTCCGTTCGCTCGGTGGCAACGGCGTGGTCATCCGTGGCGGTCTCCGTCATGGCGTGCGTAGTTCCGATTTCCACGACTTGGGCGAAGGCGGCATCCTGCTCTCGGGCGGCGATCGCGCCAAGCTCACGCCGTGCGGTCATTTCGCCGAGAACAACCACCTGCACCATCTCGGCATCCGGAAGAAGACCTATGCCGCCGGCATCCAGGTCGGCGCCTACGGGACGGGTCCGGCGGTGGGTTGCCGCGTCACGCATAACTACATCCATGACCTGCCGCACGCCGGGATCCTTTACGGCGGGAACGACAACGTCTTCGAGTTGAACGAAATCTGCCGCGTGGTGCTCACCTCCGCGGACATGGGCGCGTTCTACACGTCGAACGACTGGACGAGCTTCGGCAACGTGCTCCGCCATAACTTCGTGCACAGCAGCCCGCGGGCGAACGCCTTCTACATGGATGACGGCGACAGCGGCGACCTCATCGAGGGCAATGTCTGCCACGGCTTCTCCTATGGTCCGTTCATCGGCGGCGGCCATGACAACGTCGTCCGGTACAACCTCGTGATCGCCTGCGAACGCGGCCTGCACCTCGATGCGCGCGGCCTGGCGCGCGGGTATGACAAGGACCATGGATTGCTCGGCGGATTGGCTGCGGTGCCCTATCAGCAGAAGCCTTGGTCGGAACGCTACCCGACCTTGTCCGGCCTGCTGGACCGACATCCCGAGAAGCCTTACGGCAACAAGGTCACCGGCAATGCGGTGGTGGCCTGTCCTCAGCCTTTCCACTTCGCCAAGCCTAAGGACCTGGCCGGCTCCGATCTCGGCGGCAACGTCGCCTTCGGGCTGGATGAGGCCGGCCTGAAAGATCCGGCGCAGGCGGATTTCTCGCTGCGTCCGGGCGCCGCCGTGTTCGCGAAGATCCCGGGCTTCCCGCCGATTCCGTTCGCCGAGATCGGCCTGCGCCGCGACGCCTATCGGACCTCGCTGCCTCGACGCGTCTTCGGCCCCGTCGCCGTGCCGGCCGAGGGCGTCTTCGACTCCGACGTCGATATCCGCCGGACGGACAGCGGTCGCTGAGGCGGGTTTCGTCTGGCGGTCGTCGGGTCGCTCTTCCACGCTGACCGCATGGACGCAACGGCCCGCCATGACGCCATCGTCGCCTTGCTTCGTCGCGAGGCGCGCGACGGCGTGGTGCCGTTCGCCCGTCTGGTGGAGGTCGCGCTGTATGCGCCTGGCCTCGGCTATTACGCATCCGACCGCGTGCGCGTCGGCAAGGCCGCCGGGACCGACTTCACCACCGCCGCGGCCCTCGGGCCGATGTTCGGTCAGCTGATCGCCGGCGCCGCGCAGACCTTTGTCGGCGACCTCCGGGCGCACGCCCTCGTCGAGGTCGGCGCCGAACCCGGTCAGGCCCATTATGCCGGCGTCGCCGACCGCTTCGCCGAGCTGCGGACCTTTCGCTTCGGCACGGAGCCGCGGTTCCCGGCGCGCAGCGTGCTTGTCGCGAACGAACTCCTCGATGCCCAGCCCTTCCACCGCTTCGTCTGCCAAGGCGGGGTCTGGCGCGAGCTCGGCGTGCGGGTCGACGGCGCGGAACTGACCGTCGAGCCGCTGGGCGCATGCTCCACGCCGCTGGCCGCGGAATTCGCCGGCGCTCTGCCGGCCGCCGACGAGGGTTGGATCATCGACGCGCCGTTGGCGGCGGAGACCTTGTTGGAAAAGTTTTTCGCCGGCGCGTGGTCGGGGGCCGTCATCTTGCTCGATTACGGCAAGACGATCGCGCAGTGCCTCGAGTCGTCGCCGGCCGGCACCGCGCGCGCCTATCGCAGCCACCAGCTTTCCGGCGCCATCCTGGAGAACCTTGGTTCGCAGGACCTGACCTGCCACGTCCTGTGGGACCGGATCGAGCCGGTCTTGGTGCGGGCAGGGTTCCGGGAGGTCCGCCTCGACCGCCAGGAGGCCTTCTTCGTGAAATATGCCGGCGCCGAGATGGAGCGGATCGCTACCTCGGGCGACCATGAGGCCACGGGTCGCCTGCGAGCGCTCACCCATCCGGCCCATTTCGGGGCGAAGTTCCAGGTTCTGCACGGTATCCGCGGCTAAACGGAAGTTTTTGGAAGGCTGGCTCGACCTGAAGGGAACAACCCCTTTTCTGGGCTGTACCCCTCTTTCCGCCATGAAGTCATCCCTGTTTGCTTCGTTCACCCTTTGCTTGGGCGCCGCCGTGCTGCAGGCGGAGACCAAGGTCATCCAAGCCTTCGAAGGCGACGGCTTCGACAGCTGGCAGACCACCGGCACGGGCTTCGGCCTGGCGCCGATCGCCGGCAAGGTCGACGGCGTCAACGGCGAGTTCCGCAATTACGGCGGCAACGCCCTCGTCACCTCCGGCCACCGCGGCGACGCGGCCACCGGCACGCTGACATCCCCCGAGCTCAAGCTCACCCATCCTTACGTCGGCTTTCTGATCGCCGGCGGTAATCACCCCGGCAAGACCGCCGTCCAGCTCGTCATCGGCGGCAAGGTCGTCCGCGAGGCCACCGGCGCCAACGGCCTGACCTTGAACGAGACCGTCTGGAACGTCAGCGAGTTCGTCGGCAAGACCGCCGTCATCCGCATCATCGACACCGAGGTCGGCGCCTGGGGCATCATCGCGGCGGACCACTTCGTCTTCTCGTCCGACGCCAAGCCGAACTTCCCCAAGGGCGGCCGTCCGAAGCCCAAGGCCGACGCCAACCTCGTCCGCGTCGCCGGCGAAGGCAGCGCCGCCCTCGTCCCGGGCGCTACCTTCAAGGTCACCGCCGACCACAAGACGACCGGCGTCACCTCGCCGACCGCGATCTCCTTCGGCAACGACGGCAGCGTCTACGTCGCCGAGACCCATCGCTTCCGCTTCGGCGTCGAGGACGACCGCAACAACCTCTATTGGTATCACGACGACCTCGCGGCCAAGACCACGGCTGACCGCCTGGCCATGCACGAGAAGTGGAAGGCCAAGAAGCCGCTCGAGTGGATGACGGCCAAGTCCGAGCTCATCCGCTACGTCGGCGGCGAGCAGCCGGACGGCACCTTCACCACCCAGAAGGTCTTCGGCGACAAGTTCAACGACATCCTTGACGGCACCGGCGCCGGCGTGATGGCGTGGGATGACAACGTCTACTTCGCCTGCATCCCGAAGCTGTGGATGCTGCAGGACGCCAAGAACGACGGCGTCGCCGCCCAGCGCAAGGTGATCGAGGAAGGCTTCGGCGTCCGCGTCTCGCTTTCCGGCCACGACATGAACGGCTTCGCCATCGGTCCGGACGGCCGCGTCTGGGGCACCATCGGCGACCGCGGTTTCAACCTCACCACCAAGGAAGGCAAGAAGTACGACTCCCATAACCGTGGCGCGGTCTTCCGCTTCGAGCCGGACGGCACGAACTTCGAAGTCGTCCACTTCGGCCTGCGTAACCCCAAGGAGATCGCCTTCGACGAGTTCGGCAACGGCTTCTCCGTCGACAACAACTCCGACCAAGGCGACGCCGCACGCATCGTCTACGTCATCGAAGGCGCCGATTCCGGCTGGGAGATGGAACACCAGGCCATGCATACCTTCCATCGCGAGATCGGCCTCGAGCAGCGTCCGCTGTCCCGCTGGATGACCGAGAAGGTCTGGGAGCTCCAGAACCCCGTCCAGCCGGCCTTCATCGTCCCCCCGGCCGCCTACATCTCTTCCGGTCCCTCCGGCCTGACCTATCACCCGGGCGCCGGTTTCCTCGAGTCCGAGGCCCAGCACTTCCATATCTGCGACTACCGCGGTTCCGCGGGCGCGTCCGGCATCTGGTCCTTCAAGATGGAGCCGGCGGGCGCCGGCATGAAGATGACCTCCTCGCACCAGCTCCTCTGGGGCGTGGCCGCGACCGACATCGAATACGACTGGAAGGGTCGTCTTGTCGTCTCCGACTTCATCACCGGCTGGGAGTCGCATGACGCCGGCCGTCTCGTGACCCTCGAAGCCAACAAGGTCATGAAGCCCGAGGTCGTCGCGACCGTGGCCGACCTCATCAAGGGCGGCTTCACCAAGCAGACCTCCGCTGAGCTCGCCAAGCTGCTCGCCCATGGCGACCAACGCGTCCGTCTCCGCGCGCAGATCGAGCTGACCCGTCGTCCGGACGCCGCCGCGCTCTTCGAGGCCGCGACCAAGTCCGCCCATCGTCTCGAACGCCTCCACGGCGTCTGGGGTCTCGGCATCCTCGCCCGTCGCGGCGCCGCCATCGCCCCCGGCGAAGCCTTCAGCGGCAAGCACACGCCCGTCGCCCCGGTCGCCGACCGTATCGCCGCCGCCCAGCGCCTCGTGCCGCTGCTGGCCGACGCCGACGCCGAAGTCCGCGCCCAGGCCGTCCGCGCCCTGGAAGAGTCCCCGCTCAAGGGCAACGACCTGCCCCTGGGTAAGCTGATCCTCGATCCCTCGCCGCGCGTGCGCTCCTTCGCCGCCATCGCCGCCGCCCGTCTCGGCGCCGACAAGTATCTCCCTGAGGTCCTCGCGATGCTCAAGGAGAACGCCGACGCCGATCCGGTGCTGCGTCACGCCGGTTCCTTCGCCATCGACCACCTCTGCAAGACCGCCGAAGCCTTCGATGCCGTCGCCAAGGATGACAACGCCTCCGTCCGCCTCGCGGCCGTGATCGCGCTCCGCCGTCGCAACGACGCCTCCGCGGCCCGCTTCGTGAAGGACAAGTCGACCCTCGTGGCCGACGAAGCCATCCGTGCGATCCATGACCTCGGTTTCGAAGCCGGCCGCCCGGCCGTCGCCGCGCTGATCGACGACCTCGGTTCCCGTGAATGGTCCGTCTTCATGCTCCGCCGCCTGACGCACAGCGCCTTCCGTCTCGGCGGCGAGAAGAACGCCGCGCGCGTCGTGGCCATCGCCGGCAACGACAAGCTGCCGGAAGAAGCCCGCGCCGAAGCCCTGCGCCTCCTCGCCCAGTGGGCCAATCCTTATCCGGTCGACCAGTCCACCGGCCATTGGGCTCCGCTGGCCCCGCGTGACGCGAAGGAACTGCGCGCCAGCCTGAGCGCGGCGCTGCCGACCCTGCTCAAGGGCGACTCCGACATCCTGCGCGCTTCGCTCGAACTCGTGGAGCAGTACAAGCTCGAGGTCGCCTCGCTCTCCAACGAGCTGCTCGCCGGTCTCGTCGGTAACGCCAAGCTCAGCGGTTCCGCGCGCGCCAAGGCCCTCGAGCTGTGGCTCGAGCGCAAGCCGGCCGACCTCGCCGAGGTCGCCGGCAAGTATGCCAAGGATAAGCAGGACGAAGTCGCCATGGTCGCCGTCGGCGCCTTGGCCCATCTGAATCCTGCGCAGGGCCTCGTCGAACTTTCGAAGGCCGCCGCCAACGGTTCGGCCGCCCGCCGTCAGGGCGCCTGGAAGGCCCTCGCCAAGCTGCAGACCGCCGGCGTCGACGCGCTCTTCGTCGAGAACCTCAAGGCCCTCGAAAAGGCCAAGGGCGTCTCGCCCGCCGCCATCGAGCTGTTGGAGGCCGCCGCGCTCCGTCCGGAGCCGTCCGTGAAGGAAGCCCTCGCCGCGACCCGGCAGGCCATCGCCGGTGGCTCCGACAAGCTCGCCAAGTGGATGCCCGCCCTCGAAGGCGGCGACGCCAAGAACGGCTTCGCGCTCTTCCAGGCCCTGCCGGCCGGCCAGTGCCTCCGCTGCCACCGTGCTTCGGACGACTCCCATGCCGCCGGCGGCGAAGCCGGTCCGAACCTCGCCGGCGTGGCCAAGCGCGGCGATCGGCGCTACCTCCTCGAATCCGTCGTGAACGCCGGCGCCGTCGTCGTCTCCGGTTACGGCACCGTCAACCTCGAGCTCGCCAACGGCGGCGCCTTGGTCGGCACCCTCATCAAGGAGCAGAAGGAACACGTCGACGTCGACGTCGCCGGCAATCGCTGGCGCGTGGCCCGCAAGGACATCAAGTCCATGAGCGCGCCCGTCTCCGGCATGCCCGCGCTCGACGCCGTCCTGACGCTGAACGAAGTCCGCGACATCGTCGCCTGGCTCGCCACCCTCAACAAGGAGCCCAAGAAGGCCAAGCCCGCCGAACCCAAGCCGCTGGACATCTCGACCATCAAGCCGGTCGTCGCCACGGCCGTCGCGAACGTCGACCCGGCCGTGATGGCCGCCGGCAAGCAGGCCTTCATGACGTGCATGGCCTGCCATGGTCCGAACGCCGAAGGCACCGTCATCGCGCCGCCGCTGGCCCAGTCCAACTGGGTGAACGGACCGGTCGAGAACCTGATCCGCATCCAGCTGCGCGGCCTGCAGGGACCCATCACCGTCTCCGGCAAGAAGTATGCCCCGCCGGCCCCCATGATGGCGCTGCCGCATCAGACCGATGAGCAGATCGCCGCCGTCCTGACCTACGTCCGCAACAGCTTCGGCAACTCCGCTCCGGCCGTCACGGTTGACCAGGTGAAGGCCCTGCGCGGCGAAGTCGGCAAGCCCATGCTGACCGAAGCGGACCTCGTCCCGGCGAAGTAAGCAACCGCGCCGACGAACAAGGCCCGGCCCTCGTGAGAGGACCGGGCCTTTTGTTTGCGAGACGCGACGGCTTACTTGACGGTGTCGCGATGCAGCAGGCGGCCGTTCGGGTCGCGGAACTCCACCGTCTCGATGCCTTGGCGAGTGACGACGATGACGGCCGGTGCGGCGCCCGCCTTGGTGCCGTAGTTCGTCTGCACCGTGGCGACCAGCATCCCGCCGTCACGTTCCACCTTCGTGAAGTGGGCGGACATGCCGCTGGTGCCGTTCTTGAAGGAATAGGACAGCACCAGGTCGTGGCTGAAGTCGGGCGTCGCGGCCGGCTTCCCGTCCTTCGCGGCCGGGACGTAGGCCTGGGCGAACGCTTGCGCGTCGGCGATGACCAGCGGTTCGGGGCGGTTGACGAAGTCCCCCGGCTTCTTCTGGACGGCCTTGGTGTTAGGGACGAAGCGTTCGAGCGGACGGAACTCCGCCGACGTCAGGGCGACCTTCGGCGCGGCCTTGAGCGAGATCAGGCCGGCTCGACCATCGGGGAGCACGCCGACTTCCGCGACGAGCGAGCCTTGGCGACGTTCCGCTTCCCACTTCCGGCCGGCGCCTTCCTGGACGTAGTAGGCTTCGATCCCGAAGCGGAGCTGGCCGCCGCGGGAGAGGCCACGCAGATAGAGTCCTTGGGTCGGGCGGGTGAGCGTCGGATCGCCCGGGATGCCCAGGCCGACGTCGTTACGGCGGAGCGGCACGAACACCTCGGTGTCCGCCGGGAGGTTCCAATACATCGAGTTGGCGGATATCTTCGCGGACTTCTGCGGGTAGAGGGCGGTGAATTCCGCGAGCAGCGCCGTGCGTTGCGCTTCGGTGGTGGCGCTGAAGTCGTAGCTCAGGATCACGTATTCGCCTTTCAGCAGATCGCGCGGGTCGACGGGGCCGCAACGCAGCAGCACGGGTTCCCCGTAGGCGCCGGGCTGATGGTAGCGCCAGACCATCCAGCCGATCGTCGAGGCCTGGAGGGCGACCGCCGTCCAGAGCAGGGCGCGGCGGAAGGGGAAGGCCGTCGTGATGATCGCCTCGAGCCAGGCCGGACGGTAGTCGGGGCTCACTTCCGGCTGATGTTCCTCGCGTTGGGTCTTCCAGATGCGGGCCAGGATGAAGAGGATGACGCCCAGGACGGCGAAGAAGCCGGCCATCGTGAGCATCCCGAGGTCCTTGCTGATGTCGACGTAGCGGACGATCAGCCAGACCAGGAAGACCAACGAGCCGTAGACGTAGGGGCGGAGGCGGCCTTCGGTCAGGCCGAGGCGGATGAGCCAGACCGAGAGCAGGATCGTGGCGACGTTGCCCGTCGCGATCATCAGCACCTGGAAGCCGTCGCGGCTTTTCGGGTCCAGGTAACCTTGCAGGAGGCACATCAGCAGGGTGACCAGCGCGATCCCGGCGGGCCAGATTCGGAGGGCTTGCCGGGAGCGGACGGCGAGGCCGAGCGCGAGGGCTGCGCCGGCCAGGATGAGCCAGCCGGACACGCTGTCGGCGTGGAAGAGACGGGAGGCGAGCGGTGCGCGGATCGTGCCGATGGCGATGGTCGCCACCGCGGCGCCGATGCCCCCGATGAAGCGCCAGCCACGGGCGCGGGCGTCACCGACTTCGTGCAGCGAGGCGATGATGAGGGGAAGCAGGAGATACTGGGCGCTCAGGTCGCCGCGCCAGAACCAGGCGAAGACCAAGGCCCACGCGACGGCGCCGGCGAGCAAGGGGCGGCAGCGACGGTAAGCCGCGAGGGCGACGGGGGCGATGAGCAGGAAGAACATCGGCCGAGGATCCGCTCCGCGGTAAGGCCAGAAACCGAAGACGGATTGGGAAGCCTCGGCGCTGAGCCAGGTGCCGGCCAGGAGCAGGCAGCCGATGTAGAGGAGGGAGGAATCGAGCAGGATGGCGAAGGGCAAGGAGCCGAGGCACCAGGCCAGGAACGCGTCAGGCGCATGCGCGTCGAGGTGGTAGATCTGGCCCGTCAGGGCGATCGCGGCGCCGAACATGATGCAGCCGGCCAGCGCGCCCAGCACCGAGCCTTGGCGGGAGTCGCGTCGGAAATACCAGAGGCCGACGCCTTGCAGGCCGACGAGGCCGGCGACGACCGTGAGCAGGCGGCCGGTGCGCGAGAGGTCGTCCCAATTATGTCCGATGACCAGGAGGAGGGCGGCGCCGAGCAGCAGCACGCCGAACGCGCGGAGCACGAAGGCCATGCGGCTGGCACCCTCGGGCTCTTCAGGATAGCGGGCGAGGATCTGGTCCCGCTGGCCGGGGTGCAGGAGGCCTTGTTCGTGCCAGAGCTGGGATTCCTTCGCCAGCCATTCGCGGAAACCTTGGGGGAGGGGCATGAGGCCAAGATGACGGAAGGGGCTGGTCGGGGCGAGGGAGAAGGAAGCCGATGGGTATCGATAAAACGGATAGCGGTTGGCGGTCAGCGAATGGGAAAGGCTCTTAAACGAGACCAAGGGAAACCGGAGACCGGATGTTTGGCTGGGGATCTTGTGTCCGCAGCATTCTTTCCGGTTTCCGGTCTCCCTTTGTTTTTCGGTCTGTCCCCGCCGCTTGCCGCTGACCGCTGGTCGGGTGACGACGTGATGTCCTCGCCCAACAAAAAGCCCCGGCGGATGCCGGGGCTTTGGTCGGGAGGCAGCGGTCGCCTTAGGCGATCGTGACTTCCTTGGTGAGGTAGACGTCCTGAATCGTGTGCAGGAGCTTCGCGCCTTCTTCGATCGGGCGCTGGAAGGCCTTGCGACCCGAGATGAGACCCTGGCCACCCGCGCGCTTGTTGATGACGGCGGTCTTGACGGCTTCGGCGAAGTCATTGTTGCCCGAGGGGCCGCCGGAGTTGATGAGGCCGATGCGGCCCATGTAGCAGTTGGCGACCTGGTAGCGGGTGAGGTTGATCGGGTGGTCGGAAGCGAGGTCGGTGTACATGCGCTTGTCGATCTTGCCGTAGGAGGACTCGGTCTGCTGGATCGCGAGGTAGCCGCCGTTGTTCTCGGGGAGCTTCTGCTTGATGATGTCGGCGCAGATGGTCACGCCGAGGTGGTTGGCCTGGCCGGTGAGGTCGGCGGACACGTGGTAGTCTTTGTCCTTCTTGAAGGCGTTGTTGCGGGTGTAGCACCAGAGGACGGTGGCCATGCCGAGCTCGTGGGCCTGCTGGAAGGCGGTCGAGACTTCGATGATCTGGCGGTTGGTCTCCGGGGAGCCGAAGTAGATGGTCGCACCGACGGCGGCGCAGCCCATGTCGGCGGCCTGCTTCAGGGTGCCGTACATCACCTGGTCACCGACGTTGGGGTAGGTGAGCAGCTGGTTGTGGTTGATCTTCACCATGAAGGGGATCTTGTGCGCGTAGCGGCGGGAGACGCTGCTGAGGACGCCGAAGGTCGAGCAGACCGCGTTGCAACCGCCTTCGATGGCGAGCTTCACGATGTTCTCGCCGTCGAAGTAGATCGGGTTCTTGGCGAAGGAGGCGCCGGCGGAGTGTTCGATGCCCTGGTCGACGGGGAGGATCGAGACGTAGCCGGTGTTGGCGAGGCGGCCGGAGCCGTAGAGGCGCTGCAGGTTGGCCAGGACGCGGTTGTTACGGTCCGAGGCGGCGAAGGCGTGGTCGACCCAATCCGCGCGCGGGGAGTGGATCTGGTCCTTCTTGATCTTCGGGTTGTTGAACCCGAGGAGGTTTTCGGCTTCTGCGCCGAGGTGCTTTTGGATTTCGCTGTAGTGGCTCATGGTGAGAGGGAAAGGAGGTGTCTTTTCCGGAGAACAGACCACCTCAAAAGGGGGAGTCCGAGGGCGGGCTTCAAGCCAGAATTCAAAAACCGCCGTAAAAGCGTCAGGCGGGCCCTTCGGTTGGGCGGAAAACGACAGCCCTTTTTCAGATCTGCCAGTCTTCGCCGGAGGCCGAGGCGGGCTTGGGCAGGTCGGGGTGCGGGGCCGTCACGATGCGGAGGACCGCCTGGCCGCCGCCGGCCAGTTCGCGGGCGCGGCGGACGGCCTGGGCCAGGGCGAGGTTCGGATTGGCTTCGTCGAACGGGAAGACGTTCGCCTTGCCCACGGCCTGATCGAGGCCGGCGTTGACGATGATCTTCATCGTGTCGGCCTTCGCTTCGCAGAGGATCAGGTGTCGGCCGTCGGACTTCAGCGTGTCGGCCAGGTCGCGCAGGAGCAGCACGCCGTTGGCGTCGAGGTAGAGGGCTTCGCGGAACTTCAGCACGAGCACCTTCAGGTTGGGGTCGGCCGAGGCGCGGCGGAGGTGTTCGTGGAAGGCCTGGGTCGCGCCGAAGTGCAGGCTGCCTTCGACGTGGAGGATCGAGATGCCCGTCGTGGCCTGGCCTTTCGGGCGCTCGCGGAGCTCGCCGGTGTCGGAGAAGTCGTATTCCACGACTTCCGGCGAAGACGTCTGCTTCAGGTAGAAGGCGACGGCGACCGTCGTGCCGAGGAAGATCGCGACGTCGAGCGGCGCGAGCAGCGCGGTGGCGAAGGTCGCGAGGAAGACCGTCCGGTCCTGGGCGCCGGACTTCAGGATCAGCTTGATCGCTGAGAAGTTCGCCAGCTCGACCTCCGCCAGGATGACCAGGATCGCCAGGGTCGAGAGCGGGACGACGGCGACCGCCGGGCGGGCGAGGAAGAGGGCGCCGAGGATGAAGCCGCCGCAGAGCAGCGAAGCCACCGCGGTGCGGGCGCCGCTGGCGACGTTGAGGGCGGAGCGGCTGATGGAGCCCGAGGCCGCCATGCCTCCCGTGAACGCGCAGGCGAGGTTGGCCATGCCGAGGCCGTAGACTTCCTGGTGCAGGTCGGAGGGGCGGCCGGTCTTCAGCGCGGAGGCGCGGGCGTTGGCGGTGCCTTCGATGACGATGAGCACGGCGAGCGCGAGCGCCGGCGAGAACAGCGTCGAGAGCGTGCGGCCCGAGAAGTCGGGCAGGTGGAGCGCCGAGCCGGCTTGGGCGGCCTGGCCGACGTAGGTGACGAGGTCGCCATGGCCGCCTTGGCTCAGGGCGACGTTCTGGGCGAGGATCGCGCCGAAGGTCGCGAGCGCGACGGAGCCGAGGATCGCCTTGCCGGCGCCATACTTCGGACGCAGGATGAAATAGGCGATGCCCGTGATGATGGTCAGGCCGCATTCGGGATTGATCAGCCCGCGGCCCATGCGGAGGGCGTGCCAGAGGACTTCCGGCAGCGTCTCGCCGGCGTGGTCGCCCGGCATGCCGAGGGCGACGGGCAGCTGCAGCGCGATGACGCGCAAGGCGGCGGCCGCGATGTAGGCCGAGATCACCGTGCGCGGCACGAAGTCGGCGAAGCCGCTGAGGCGGAGCCACGAGGCCAGCAGCAGGAAGAGTCCCGTCATCAGCACCAGCGTCGGCAGCGCGGAGGCGCGCAGCTCGGGATTGGTGGCGCCCAGCGTGGCGAACGAACCGAGCAGCAAGGCGGCCGAGGCGTTGGTCGGGCCGGCGGAGAGGTTGGCCGAGCCGCTGAAGAGCGGGGCCACCGCGGCGGCCACGCCGCAGCCGACGAGTCCGCACCAGATCGGCAGGCCGGCCTTCATCGCGAAGGCCATCGACATCGGGAAGGCGAGGAGCGCGACGTTCAGGCCGGCGACGGCGTCCGCCTTGAAGGCCGGGCCGTCCATCGTGCGGACCACGCCGCCGAACGGGAAGAAGCGGGGGCGGGGCAGGGCGGCGAGCTGGCTCCCGAACGCGCGGAGGGCGGAGAAGAAGCTGAGGAAGCCGCTGAGCACGCCCTGTTTGTTGCGGGTCGAGGGCGGACGTTCAACCGATTTCGTCGGTCAGTCGAGGGCCTCGGGGCAGAGCTGCGAGATCAGCGACTGCTGGAGCAGGCCGAAGCAGGCGTAGCAGGCGAGGGCGTGGCGTTTCTCGGTCGGCAGGGATTCGTCGTCGAGCTCGTCGCCGCTTTCCAGCTGGGCGTCGGTGATGTCGGCGAAGACCAGGTCGCGCAGGGCGAGGCGGACGGCGGAGAGGGCGCGGAGGAAGGCGTGGGCCTGGCCTTCGTTCTTGAGCACGATGACCGCCGGTTCGCCTTTGGCGGCGGCGAAGGCCGCGGCGAGCAGGCGGGCTTCCTCGGAGGCCTGCGCGGAGAGCGTGTCGACCCAGAAGCCGGCGATCTGCTCGTCGTTGTCGGGCACGTTGGCGCGGTTGACCGAGACGCGGGCGGCGGCGGGCGCGATGAGGCGGAGCAGGTCGGTCAGGACCGTGCGCGCTTCCTGCGTCATGCTGAGGCGGAGCTCAGCCATCTTTCTCGAGGAGGGAGTTGAGGTGCCACTGCTGCAGCTCGAGCGCGAGCATCTCGGCGCGTTCGCGGTCGCCGGTCCACACCGTGGCGCGGCCTTCGGCGTGGACGGCGCGCATGAGCTTCTTGGCTTCGGGCGCGGCGATGCGGAGCACGCTCATGAACGCCACGACGACGTAGGCCTGATAGTTGATCGGATCGTTGAGCACGACGACGTTCCACTTGGGCGCCGCCGAGACCAGCGTCTCAGTCTTGATCTCGGGTTTGAGTTTCGGCTTGGCCATCAGGGCTCAGGTCTGAACGAGACTGTAGGGTCTCGCGCAGCTTCCGCAAGCCGTCGATGAGCTCATCGGTACGGGCCCGGGCCGAGGTCTCGGTGGGCTGGCGTTCGATCTGGTTGGCGAGGCGGGCGAGGCCGGCGCAGGCCATCAGGGACAGCATGCCCTTGGCGCCGTGGGCCTCGCGGCTGAGGGTGTCCGGTTCGCCCGAATCCCGGGCCAGGCAGAGGCGGTTGATGATGTCGTCGGCGTGGCGGAGGAAGGCCCGGGCGGCCGCGCGGAGGTCTTCGGCGTCCTCGGTCTCGGCCGCCTCGAGGTTGGCCGCGAATTCATCGTCCCGGACCCGGCCGAGGGCGGCTTCCTGGCTGGCGGCCAGCAGTTCGAGCTTTTCGAGCAGTTCCGCTCCGCGGACGGGCTTGGCCAGGTAGGCGTCGAACCCGGCGGCCTCGCAGCGGGCGCGGTCTAGTTCCTGCGTCATCGCCGTCAGGGCGAGGAGGGAGGTGCGGCGCCGGCCGCGGGCCTGTTCCTCGGCGCGGATGGCGGTCGCGACCGAGAGGCCGTCCATGATCGGCATCTGGATGTCGAGGATCGCGACGTCGAATTCCTTGGTCCGCCAGAGGTCGAGGGCGGCCGAGCCGTCGACCGTGGCGCTGACCACGTGTCCGGCGCGACGCAGGCGGGCGCTGGCGACCTCGCGGTTGACCTCGTTATCCTCGGCGAGGAGGACGCGGAGGCTTCGGGAGGCGCGGGTCTGACCTGTGGCCGGCTCGTGTTCGTCGCGGGCGGGCGCCTCGGTGCTGAAGCGGGTCCAGAGCGCCGTGAGCGTGACCGGGCGGAAGAGCTGGGCCTGGCTGCGGAACTCGACCTCGGAAGAGGTGACCAGGATGATCTGTTCGCGGGGGAAGGCCGGGAGGCGCGGGCTGACGTCCTCGGGCAGGTCGATGATCGCCCGGCTGAAGGGGTTTTCGGCGGCGGCCGCCGCGGCCCAGAGTTCTTCCGCGGCCTCGTAGGTCTCCGTCTGGACGCATTCCGCGCCCCAGTGCGTAAGGGAGTCGGCGAACCACTGGCGCACGGCGGGGTCGCCGGCTACGAGCAGGATGCGCTGACCGGCGAGCTTCGGCGTGGGCGGCGGCGTGAAGGCGGGGTTGGGTTCGACCATCACCGTCGCGGCGAAGGCCGAACCACGGCCGACCTCGCTGGTCACCTTCATATAACCGTCCATCGCCTGGGTGAGGCTGCGGACGATCGTCAGGCCCAGGCCCGTGCCGCCGAAGCGGCGCGTCGTGGAGGCGTCGGCCTGGGTGAAGGGTTCGAAGATGCTCTCGAGGCGGTCGGCCGGGATGCCGATACCCGTGTCGCGGACCGTGAGCTGGGCGCGGAGGCGGCCGTTGCGTTCCTCGAATTCCAGCTCGGCATGGACGTGGCCGTTCTCGGTGAACTTCACCGCGTTGCCGACGAGGTTGGCGATGATGCGGCGGAACTTGATCGGGTCGCCCAGCACCGACTGCGGGGAGTCGGCCTTGACGAGGGCGGCGAGCTCGACGCCTTTGCGGCCCGCCTGGTGCTGGAACTGCGCGGTGACCTCCTCGAGCGCGCGCACCGGGTTGAACGGGATGTTCTCGATGGTCACGTTGCCGCGGTCGAGGCGGGAGAAGTCGAGCACGTCGCGGACCGTGTCCTCGAGTTCGCGGGCGCAGGACTGGATCTTCGTGAGGACCTCGGGCGAGAGCGGCGCGGGCAGCTCGAGGTTGGTCTCGCAGAGCCCTTGGATGGCGTTGATCGGGTTGCGGATCTCGTGCGTGACGTTGGCCACGAACTGCCATTTCGCCGCCGCGACCTCCTCGGCCTTCTCGAGGGCGATGCGCAGGCGGTTATGTTCGTCGACCGACTCCGTGATGTTGACCGCGAAGGTCAGCAGGCCGTTCGGCAGGCCGCCGCCGCCCTTGATGCGTTCGTGGACGACGCGGACCAGCCGCGAGCGGCTGTCCTGCGTCTCGAAGTGCATGACCGCGTGCAGCACGCGCTGGCCGGTCCGGATCACTTCCTCGTCGAACTGGCGGAACTGTTCGGCCGTCTTGGCCGAGAGGATGTCGGCCAGCGAAAGATCCGAGACGTAGCCGCGGTAGGGCAGGGCGAGGAACTCGTCGAGGCTGCGGCTGGTGTGCAGGATGCGGCCCTGCAGGTCGCGGAAGATGATGAAGTCCGGCGAGTTCTCGATGAGCGTCCGGGCGAGGCTCATGCCGGAGCGCGGCGTGAGGATCGGGGCGCCGTTGACCTGCGGGTCCTCGGCGAAGATCAGCCAGACCTGGCGGTCGAACTTCGGGTCCGGCTGCAGGATGATCTTCGAGGCGCGGATCGGCTCGCCTTGGTCGGCGTTGCGGAGCTCGAGCATCCCGCTCCAGGCGGACCAGCGGGCGGCGGAATGGAGGAGCGAGGAGGCCGGCAGCCCGTTCTCGAGCTCCAGGAAAAGCTTGTCGATGTTCATGCCTACCTGGACCTTGCGCCCGACCGCGCGGTCGACGAGCGGGTTGGCGAACAGGATCTCGCCCTTGCGGCTGCAGACCAGGAACGGCCAGGGGAGGAGGTCGGGCAATGTGGAGAGGTCCGCCATCGGTTGCCAAGGAGGATGGAGGCTCCGCCCGACAGGGACAACCCTCCATGTGATGAGGGGAAGGCACTAACGGCCCGGGCGTTTTGGGCCAGGTGGACGGGCTAGTAGTTGATTAGTAGATACACGAGGATCGCAGGCCAAAGGACGACCCCGGGGTCGCCGGGGTCGTGTCTTGCTTTTGGTGCTCAGGAAGGGACTTGAACCCTTACGCTTTAGGGGCACTGGAACCTGAATCCAGCGTGTCTGCCATTCCACCACCTGAGCATTAAAGCGGATAGGTGAGCAAAGGGTTAGCCCCCGCTCTGTCAAGGTCAGGGCTGGCGCAGGGTCTTCAACATGTAGACACAATCGAGTTTCTGGCCGAATTTGAGCCCCACGCCGCGTAAAAGGCCTGCCTGTTCGAAGCCCAGCGAGGCGTGGAGGCGCAGGCTGGGAGTCTGTTCGCCGGAGATCCGCGCGATGACGGACGTGTGGCCGATCGCTTCGGCGCGGCGCAGGAGTTCCTGCAGCATGAGCTTACCGAGGCCTTTGCCGTGCTGGGTGTGGTCGATGAAGATCGAGTCCTCGACCGTCGCGGACCACCCTTGGCGGGTATTATAGGTCGAAATGGAGCCCCAACCGACCACTTTGCCGTCGGCTTCGATGACCAGGGCCGGGTGGGCGGGCCCGCGGTGGCGCAGCCAGGCCGCCCGGCCTTCGTCGGTCTCCTCCGTCAGGTGCCAGGTGCAGGTGCTGGTCCGGACATAATGGTTATAGATGGCGTTGATCGCCCGGATATCGGCCTGCAGGGCGGGGCGGACACGCGTTTCCATGGGTCCAAGTGATACCCCGGACGAAAGCTTAAACAAGCATAGGAAATCCCGTTGACAGTCGGGCGATGGACACCTTTGTTGGCCGACCTGCCGTTACTAAAACGGCTCTCCCGACCATGAAAGTCTCCTCCTCCCTCAAGTCGCTGAAGAAGCGTCACCCGAATTGCCAGGTAGTTCGCCGCAAGGGCCGTA
>JAHEJL010000009.1 GCA_024638885.1 Coraliomargarita sp. | reverse complement strand
GTTCCCTCATCGTCCAGGAAGTGATGCTCAAGCACAAGGGCGCCGAAGGCTACAACGTGGCCACCGGCGAATACGAAGACCTCATCAAGGCCGGCGTCGTCGACCCGACCAAGGTCACCCGCACCGCGATCACCAACGCCGCGTCCGTCGCCGGCCTGCTGCTCACCACGGAGTGCCTCATCACGGACCTCCCGGAAGAGAGCAAGCCCGCCGCGAACGACCACCACGACCACTGAGGTCGCTGAGCGATCGCTCCCAACGACGGCGCCCATCCGGGCGCCGTTTTTTTTGTGCCCGGCCGGCCGCCCGGGCAGGGGGCTTTCATTTTTACGACAGCTTTCCCGCCGGAGGGGTGGGGAATGCCCATTTTTTGACGATACCACGGATTGCTTCCGAACCTGCCGTGGTTTGGCTTGTTTCATACCCCTATGCGCCTCCCTGTCGCTTTCCTTTCCCTGTTCCTTGCCGCCGTGGCCTTCGCCGCGCCGACCGACGGTCCCGTCCGGGTCCTGTATCTGGACGCCTCGGGCGACGAGCAGTCCGCGGTCGGCCCGCTCCACCCGCTGATGGCCGAACTCGGCCGCGACGCCATCTGGTTCGACTACGCCACGGGCGCCACGCCCGACGCCGCGACGCTCGAACGCTTCGACGCCCTGGCGGTGAAGCCGAAGGCCGACGGTTCGCCCGCGCTCAACACTTCGATCAAGCTGCCGAACGGCGCGACGGTCGCGGTGGTCGTCATCAAGGCCGACACGACGCCGGCCGCTTTCCGTTCCGAGCTCGAGGCCGCCCTCTCGCCCGCCCGCAAGTCCGGCTGGCAGAAGTTCCTGGCGCAGCGCGAACCTGAGGTCCGCGAGAAGCACCCGCAGGTCGCCAACTACGAGAAGCGCCCCGAGCCGCTGACCTTCCAGAAGCCTTTCTCCGTCAAGGGAAGCATGGAGCGCACGCAGGTCCCGGCCGACCTGAAACTGGTGCTCTTCGCCTCCGAACCCGACATCATGAAGCCGATCGCGTTCGCCTGGGACGCGCGCGGCCGCCTCTGGGTCTGCGAGACCTCGGACTACCCCCACGGCGTGAAGGAAGACCAGGCGCAGGGCAATGACCGCATCAAGATCTGCGAAGACACCGACGGCGACGGCAAGGCCGACAAGTTCACGGTCTTCGCCGATCATCTCAACATCCCGACGAGCCTCGTCTTCGTCAACGGCGGCGTCATCGTCGCGCAGGCCCCGAATTTCGTCTTCCTCAAGGACACCGACGGCGACGACAAGGCCGACGTCCGTCAGGTCGTCCTGACCGGCTGGGGTATCCGCGACACCCACGCCCAGACCAGCAGTCTCTCGTACGGCTACGACAACTGGCTCCGCGGCGCGGTCGGTTACAGCGGCTTCGCCGGCGAGATCGGCGGCGAGAAGAAGAACTTCGCCCAGGGCACCTACCGCTTCGCGGCGGACGGCTCGAAGCTCGAGTTCCTCCACCAGTTCACGAACAACACCTGGGGCCAGAGCGCCAACGCGGCCGGCGATGCTTTCGGCGGCACGGCCAACAACGCCCCGATCTTCTTCGGCGGCATCCCGGCCACGGCCTGGGCCAAGGGCTCCCGCGGCATGTCGGCCAAGAAGATCAACCTCGTCGACAAGGCGCACACGATCACCCCGAACTTCCGTCAGGTCGACGTGATGGGCGGCTACACCGCCGCCGCCGGCGCGAACTTCATCTACTCCGCGCAGCTCCCGCCCCGCCTGCAGGGCAAGGCGATGGTCTGCGAACCGACCATGAAGCTGATCGGCCTCATGGATGTGCAGCCCGCCGGCGCCGGCTACGTCGCCAAGGACGCTTACAGCCTGGTCGCCAGCACCGACGAATGGATGTCCCCGGTCTTCGCCGAAGTGGGTCCGGACGGCGCCATCTGGTTCGCCGACTGGCAGAACTTCATCATCCAGCATAACCCGACCCCGAGCGTGAACCGCGGCGGTTTCGACGCCAAGACCGGCGTCGGCG
This sequence comes from Coraliomargarita sp., assembly GCA_024638885.1. Taxonomy (GTDB): domain Bacteria; phylum Verrucomicrobiota; class Verrucomicrobiia; order Opitutales; family UBA953; genus UBA953. Next base: position 127,396 of record JAHEJL010000009.1, on the reverse strand, counting down.
GCGCGCACGAGAACGACCTCCGCGACCACGCCCGTGGCCGCATCTACCGTATCGTCTGGGATAAGCCCGGCGCCGTGGCCAAGGCCGCGCAGGGCGATGCCTCCGCCGACCTCCTCGCGGGTCTCGCCGGCAGCACCCAGTATGGCCGCCTCCGCGCCCAGCGCCTGATCGTCGAAGGCAAGAAGAAGGACCTCGCCCCGGCCCTCCGCGAGCTCGTCGTGAAGTCCGCCGACGTCGCCGCCATCCATGCCCTCTGGTCGCTGCAAGGTCTCGGCGAGCTCGATGCCGCCACGCATCAGGCCGCCTTGCTCTCCGCCTCCGCTGAGCTGCGCCGTAACGCCATCCGCGCCCTCGGCGCCGACGCCGCCTCCCAGAAGCTCTTCTTCGGCGCCGGTGTGGTCGCCGACAAGACCCCGGCCACCCGCCTGGCCGCCCTCGTGAAGCTGGCCGATTTCCCGACCTCTCCGGAAGTGCAGACGCTGGTGCGCCAGCTTGCGAATGACGCGACGGTGAAGTCCGACGAGTGGCTGAACGAAGCCGCCCGTCTCCTCGCCAAGAAGCACAAGACCGCCACCTACGTCGAAGGTCCGAACCTGCTGCCCAACCCGGGCTTCGAGGAAGTTTCCGCCGACAAGAAGATCCCGGCCGGCTGGACGCGCCGTGACTACGGCAACCGTGCCGGTAACAAGACCACCCAGTGGGGCGTCGTCATCGACCCGGCGCTCGTCCGCTCCGGCAAGCACTCCGTCCGCGTGATCGCCCGCGGCGACAACGACACCAGCCTCTTCGCCGACGTCGCCGTGAAGCCGAACACCGAGTATCGCCTCAGCGCCTGGATCAAGACCCATGCGATGCGCGGCAAGGCCAGCCTCAACGACCATATCGGCCGCGCCGAGACCGAGAAGGTCATCGCCCGCGAATCCGACTGGACCGAGGTCGAAGTGATCTTCAACAGCGGCAACCGGACCAAGGCCAGCATCAACCTGCTGCAGGTCGCCGCGAGCGGCGACGCCTTCTTCGACGACGTGAAGCTCTGCGAGCTCACCATGGCCGGCGAAGCGCCCGTCACCGCCGGCGTGCCCGCCCGTGGCGCCGACATCTTCTGGAAGCACCCCACCGCGGCCTGCGCCACCTGCCACATGCTGGGCGGGAAGGGCAGCGCCATCGGCCCGGCCCTCGACGGCATCGCCACGCGCGCCACGCCGGCCTACATCCATGAATCGCTGACCGAGCCGAACAAGGTCCTCGCGAAGGGCTTCGAGAAGCTCGGCGTCTCGCCGATGCCGCCGATGGGCCTGATCCTGAAGCCGCAGGAGCTCGAGGACGTGAAGGCCTTCCTGCAGACGCTGAAGTGATCGCCTCAAGGCTCCTCGCCCCAATCTGATTGATTCGGGGCGGGGCTGTCCTTTGGCTTCCGGCCATGTGCTCCGTCGAACTCAAGAAGCCAATGCCTCCGGCCGTCGTCCTCGCCTGCCTGGCCGCCGTGACCGGCGTGACGGGTTCCTTGCTCTATTGGGGCGTCCCGGGCACCGAGTTCCACGGCCTGCAGACCGGTATCTTCTTCCCGTTCGAGGTCGAATTCGACGACGCGCGGTTCATGGACAACAAGATCAAGTGCGACTCGCAGGAAGTCACCGCCGAGGTCCGCAAGGCCCTGCAGAAGATCAAGCCCGACTATCCGGTGGCCTCGGCCAGCGTCGTGCTGACGAACTACCAGTCGGGTTATAAGTTCCATGTGAACTACGTGACCTACTACGGCCAGCGTTTCTCTTTCTCGGGCGAAAAGCTTTTCCGCCGCGGCGTCCAGGTCGGCGAGCCGACGATCGACGCCGAACTGAAGGCGAAGGATGACGCGTTCGAGAAGGCCATCCGCGACACCATCGAGGCCTACTTCAAGTCCAAGGGCGCGCACGGCTGAGCGGGCGCCGTCGTCAGGGCCGGCCGGCCCGGCCCCGTCACTTCTTCGCCTTAGCTTCCTTGAGGCGGACCATCTGGGTCGTCGGCCGGGCCTTCCGCGTGGCGTCCCAGGTCGGCTGGTCGCCTTCCTTGACCGACCAGACGGTGACGTCGTCGACTTCCATGTGGCCGGCTTCGAGGCCGCCGAGCATGACCGCATGCAGCTCGCTCTGATAGCTCGGGTGCTTGCCGTAGAAGGTGGGGCCGTCCTGGAACTGCACGCACACCTCGTCGGCGCGGCGTTCGACCATCACCGTATGCCATTTGCCCGTCTCGAGCTTGAAGTCCTTGGCGACGTCTACCTGCAGCGTATCGCCGTCGGCCAGGAGCATCGCGCCGTTCTCGCCCCAGGTCACGCGGGCGATGTGGTGGCCGATCTCGATGAAGGGCGGGACGGATTTGCGCTGTCCGGCGACGAACGGCTTGCCGTCGGTCAGGCGGAACGAGAACTTGAGCACGTAGTCGGCCGGCGTCTTCGTGAGCACGATGCGCGGGTGCACGCCCTTGTGCGTGTCGTGGGCGGCCTGATACTCGGCGGAGGAGGCTTCGCCCTTGAGGACGCCGTCGGCGACCTTCCAGCGCGTGCCTTGGTTCGGATTCCACGCGCCGACCTGCGGCGACTTCGCGGCCACGGCCTTCAGTTCGCGCGGCTGGCTGAAGTCGTCGGCGAAGACGACCTTGTCGGGGATCAGCAGCTGCGGCTTGAGGTCGGCCGCGAGCGCGGCGAAGGGGAGGAGGGCGAGCAGGGTGAGGCGCATGGTTGACGTGAAGCATACACCGCCGCGGCCCGACAGGTTGCACCCGGACGCAGAAAAGCCCCGGATTGCTCCGGGGCTCCTGCAAAGTGGGGTGATTGAGGGGACTTGAACCCCCGACCCCTGGTACCACAAACCAGTGCTCTAACCAACTGAGCTACAACCACCGTGCGTCCTTCCTTGGGAGGAAGGAAGACCTATGCAGGGAATCCCGCGGGGATTGTCAAACCCGGACCCGAAACCGCCCAAATGGCCCGTCCGGCCCGAGGTTTGCCTTCTCAGCCGAGTTTTCCTCCCTTTATCCTTTCCCTTTGCCCCTGCGTATCGCTTTCTAACTCAACTTTATGTCTACGTTTTCCGACCTCGGTCTGCCCGAGCCAGTCCTGCGCTCCTTAGCCGAACACGGTTATGTGACCCCGACCCCGATCCAGGCCCAGGCCATCCCGGCCATCATGGCCCGCAAGGACATCATCGGCGCCGCCCAGACCGGCACCGGCAAGACCGCCGCCTTCGCCCTCCCGACCCTGTCGATCCTCGGACCTGCCGCCGGCAAGCCGCGCTGCCTCGTCCTCGTCCCGACGCGCGAGCTCGCCGTCCAGGTCGACGAGAACTTCCAGAAATACGGCAAGCACTTCGGCACCCGCACCGCGCTCCTCTACGGCGGCGTGGGCTACGGCGCCCAGGTCAAGGCCCTCGAAGACGGCGTCGACGTCGTCATCGCCACCCCGGGCCGCCTGCTCGACCTGCATGAGCAGAAGATCCTGGACCTGAAGTCCATCCAGGTCCTGATCATGGACGAAGTCGACCGCATGCTCGACATGGGCTTCATCGAGGACGTCACCCGCATCGTCAACTACTGCCCGAAGGACCGCCAGACGCTGCTCTTCTCCGCCACGATCTCCGACGCCATCGGCCGCATCGCCGGCTGGGCGCTGCGCGACCCGGTCACCGTCGACGTCCGCACGGGCCTCGGCGCCGCCGACACGGTCGACCACGCGATCTATCCCGTCGATATCTTCCAGAAGTACGACCTGCTCCTGTCGCTGCTCAACAAGAGCGGCTACAAGTCCGTCATCGTCTTCACCCGTACCAAGCGCGACGCCGACCGCATCGCCGAGTGGATCGAAGGCCACGGCACGCCCGTCGCCACGATGCACGCCGACCGTTCGCAGTCCGAGCGCGCCGCCGCCCTCGCGGGCTTCAAGTCCGGCAAGTTCAGCATCATGGTCGCCACCGACATCGCGTCGCGCGGCCTCGACATCCGCGGCGTCACCCACGTCATCAACTACAACGTGCCGGAGCACGCCGAGGACTACGTCCACCGCATCGGCCGCACCGGCCGCGCTTCCGCCGAAGGCGAAGCCTACACGCTCTACTCCCCGGACGAGATGCACCATCTCCAGCAGATCGAGCAGCTCCTGGGTCGTAACATCGAGCGCCGTAAGCTCGAAGGTTTCCGTTATTACTCCGAACCGCAGCTGACCCCGGGCTCCGCCAAGGCGGCGACGGCCTCGCGCAAGCGCAACCGCTGACCGTGTCCGCGTCCGCGTCCGAGCCTCCGATGCGGCGAGCCCTCGAGCTCGCCCGTCAGGCTTGGGGCCGCACGCACCCGAACCCGATGGTCGGGGCGGTGATCACCGAAGGCGGCCGGATCGTCGCCGAAGGTTTCCACGCCAAGGCCGGCGAGCCGCATGCCGAGGTGATGGCCCTGCGCGCCTTGGGCCGTAAGCCCGCCGCGGACGCCGTCCTGCACGTCACCCTCGAGCCTTGCTGCACGCATGGGCGCACGCCGCCGTGCGTCGACGCCATCCTGGCCGCCGGTTTCCGCACCGTCGTCGTGGGTGCCCGCGACCCGAACCCGGCGCACGCCGGCCATGGCCTCGATCTCCTGCGCGCCAGAGGCGTCGCGGTCGTCGAAGGCGTGCTGGGCGCCGAATGCGCCGAGCTGAACCTGATCTTCAACCACTGGATCGTCCGCGGCGCGCCGCTGCTCGCGCTCAAGGTCGCCTCGACGCTCGACGGCAAGCTGACCTTGCCCGCGGGGCAGGGCAGGGCGATCACCGGTGCCGCCGCGCAAGCCTATGTCCATCGCCTGCGCCGGCTTTATCCCGCCATCGCCGTGAGCGCCGACACCGCGCTCGCCGACAATCCGCGCCTCACCGCGCGTGGCGACGACGGCGAGACCTGTCCGGTGCGCTTCGTCCTGGACCGTCACTTCAAGACCGCCGGTCGCGCCGGCCTGAACCTGTTCCAGGATGCGCACCGTTCGCGCACGATCGTCGTCGGCCTCGGTAGCTCCGCCAAGAAGTCCGACCTCGCCTGGTATGAGGCCGAGGGCATCAAGGCCTGGGCGCTGGTCGGCGACGAAGCCTCCTTCCTCAAGGTCTGGGCGGAGCGTTGCGCGCAGGAGAAGCTCACCGGGGTGCTGATCGAAGCCGGCCCGCGCCTCGCCTCGGCGATGCTGGCCGCCGGTTCGGCCGATTACCTCTACGCCTTCGTGGCCCCGCGGACGGGCGATCCGGAGGCGCCGAGCTGGCATGATGGGGTGGCCTTGCCCGTAGGGGGGCTGCAGGTGTCCCTGGTCGGTTCAGACGCCCTTTACCAGGGGTCTCTGGGGTAAGTCCTGCCTTCCTTGTAGAAAAGGCTCTGGGGCTGAAATAGGGGGTATTCCGCGGCCTAAGGCGGGTACTGAGGGGTCTTTTTGTCTCAAACCGGGCGGCTTGCCTGTTTTGGCTCGACTTTTCAAGAAAAAGTTACATCACAGCGAGTCCGCCTCCCTGTCCAAAGCAGAATGGCCCTAACCTTCTAAATCCTAACTACTTATGACAGAGAAAATCTTGGACCACAAGCGTAAGGAGAAGCCCTCCTTTACCTCTCTCATCGAGAAGAAGCGGGATGGCGGCGAATTCACCGCCGACGAAATCCGTCATATCATCGACTCGGTGATGGACGCCGAGATGCCGGAGGCGCAGCAGGCCGCCCTCGCGATGGCGATCTACTTCAAGCAGATGTCCGCGCAGGAAACCGCGCTCCTGGCCGAAGAGCTCCGTCTCTCCGGCGACGTCATCGACCTCGACCGTCTCACCCAGCCGAAGATCGCCAAGGTCTCGACCGGCGGCGTGGGCGACAAGACCTCCATGGTGCTCGGACCGCTCGGCGCCGCCGCCGGCGTCATCATGCCCGGCATGAACGGCAAGGACGAGGAGTTCTGCATCTCGACCGTCGAGAAGCTCAGCTCGATCCCGGGCTTCAAGGGCAAGGCCACGATGGACCAGTTCCGCCAGCAGCTCGAGCGCGTCGGTTGCGCCGTGACCGAGCAGTGCCGCGAGATCGCCCCGGCCGACGACATCCTCTACACGCTCCGCCAGAAGACGGGCACGATCCCGTCCCTCCCGCTCATCACGGGCAGCATCCTCTCCAAGAAGCTCGCCGAAGGCTGCGAAGGCCTGGTGATCGACGTGAAGTGGGGCAACGGTTCCTTCATCCGCGACCTCGAGCAGGCCAAGCAGCTCGCCCGCATCGTCACCCGCGTCGCCCGCTCGCTCAACCGCAAGTGCGTGGCCCTCGTGACCGACATCAACCAGCCCCTCGGCGACTCCGTCGGCACGGGCCTCGAAGTCCTCGAGGCGGTCCGTCTCCTCAAGGGCGAAGGCCCCGAAGACCTGCAGGACCTCGTGCTCAAGCTGGGCATGGAAGTCGTGCGCCTCGCCGGCGTCGCCGGTTCGACCCTCTCCGCCAAGCAGACCGTCGAGAAGCACCTCAAGGACGGCTCCGCCCTCGAGAAGTTCAAGGCGATGGTCCGCGCCCAGGGCGGCAAGACCGACTGGATCGACGATCCCTCGAAGTTCCCGAAGGCGAAGTTCATCCGCAAGCTGCCCGCCCCGAAGCGCGGCTACGTGCACACCATCGACGCCGGCAAGATCGCCCAGGGCGTCCGTCTCCTCGCCACCCTCAAGGATGGCACGCTCGACCCGTCGGTCGGCGTCACCGAGATCCGCAAGGTCGGCACGCAGGTCAAGCAGGGCGAGCCGCTGATCATGATCCATTACAACGACGAGGCCAAGGTCGACGCCGCGCTGCCGTATTTCCGCGACGCCTACCGCCTCGCCCCGAAGCGCCCGAACATGCCCCCGCTCGTCGTCGAGCGCGTGGCCTGATTCGCCTCGCCGGAAGAAAGAAGAGCCGCGGAGCGATCCGCGGCTCTTTTGTTTTCAGCCTTCGCCCGCGGGCGTGCCGTCGGACTTCAGCTTGAGGATGAGCTTCTGCCCGTCCTTGCCGGTGAGTTCGACGTCCACTTCCAGGGCGGTCGGCAGCTTGCGCACGCCGATCGGGCCGGAGAGCTGTGCGCAGCCATGGGCCTTGAGGAAGGCGGCCGCTTCGGCGCCGTTCTCCAGCAGGACGAGGCGGCCCAGCAGCGCCTTGCCGTCGGCCGCGCCGACCTCGAGGGGCGCGGTCCGGTCGCGGAAGGTGTCGTCCAGCTGAGCCCAGGTCACCACGTCGCCCGCGCTGAAGGGGCGCTCGCCGGAGGAGCGCAAGGCGCTCAGCTCCGCCGTCGTCCCGCGGAGCGTCTCGACCGCCGGCTTGCAGCCGACGAGCGCGAGGAGGCCCAGCAGTGCGCAGAAAGTCCTCAACTTAGAACAACTGCTTCAGGAACTTCTCCATCTCGAGCCAGGAATCCCGGTCGGCCGTGGCGTTGTAAGCGGCGCCCTTGGAGTTGTCGTTGCCGGCGGCCTTGTGCGTGAAACTGTGGACGGCTCCGACGTACTTGATCAGCACGTATTGAACGTTGCCGGCCTTCATCTCGGCTTCGAAGGCGGCGACATCCTTGGCCGGGACGTAAGGATCGTCGAAGCCATGGAGGGCGAGGACCTTGCCCTTGATGTTCTTGCCGTCGGCCGGGTTCGGCGAGTCGAGGCCACCATGGAAGCTGACGACGCCTTTGACGGCGGCGCCGGAGCGGGCGAGCTCGATCACCGTCGTGCCGCCGAAGCAATAGCCCGTGGCGGCCAGTTTCGAGGCGTCGGTGCGGGCGTCGTGGCTGAGGACGTCGAGCGCGGCGTTGACGCGGGCGCGGAGCAGGGGGCGGTCGGCCTTGTATTTGCCGGCTTCCTTGCCGGCGGCCGGGGGCTGGGGGCGGATGCCCTTGCCGTAGATATCGGCCACGAGGACGTTGTAGCCGAGGGCAGCGAGCTTGCGGGCGGCTTCTTTCTCATGGTCGCTGATGCCGGTCCACTGGTGCACGACGAGCACGCCCGGTCGCTTGCCGGTCACGGCGTCGTCATAGGCCTGCCAGCCTTCGCAGACGAGCTCGCCGGACTTATATTCCAGGGGCTTCTCGACGATGGCCGCGGTGAGCGGGGCGAACGAACCGAGGACGGCGAGCAGGGAAGGCAGGAGCGCTTTCATGCCCGCCAACCTAGGTGACCGTTCTTTCGGCGCAAGCGCCGAGCGAACTTAGGCCAGGCCGCGCTTGGTCGACGCCGCGAAGTCCACGAAGGTCTTCGCGATGCGGCCGGAGGCCTCGGGCAAAGCACGGGCCTTCTCGATGGCCTGCGTCGTGTTGAGGCCGTCGCGGTAGAAGAGGCGGTGCATCAGCTTGGCCGTGGCGATCTCCTCGTCGGTGAAGCCCGAACGCTTCAGGCCGACGGCGTTGATCATCTTGGTCTCGCACGGATTGCCGTCGGCGATGACGAAAGGCGGCACGTCCTGGACGCACTTCGAGCACGCCGCGACCATCGCATGGTCGCCGATGCGGCAGAACTGGTGGATGCCCGCGTTCCAGCCGATGTTCACGTGGTCGCCCACGTGCACGTGGCCGGCGACGGCGGAGTGGCTGGAGATGACGAGGTGGTTGCCGATCACGCAGTCATGCGCGATGTGCGAGTAGGCCAGCAGGACGTTGTCGTCGCCGAGGATGGTCCATTCGCCTTCCTGGGTGCCGAGGTGGACGCTGACGTATTCGCGGAAGGTGTTGCGGGCGCCGACCTTGAGGCCGGGCTTGCCGGGGCGGGCCTTCAGGTCCTGCGTGCGGCCGCCGATGAAGGCGTAGGGGAAGACTTCGCACTGCGGGCCCAGCTGCGTGTAGCCGTCGACCGTCGCGTGGTGGTGCAGCACGCAGCCGTCGCCGAGCGTCACGTCGGCGCCGACGTAGGCGTAGGCGCCGATGACGACGTCCTGGCCGAGCTTGGCGCCGGCTTCGACGATCGCGGTGGGGTGGACTTGCGTGGCCATCCGGTTCAGCCGTTGGGCGAGTCGGCGATGGTGAAGAGCAGTTCGGCGGACGAGACGCACTCGCCGTTGACGAGGCACTCGCACTCCGCGGCGGCGATGCGGCCGCGGACCTTGGTCAGCTTGGCGCGGATCTCGAGGGTGTCGCCCGGCGTGACCGCCTTGCGGAACTTCACCTTGTCGGCGCTCATGAAGAACACGACCTTCGGGGCTTCGTCGGCGGCGCCGCGGCGCAGCATGATGAGGCCGGCGGCCTGGGCCATGGCTTCGACCTGGAGGACGCCCGGCATGACCGGCTGGCCGGGGAAGTGGCCTTGGAAATAGGGCTCGTTGATCGTGACGTTCTTGATCGCGACCAGGGAGTCGTCGTTGAGCTCGACCACGCGGTCGACCATCACGAACGGGTAGCGGTGGGGCAGGGCGTTGAGGATCTGGCGGATGTCGAGGGCCGAGCCGACAGGGGCCGTCGGGGCTTCGACCTTCGGACCGGCCGGGGCGGCCTTGGCCTTGGGGGCCTTGGATTCCTGCCACTGCTTGCGCACGGCCGCGGCGAGGCGGGCGTTGAGCGCGTGGCCCGGGCGGACGGCGATGATGTGGGCCTTGAGGCGCACGCCGGCGAGGACGATGTCACCGACGATATCGAGGATCTTGTGGCGGACGAGCTCGTCCTTGAAGCGCAGGGGCTCCTTGCTGACGATCTTGTCGCCCTTGAGGATGATCGCGGAGTCGAGCGTGCCGCCCTTGATGAGGCCCTTCTCGATGAGGCCTTCGATGTCCTCGTAGATGGTGAACGTGCGGGCCGGGGCGATCTGCGCTTCGTAGGTCTCGGCGTCGATGTCGATCGTCAGGTGCTGCGTGTGGATGCCGCGGTCGTCGGCGGAGGTGCAGGTGACGCGCAGGCCGTCGAAGGGCAGGGCGATGATGGAGCGGCTGCCTTCGTTGATCGTGATCGGGTGCGTGAGCGTGAACGTCTCGCGCGGGGCGTCCTGTTCGACGACGCCGCACTGGTGGATGAGCGTGGTGAACGGGCGGGCGGAACCGTCGACGATCGGCGGCTCGGAGGCGTCGAGTTCGATGACCGCGTTGTCCACGGCCATGCCGCTGAGGGCGGAGAGGACGTGCTCGATGGTGTGCAGCTTGACGGCGTCGGAGGAGACGGTCGTCTTGCGTTCGAGCTCGGTGATCATCTCGGACACCGGACGGACCTCGGGCTTGCCGAAAAGGTCGATGCGACGGAAGACCAGGCCTGTGTTCGGGGCGCCCGGTTTCAGGGTCAGGGTGACGTCCTGACCGGTGTGGAGGGCCTTGCCCTTTACGGAGGCTTCTTTGCCAAGGGTGCGCTGTTTCATGCCGTTCACACAGTTATTCACACCCCCCTCCCTCTGTAAAGGCCTACTTTCGAGGGGTTTGGGCTGGAATTCACGGCGGAGGGTCGGGGGTGAGGACACGGGTGGGGGCAGGTCGAAACAGGGCTGATCCGACGAAGGGTGGGTGGTGGACGATGAAGGGCGAAAAGAACACCTATGACGCATCCTCCATCGTCTATCCTTCATCGGTTTTCTCCCTCTGCTTCACGCCATTCTCGCCCTCGCTCTGGCCCTGATGTGAATCGTTGTTCTGGCCCTATCCCTACCCCTATCCCTGCCCCTCGCGACGAAGTTTCTTCGTCGCGTTCACTTGTTCACACGGGGACGCGGTTCCTTGACACTTCGCAGCGTCGGGCAAATCGTCCGCACGTGCTGCTGGTCATCGATAACTACGATTCGTTCACCTATAACCTGGTCCAATACTTCGGGCAGTTGGGCGTGGAGCAGAAGGTGTACCGCAACGACCAGATCACGGTGGAGGAAGCGCTCGCGCTGAATCCCGACCGCGTGATGATCTCGCCGGGTCCGTGCTCGCCCGCCGAAGCCGGCGTCTCGTGCGCGATGATCAAGGCCTTCGCCGGCAAGAAGCCGATCCTCGGCGTGTGCCTCGGCCACCAGGCCATCGGCCATGCCTACGGCGGCAACGTCATCCGCGCCCCGCACCTCATGCACGGCAAGACCTCGCCGGTGTTCCACAACAACACCGACGTCTTCAAGGGCCTGCCTTCGCCTTTCGCCGCGACCCGCTACCACTCGCTGGTCGTCGAGCGCTCCACTTTCCCCGCCGCCCTCGAGGTGACGGCCTGGACCGAGGACGGTCTCGTGATGGGCCTGCGCCACCGCGAGCTGCCGATCTGGGGCGTCCAGTTCCATCCGGAGTCCTTCGCCACCGAGCACGGGCTCCAGCTCCTGGGGAACTTCCTCAAGCTCTGAGCGATGTTCTGCCCCCGCTGCAATCACGAGGATACGAAGGTCCTGGAGACCCGCCTCGGGAAGGGTAACCATTCCATCCGCCGTCGCCGCGAATGCCTCGCCTGCGACCATCGCTTCAGCACGATCGAGGAGATCGTCCGCGAAGGCATGGTCGTCGTGAAACGCAACGGCGCCCGCGAGGAGTTCGACATCGGCAAGATCGCCTCCGGCGTCCGCAAGGCCACCGACAAGCGTCCGATCGAGCTCGAGCGCATCAACCTGATGATCTCCGAGATCGTCGAGAACCTGCAGGCGAAGTTCGGCGACGAAGTCCCGTCCAGCGCCATCGGCGAGGAGATCATGGCGCGCCTCCAGGCGGTCGACCAGATCGCCTACGTCCGCTTCGCCAGCGTCTACCGCGAATTCCGCGACATCGATGAGCTCGCCAAGGCCATCGACCAGCTCCGCAAGGGAGGGAAGGCCAAGTGACCGCCGCGCTGCCCAAGTCGATCCGCCTCCGCACGCTCAACGCGCTGCTGGCCTCGATGGTGGGCACCGCTCCCCAGCTGCGCACCGACGTCGACGCCGTGCTGCGCGTCTTCGAGGCCGACGACGAGACCGACCCGCGCCTCAACGCCGCGGACCTCGCCGCCGCGGCCGCCCAGATCTTCCGCCTGCTTTCGCCCGACCGCCCGGTCCCGACCGTCGCGGTGCTCGACCATCGCGCCGAACCGTTCGACGCCCTCTGGGCCAACGAACGCGTCGAAGCCGCGCTCGCCACGACCGGCGAGTCCGCCGACGTGCTCTTCTGGGTCGTAGGCCTGCAGGATCAGTATCTTTCCGGCGCCCGCGCCCGTTCGACCCGCTGGCGCGCCGCCTACGACGAAGCCGTCGACACCGTGCAGGGCCTCGTGGCCCGTCAGGCCGGCCGCCGGCGCGTGACGGTCGTCGTCCTCTGATTTCCCATGAGCGCCCCGAAGACGCTGTTCCAGAAGATCGCCGACAAGGAAATCCCCGCGAAGCTCCTCCATGAGGATGCGGTGTGCGTGGCCTTCCATGACATCGCTCCGCAGGCCCCGACGCATGTCCTGATCGTGCCGCGCAAGCCCATCCCGCGCGTCGCCGAGGCGTCCGCCGAGGACCAGGCCACGCTCGGTCATCTCCTGCTCGTCGCGGGCCAGCTTTCCCGCCAGCTCGGTCTGGCCAAGGGTTTCCGCGTGGTGATCAACAACGGTCCGGACGGCGGCGAGACCGTCCCGCACCTGCACGTGCATCTGCTGGGTGGACGCGCCCTCGATTGGCCGCCAGGCTGAGGCCATGAGCGCGCCCGAACCCTGCCTCGTCCTCGACGGCTCCGCCCGCGCCGGAGTCCGGGTGGGAGTTCTCTCGGGTGGTCGCTGGGTCGGGCAGGGCATCTCGCCCGACGGCGCCCTGGAAGGCTTGTTCGGCTGCGTCGAAGCCGCCTTGGCCGAAGCCAAGCTCTCGCTGGGCGACATCCGCTCCTTCGCGCTCTGCGTCGGTCCGGGCTCGGTCCTGGGCATCCGCATCGCCGCCTTGGCGGTCCGTTCGTGGTCGGCCCTCGAGCCCCGGCCGATCTACGTCTGGGAATCCCTCGCGGCCCTCGCGCGTTCGGCGCTCGTCGCCGGCGAAAAAGGTCCGTTCCTCGTCGCCGCCGAATCGCGCCTGAAGCGCTGGCATGCGCTCGAGGTCGGGGCTGACGGCGCCTTGGGCGCGCCGTTCGAAGCCGAAGCCGCCGAACTCGACGCCGCGGGTCGCCGCGTGCTCGCCGCGAGCGAGCTCGCGCCCGCCGTGCTGAAGTCGCATGTCGCCGTGGCGGCGCCGTGGTCGGCCCTGCCGACGTTCTTCGCCCACGCCGGTTTCCTGCGCGAGGAGCCGCGGCCTGACGCGTTGAACGTCGCCAACGATTTCGCGACCTGGTCCGGGGAGAGGCATCGCTCATGAATCCCGTCTCGAACCGTTCCGCCGCGCGCGCCTGGGCCGAGATCGACCTCCCGGCCATCGATCGCAACGTCGGCCGCATCAAGCAGGCCTTGCCTGCGCATGTGCGTTACGTCGCCGTGGTGAAGGCCGACGCTTACGGACACGGCATGCCCGAGGTCGCCACGCGCCTCCTGCAGGCCGGCGTCGATTCCTTCGCGGTGGCGAACGTGGCAGAGGCCGCGCGGCTGCGTGAGATCGGTCATGACGCCGACATCCTGCTGCTGAGCCCGACCTTGCCGGACGAGCTGCCGCGCGCGCTTTCCCTGGGGCTCGATATCACCCTGAATTCCTTGGACGAAGCCAAGGCCATCGTGGCCGCGGCCGCCAAGTCCGGCGCCAAGGCCAAGGTGCACGTGAAGGTCGACACCGGCATGGGCCGCGCCGGCGTCTGGCATGAGCGGGCCGCCGAGCTCTTCGCCTTCGTGCAGGCGTCCGACGCCTTCGAATGGCGCGGGGTCTATACCCATTTCTCCGACGCCGACAGCGACGCCGCCTACACGCAAGGCCAGCGCGGGATCTTCCTTCGCCTGCTCGAACTCATCCCCGTCGCGGTCCGCAGCGGCCTGATGATCCATGCCGACAACAGCGCCGGCTTGGAGAGCTTCTCGGCTTCGGCGCCGTTCAACGCCGTGCGCGTCGGCCTCATGCAATACGGCCTGCCGCCTTCCACCGGCTCGTTCCTCGCCAGCCTCCGTCCCGAGCCCGTGCTGTCTTTCCACGCCCGCGTCGTGCTGGTGAAGGACCTGCCGGCGGGCACCGCCGTCAGTTATAATCGGACCAAGGTCCTGGCCCGTCCGACCCGCGTGGCGATCGTCGCCGTCGGGTATGGGGACGGCGTCCCGACCGCGGCCAGCAACCGTGGCTATTTCCTCGTGCGCGGTCAGCGCTGCCCGATCCTCGGCCGCGTGACCATGGACCAGACGATCGTCGACGTGACCGACGTGGCCGGCGTAGCCGTCGGCGATATCGCGACGATCCTCGGCGCGCAGGGCGCCGACCGGATCAGCGTCGCCGAGTTCTGCGCCTGGTCCGAATGCATTCCGTGGGAGGCGCTCTGCACGCTCACCCAGCGGGTGCAACGGGTCTATCGGACCGACCGGACCTGACCTTAGGCCGCCTTCTTCGGGTCGACCTTGGGCTTTTCCTTCTCGTCCTTCTTGGGCTCGTCCTTGCCGTCTTTCTTCTCCGGCTTGGCGGCGGCCAGCGTGATGGCCTCCTCGAGTTCATCGGCCTTGGGGTTGCCGCTGTAGACCATCTTGCCTTCACGGTCGAAGGCGCAGACGAAGGGATAGAGGTTGACCTTAAAAGGCGAACGGCAGCCGCTGTAGACCGTGTAGGTCGCGCCGGCTTTCTTGAGCAGGGCGGTCATGGTCTTGGTCGTGCCGGCCATGCCGAGGTTCTCTATGCCGATGACCACCAGGTCATCCTTATGGTCGTCGGCGACCTTCTGGAAATATTTCAGGCTCTCGCCGCCGCGCGGGTTCTCGAGCTCGTAAGCCCAGAAGAACAGGATGGTGCCTTTGTCTTTCTGCATCGCCGGGGTGAGGCGCGGCCCGTCGACGTAGCGCGTCGGGGCAAAGTCGCGGAACGTATATTTCTTGGCGTCGGCGGCGAACGCCGAGGTGAGCGTCAGGAGCAGGGTGAGGGCGAAGCGCATGAAGGTATCCTTGGGGCCTGAGCAGGGATTTCAAGGCCTCACCTATGGGCGGTGCTATTTGTCGCCCTGGTCCGCCTTCATTTCCCGCCCGATGTCACGGAAAAGGCCATACGAGATGACCCCGCCGGCCAGGCCGGCCTGCAGGAACAGGATCGAGACCGGGACGGCGAACAGGTTGCCGATGAGGAAGTAGGGCAGATAGCCGGCGAAGCTCCAGAGGCCGGTGCCGATCGCGGTGCTGTCCATCGGCAGGGAGGGGCGGCAGAGCATCAGCAGGCACCAAGCCACGCTGGCCCAGGCCAGCGCCGGGAAGGTGCCTTCGGC
The DNA here is from genome assembly GCA_024638885.1 of Coraliomargarita sp. Lineage (GTDB taxonomy): Bacteria > Verrucomicrobiota > Verrucomicrobiia > Opitutales > UBA953 > UBA953. Next base: position 112,196 of record JAHEJL010000009.1, on the reverse strand, counting down.
GAGGAGGCCCGACACTTCCGGCGAGGCGCCTGTCGCCAGGATGAAGCCGGCCACGTTGACCGCGAAGGCGAGGACGAAGATCAACGAGCTCAGGGCGCGGATGGCCGCCTCCAGTCCGGAGCGTTGGCGCGTCGGGATGAGGTGTTCGCCGTCGAATCCGGTGGAGGTGGCCTGGTCGCGGCGCTCGAAGCCGAGACCCCAGAGCAAGCAGTCGAAGAGAAAGCGGATCATCGGCGGGGTGCCATCCATGCTGCGGCAACAAAGAGGCCGGGCAAGCCCTCAGGCTGCCCGGCCTCTTCAGGAGACGTCGCCGCTTACTTCTTGAAGCCGAAGTACTGGCTGGCGTTGCCGTAGCAGACGTCGGCGATCAGGCGCTCGTTCCAGTCCTTACGGTCCGGGATGCGGCCCGATTCGACATCCTGGCCGACGAGGTCGCACAGGATGCGGCGGAAGTATTCGTGGCGCGGATACGAGAGGAACGAGCGGGAGTCGGTGATCATGCCGATGAAGCGGCTGAGCAGGCCGAGGTCGGACAGCGCGTTCATCTGGTCGCGCATGCCGCGTTCCTGGTCGAGGAACCACCAGCCGGAACCATACTGGATCTTGCCCGGCGTGACGCCGTCCTGGAACGAGCCCGGGAGGCAGGCGAAAAGGGCGGTGTCGGCGGGGTTGAGGTTGTAGAGGATCGTCTTCCCGAGGGCGTTCTCGCCCGAGAGCGTGCCGAACCAGCGGATGAGGCCGGGGCCCTGGCGGAAGTCGCCGATGGTGTCGCAGCCGGCGTCGGAGCCGAGGCGCTTGAGCAGGCCGAGGTTCGGGTCGCGGACGGCGCCGAGGTGGAGCTGGGTGGCCCAGCCCTTGGCGTGGTTGAGGCGGCCGACGTGCAGCATGATGAAGGCCGTGAACTTCTCGGCTTCCTCGAGCGTGGCGGCCTTGCCGGCGATGGCGTTCTCCCAGATGGCCTTGGCTTCGGCTTCGGTGCAGGAAGCGTCCGGCAGGTAGTCGAGGCCGTGGTCGGAGGCGCGGCAGCCGGCGGCGGCGAAGTCGTCGTGGCGCTGGTTCAGGCCGGCGATCAGGCCCGCGAAGGTGTCGGCGCCCTTGCCCGTGGCGGCGGCGAGGCGCTTGGCCCAGGCCTGCACGCGCTCAGGCTGGCGGACCTTGAGACAGGCGTCGGGGCGGTAGGTCGGGACGACCTTGGTGCCGAAGCCCGACTTCGCGATCTGGTGATGCAGGTCGAGGGAGTCGGCCGGGTCGTCGGTGGTGCCGACGACGTGGACCTTCATCAGCTTCAGGATGCCGCGGGCCGTGAGGTCGCCGTGCTTGAGCTGGCGGTTGGCCTCGTCCCAGATCTTCTGGGCCGTGGCGCCTTCGAGGACGTCCTGGATGCCGAAGTGGCGGCGCAGCTCGAGGTGCGTCCAGTGGAAGAGCGGATTGCGGAGGGTGGACGGGACGGTCTCGGCCCAGGCCTGGAACTTCTCGCGGGACGTGGACTTGTCGCCGGTGATCAGGTCTTCGCTCACGCCGTTGGCGCGCATCGCGCGCCACTTGTAGTGGTCGCCCGCGAGCCAGATGGCCGTCAGGTCCTCGAAGCGCCGGTCGTCGGCGATGTCCTTCGGGCTGAGGTGGCAGTGGTAGTCGACGATCGGCTGGTCCTTGGCCACGCCGTGGTACAGCTTCTGCGCCGTGCCGGTCGAGAGGATGAAGTGGTCGTCCATGAAGGCCATCGGCGTGGTCTCGTTCAGATGGACATCGCGGCGAAGCCGCCGTCGACGACGATCTCGGCGCCGGTGACGAAGCTGCCGGCATCGGAAGCGAGGAGCAGGGAGGCGCCGATGAGTTCCTTGGCTTCGCCGAAGCGGTTCATCGGGGTCTTGCCGAGGATCATCGCCACGCGCTCAGGGGTGAGCACCTTGCGGTTCTGTTCGGCCGGGAAGAAGCCCGGGACGAGCGTGTTGACGCGGACGCCCTTGGCGGCCCATTCGCGGGCGAGGTTCTTCGAGAGGTTGTGCACCGCGGCCTTGGAGGCCGAGTAGGTGAAGACGCGGGAGAGCGGCAGGATACCGGACTCGGAGCCGAGGTTGATGATGGAGCCCTTGCCTGCCTTGACCATCGCTTCGCCGAAGACCTGGCAGCCGAAGACGACGCCCTTGACGTTCACCGTGAGGATCTTGTCCAGCTGGGCTTCGTCGATCTCGAAGAAGGGCGTGGGCGAGTTGACGCCGGCGCCGTTGACGAGGACGTCGACCTTGCCGTGCTTGGCGAGGATGTCGTCACGCAGCTTGACGAGGTCGGCCTTGTTGGTGGCTTCGCACGAGAGGAACTCGCCGGAACCGCCGGCGGCCTTGATCTTGGCGAGGCGCGCGTCGGCCTTGGCAGGGTCGCGACCGACGAGGATCACGTGGGCGCCGGCGGAGGCGAAGCCTTCGGCCATGGCGCCGCAGAGTTCGCCGGTGCCGCCGATGACGACGGCGGTGCGGCCTTTGAGGGAGAAGAGTTCGAGGGAGGACATGGGCGAGGGTAGGGAGTTGGGAGTATCGAGTATAGGGGAGGGGTGGAACTTAGCGGACGACGCGGGCGCCGCCGCCGGAGAGCTGCTTCTCGACTTCCTTGCGGGTGACCATCGACGTGTCGCCGGGGGTCGTGGACGCCAGCGCGCCGTGGGCGGCGCCGTAGTTCACGGCCTTCTGGGCGTCGTTGTGCTCGAGGAAGCCGAAGATCAGGCCGGAGGCGAAGCTGTCGCCGCCGCCGACGCGGTCGAGGATCTCGAGTTCGGGGAACGGGATGCTGTCGTAGAACTTACCGTCGTGCCAGCAGATGGCGCTCCAGTCGTTCTTGGTGGCGGTGATCACGCGGCGGAGCGTGGTCGCGGCGACCTTGAAGTTCGGGAACTGCTTCACGGCCTCGCCGATCATGTCCTTGAACGCCTGGGTCTCGATGTTGGAGATGTTATGGTCGACGCCCTTGACCTCGAAGCCGAGGGAGGCGGTGAAGTCCTCCTCGTTGCCGATCATCACGTCGACGTACTTGGCGATCTCGCGGTTCACTTCCTGGGCCTTCTTGAGGCCGCCGATGGTCTTCCAGAGGGAAGGGCGGTAGTTGAGGTCGTAGGAGACGATGGTGCCGTGCTTCTTCGCGGCCTTGACGGCCTCGATGGTGGCCTGCGCGGTGGTCTCGGAGAGGGCCGCGAAGATGCCGCCGGTGTGGAGCCAGCGGACGCCGAGCTTGCCGAAGAGGTAGTCCCAGTCGAAGTCGCCGGGCTTGATCTGCGAGGCCGCGGTGTTGCCGCGGTCCGGGACGCCGACGGCGCCGCGGATGCCGAAGCCGCGCTCGGTGAAGTTGAGGCCGTTGCGGACCGTGCGGCCGATGCCGTCGTCCTCGCGCCACTTGATGAAGTCGGTGTTCACGCCGCCCTGCATCACGAAGTCCTCGAGCAGGCGGCCGACCTCGTTGTCGACGAACGCCGTGCAGACGGAGGTGCGCAGGCCGAAGCACTTGCGGAGGCCGCGGGCGACGTTGTATTCGCCGCCGCCTTCCCAGACCTGGAACTGGCGCGTGGTGCGCACGCGGCCTTCGCCCGGGTCGAGGCGGAGCATGATTTCACCGAGGGAGACTTGGTCGAAGGCGCATTCCTTCGCCGACTTGATCTGAAGAGCCATGGTTGTGAGGAGGGTTGGGTTGTTTAAGGGATGGGCGCTCAGCCGGTGGGCAGGGCGGCGAGGTCGAACGGCTGGTGGCCGATGTGGGCGGCGATCTCGTTGAAGGCTTCGACTTCGGCCTTGGAGAAGAGGAGGCCGCCGGCCTTCTGGCTGCGCGCGGCGAAGGTCGCCTCGAGCTGGCCCGGGAGCATGCACTTCTCGTTGCCGTGGCCGAGGACGTCGTCGATGACGGCCTTGACGTTCTGGCCCTGGGTGCGGCCCTTGGCGAAGGCGCCGGAGCTGATGGCCTCGGGGTGGATCACCTGGAAGAAGAAGGCGCAGGCCTGCTTCTCGCCGGGGACGTGCGTGCGGCTGCGGATGGTCGGCAGGGAGCCGCCGATGTAGCCGGCGACGATCTCGTTGATGAGCGAGAGGCCGTAGCCCTTATGGGCGCCGAAGGGGATGAGCGAGACGGCTTCGTTCGGGTCGAGGGTGACCTTGCCGTCCTTGTCCACGGCGGCGTCGGGCGGGAGCATCTTGCCTTCGCGCTTGAGCACCTGGACGCGGCCCATGGCGATGACGGAGGTGGCCCAGTCGATCACGATCGGGAAGCCGAGCTCGTTGGTGGTCGGGAAGCCCCAGGAGTGCGGGTTGGTGCCGAGGGTCGGGAACTTGCCCTGGAAGGGGACGACTTCCGCGAGCGTGGCGGTGCAGTTCGTGTAGGCGATGTAGCCGCGCTTGGCGGCTTCCATCACGTAGCCGCCGCCCCAGAGGTAGTGGAAGGCGTTGTCGACGGAGACCGTGCCCACGCCGTACTTGTCGGCGAGCTCGATGCAGCGCTCGATGGCGTCGACGGCGACGGCCTGGCCGAGCTTCTGGTGGGCGTCCCAGACTTCGGCGGCCTCGAAGCGCGAGGCCTTCTTGGTGACGGTGGCGTTGGGCGTGCAGCCCGGGACCTTGGCGCCGGAGCCGAACAGCTCGTCGAGGTGGAGGGCCTTCAGCGCGTTGTGCGTGCGGATGCCGTGGTGCGTGGCCATGCTGGCCATCTGGGCGGCCTGCGCGGATTCCTTCGCGCCGAAGCCGCGCTTGACGTAGGCGGCGGTGACGAGCGCCTCGTGGGCGGCGCGGGGGACGACGTAGAATACTTCGGACATGGTGAGGGGAGGGTGTGGGTTAGAAATGCTTCTTGAAGGGGACTTCCGGGTTCTTGACGCCTTCGGGCTTCTCGCCGCGGAAGCCCGCGATGAGGTTGTGGACGGCGGTCGAGGCCTGGCGGACGACGCTCTCGTTGGTGCGCGAGGCGATGTGCGGCGTGATGATCGAGTTCGGCAGGTTCGTCAGCGGATGGTCGGCAGGCGGCGGCTCCTGGTCGAGGACGTCGGAGGCGTAACCGCGCAGGGCGCCGCTCTTGAGGGCGGCCGCCACGTCGGCGCTGTTGACGACTTCGCCGCGGGCGCAGTTCACGATCAGCGCGCCGGGCTTCATCAGGGCGATGGTGCGGGCGCAGATGAGGTTCTGGGTCTCGGGCTTCAGGTCGGTGTGCAACGAGACATAGTCGGAGATCTTCAGCAGGTCTTCGACGGTGTCCATGCGGCGGATGCCGTATTGCTTGGCGAAGGCTTCGTCCCAGTGGCGGCCGTGGCCGACGAGTTCGATGCCGAAGGCCTTGGCGCGGATCGCGACTTCCTTGCCGATGCGGCCCAGGCCGACGATGCCCATGGTCTTGCCGAGGAGCTCGAAGCCCGTCTTGCGCTTCCAGCCGCCGGCGCGGGTGGAGTCGACGTGGAAGAGGAAGTTGCGCTCCAGCGCGAGGAGCAGCAGGAAGGCATGCTCGGCGACGGTGGTGTGGTTGACGCCGGGGGTGAAGAGGACCGGGATGCCCTTGGCGGTGGCGGTCTTGATGTCGATCTTGTCGACGCCGATGCCATACTTGCTGATGACCTTGAGGCGGGGCAGGGCCTTCTCGAGGACCTTGGCCGTGATCGCGTCGTCGCCGCAGATGTAGCCGTCGAAGTCCCCCATCAGGGCGAGCGTGTCGGCCTCGTTGAGCGGGCCGCGGGCGGTGACGATTTCCCAGCCCGTTTCCTTGAGCAGGCGATGGTGGTCGCCGGGGGTGTCTTGGAAGGAGGTGGTCGTGATCAGGACGCGCGGCTTCGACATAGGTATATTCACGGTGATTAGTGGCTTTATGGCGGGGTTCCGTCAACAGGAGTTCTGGGGTGGACTTACCTCGAAATCGGCATTTGGTAGCCGCATCCCCGCCTTTTATGTCGAACCCCGCCCAAACCACCGGAGCCCCTTCTCACCGCTGGGTCATTCTGGCCCTGCTGTTCTTCGCCACGACGATCAATTATATCGACCGTCAGATCCTGGCGCTGCTCAAGCCGATGCTCGACGCCGAGCTGGGTTGGACGAATGAGCAGTATGGTTACGTGAACTCCGCCTTCCAGGCCGCCTACGCCTTCGGCTTGGTCAGCTTCGGCTGGTTCATCGACCGTTTCGGCGTCAAGATCGGCTACGCCGTCTCGATCTTCGCCTGGTCGGCCGCCGCCGCCGCCCATGCGCTCGTCGGCTCCGTCGCCGGTTTCCGCTGGGCCCGTGTCGCCCTGGGCGTCGGCGAGGGAGGCAACTTCCCGGCCGCCATCAAGACGGTCGCCCAGTGGTTCCCGCGCTCCGAGCGCGCCTTCGCCAATGCGCTCTTCAATTCCGGCACCAACATCGGCGCCCTGATCGCCCCGGCGGTCATCCCGCTGATGGCCATCAACTACGGCTGGCGTTCGACCTTCATCGCGGCCGGCGCCCTCGGCATCATCTGGATCTTCTTCTGGATCCCGCTCTTCAAGGAAGCGCCGAAGCTGGCCGACGAGGAGATCACCTCCACCCGCAAGGTGCCCTGGCTGAGCCTGCTCGGCAAGCGTCAGGCCTGGGCCTACATGGTCGCCAAGTTCCTCACCGACCCGGTCTGGTGGTTCTACCTGATCTGGCTGCCTGACTACTTCAAGCGCGAGCAGCACCTCGACCTCAAGTCTTCGGCCCTCCCGCTCGTCGTGCTCTACGGCATCGTCACCGTCCTCAGCATCTTCGCCGGCTGGCTCGTGAAGCGTCTCGCCGAAAGCGGCCACGACATCGTCAAGGTCCGCAAGGTCTCGATGCTCATCTTCGCCCTCTGCTCGCTGCCGATCTTCTTCGTCCGCGGCCTCGGCATGTGGGAAGCGGTCCTGCTCATCGCCTTCGCGGCCTCCGCCCACCAGGCCTGGTCGGCGAGCCTCTATGCGACCATTTCCGACACCTTCCCGAAGGAGGCCGTGGCTTCCGTCTCCGGTCTCGGCGGCTTCGTCGGTTCCATCGGCGGCATGATCTTCCCGATCGTCGCCGGTCGCATCCTCGACAGCAACGTCAACGGTTACGCGGTGCTGTTCGGCTTCTGCGCCTTCGCCTACGTGGTGGCCTTCACGATCCACCATCTGCTCGTGCCGAAGCTCGAGATGGCCGAGGTCTGAGCCCCGTCCTCCAGGCAAAAGAAAAGGGCCCCATGATGGGGCCCTTTTTGTTGGCGTCTCCGGCCGCGCTTAGCCGGCGACGACGATGTTCACCAGCTTGCCGGGGACGACGATCTCCTTCACGACGGGCTTGCCGTCGGTGAACTTGAGCACGTCGGCGTGGGCCTTCGCCAGCGCGAGCAGGGCGTCCTTGGAGATGTCCTTGGCGACCTTGGCGGTGGCGCGGACCTTGCCGTTGACCTGGAAGATGACCTCGACGGTCGTCTCGACGAGCTTGGAGGCGTCGAGCTTGGGCCAGCCGGCCGCGGTGACGCTTTCCTTGTGCCCGAGGCGGGCCCAGATCTCCTCGCACACGTGCGGGGCGAACGGGGCGGCGAGGCGCACGAAGTCCTCGACGGTCGCGCGGCGCAGGGCCGGCGACTTCTCGGCGACGTTCATGAGGATCATCATCTGCGAGATGGCGGTGTTGAACTGCAGCGTCTCGATGTCCTTCTCGACCTTCTGGATGGTGCGGTGGAGTTCGCGGACGAGCTCCTCGGATTCGGCGCCGTCGGCGCTGATCTTGGCGGAGGCCGTGCCGGTGTTCTCGTCGACCGCGAGGCGCCAGAGGCGCTTGAGGAAGCGGGTGATGCCGATGATGCCGTCGGAGTTCCAAGGCTTGGAGGCCTCGAGCGGTCCGAGGAACATCAGGTACATGCGCAGGGCGTCGGCGCCGTGGTCCTTGACGATGGCGTCCGGGTTCACGACGTTACCGCGGCTCTTGGACATCTTCTCGCCGTCCTCGCCCATGATGAGGCCCTGGTGGAAGAGCTTCTTGAAGGGCTCGGCGGTCGGCAGGACGCCGATCTCGTGGAGGAAGCGGTGCCAGAAGCGCGCGTAGAGAAGGTGGAGCACGGCATGCTCGGCGCCGCCGATGTAGAAGTCGGGGCAGCCCCAGTACTCGAGGTCGGCCTTGGAAGCCAGGGCCTCGGCGTTCTTGGGGTCGATGTAGCGCAGGTAATACCAGCAGGAGCCGGCCCACTGGGGCATCGTGTTGGTCTCGCGCGAGGCCTTGACCCACAGCGGGCCGGGCTGCGGCTTCGACTGCGGCACGGTGGCGCCGGAAGCGACGTCATACCAGACTTCGGTCCACTCGGGTTCCTTCGAGAGCGGCGAGTCGCCGGTCGGGGAGGGCTGGTAGGACTTGACGGTGGGCAGGGTGAGCGGGAGCTGCTTGGAGGTCAGCGGCACGGCGCAGACTTCGACGCCGTTGAGCTGGCAGGTGACGGGCTCCTTCGGGAGGAACTCGCGCACTTCGGAGTCGGCCGGGATCTTGGCGTAGTCCTCGCGGGAGACCCAGAGGAGCGGGAAGGGTTCGCCCCAGTAGCGCTGACGCGAGAACAGCCAGTCGCGCAGCTTGAAGTTCACGGCGAGCTTGCCCTGGCCCTTGGCGGCGAGGTCGGCGGTGATCTTCTTCTTGGTCTCGGTGGCGGACAGGCCGTCGAACGGACCTGAGTTCACCATCGGGCCGTCTTCGGTCCAAGGCTTCTCGTTGACGTCGACCGCTTCCTTGGAACCGACGACCTGGATGATGGGGAGCTTGAATTCCTTGGCGAATTCCCAGTCGCGTTCGTCATGCGCGGGCACGGCCATGATGGCGCCGGTGCCGTAGGTGATGAGGACGTAGTCGGCGGTCCAGACGGGGATCTTCGCGCCGTTGACGGGGTTGATCGCGTAGGCGCCGGTGAACACGCCGGTCTTCTTCTTGTCGGCGAGGTCGGTGCGCTCGAGGTCGGTCTTGTTGCGGACCGCGGCGACGTAGCTTTCGACCGCCTGCTTCTGGGCGGCGGTGGTGAGCTTGCCGATGAGCGGGTGCTCAGGCGCGATGACCATGTAGGTCGCGCCGTAAAGCGTGTCCGGACGGGTGGTGAAGACTGTCAGGGTGTCGGCGTGGCCGTCGAGCTTGAAGGTGACTTCGGCGCCTTCGGACTTGCCGATCCAGTTCTTCTGGAGGCGCTTGGTCGAATCGGGCCAATCGACGTGGTCGAGGCCTTCGATGAGCTTGTCGGCGTAGGCGGTGATACGCAGGACCCACTGGCGGATCGGGCGACGTTCGACGGGGTGGTTGCCGCGGTCGGAGCGGGGGCCTTCGGGCGTGTTGAGGACTTCCTCGTTGGCGAGCACGGTGCCGAGGGCGGGGCAGAACCAGACGGGCTTCTCGGAGACGTAGGCCAGGCCGTGGCGGAAGAGCTTGAGGAAGATCCACTGGGTCCAGCGGAAGTAGTTCTCGTCCGTCGTGGAGAGCTCGCGGTCCCAGTCGATGGCGAAGCCGAGCATCTGCAGCTGGCGGCGGAAGTTGTCGATGTTGCGCTTGGTCTGGACGGCGGGGTGCTCGCCGGTGGCGATCGCGTGCTGCTCGGCGGGCAGGCCGAAGGCGTCCCAGCCCATCGGGTGGAGGACGTTGAAGCCGTTGGCCTTCTTATAACGGGCGAGGATGTCCGACGCGGTGTAACCCTCGGGGTGGCCGATGTGGAGGCCGGCGCCGGAGGGGTAGGGGAACATGTCCAGGACGTAGTACTTCGGCTTGCCGCAGGAGATCGGCTCGGTGCGGAAGGTCGCGTTGGCTTTCCAGACGGCCTGCCACTTCTGCTCGAAGGCGGGGAAATCGTAGCTGCCGGGTTTTGTTTCCGAAGTGTCCATGAATGCGTGCAGATAGGAGGTTCGGGACGGCGCTGGCAAGGTTTTGGAGCGTCGGGCGACCCTATCCCGCTTGCCTAGGCCCTCCGGCGGGGGTTATCTGCCTTTCATGAACGTGCTCGTGGTGGGCGGTGCCGGCTACATCGGCAGCCATTGCGTCCGACAGGCGTCGGCGGCCGGTCATGCCGTAGCCGTCTTGGACGACCTGTCCTACGGTCATGCCGCATCGGTACCCGCGGGGGTGAAGTTCTTCCGCGCCGACATGGGCGATCAGGCCGCGGTCCGCGCCGCCCTGCGGGAGATCCAGGCCGAGGTGGTCATCGATTTCGCGGCCTTCACGAACGTCGGGGAGTCCGTCCAGCAGCCGGCCCGCTATCATGAGAACAACGTGGTCCGCACGGAGGCCCTCCTGCAGGCGATGCTGGCCGAAGGCGTCAAGAAACTGGTCTTCTCCAGCACCTGCGCGACCTATGGCATCCCCGAAAAGATGCCGATGACGGAGGACCTGCCGCAAAGGCCGATCAATCCTTACGGCGCGACCAAGCTGGCCGTCGAACGTCGCCTCGCCGAGCTCGCCGCCTCGCACGGCCTGAGCTTCGCGGCCTTCCGTTACTTCAACGCCGCGGGGGCTTCGGCCGATGGCGCCATCGGCGAGGACCATGCCCCTGAGACGCACCTGATCCCGCTGGCCATCGCCGCCGCCTTGGGGCGTCGGCCGCCGCTCCAGGTGTTCGGCACGGATTACCCGACGCCCGATGGCACCTGCCTGCGCGATTACGTCCATGTCGACGACCTGGCCCGCGCCCACCTCGACGTGCTGCCGAAGCTGAACCAGCCCGGCCAGGCGCTGTTCTATAATCTCGGCACGGGTACGCCGTATTCGGTGAAGGACGTCATCGCCAGCGTGGGCCGCATCCTTGGCCGGCCGGTCCCGCACACGTTCGCCCCGCGCCGCGAAGGCGATCCCCCCGCGCTTTATGCCGATGCTTCGAAGGTCCGCCGCGAACTCGGCTGGACGCCCCGTTACGACACGCTCGACAGCATCGTGCTGACCGCATGCAATTGGCACCTCGCCCGTCCCAAGGGCTACGCCTCCTGATCCGATGTCCGAACAGCTTCACCCGCACTGGCGCATCCAGTACATCCGCACCCGCAAGGAGCCCGGCGCCGGCAGCCCGTTCGCGGCCCTGCTCGCGGCGAACGACGACGAGGCGAACCTGATCCTGCATCGCGGCGCGCACTGTTTCGTCATCCTCAACAACTCGCCTTATAACCCCGGCCACCTGATGGTGCTGCCCAACCGCGAGGTCGGCGAGCTGGCCGACCTCACCGCCGCCGAGCGCGCCGAGATGATGGACCTCCTCGTCCGTTGCCAGGCCGTGCTGCAGAAGGTGATGAGCCCCGCCGGCTTCAACATGGGCCTCAATCTCGGCAAGGCCGCCGGAGCCGGCATCCCGACGCACCTGCATTTCCACGTCGTCCCGCGCTGGGACGGCGACCACAACTTCATGCCGGTCATCGCCGACACGCGCGTCCTGCCGCAGGCCCTCGCCGAGCTGTGGGCGCGCCTCAAGCCCGTCTTCGCCGCCGCATGACCCGCGTCGTCGACATCTCCGTCCGCCACGCGAAGACCAAGGTCTCCGCGGTCTCGGTCCAGCGCGTGGTCCATGCGCTCGACAAGCTCAAGGGCTACCGCTGCCCCGAAGGCTCGCTCTCCATCGCGTTCCTCGGCGACAAGGAGACGGCCAAGCTGCACGACGAATTCCTCGGCGACCCCACCGTGACCGACGTCATCACGTTCGTCGGCGAAGAGCACCCCGGCGAACCGTTCGCCGGCGAGATCTGCGTGAACATCGACCAGGCCCGCCGCGCCGCCAAGGAGCACGGCGTCACGCTGGCCACCGAGCTGCGCCTCTACGTGGCGCATGGCTGGCTGCACCTTTCCGGCCTGCGCGACGGCAACCGCAAGGAGTCCGCCGCGATGCGCGTGGGCGAAGCCGTGGCGGTCTCGCACCTCGACAAGCTGGGCGCGAAGCTGCGCGTCCGCGATTAACGGACTCGCCCTCGGGGCCGTCCGCGTCCAACTTCCCCGCAGGATGAAGCGCACCGTCATCATTCACTCCGGCGGAATGGATTCCACCGTGCTCCTGGCCCATCTGCTGGCCGAGGGCAGGGAAGTGCATGCGCTTTCGGTCGACTACGGCCAGCGTCACCGCCGCGAGCTGGTCGCCGCCGCCGAGATCTGCGCCCATTACAAGGCCCCGCATCGCATCGCCGACCTGCGCGGCCTGACGCCGCTCTTCGGCGCCAACGCCCTGACGGATGCCCAGGTCGATGTCCCTGAAGGGCATTACGAGGAGGCCAGCATGAAGGCCACCGTCGTCCCGAACCGGAACATGCTCCTCATCGCGACCGCCGCCGCCTGGGCGATGTCGCTCAAGGCTTCTTCCGTCGCCTACGGCGCCCATGGCGGCGACCATGCCATCTACCCCGATTGCCGTCCGGCCTTCGCCGACGCCTTGGACAAGGCCATCCGCCTCGCCGATTGGCACGAGGTCTCGCTCGAGCGTCCCTTCGTCGGCATGGATAAGACCGCCATCGTGAAGCGGGGCGCCGCGCTCGGCGTGCCCTTCGCGCTGACCTGGTCCTGTTACGTCGGCGGCGACAAGCATTGCGGCAAGTGCGGCACCTGCGTCGAACGCCGGGAGGCGTTCCTGCAGGCCGGCGTGCCCGATCCGACGCCTTACGTCGGGTAGGCTTATTGTCCTGATAAGTGGGCGTAAGACCCTGCGTTCCCGCATCCTTCGGGATTGAGCCGCCAGGCGACGAAGCCATTTTGGATGCGTGCTCCGACGCCTCCGTCAGCCCTTCGCCTGGCTCGCCCTCGTGGCGTGGCTGGCCGCGTCCGGCCTGTCGTGGGACCTCCTGCAGGTCGTCGCGTGGACGAAGATGTCGGTCGATAACGCGACGCAGCTGACCGCCGCGGCGGCGGTCTCGAAGACCTTGGAAGACGCCCCTTGTCCGCTGTGCAAGGCCGCTCAGGAAGGCCGTAAGAACTCCGAGCAGGCGCCGTTGGCCAAGGACGAACTTGCCAAGGTGAAGGCCAAGGCCGATCCGGTCGCGGGCGAGGGCCTGCTCCTGTCGGCGAAGATTTTTTCCGGTCGCGACTATGCGCGGCCTGCGGATGAGCGGAGCGTGACGCGCGTGGCCGAGGTGCCCGTGCCTCCGCCGCGAGCCCTCGGCTGATCACCGTGGCGGGCTGCGGTCAGTCGGCCCGCGCGTGGCATCCTCCTATCCTAAGTCGCACCCATCGGTGCGCGCCTTCGTCGCCGTGGCCCGCCACACCCGCGTCGACGATACCCAAACCACATACCATGAAAATCTCCTTCCTCTCCGAGCGCACCACGCGTGCCGCTCTTTTCTCCCTCCTCGCCCTCGGCGCCTACACCGAAGCCCAGGCCTGTCCCTGCGGTTGCGTGAAGATCTGCGTCGACAACCTCGCCGATCGTCCGGCCGTCACCCCGGCGGCCCCGTTCGTGCTCGACGTCCGTTTCGACGCCATCGACCAGAATGAGCGTAACGACGCGGCCCATGCCCACTGGTATGGCTCGCACTTCCTCACGACCGCCACGGTCGAGACGCAGCTCGGCGGCCAGACCTGGACGCTCTCGGTGCCGCGCATCGAGCGTCACCTCCATACCGACAAGACCGCCGTGGGCGCGACGAACTACACCCAGAACGTCGTCGGCCTCGGCGACATCACCCTCGGTACGCGTTTCGCCTGGAGCGGCTTCACCGTCAATGCCGGCGTGAAGCTGCCCACCGGCAACGACCACATCATCTTCGCCGATCCGGACGGCGGTCTTTCGCGCCGCTACCTGCAGCCCGGCACGGGCTCGACCGACGTGCTCGCCGGCCTCCGCAAGGATTTCGGCGCGGCTGATTCGGCCTGGTCCGAATTCGTGCAGCTGCAGGCGCAGGGCGCCGTCGCTTCCGACGCTAACTTCCGTCCGGGCACGACGATCTCCCTCGGCGCCGGCGTACGTTATAAGGTGACGGACAGTCTGGCTGTCTCGCTCCAGGGTTCCTTGCTGCGTCAGTTCCGCGACAAGAACACCATGCGCCTCGATCCGACGACCCCGCGTCAGGCCGCGACCCCTTCGAAGTCCGTCTATGACGAAGACCTCGAGTCCGGCGGTCTTACGACCAGCCTCGCGGCCGGCCTGTCCTATAAGTTCAGCGGCGCCACCAGCGCCTACCTGTTCTACAGCCAGCCGGTCGAGACGCGCAGCTACGTCACCAAGAGCGCCACGTCCCTCGTCAATCCGGTGCACGCCACCGCGATCTGGTCGCTCGGCCTGTCGCACTCGTTCTGATCCCAAGAAGCTTCATCGCCTTGCGAGGCCTGCCGTATGAGGATGCGGCAGGCCTCTTTTTGGCCCGTTTTACGGAAGGCAGGGGCGTCATCTTCCTTGCGACCCGGCCGTCGGCCCTCCTATCTGCAGGGGTCCCATGTTCACCTGCAGCAAGACCTACCGCGACATCCCGTTCGCCCACCGGCAGCACCGGCACGACGGGCATTGCTCCTTCCTGCATGGCCACAACTGGGGCATCGAGATCGAGTTCGGCTGCGAGCGGCTCGACGAGCGCGGCTTCGTCGTGGATTTCGGCGGCCTCGGCTTCCTGAAGACCTGGATCGCCGACCATCTGGACCACGCCTGTCTCTTCGCCAAGGAAGACCCGGTGCGTGAGCAGCTCCTCAAGGATTACCCGAAGCTTTTCCGTCCGCTCGTCATCGACTCCGTCTCCACCGAAGGCATCGCGAAGTTCCTCTTCGAGACCTTCGACCCGATGGTGCGCAAGGAGACCGGTGGTCGCGCCTGGGTCCGGCAGGTCATCCTGCACGAGGACACCAAGAACAAGGCTAGCTACCAGCCGAAGGCCTGACCATGGCTGACACCTATCCTGTCAATGAGACGTTCCTCAGTTGGCAGGGGGAAGGCGTCCATCTCGGCCGCAAGGCCTTCTTCATCCGCTTGCAGGGTTGCCCGGTGAAGTGCGCTTGGTGCGACTCCGCGTCTACCTGGCATCCGCAGTTCGTCCCGAAGCAGGTCCGTAAGGCCTTGCCGGCCGAACTGGCCGCCGAAGCCGCCGCCGCCCGTCCCGAGTTCGTCGTCCTGACCGGGGGCGAGCCCTGCATCCATGACCTTGACCCTTTGTTGGCCGCCATGGCCTCCGTCGGCCTCAAGGTCCACCTTGAGACCTGTGGCGCCTACCCGATCGCCCAAGGCTTCGCCTGGGTGACCGTCAGCCCGAAGTGGGCCAAGCCTCCTCTGGCCGACTCCTTGGCCCGCGCTGACGAAGTGAAGCTCATCGTCGAGGCGCCGGACAGCATCACCCGCTGGACCGAGGCCGTGGGCGGCAAGTGGCTCAGCCCCAACGTCTGGCTGCATCCGGAATGGTCGCGCCGGGCGGATCCGGCCGTCCTGAAGACGATTACCGAGCAGGTGAAGCAGGGTGGTGCCCCCTATCGGGCAGGTTGGCAGGTCCATAAGCCCTATTCGGCCGACGCTTTGGACCCTCGGGCCCGCCCGCCGGCACCCCTGGGTGGCGACGTCGGCAAGGGTTTCTGAGCAGGTCCGCTCCGTCCCTCGGACGTAGGCCTGACCTCGGGTCGGGTACTATCTTCGAATGGGAACTTTTTTTGCTTCACACGGGGGCGGAACCCTCATTCAAAACGACCTCATGAACCGACCTGCCGTGCTCGCTCTTGAAGATGGAACCATTCTTCGGGGCAGGGCGTTCGGAGCTTCGGCCACCCTCTGCGGCGAAGTCGTGTTCAATACGAGCATGACCGGCTACCAGGAAATCCTCACGGACCCTTCCTACTTCGGCCAGATCGTCACCATGACGACCCCGCAGATCGGCAACTACGGCGTCAACGAGGACGACTTCGAGTCCGCCCGTCCGCACGTCGCCGGCTTCGTCGTCCGCGACCTCTCGCCGATCGTCTCCAACTGGCGCGCCACCACCGACCTCAGCACCTGGCTCAAGAAGTACGGCATCCCCGGCATCGAAGGCGTCGACACCCGCTCGCTGACCAAGAAGCTGCGCTCCGCCGGCGTCATGAAGGCCTGCCTCTCGACCGAAGGCATCACCGATGAGGAAGCCCTCCAGCGCGCCCGCGCCTGGACCGGCACCGTCGGCGCCGACTTCGTCAAGGACGTCACCTGCAAGGCTCCTTACCATTACAACGCCACCGCCGGCGACTGCGAGGCCTTCACCGTCCCGGGCACCCACCTCTACAAGCCCAAGGATCGCGCCACGAAGTATCGCATCGCCGCCTATGACTTCGGCGCCAAGACCTCGATCTTCCGCCGCCTCGTCGCCGCCGGCTTCGACGTCCATGTCTTCCCGGCCCGCACCCCGGCCGCCGAGATCCGCGCCTTCAATCCCGACGGCGTCTTCCTTTCCAACGGCCCCGGCGACCCCGCCGCCCTGAAGTACGCCCACGAAGCCGTGGCCGACCTCATCAAGACCTATCCGGTCTTCGGCATCTGCCTCGGTCACCAGATCATCACGCACGCCATCGGCGCCTCGACCTACAAGCTGAAGTTCGGCCACCGCGGCGGCAACCAGCCTGTAAAGAACACCGAAGAAGGCCGCGTGGCCATCACCGCCCAGAACCACGGCTTCGCTTCAAAGCGCGAGGAACTGGAACGTTGCGGAGCCATCGTCACCGAGGTGAACCTCAACGACGACACCGTCTCGGGCCTGCGCCTCAAGGATAAGCCGGTCTTCTCCGTCCAGTATCACCCGGAAGCCGGCCCCGGCCCGAACGACGCCGACGTGCTCTTCGACCGGTTCTACGACCTGATCGCCAAGAGCAAGGGCGCCAAGTAAGCCCGGTGCCATGGCTGCCCGACTCCTCGCAGCCTACGTACTCGCGCTCAGCCTCGTCGGCTGCGCCGGGTCCGCGCCGCGTTCGCCGGAGGAAGCCTTGTCCCGTCTGATCGAGGACGCCGTCGCCGGCGGCGCGCGGGCGGACCAGTATCAGAACGTCGATCCGGTCGATGAAGCCACCATCGCGCAGTTCGTCTACGTGGAGGAGTGGCTCGACGTGAACGGCGAGTCCGTCGTCGGGGTCCGTCCCGGCGCCACGCCGGCCGAAGGCCCGTTCCGTTTCACGCGTTCGGCCGACGGCCGGTCGACCTACCTCATCTCCTATGGCTGGCCGGGCCCGCAGGTGCGCTCCCGCGTGCTCCGTCCTGCGCCCGGCTCGAAGATCATGCTCCTCGGCTGGTCGGATCTGCTGCCCTGGGAACAGCTCGGCGGCGTCTGCGTCATCACGACGCCCCGCGAGATGGCCGACGAAGAGAACCACCCCTGCAAGCAGGCGTTCGTCTTCAAGGTCGAGGCGCCGCGCTGAACGCGGGCCTCAGAGCTCGACCTGCATGCCCAGCTCGACCACGCGGCCGGGCGGGAGGTTGAAGTAGGCCGTCGCCGAGAGGGCGTTGCGGTTGAGGACTTCGAAGAGCTTTTCCTGCACGGTGTTGAGCGAGAAGCCCGTCGTCGCGCGGACGATCGTCTCGCGGCTGAGGAAGTAGGTGGTCTCCATCATGCTCGGGTTGATGCCCATCTCCTTGTAGGCGGCCTCGAGGACCGGGAAGACGTCCTGCTTCTCGCGGAAGCCGAACTTGCCCGTCACGCTGAGGACGGAGGGGAACTCCTCGTGGCTGTCGACCTTGCAGAACTTCGGGCCGCGGGTGTTGAAGCTCACGCGGTCGGCCATGGGCACGATCGCGCGGTCTTCGTCGACCTTGAGGGTGACGACGATGATATGGTCGTGCAGGGCGCGGTTGTGCTTGAGGTTGTGGGCCAGGGCCATCGGCACGGACTTCGTGGAGCCGGTCATGTAGACGGCCGTGCCCTTCACGCGGGCGAACTTGCCGGCGACGAAGCGGTCCTCGACGCTGTCCAGGAAGTTCTCGAAGTCGTCGGTGCCTTCGCCTTCGCTCATCTTCTGCTTCATCACCAGGCGTCCCTTGTTCCAGACCGCCATGATGTAGTAGACGAAGAAGCCGGCGGCGAGGGGGAGCCAGCCGCTCTCGAGGATCTTCGGGAAGTTGGAAGACACGAACACTACTTCGAGGAGGATGACCGGGGCGACGAAGACGTAGGCCGTGACGGACGGGATCTTGAAGCGCTGGCGCAGGTACTGGCCGAAGAGGATCGTCGTGATGAGCATCGTCATGCTGACCGCGATGCCGTAGGCGCTGGCGAGGTGCTCCGAGGACTTATACTGCAGCACCAGGAAGATGGAGCCGATCATGAGCAGCCAGTTGATGATCGGGATGTAGATCTGGCCGGACTCCTGGTCCGACGTGCGCTCGATGCGCATGCGCGGCAGGTAGTTGAGCTGGATCGCCTGCATGGTGGTCGAGAAGGCGCCCGAGATCAGGGCCTGCGAGGCGATGATGGCGGCGAGGGTGGCGATGACGACCAGCGGGATCTGGGCCCAGTTGGGGGCCATGTTGAAGAACGGGTTGAAGCCGTGCGCGAACTCCGAGGCCGGCTGCGCGAGGGCCCAGGCGCCTTGGCCGAGGTAGTTCAGGATGAGGGCGGGGAAGACGATGAAGTACCAGCCGGCGCGGATCGGCTTCTGGCCGAAGTGGCCCATGTCGGCGTAGAGCGCCTCGGCGCCGGTGACCGAGAGGAACACCGCGCTCAGGATGATCATCGACAGGCCCGGGTGCTCGATGAAGAAGCCGATGGACTGGAGGGGATTGAAGGCGTGGACGATGACCGACGCCTGGGCGGGATGGGTCACGAGCGCCCCGATGCCGGTGGCCGCGATGCAGGCGAACCACGCCAGCGTGATCGGGCCGAAATACATGCCGACCTTGCCGGAACCGCGCTTCTGCAGGGCGAAGATGCCCACGAGGATGGCGGCCGCCGCGGCGGGGATGAGGATGGTCAGGAAATGGTCGGAGAGGGGTCCCTTGAGGCTTTCGTTAGCCTCCTTGATGCCTTCGAGGGCCGAGAGGACCGAGATGGCCGGGGTGATGACGCCGTCGCCGAAGAGCAGGGCGGTGCCGAAGACGCCCAGGAGTACGAGGATGCTCCGGTGCTTACGATGGCTCTTCTCGTGGGTGAGCTGCTCGGTCTTCTTGTCGTCGGCCTTCTCCTTCTTGGTGGCCAGCGAGACCAGGGTCATGATGCCCCCTTCGCCGTCCTCGTTGGCCTCCATGATGAACAGCACGTATTTGACCGTCACCACGCAGATCAGGGACCAGATGATCATCGAGACCGCGGGGACGACGATCTGGTCGAGGGTGCCCCCGTTGTGCAGGCCGTTACGGAGGCATTCCCGGAAGGCGTAAAGGGGGCTGGTGCCGATGTCGCCGAAGACCACCCCGAGGGCGGCGATGGTCGCCGCCATGGTGAGCGGCTGGACGGGGGTGGAACCTTCGGAAGGAACCTGGGCAGGCTTGCTCATGTAGAGTTATTCACACTGACAGGTCCTGGGGGGTAATCAAAGCCAATCGGGACGCGCCGGGGCTTGCTTTTTTGCCCCCAAATCGCATTCCCAGACGTTCCCTTTCCCCGCTTTCCAAACAATACGAACAATGAATATCATCCAAACTGTTATCAATCAGGGGCTTGCACAGGCTCAAGGTGGCGCTCCGGCCGCCGGTGAGCAGGCGAGCGGGGGCTGGACCATCCTGGCCATGTATGCCCTGCTTTTCGTGGGCATGTATTTCCTGCTCTTCGCCCCCCAGCGTAAGCGCCAGAAGGAGCTCGAAAAGCTCCAGTCCGAGCTCGCCGTGGGCGATAAGGTCCTGGCTGCCGGCGGCATCTACGGTCGCGTCGTCTCGATCAAGGACGACCGCATCACCCTTGAACTCGATTCCGGCCGTCTGGTCGTCCACAAGTCCGCCATCATGGGCAAGGACGTCGACGCCGTCGTCCAGGCCTGAGGTCGTTCACCCTAACCTCACCCTGATACTATGACGTCCAGGACTTGGTTCTGGAAGATCGCGGTCTCGCTCGTCGCCCTGGCTGTCGCCTGGTACGAGTTCCACCCGGTCACTCCGACCCCTCTCGATCAGTTCGTGCCGACGCAGGTCATCGCGCAGAAGCCCGAATTCGAAAAACTGCACGCCGAAGCCCTTGAGCGCGTCAAGCGCTACAAGGACGCCGCCGTCGCCGCCGACAAGAAGTCGGTCTCCTACTTCCAGGCCCTGCGTGACATCGGCGAAGGCCGTGGCCGCGCCGCGCCGGTCGACTTCCGTCCGTTCTTCTTCACCGAAGCCCAGATCGTCCGCGAGCCCGACCAGGCCAAGCGCAATGCGATCGTGCTGAAGCAGCTCCTCATCGGTTCGCAAGGCCGTCTCAAGCTCGGCCTCGACCTGCAGGGCGGGGTGTCCTTCACCCTCAAGGTCGACCCGACCGGCGCCGAATCCGGCGAGAAGGCCGCGGGCGACAAGTCCCACGTCTCGCACGCCGAGATGGTCAGCCAGGCCCTCCAGGTCATGGAACAGCGCGTCAACCAGTTCGGCGTCGCCGAGCCGGTCCTCCGCCCCGTGGGCGACCTCTCCCTCGAGGTCCAGCTCCCCGGCGAAGACGCCGCCAACAATCCCGACGTGATCGACGCGCTGAAGAAGCCCGCGAAGCTCGAGTTCCGCCAGGTGCACCGCACCGAGCGTCCCGCCGAGACCGACCGCGAGCACTCGCTCCGTTCGCTGCCGGTCGACCCGATGCTGGGCGCCGCCTCCGCGATCTCGACCTACGAGGTCCTCACGCTCCGCGACATGGACAGCCGCACCGGCGAGGTCCACATCAACCGCTACTTCGTCCGCAAGACGGCCGACGCCACCGGTAAGATCATCAAGGCCGCTTCCGGCCGCTCCGACGACGGCATCTCCTTCTACGTGGACATGAAGTTCACGGACGAAGGCTCCAAGAAGTTCGGCGACCTCACCGCCAAGATCGCCGAAGGCAACGGCCGCTCCGTCGGCCAGCTCGCCATCGTCCTCGACGGCAAGCTGCAGTCCGCCCCGACCGTGCGCGAAGCCATCCGCAGCACCGGCGCGACCATCACCGGCAACTTCAACCGCGAAGAGGTCATCAACCTCGCCAACGTGCTGAACAATCCCCTCGAGTTCCCGCTCATCACGCAGGACGTGACCTCCGTCGGTCCGACCCTCGCGAAGGACGCGCAGGGCAAGTCCGTCGTGGCCTCCCTCGTGGCCGTCGGCCTCGTCATCTTCTTCATGGTCGGGTTCTACGTCTGGGGCGGCTTCATCGCCGTCGTCGGCATGGTGCTCAACCTCCTGATGATGCTCGGCGCCATGGCCTACTTCGGCGCCACGATCACGCTGCCCGGCGTCGCCGCGCTCGTGCTCACCCTCGGCATGGCCGTCGACGCGAACATCCTGATCCTCGAGCGCGTCCGCGAAGAAGCGCGCGCCGGCAAGGACCGCGCCGTCTCCCTCCGCGAAGGCTACAACCGCGCGACCTGGACGATCGTCGACGCCAACCTGACGCACCTGCTCGTCGCGCTGATCCTCGCCTTCATGGGCACGGGTCCGGTCCGCGGCTTCGGTATCACGCTGATCATCGGTATCTTCACCACGCTCTTCACGACCCTCGTGACCTGCCGCGGTCTCCAGGAGTTCGCCCTGTCGCGTGGCATCATGTCCCGCATCTTCGGCCTCCCGGTCTTCAAGCCGACGCTCGACATCCCGTTCCTGAACTTCGCCCGCGTGGCGTTCATCGTCTCCTGGGCCATCGTCGCCCTCGGCATCTCGGAGCTCGCCTACAAGGGCAAGGAAGCCTTCGGCAAGGATTTCCGCGGCGGCGAATCCGCCCTCGTGACCATCGCGCCGGGCGCCAAGGTCGACACCGGCAAGATCGCCGGCCTCGCGACCGCCATCGGCCTGCCGGACACCACCGTCACCGTGCAGACCCCGGTCGGCGGCGGCGAACCGACCCTCCGCATCGAGACCGAGCTCACCAAGGACAAGTCCAAGGGCGAGTTCGCCAACGTGGCCGCCATCGTCGGCGCCATCAAGGCCAAGCACCCCGAGATCCTCAAGGATGGCTCGGCTTCCGTCGAGAAGCTGATGCTCTCGCGCGAGGCCATCGGCGGCTCCGTCAGCGGCGAGCTCCGTTCCAACGCCATCTGGTCCGTCATCCTGGCCCTCGTCGGCATCGGCATCTACGTGTCGCTGCGCTTCGAGACGGGCTTCGGCGTCGCGGCGATGGTGGCGACCCTCCACGACGTGCTCATGACCGTGGCGCTGTTCGTCTTCTTCGGCGGCCAGTTCAACGCGGCCCTGATCGCGGCGATCCTGCTCATCATCGGCTACTCGGTGAACGACACCATCGTCGTCTTCGACCGTATCCGTGAGGAGCTGCAGAACAATCCCGGCCGCGACCTCCGCGACGTGATCCACTTCGCCATCAACCGCACGCTTTCCCGTACGATCCTGACCTCCGCGACCGTCTTCCTCTGCGCCGTGGCCCTCTGGGCCTTCGGCGCCGGCGACGTCCGCCTCTACGGCGAGGTCTTCATCTACGGCGTGCTCACCGGAACCTTCTCCTCGATCTTCATCGCGAGCCCCATCTTCTACTGGTGGCACAAGGGCGATCGTAAGGGCGTAGACGCCGCGGAACTCCCGCGCACCTACTCCTGGGAGGCTGGCTCCGACAAGGACGCCTAAGGGTCGCCCCGCACATGGCCGCCTGGTCTCACCGGGCTGCGGACGCCGGGCTTGCCCGACGGATCGCGGCCGCGCTGGGGGTTAGCGAACCCCTTGCCTATGTCCTCGCCCGCACCTTCGCGGACGAGGCCGAGGCGGAACGTCATCTCCGCCCGCAGCTCGCCCATGTCTCCGACCCGTTCGCGGTCGGCGGCCTGCGCGAAGCCGCCGAACGCCTCGTGCTCGCCGCCGCCAAGGGCGAGCGGATCGCCATCCTGGGCGACTACGACGTCGACGGCGTCTCGAGCACGGCGATGCTCGTCCATTTCCTGCGCCGCCTCGGCGCGCAGCCGGAATACTTCGTCCCGCGTCGGCTGGAGGAAGGCTATGGCCTCTCGATGGCCGCGCTCGAACGCGTCCTGGCCGAAGCGAAGCCCCAGCTCTTCGTCGCCCTCGATTGCGGGACCAATTCCAAGCCGGAGGTGGACCGCCTCCGCGCCGAAGGGGTCGACGTCATCGTGGTGGACCACCACGTGGCCAAGGAATCCCGCGTGACCTGCACGCTGGTCAACCCGCGCGTCAACGACGCCGAGGACGCGCCTTGGCAGACGCTCTGCACCGCGGGACTGGTCTTCAAGCTCGTCCATGGCGTGCTCAAGGTCCTCCGCCTCGCCGGCGACGAACGGGGCACGAGCATCGCGGTGAAGGACTACCTCGACCTCGCCGCCCTCGGCACCATCGCCGACCTCGTGCCGCTGCGCACCGAGAACCGTATCCTCGCCGCCCACGGCCTCAAGGCCCTCGGTGAAGCCCGTCGGCAGGGCCTCCGCGCCCTCATCGCCGTCAGCGGCATGGAGCCGGGCGGCGTGCTGACGTCGGTCGACGTCTCCTACCGCATCGGTCCGCGCATCAACGCCAGCGGTCGCCTCGCCGACGCCTCGTTGCCGCTCCGCCTGCTGTTGTCCGACGATCCGGACGACTGCCTGCGCGACGCCGCGCAGCTCGACGCCATCAACCGCGAACGCCAGGAGATCGACAAGAAGGTCACCGAAGAAGCGATGGCGCAGGCCAAGGCGATGGGCGACCTCGCCGGCTACGTCGTCCACGGCGACTGGCATCCCGGGGTCGTCGGCATCGCCGCGGGCAAGATCTGCCGCGCCCTCGACCGTCCGGTCATCGTCCTCGGCAAGGAAGGGGAGAGCGCCAAGGGCTCCGGCCGCAGCGTCGCCGGCACCAACCTCGTCGAAGCCCTCGCGGCCTGCGCCGACCTGCTCAAGACCTACGGCGGCCATCCCATGGCCGTCGGCGTCTCGCTCAACGTCGCCGACGTGGAGGCCTTCCGCGCGCGCTTCGCCGCCGCGGTGGAGGCCCAGCGCCTCGCCGGCGTCGTCCAGGTCGACGGACGCGACATCGACATCGCCCATTGGATCAAGCCTTCCGAAGTCACCGACCAGCTGCTCGACGACCTCGACCTGCTGCAGCCTTACGGGGAAGGGAATACCGAGCCGGTCTTCGGCTTCAAGGGTTTCGTCTTCGACCGCCCGCCCACGCCCTTCGGCGAAGGCAACTTCCGCCATCAGCTCCCGCTGAGCGGCGGTCGTCGCCTGAACTTCGTCGCGTGGCGCATGGCCGACCGCATGCCCGAGCCCGGCAAGGCCGTCGAGATGGCCGTCAAGCTGCAGTGGAACCGCTGGCAGGGACGACGCATCCCGCAGGCCGAGATCCTCGACTGGCGCTACGCCTCCTGATCAGCGCGCACCGGGGCCGAGGCGCTTCGGGGCCGCGATCTTCTCGCGGCTCAGGTCGCCGACGCCTTTCAGGACGACCGTGCCCGAACCATCGGGCCCGGCGCTCACGAAGAAGAGGGCGCGTTGGGTGTTGTCCTGGAACATGTGCAGGCTGTAGCCGACCTTCTCTTCGCCGCCCTCGTAGGTCATGATCGTGCCGTCGAAGTAATCATGGTCCTTGGGGCCGCCGCGGATGGAGCGGGCTTCCTTCTGCGGGATCTTGACCGCGTTCGGGCCGATGCGCACCTCGAGCGGGTAGGGGCAGAGGTTGAAGAATCGGAGCGAGCCGGGCGGGAAGCCGCCGGGGCTGTCCTGCATGGCCATGATGCCGCCTTCCCATCTGCCCGGCGCGACCGCCAGGATCAGGTGCTGGTTGTTCGCGCTCGCCGGCAGGACGATCCACGCCACGGGCGGCTCGGCGTTCGGTTGGTTGGAGGCGGCGGCCTTGGTGCTTTGTCTGGCGGGCTTGGCCTTGCCCTTCGGCGTCGGCGTCGGCTCTGCCGGCTGGTCCGCGACGATGCGGACGATCTCGAGCCGGGCGGGCCCTTCGTAGGCGACCTCATCCGAGAGCTGGTCGGCGAGGATCGCGACGGGGATGACCTTGCCTTCCATGCGTACGCCGCATCCGAGGAGGGCGTCATCCCAGGCCATGAACTTCAGTCGGGTCGAGATGCGGGCGGTCGCGGGATCGGCCGCGGACGCACCCGTCGAAAGGAGGACCAGCAGCAGGAGAAGCTTAGATTTCATCGGCCTTGAGCGTGCGTGCGGAAATCACCTTGAAGCGTCGGCCTAGCACGGCGTTGACCCCGGTGAGGCCCGTGGTCGCCTCCGCGGGGTTGGTCGCCTCCACGTAGTCGGGGAAGCGCTGGACGATCGCTTCGATCCAGACGGAGCCGGTTTCGCCGCTCGTCTGGGTGGCCTCGCCGTAGCAACGGATCGTGAAGGTGTCCGAGCGGGTCGCGATCATGGAGCCCAGCGCTTGGAGCAGGTCCGATTGGAGAAGGTTGCCCGGGGCTCCCAGCAGGGTGTGCGTGCGGGGCGTGGTGTCGCCTTGGGCGAGCAGCTCGATGTTCTCCGGGTTGGACGCGAAGGCCGGATCAGGGCCGGCGACCGTGGCGGAGAAGGTGTTCTTGGTGAGCTTCACGCCGGAGGGGAGGCTGCTGAGCCGGTCGCTGAAGCCGCTCGCGGCGGGGGTGCCGTAGGTGGACTTGTCGGCGCGGAAGATGGCGGCCTGGAGCGCGCCGCAGCGCGAAGCCCAGGCGTCGTCGCTCACGAAGCGGTTGATGAATTCGTTGAGCGAAAGATACGGGGTCGCCGGCTGGGAGCCCGCGGGCATGCCGCGGAAGAGGCGCGGGGCCGGCGTCTGCGTCTTGAGCGAGCGCACGGACTGGGCGAAGCGGGCCTTGTTCTCCGCCACGATGGCGGCGGCGAGGCTTTCGATCTGTCCGTCGCTCAGGCTGGCGAAGCCGTTCCAGCTCGAGGCATGGGCGAGGTTCTTGGCGCGGTCGGCGACGCTGGTGTTCTGCGTCGTGATGGCCCGGGGGAAACGGGCGTTGTCGTCGAGCGCGGGCAGGTTGGCGCCGACGTTCGCGCCGACCGCGAACTTCTTCGCGGCGCCGAGGAGGCACTGCCAGGCGGTGAAGGAGGTCGAGTTGACGTTGAACGCCCCTTGGTTGAACAGCACCGAGGCGCTCTTCTTGTAGTTCGCGAGCGCGGTCTTGGTGCTGCCGTCCGAAGCTTTCTCGGGCACCAGCGTGAAGCGCGGGTTGTCGAGCGGGGCGGCGCCGCTGGCGAAGTTGTCGATGACGGTCGTCATCGGCGTGAGCACCGCCGGGGCCTGCGTGCTGCCGTTCTGCCCGAGGATGTTGCTGGGCGTCGGGTTCCACGGAACGGTGGCGGCGGCGCGGTTCATGCGCGGCGCCAGGCTCGAGAGGAAGAAGCCGTCCCAGAGGGCTTCGTTGATGAGGTAGGTGTGGTCGAAGTCGGTCCAGTTCGCCATGTCCGCCTGGTCTTGGACCAAGGCGTTGGATTTGATCAGCGGGCTCGCGAAGCTGTTGCCCACGCTCAGGAGCGGCTGCTGGTCGCGGACGGTCAGGTTGGCGTGGGCATACTGGGCGAGCGAGACCGGCTGCACCAAGGGGATCTCGGTCAGGACGGCCGTCGTGCTGCCGGCCGAGGTGTTGGAATAGCCGCCGTAGGTGAGGCCGCCGACCGCCTGGACGATCTGGGGCCACTGGGTGAACGGCGTGCCTGAGGGGCGCCAGTAGCGTGCGGCGAAGCTGTAGGAAGGGCCGGCGAGTCCTTTGCCGGAGGCCGGGACTCGTCCTGCGCCGTCGGCGCGCAGCACCGGTGCCAAGGGGTTCGAATGGGTGAAGAGAGGATGGCCGTTCTTCGTCGTGTCCGCCGTCTTGGAGATGTAGTCGAAGACGCCGATGACGTTGGGCGGCATCGGGTCGCCGACCCCCGAGTAACCTCCGGACGTACGCCAGGCGACCGAGGAGTAGTCGTAGAACTTCAGCTCGGCCGGCGTGCCGATGCGGCTGGTGTCGAGGCCGCGGTAGGTCAGCTCGGCGTGTTCGCTGGTCCGGATGTAGTGTTCGAAGGTGTCCTGGGCGACGCCGTTGCTGTCGATCATCTGGTCGCCCGGCCAGCAGGAGAGGGCGTAGCGCGCCCGGAAGTCGCCGGCCGGCACGATCTGGAAGCCGAACGTGTCATCGCCGCGCCACAGGACGTTGACGTCGCCCGTGCCCCAGTCGGGGTTCTGGTCCTTGAAGCCGCCGGTCTGGTTGAAGCCGTTGACGAGCGTGGTCGCCTGCTTCCAGTTGAGCATGCCGACCTTCTTGCCGTTGCCGTCCACGGAAGGGCAGGAGAGGATGCGGAGTTCGCCGGGCTGCAAGGTGAGGTCGGGCGGGAAGTAGACGCGGAACATGTCCTTCTTGTTCGCCGCCCCGTTGCTCTGCTCGCCGTAGAATTTGCTCAGCGGCACGTTGAAGACGTAGGTCGGACCGCTGCCGTGCATCGTGTAGCGCGTGAACCGGAAGTTCCAGGTCTCCCAGTCCGTGAAGTTGAGCGCGGCGTAGCGGGCGTTGCCGTTCGAAGCCCCGGTGGGGTCTTTCCAGGTCATCGCCACGTTGTATGGGTTATGTACCACGACGATCGGCGTGAGGTTGAGCCAGAGGTCGGCGCCGCCGTTCGCGTAATATTCGATGTTCACGCTGAAGACCAGGCTGGCGCGCTGGATGTAAGGCGTGATCGCCTGGTTGACCGGGCGCGGGACGGCGCGGTCGTTGCTCGAAGGCGTGGGCGGGCCCGGGACGTTGACGGTCACGAAGCTCGGCAGCGACGAGGAGGAGTAGGTGTCGTTGACGTTGGGGTTGAGCGTCGTGGGCGCGTCGCCGGCGAAGACGTCGGAGTAGACCGGGATCTCGTTGCGGATGTTGTCGACCTTGTTCGCGCTGCCCTTGTTCGGATACATCGCGCGGGCGTTCGGGAAGGTCGCGCGCGCCCGCAGGGTCGGCTGTCCCGAAGCCCAGCCCAGCTGCTTGTACATCAGGTGGTAGTCGCGCAGGGCCCACCAGCTCGGTCCGCGCACGTTGCCGGCGTTGGGGTTGCCGTTGGCGCGGCTGTAGATCGGCGCCGTCGGCACCGCGCCGTCGCCATATTGGATCATCATCGGGGCGGCCTTGTAGCCGTTTTCCGTCATCGTCGCCGCGCCGGCGGCGCCGGCGCCGAACTCGGAGGCCGCGAACTCGGCGTCGGTCATCTCGAACGCGGTCGAGAGGTCGCGCTTCAGCCCGCCGTTCGCCGCGTCGGCGAGGACGCCGGCGGAGACCATGGTCACGTCATGATGGTAGCGGCGAAGGTCATAGGCCGCGCCCTTCATGACGATGGAATCGAAGCCCGTGAGCATCGGCGCATCCTTCAGCCGGTTGAGGGAGAGCATCTGCGTCTGGACGGGGATGTCCTTCAGCAGGCCGTGGGTCAGCGGGCTGCGCAGCGCCAATTGGCTTTCGACGGAGTTGGCGGTCGTCGGACGCGGGTCGTACAGGCTGGGTCGGGCCTTGATGCCTTCGTCGCCGATCCAGTAGGCATATTTGCCCGTGATGCTGTCGTCCGGCAGGATGATCTTCGGCAGCGACACCAGGCCGCTGGGCTTCGCCGTCCAAGGTTTGCCGGCGACGGCGGCTTCCGCACCGAGCGCGGTGCCGGCGCCGACCAAGGTGACGAGGCGGGCGGCTTTCTCTGTCACGCCCCAGGTGTCGGGATTGTAGTCGGTCTGCCACGGCGCCCAGACTTCGGCCGGATAATCGGTGAGCCCGCCGAGGGACGCGGATTGCGCGCCGGCCGACATGTCATCGCGACCGCTGATCAGCCAGGCCGGAGGGGAGTCGGGTTTGTCCGAACGCCAGACGCCGGTCCACATCGGGTTGAGGGTCTTGTCCGGAGTGACGGCCGCCTGCGTGATCTCGGCGCGCGCGGTGGCGCGACGGTCGGCGCCGGCTTCCTGTTGCAGGTGGGCCAGGGCGAGTCGCAGCGAGGCGATGCCGTTGAGCCTCGCGCGCACGGCCAGATGATGGGTCATCGCGGCGCGCGATTCGATCGTCATGAAAGCCGAGACCGTCACCAGCAGCATGACGATTCCGGCCATCACCGTCAGGGACAGGATGAGGCTGAAACCGGGGCTGCGCTTGCTGTGTTTCATGCCAGGGTCGCGACTCGCGGAGCGACCTAGGTAATGTTGCTGAGGGGATACCCTTAGGCAAGGCCCACCTTCATCTGAAGTCGTTCTGAGGCAGGGCTTTAATTGCAAGGTCTCGGTCGTATCCAAAAATCATAATATTACCCTTATTTCACGGTATGAGATTAATGTTTTCAGCCGCCTCGGGGACCCCTAATCTGCCAGCACGATGAAAACCCCGCTGTTCGCCTCGGCCCTGCTTTTCGCCTCCGTCTCCCTTTTCGCCCTGACCAACGTGGGCGTCGCTCCCGGTGGCACGACCACCCCGACGACCCCGACCGTGCCCACCGTGAAGCCGGGCTGCACCAAGCCTTCCACGACCGGTCCGGCTGCTCCGAAGGCTCCTGAAAAGAAGGAAGCCGAGAAGAAGTGCACGGAGAAGAAGTGCGACGACAAGCGTCCCTTCAAGAAGTAAGCCTTCTCCCTCGATCGCCGAAAAGGCCGGACGCACGTCCGGCCTTTTTCGTTTCCACGATGCGTCGCTCTTGCGGTGCGCGGCCGTGCCGACAACTTCGTGCGCATGCTGAAGCGTCACCCCGTGCTTTCTTCCGTGTTGCTCCTGGGCGGCGCGGTCGGGCTGTTCCTCTGGTCACGTCCCGTCGCGGCCGCGCCTGCCGCGGTGCCCGCGAAATATGAGAGCTGTGCGCCTTCGCCCGACGGCATCGGCAAGGTCTGGATGGGGCGCGAGATCTCCAAGGTGATGGGGCATCCCGGCATCGGCTGGCTCGAGCGCACCGACCGGGAGAAGGAAGAGGCCCCGTCCAAGGCGATCGCGTTGCTCGACCTCGCGCCCGATGCGGTGCTCGCCGATATCGGCGCCGGCTCAGGCTATTATTCCTTCCGCCTCGCCCGCAAGCTGCCGCAGGGCAAGGTCGTCGCGGTGGACATCCAGCCTGAGATGCTCGACTTCCTGAAGGCGGAATCCGCCAGGCAGGGCATCCGGAACGTGCAGCCTCACCTCGGCGCCGTCGATGACGTGAAACTGCCGCCGGCCTCCCTCGACGCCGCCCTCATGGTCGACGCTTACCACGAGTTCGACCATCCGGTGGAGATGCTCGCTTCGCTGCGTGCGGCTCTGAGGCCGAAGGGCCGTATCTACCTGCTGGAATATCGGGCGGAGGACGACGGCGTGCCGATCAAGCCGCACCACAAGATGACCGAAGCGCAGGCCCGCAAGGAGTTCGCCGCCGCAGGCTTCCGGTTCGTGGTGAACAAACCGGACCTCCCTTGGCAGCACCTGCTGGTCTTCGAGAAGCCGTGAGGCGTCCTCAGGCGCCGACGTTCTTCTTGATGTCCTTCAGCTGCTGGAACTCGGGCTTCGCGGTGTAGTACTTGTCGAGCGGGTAGCAGCCGGAGATGAGCCCGTTGCGGGGCGCGGTCGTGCAGTCGCTGAAGGTGCGGCAGATGAACTTGGTCTCGAGCGCGCCGTGCTTGGCGGCGTCCGCCAGCATGGCCGGGTAGCTGAGCACCGCGCGGCCCACGCCGACGGCGTCGCTGCCGCCGGTGCGCAGGATCTGCTGCGCGAGGTGCGGCAGGTATTCCTGGACGTAGCTCAGGCCGGAGCTGACGACGATCATGCCGGCGGGAGCCTGGGCGCGGACCTCGCGGACCACGCGGACCTGGCGGGCGACGTCGATGAGCGGGTCATGCGCGGGCTGGTAGCCGTCGCTGGGCGGGTAGGCCGCCGGGCGCTGGATATGCGGGTTGTAGTAGGGCGAGCCGGCGGTGGTGTTGAGGATCTTGACGCCGAGTTCGCCGAGCAGCTTCACGAAGGCGAAGGTCTCGGTGAGGTCGATCTCGGTGGGCTGGGCGTGGTTCACGCCGAAGGCGTAGCGATAGGGCAGGCAGGCGGAGAAGTCTTCCGGGATGCCGGGGCCCAGCTTGCCGGGCTGGCTGAGGGCGGGGTCCGGACGGAACGGGACCATGTCGAACAGGCTCAGGCGTACGCCGATGTCGATCGCGTTGCCGTCGGCGCGGATGCCGGCGATGATGTCGCGGAGGATGCGGGTGCGGTTCTCGAAGGAGCCGCCGAACTTGCCCGGGCGCGTGTGGGCGCCGAGGAACTCGTGCAGGAGGTAGCCGTGGCAGTGCTTGATGTCCACGAAGTCGGCCCCGCAGTCGCGGGCTACGCGGGCGGCGCGGACGTAGCAGCGGATCAGCTCCTCGACGTCGGCGTCGGTCAGGACCTGGTCGTCGGAGGTGACGTTGAACTTCCTGTCGAGGATCGGGTGGCGATAGGCGACGCGCGATTCCCAGCGCTTCTTGTCATGCGGGCGGCAGAAGCGGCCCGAGTGCGTGAGCTGGAAGCCGATGACGAGGTCGTCGACGGAGCCCCAGCGGGCGAGGTGCTCGGCCTTGAGGATGCGCACCAGCTCCGCGATGCCGGCCTGGTTCTCCTCGTTGATGATCAGCTGGTTCATGTTCGCGCGTCCGTCGGCGCGCACGGCCATGGCTTCGGCGCCGCAGATGAGCTTGGCGCCGCTCGCGCCGAAGCGCTGCCAGCGTCGCTTCATCTCCTCGGAGATGCCGCCGGTGGTGGTGCCGTCCCAGCCTTCCATCGGGTGGATGGCGATGCGGTTGCCGATGGTCTTGCCGTTGACCTTCGTGCGGGCGATGGGCTGCGAGAGGGGGTTGCCCGCGCCGGCTTCGATGCTGTCCTCGATGGGCAGGTCGACGCCGAGCGAGGCGCAGTGGGCGCGGAAATCGGCGACGGTCTTGAGCGACGCGACGCGGGTGAGCTTGAAGGGGGTGGTCATGGGGAGGTTCAGCGAGGGATGTTGAGGCGTTCGGAGATGCGGCGGGTGCGCACCATGGCTTCGGCCATGCGGGCGGTCTCGTCCGGGCCGCGGACGTCCTTGCAGGCCGGGTGCGGTTCGGGCGAGGCGATGACGCCGAGCTGGTGCAGCAGGTGGGCGGTGCTGTGCTTGTAGGCGGCGGCGCTGCCCTTGGCGTCGAGGCGGAAGACCTGGTCTTCCAGCGACTGGAAGGCTTCGAAGAGCTTATACACGCGGGTGTCGAAGCGACCGGTGCCCGTGGGGAGCTTCTTCCCGGGGACGCCGTCCTCGAGCCACATGTCCTTGGCGGCGCAGATCTGCGGGGCCGCGCTGCTGGCGGCGCCGATGAGGAGGGGCAGGCCGGTCTTGATCGCGGTGGCGATGCCGTAGTCGTCGCCGCTGTGCGGGGCGAAGTCGAGCTTCAGGTCCTTGCACATCGCGGCCCAGTAGAGGAAGTGCGGCTCGTCCAGCGTGCTGACCTTGCCGCCCACGAACTTCGGGTGGATGGCGAGCTGGTGCAGCAGCCAAGGCTCGTAGGGCGTGGCCCACGGGACGAAGGCCGGCTCCAGCGCGTGCACGATGCCGGGGCGGATGAGCCACTCGGCGATGCGGTAGTAGCCGTCGCGGCGACGCTGCGGGTCGAGCGTGTTGAGCCACTTCGACGTCATGATCATCACCTCGCAGTTGTCGTGGGCCTGGACGAGGTCCATGAGCGGACGGTAGCGTTCGGCGACGAACGACGTGTCGTCCTGCGCGCCGCGGGCGGTCACGCCGGCGACGAACCGCATGTCGGGGAACGCGAGGCGGAACTGTCGGAGCACCTCGGCGTACATCCGGTCGTCGAGGTCGAAGATATAACCGGTGTCGGCGTTGAGCACCGGGACGAGTTCGACGCCGTAATGGTCGGCCGCGGCCTGCTGCCAGCGGATTTCGGAGACGAAGCTCGCCCAGTCGGGGCGGCCGTCGCGGAAGGGCAGGAGCACCGCCGAACACAGGCGCGCCTTGGTGCGGTGGTCGACGAGGGCTTCCTCGGCGGTCCAGGCCCACTTTGTCGCGGACCACGGGGTCGTCGGCGTCAGGTCCTCGGGGCGGTCGATCAGCGGCTTCATGAGGCCCTCACCTTAGCAGGTTCTTACGTGCTTGAAATACATTAGTTTCCAGCGATTAAGAACGGAAAAAACGATGGACCTCTACCAGCTGGAATACTTCCTCGAGGCCGCCCGCCAGCGAAGCTTCACGCGGGCCGCCGCGCGGCTGAACCTGGCGCAGGCCGCGCTAAGCGAGCAGATGCGAAAGCTCGAGGCGGAGCTGGGCGCGAAGCTCTTCGATCGCGGCCGGCTGGAGACGACCCTGACGCCGGCCGGCGAGACGCTGCGCATCCATGCCGAGGGCCTGCTCGCGCAGGCGACCGTCGCGCGTCGGGCGGTCGGCGACCTGGTGACGATGAAGGCCGGGCGCCTCGCCGTCGGCGCGATTCCCTCCGTGAGCGCCTGCCTGCTGCCCGCCGCCGTCGCGGCCTTCCGGCGCAAGCACCCCCAGGTCGAACTCGCCCTGCGCGAAGGCACGTCTGAGGCGGTGGCGCAGTGGGTCGAGTCAGGCCAGATCGAACTCGGCGTGGTCCAGCTGCCCGCGCCGGGCGAGGCCTTCGAGGTGACGCCGTTGCTGGAAGAGTCGTTCGTCCTGCTCGTCCCCAAGGCCCATCCGCTGGCCCGCCGTCGCCTGCCGAAGCTGGCGGACCTCGCCAAGGAACCGTTCGTCTTTTATAAGGGCAGGGCGCGTGACGTCGCGCAGGCCGCCTGCCGGGCCGCCGGTTTCGAACCGCGCACGGCCTGCGAAACCGGTGAGCTGGAGACCGTCCGTTCGTTGGTCGCGGCCGACCTCGGGGTCGCCTTGCTGCCGGAACTTGCCGCCCGCGCCGCCGTGCCGGGTTGCGCGATCGTGCGTCTCGGGGGCGAACCGCTCCGCCGTTCCGTCGCCATGCTGCAACGACGCGGCCGCGAACTTTCGCCCTCGGCCTTGTCGTTCCGCCGATTGCTCCTGGGCAAGGCCGGGGCCTGAACGGACAAATCGCCCCTTGAAGGCTGGGGCCAAGTCCTTCTGATGGGGAGACCCCCATGCACGACGCCAAAGACACCCGTGACGCGATCACCAAGGGCATGCAGATGACCCTGCTCGCCGGCTTCCTCGGCTGGATGATGGACGGTTACGAGCAGGCGCTCTTCCCGACGCTCGCCGGTCCGGCCCTCAAGAGCATGGTGCCGCCCGAGACCGCGGCGCTGGGCGTGAAGGCCATCAACGGCTGGGTCGGCAACTGGATGGGCATCATCACCGCCGCGTTCCTCGTCGGCGCCGCCCTCGGGGGCGCGGCCTTCGGCTGGTTGGGCGACCGCATCGGTCGCGTGAAGGCGATGTCCTTCAGCATCCTCTTCTACTCCGTCTTCAGCGGCATCTGCTATTTCGCTTCCGACCCCACGCACCTCGCCGCCGCCCGTTTCATGGCCGCGCTCGGCATGGGTGGCGAATGGGCCCTCGGCGTCGCGCTCGTGATGGAAGCGTGGCCGGAGCGCCATCGCTCCAAGATGGCGGGCTTCATCGGCATGGCCGCCAACCTCGGCATGGTGCTCGTCGGCTGCATGGCCCTGGCCTATCCCGCCGATGGTTCGTCCTGGCGCATCCACTTCCTCATCGGCGCTTCGCCGGCCATCCTGACCTTGCTCATCCGCCTGTTCGTCCCCGAGTCCGAGAAGTGGGAGCGTTCCGCCGCGAAGGAGGCCGCCGCCGTCGCGCCCGCCCGTTCCAAGATCGGCGAAGTCTTCGGCGCCGAACTGCGCGGCACGACCATCGCCGGCATCCTGATGGTGTCCGTCGTCTTCGTCGGCACCTGGGGCGCGGTGCAGTGGATCCCGCTCTGGATCGGCGACCTCGCCGGCCCCGACAACCCGCGCGCCAAGGCCCTCGCGATGGTCATCGTGTCCGTCGGCGCCTGCGCGAGCACGTTCATCGCGCCGCTGGTCCTCGCCGGCCTGCGCCGTCGCCTCGGCTACCAGCTGCTCTGCCTCTTCGCCTTGCTCGCCACCGTCTGGATCTACCGCACGCCGGCCGATTGGAGCGGCGCGAAGCTCTTCGACATCTTCCCGTGGGTGATGGCGCTCAAGGTCTTCACCCTCGGCATGGCGGCCACGGCCTTCTTCGGTTTCTTCCCGCTCTACCTGCCGGAACTTTTCCCGACCCGCGTCCGCGCGACGGGGCAGGGCATCTGCTACAACACCGGCCGACTCGTCGCCGTGCCGTTCGTGCTGCTCAGCGGCAAGCTCGTGGCGACCCTCGGCGGCTACCAGCAGGCCGCGGCCGCGATCACGCTGGTCTACGGCGTCGGCCTGTTCGTCGCGTTCCTCGGCAAGGAAACCTCCGGCCAGGCCCTGCAGGACTGACCGAAGATGAATCCTCGCGACGTCCAGATCCGCGCGGTGCGCTGGCATGCCTTGCCGGTCACCCTGCGCCTCCCGCTCAAGTTCGGCCACGAGACCCTCACGAGCGTGGTCTGCGCGCGCGTGTGCGTCACGGTCGAGAAGGCCGACGGTTCCCGGGCGGAAGGGTGGGGCGAGACCCCGCTCAGCGTCCAGTGGGTCTGGCCTTCGCCGGTGCCTTACGACGTCCGCCTGCAGGCGCTGCAGGATTTCTGCGATACGCTCACCGATGCCTACGCGGCCTTCGGCGCCCGCGGTCACGCGATGGAGATCGGCCATGACTTCCTTGAGGAAGCCCTGCCGGGTATCCTCGAGAAGTTCAACGCGAGCCTGCCCGAAGGCGTCGCCCTCCCGACGCTCGCCGCGCTCGTCTGCTGCTCGCCGTTCGACCTCGCCTTGCATGATGCCTACGGCGTCGCCCACGGCGTCCCGACCTATTCGACCTACGCCGCTCCGTGGATGAACCGCGACCTCGCGGCGTTCATCACGCCGGCCGCCGACGCGAAGGAGGTCTCCTTCGCCGGCCGCTATCCGGCCGACTATTTCCGTTCGCCCGTGACGACCAAGCTGCTCGCCTGGCATCTCGTGGGCGGCCTGGATTACCTGACGCTCGCCGAAGCCGGCGCCAACAAGGTCGCCGACGGCTATCCGTCCTCGCTCGACGAATGGATCAAGGCCGACGGCCTGAAGGCCTTGAAGGTCAAGCTGCGCGGCAA
Source organism: Coraliomargarita sp. (assembly GCA_024638885.1). Taxonomy (GTDB): domain Bacteria; phylum Verrucomicrobiota; class Verrucomicrobiia; order Opitutales; family UBA953; genus UBA953. Next base: position 76,199 of record JAHEJL010000009.1, on the reverse strand, counting down.
CGATGCCGCCTGGGATTTCGAGCGGCTGAAGCGGATCGCCGAGGTCGGCCTGCCGCTCGGCGTCGAGCTCTTCACCGCCGATTTCAACTGCACGGTCATGGACCCCGCCTACGTGAACGGCGTCCTCGACCGCGTGAAGGCCGAACTGCCCGAACTCTGGAGCCGTCTCAGCTACGTCGAGCAGCCGTTCCCGTATGAGCTCGAGGAACACCCGATCGACGTGCATTCGGTCAGCCAACGGATGCCGCTCTTCCTCGACGAAAGCGCGCACGACTGGCGCATCGTCCGTCTCGGCCGCGAACTCGGTTGGACCGGCGTCGCCCTCAAGACCTGCAAGACCCAGACCGGCGCGCTCCTCAGCCTCTGCTGGGCCCGCGCCCATGGCATGCAGCTCATGGTGCAGGACCTCACCAACCCGATGATGGCGCAGATGACGCACGTCCTGCTGGCCGCCCATGCCCCGACCATCGCCGGCGTGGAGACCAACGGCATGCAGTTCTATCCCGCCGCTTCCGCCGCCGAGGCCAAGGTGCATCCGCTCCTCTATTCCCGCCGGCAGGGACAGGTCGACGGCTCGACCCTGCGCGGTCCGGGTTTCGGCTATCGTCTCGCGGAAATCGCCCGCGAACTGCCGCCCGTCCGTCGTTCCGCCGGGCGCTGAGCCCCAATCGGCTTGCCTGCGGCGGGCGGGGCGGGTTTGTTCACGGGACACCACCCCCATGATGCTCCGCTCGCTCCTCCTCTGCCTGCTGTCGCTCAGCGCGTTCGCCGCCGACGCCCCCAAGCGCAAGGTCCTCTTCTTCACCAAGTCCTCGGGCTACGAGCACGAGGTGATCTCCTATAAGAAGGGACAGCCCAGCTTCGCCGAGAAGCAGCTCCTCGAGCTCGGCGCCGCCAACAACATCGAGTTCGTCTTCTCCAAGGACGGCTCGAAGTTCTCGCCCGAGTATCTCGCCCAGTTCGACACCGTGATGTTCTACACCACCGGCGACCTCTGCTCCGAAGGCACCGACAAGAACCCGCCGATGACCCTCGCCGGGAAGCAGGCCCTCTTCGACTTCGTGAAGTCCGGCAAGGGCTTCGTGGGCACGCACGCCGCCGCCGACACCTTCCATACCGACAACGAGGCCGTGAAGGGTCCGGAGCGCTTCAAGAACCATGGCGACAAGGCCGACGCCTACGTCTGCTTCCTCGGCGCCGAGTTCATCCGCCACGGCAAGCAGCAGGCCGGCGTGAACAAGGTCATCGACAAGACCTTCCCCGGTTTCGAGAAGGTCGGCGACTCGTTCTCGTTCGTGGAAGAATGGTACACCCTCAAGGACTTCCGTCCGGAGATCCACGTCCTCACCACCTTCAATGACCCCGCCCTCGAAGGCGACGACTACAAGCGTCCGGCCTACCCGAACTGCTGGGCCAAGCACGAAGGCAAGGGCCGCGTCTTCTACACCGCCATGGGCCACCGCGAGGACGTCTGGACCAACCCGACCTTCCAGCAGATCCTGGTCGGCGGTCTCAAGTGGGCCAACGGCGACGCCAAGGCTCCCGACATGTCCCCGAACCTCCTGAAGGTCGCCCCGGGCGCCATGACCAACCAGCCTTACACCCCGACGCCGGCCCCGAAGGCCAAGGCGCCGGCCAAGAAGGCCGAAGCCAAGAAGTAAGTCCTCACGCAGGGCGGGCCGCAAAGCCCGCCTTGCTAATTTCTAGGCGGTTTCAACTGTCACCCCATGCGCGCCACCCCCGCCGAAGCCACCTCGCTGCGCGAGCTTTCCTCGCATCAGAAGAAGTCCGGCTTCGCCGCCTGGCTGGGCTGGTTCTTCGACGGCCTCGACCTGCACCTCTACACGTTGGTCGCCACGGTCTTCGTGGCCGAACTGCTGCGCACGAACGAGGCGGACCCCGACGTCGCCCGCTACGGCTCGATCATCCAGGCGGCGTTCCTGCTGGGGTGGGCTTTGGGCGGCGCCTTCTTCGGCATCATCGGCGACCGCCTCGGCCGCAGCCGCACGCTCGTCCTGACGATCCTGACCTACGCGCTCTTCACCGGGCTTTCGTTCTTCGCGCAGAACTGGTGGCAGCTGATGATCTTCCGCTTCCTCGCCGCGCTGGGCATCGGCGGCGAGTGGGCCGTGGGCGCGTCCCTGCTGTCCGAGACCTGGCCCAAGAAGTGGCGCCCGTGGATCGCCGCGGTCCTCCAGTGCGCCGTCAACTTCGGGATCCTCGCGGCGATCGCCGCCGTCTTCCTCCTGCAGCAGGTGCCCGGCTATCAGCCGCGCTGGGTCTTCCTCATCGGCGTGCTGCCGGCTTTCGTGACGCTGTGGATCCGCAAGGAAGTCCCCGAGACCGCCGAATGGTCGGCCGAGAAGGGCCGGCAGGAGACGCCGACGATGGCGGGGCTCTTCGGGCGCGACATCCGGCGCACGACGCTCATCGCATCCTTGCTCTGCGCGATCTCGCTGACCGGGCACTGGTGCTTCATGTTCTGGCAGCAGGCCTTCATCCGCAACCACCCGGAGGTCGTCGCGGCCTCGCTCGACAAGGCCAAGGTCGTGTCGACCGCGCTCTTCTGCGTCATCGCCGCCTCGGTGCTGGGCAACTTCGCTTCCGGCTGGGCCGCGCAGCGCTTCGGCTACCGCCGGGCGCTCGCCGTCTTCTTCGGCGCGTATTTCATCCTGATGGGGCTGACCTTCGCGTACCCGTGGGGTCTGGGCGCGACCTACGCGCTCTACGCGGGCATCGGTTTCTGCCAGGGCGTCTTCGGCCTCTTCACGATGGCCTTGCCGCCGCTGTTCCCGACGTTGCTCCGCACCACGGGCGCCGGGTTCAGCTATAACATCGGCCGTGTCTTCGCCGCCGCCGGCACGGTCTTCTTCGGTATCTTCGCCAAGGTCGGCGATTTCAGCTCGGTGCTGCTCTACGCGTCGTTCCTGTTCCTGCCCGCCGCGCTCCTCGCGCTGTGGCTGCCGACCGAAGAGGCTACTTCCTGATTCCGCCGAGGCCGGCGATCGCCTTGAACTCCGCGGCGGTCACGGGCGTCACGGAGAGACGGTTGCCGGGGCGGAGGATCAGCATGTCCTTCAGCGCCGCGCACGCGCGGAGGTCGGGCAGGCTGACGAGCCGCTTGAAGGCCTGGTGGAAGGAGACTTCCACGCAGCTCCAGCGCGGGTCGTCCTTGGTCGACTTGGCGTCGTAGTAATCGGACTTCGGCTCGAACTGGGTCGGGTCGTCGAAGGCTTCCTTGGAGATGCGCGCGACGCCCACGATGCCGGGCTCCTCGCAGTTGGAATGGTAGAACAGCACGAGGTCGCCGACCTTGGCCGCGCGCATGAAGTTCCGCGCCTGGTAGTTGCGCACGCCGGTCCACGGTTCCTGGCCCTTGCGTTCGAGTTCCTGGAAGGAGAACTCGTCGGGTTCGGACTTCATCAGCCAGTGGTGCATGCGGCCACCGTGCAGGGGAGGGCGCTTTTTTCAAGGCGGGGCTGTGGTCTTGCCCTTTGCTTCCCGGGGGGCCTAATCACCCCGTGCGCCTGCTGGATTCCCATTGTCACCCCGAATACGCCCTCAAGGCGGGCCGTCTCGCCGCCTGGGTGGCCGAATGCCGCGCCGCGGGCGTCGAGGGCGCGGTGGCCATCGGGACCGACCTCAAGGACTGGTCTGAGTACCGCGACCTCGCCTCCGCGCAGCCGGATTTCTTCCGCCACACCGTCGGGCTCCATCCCTGCCACGTCGAAGAAGGCTGGGAGGAGACCGTCGCCGCCATCTCCCCGTATTTCGCCGACCGTACCGCGCCGGCCGCCCTCGGCGAGATCGGCTTGGATTATTTCCGCCTGCCGGCCGACGTGGCCGAAGCCGAGCGCATCAAGGCCTGGCAGCAGGAGGCTTTCCGCCGTCAGCTGTCGCTCGCGTACCAGTTCGGTTGCCCGGTCGTCATCCATTCGCGTCATGCGTTCGACGACTGCGTGCGGATGATCGACGCCAGCGGCGTGGATTGGCGCAAGGTGGTCTTCCATTGCTTCGTCGAAGGCCCCGACCAGGTCCGTCAGCTGAACCAACGCGGCGGCCGCGCCTCGTTCACCGGCATCATCACCTACGCGAAGTCCGAGGAGATCCGCCAGGCGCTGAAGGCCCAGGGGCTGGCCCGCCTCATGCTCGAGACCGATGCGCCGTACCTCGCCCCGCAGTCCGTGCGCGGTAAGGAAAATACGCCGGCCTATCTCCCCGAGATCTGCGCCAAGGCCGCCGAACTCCTGGGCCTGCCCGCCGACGAGGTCGCCGAGGTCGCCACCCGGAACGCCCGGGACTTCTTCGGTTTCGCCGCAGGCTGACACGGTATTGTCACGGGTCCGCCCCCGTCCTTACGCACATCCGTGGCATCCTTGCCATAGATGTCACCGCAGACCGCCCCGAGCAACACCGACGAACTCAAGGCCAACCTGGGCCCGCTGGCCTGGGCCGAGCCCGCCCTCGACCGCTTCTTCAAGGTGCGGGCCTTCGACGCCTTCCTGGCGCGCATCCATGCCGCCGGCCGTCCGGATTTCTTCACCTCCGCCATGGAGCAGGCGGGCCTGAGCAGCGCCTGGAACGACCAGTGCCTGGCGCGCATCCCGAAGTCCGGTCCGCTCGTGGTGGTGGCCAATCATCCGCATGGTCTCGCGGATGGTCTCGTCGCGATGGACTTCCTGTTGCGCGTCCGGCCGGATACCTTGGTCGTCGGCAACCGTTGGCTGGCCCGTATCCCCGGCATCCGTCCTTGGCTGATCGAGGTCAACCCGTTCGAGCCCGGCTCCTCCGACCTCGGCAACGTCGCCGGCACGCGGCGTATCCTGGCTCACCTGCGCGCCGGTGGCTGCATCCTGACCTTCCCGGCGGGCGAGGTTTCCAGCCTGCGTCTGCGTTCGCGTCGCGTGGCCGATCCGGTGTGGTCGCCGCAGGTCGTCCGCCTGGCCCGCAAGGTCGGCGCCTCGCTCCTGCCGCTGCGCATCGAAGGCCGTAACTCCGGCCTGTTCCAGTCTCTCGGACTCGCGCATCCGCGGATCCGCACGATGCTCCTGCTGCGCGAGTTCCTGCATCATCGCGGCAAGGTCATCCGGCTGCGCACGGCGAACCCCGTGACGCCGGCCCAGCTGGCCGACCACCCGGACGACGAGGAGGCCACGAGCTTCCTGCGCCTGCGCTGCGAGCTGCTTTCCACCCGCGGCGCGGCGGAGAAGCCGGCGGGAGCGCGTCCGAACGTCGCGCAGGCGGAGATCATCCCGCCGGTGAACCCTTTGCTGCTCAAGGCCGAACTGCAGAGCGTCCCGCCTGAGGACCTGCTGCTGAGCAGCGGCGACTTCCGGGTCTACCGCTTCCTCGGCAAGGACCTGCCGCACACCCTGCGCGAGATCGGTCGCCTGCGTGAGACCACTTTCCGTTCGGTCTCCGAGGGCACGGGGCTCGATTGCGACCTGGACGCCTTCGACGCCTGGTATGACCAGATCGTGCTCTGGGATGAGAAGGTCTCGGCGATCGTCGGCGGCTACCGTCTCGGCCCCACCGACCGGATCCTGCCGTTGCAGGGGAAGCACGGGCTGTACACCTCGACGCTGTTCGAATTCAAGGGCGACTTCTTCCGTCGCATGGACCCGGCGCTGGAGATGGGCCGTTCGTTCATCCGTCAGGAATATCAGCGTAAGCCCACGAGCCTGCCGCTGCTTTGGCGGGGCATCGGACGCTACGTCGTCCGCTTCCCGAAGTATCACCTGCTGTTCGGGCCGGTGAGCATCAATCCCGAGTATGGCCAGGCCTCCAAGGAGCTCATCCTCTCCTATCTGAAGAACAATCGCTCAGCCGACGACCTCCTGCCGCTGGTCCGGGCCAAGAATCCGCCGCGGTCGATGAGCCTGCGCGACGCCGACCTCGACGTGCTCCAGCGCTGCGCCTTCGACCTCGATCATGTCTCGAGCCTCGTCAGCGACCTTGAACCCGACGCCAAGGCCGTGCCGGTGCTGCTGAAGCACTACCTCAAGCTCAACGGACGCCTCATCGCCTTCAACGTCGACGAAGGTTTCGGCGGCTGCCTGGATGGCCTGATCGTCGTGGACCTCACCCAGACCGACCCGAAACTCCTCGCCGCCTACATGGGCGACGACGGCGCCCGTCAGTTCCTGGAATACCACGACTTCGACACGGCCAAGGTCCGGGCATGAAAAAGGGCGGGCCGTCAGGCCCGCCCTGATGCTTCGCCGGCCGGAGGCTCAGGCCTTGGCCAGCGCCTGCTCGAGGTCGGCGAGGATGTCCTCGATGTCCTCGATGCCCACGGAGAGACGGACGTAGTCGTCGGTCACGCCGGCGCTGTTCCGTTCTTCGGCGGTCAGCTGCGAGTGCGTGGTGGAGGCCGGGTGGATCGCCAGCGAGCGGGCGTCGCCGATGTTGGCGACGTGGCTGTGCAGGGCGAGGGAGTCGATGAACTTGCGGCCGCCTTCGAGGCCGGACCTGAGCCCGAAGCCCACCAGCGCGCCGTAGCCGTTGGTGAGATACTTCTTGGCGAGGTCGTGGTACTTCGAGGACTTCAGGCCCGGGTAGTTGGTCCACTTCACCTTCGGGTGCGCTTCGAGGAACTGCGCGACCTTCATCGCGTTGGCGCAATGGCGCTCCATGCGCAGGTGCAGGGTCTCGAGGCCCTGCAGGAGCAGGAAGGCGTTGAAGGGCGAGAGGCAGCTGCCGACGTCGCGGAGGAACTGCAGGCGCATCTTCATGATGAAGGCGATGTTGGCGCCGCCGGCGGGCGGGAACGCCTTGAAGGCTTCCCAGTGCGGCAGGCCGTGGTAGGACATGTCGGGCTCGGTGAAGCCGGGGAACTTGCCGTTGCCCCAGTCGAAGTTGCCGCCGTCGACGACGATGCCGCCGATGGAGGTGCCGTGGCCGCCGATATGCTTCGTGGCCGAGTGGACGACGATGTTGGCGCCGTGCTCGAACGGACGGTTCAGGTAAGGCGAGAGGGCGGTGTTATCGATGATGAGCGGGACGCCGACTTCCTTGGCGATCTTGCCGACCTCGGCGAAGGGGAAGATGTTGAGGCGGGGGTTGCCCAGGCCTTCGCCGTAGAAGGCCTTGGTGTTCGACTTCACGGCCTTGCGGAAGTTCTCGGGATCGTCGCCGTCGACGAAGGAGACCTGGATGCCGAGCTTGGGCAGGGTGTAGTGGAAGAGGTTGTAGGTGCCTCCGTAGAGCTGGGAGACCGAGACGATGTGGTCGCCGGCGCCGGCGACGTTGAGGATGGCCGCGGTGATGGCGGCCTGGCCGGAGGAGTGGGCGAGCGCGCCGGAACCGCCTTCGAGGGCCGCGAGGCGCTGCTCGAGGACGTCCGTCGTCGGGTTCATGATGCGGGTGTAGATGTTGCCGAGTTCCTTCAGGCCGAACAGGTTGGCGGCGTGTTCGGAGTCGCGGAACTGGTAGCTCGTGGTCTGGTAGATCGGGACCGCGCGCGAACCGGTGGTCGGGTCGGGCTTCTGGCCGGCGTGCAGGGATTTGGTGCCTAGTTTCATGGTGGGGTGGGTCGGCCTCCGTTATCTCCGCCCCGGGACCCCGAAACAAGTCGGAACCCTTTTTATGACCTTGTCCGCGACGCCGCCCCTCGGGGAGGATGACGGCATGCGCCCTTTGCTGCCCCTGCTGATGCTCCCTCTCGCGGCCGTGGCCGGGGAATGGCGGGAGGTCTGGCGCGATGACTTCAACGGCAAGGAGCTCGACTGGTCCAAGTGGGCGGCCGAGGAGAACGGCCATGGCGGCGGCAACGGCGAGCTGCAGTATTACTTCGACCGCCCGCAGAACCTCCGCGTCGAGGACGGGCATCTGATCATCGAGGCGCGCAAGGAGAAGCTGAACGTCGCCGGCGTGCTGAAGGATTATTCCTCCGCCCGGATCCGGACCAAGCGCCGCGCCGACTGGCTGTACGGCCGCTTCGAGATGTCGGCCCAGCTGCCGGCGGGGAAGGGGCTCTGGCCGGCGTTCTGGATGCTGCCCTCCGAGGAGAAGTACGGCGGCTGGGCCGCCAGCGGGGAGATCGACATCATGGAGTTCAAGGGCCATGAGCCCGAGCAGGTGCACGGCACGCTCCACTACGGCGCCCCTTGGCCGAAGAATATCTATAAGGGCAAGCCCTACCGCCTGCCGCAGGGCGACTTCACCACGGGCTTCCACGCCTTCGCGGTCGAATGGGAGCCGGGGGCGATCCGTTGGTTCGTCGACGGGGTCCGGTATCAGGAGCAGAAGGAGTGGAGTTCCTCCGGCGGGCCGTTCCCGGCGCCGTTCGACCAGAAATATTTCCTGGTGCTGAACCTCGCGGTCGGCGGCGGCTTCGGCGGCCCGGTCGGCGCGGACACCCGTTTCCCGGCCCGGTTCATGGTGGATTATGTGCGGGTCCTGCAGCGCTGAGCCGCGTAGTTCCGTCTCGCCCAGCAGGGGCAAGGTTTGCTAACTGACCTCCCTATGACCGTGTTCCTGCATGACACCATGTCCCGCGAGAAGCGGCCGCTGCTCCCGAAGCCCGGCCGCGACCTTTACGGCATGTATTGCTGCGGACCCACGGTCTACGGCCCGGCCCACATCGGTAATTTCCGCACCTTCACCGTGCAGGACGTCCTGCGCCGCACCCTCGAGGTCGCCGGCCTGAAGGTGAAGCACGTCCGCAACATCACCGACGTCGATGACAAGACCATCCGCGGCGCCCAGGCTTCCGGCCAGACGCTCGGCGCCTTCACCAAGTCCTGGACCGACAAATTCCACGCCGACTGCAAGGCCCTCGGCCTCCTGCCTCCGCACGTCGAGCCCAGCGCGGTCGAGCACATCCCTCAGCAGGTCGCGATGATCAAGGCCCTCGTCGACCGCGGCCATGCCTACGTCGCCAAGGACGGTTCGGTCTACTTCAAGGTCTGCACCTGCGCCGACTACGGTAAGCTCAACCACATCGACTTCTCGAAGCTCGAGACCCAGTCCGAGAACTCCGCCGGCGAGGCCAACGACGCCGACGAATACGAACGCGAGTCGGCCTCCGACTTCGCGCTCTGGAAGTCCCGTAAGCCCGAGGACGGCGCCAACTTCTGGCCCTCGCCCTGGGGCGAAGGCCGTCCCGGCTGGCATATCGAATGCTCGGCGATGTCGCTCGCGCACCTCGGCGCCACCTTCGACCTGCACGGCGGCGGCATCGACCTCTGCTTCCCGCACCACGAGAACGAGATCGCCCAGTCCGAATGCGCCACCGGCGTGAAGGGCTTCGCCGCCCACTGGTTCCACAGCGCGCACCTGATGGTCGAGGGCGAGAAGATGTCCAAGAGCAAGGGCAACCTCTACACGCTCGACGAACTCGTCGCCAAGGGCTTCTCGCCCATGGAGGTCCGCTACACGCTGATCTCCGGCCACTACCGCAGCTCGCTCAACTTCACCATGAAGGGCGTCGAGGATTCCCGTTCGGCTCTCTCCAAGCTCGAGCGTGGCGCCGACCGCCTGCTCGCCGCCGCCGGTTTCAGCCGCGCAGAGTTCGCCGCGCCCGTCGCCCAGGAAGTCCAGACCTCCTGGGGTCGCTTCGCCAAGGCCTGGGAAGTCCTGCAGGACGACCTCAACATCCCGGGCTGCCTCGGCCAGGTCTTCACCGTCCTCGCCGAGAAGGATGAGCCGACGGCCGAACAGGCCCGTCAGGACGTCTCCGGCCTCGCCAAGATCCTCTTCGCCCTTGGGCTCCAGCTCTTCGCCGTCAAGGCCGAGGTCGCGATCCCGGCCGACGTCGCCGAACTCGGCGCCCGTCGCTGGGCCGCCAAGCAGGCCAAGGACTTCGCCGCCGCCGACCAGCTCCGCAAGGACCTGACCGCGCTCGGCTGGACGATGCTGGACCGCAAGGACGGCTACGATCTGAAGAAGTCGTAAGGCGGGGCAGGGCGACGGTTGACCTAGGTCGTTCATCAGGCTAAGGTCTGGGCATGTCGCAATCTGCCACCCCGCAGCGCCTCGCTTTCCTGCTTCTCGGCGCGTCCCTCGCTTTTGGTTTCATCGTCGCCTCGGATAAACTCTCTAAGGCCATCGCGCAGGTGAGGGCCGCCCGCCCGGAGGTTACCGTCAAGGGAGTGGCCACCCAGGACCTCCGAGCCGACGAAGGCGAACTCAGCGGCGCGCTTTCCTGGCGCGGTACCGACCTTGCCGCCGGGCGCGCTGCGCTCGAAGCGCAGCGGGAAGTGTTTCGTGGAAAGCTTGCCCAGGCTGGTTTCGCCGAAAGCGAAGTCGAAATGATGCCGATCTCTGTCTCGCGCCTTGAGCCAGCGCGGGCCAGCGCGACCAATGTCGATTATAACAAGTCGGCCCGCGGTCCGGTGCCGGATTATATCCTTATCAGTCCCTTCGAGCTCCGGACCTCCAAGGTAGACCTCGTCGCGAAGCTTGTTCGACAGGAGGTCGTCCTGGCTCAGGAGGTTGAACTCCAGCGCAACATGCCGTTCTTCCGCCTCCTGAAGTTCGACGACTCCAAGAAGGAGCTGCTCGAGGCCGCCGCGAAAGACGCCCGTCGCCGCGCCGACATCCTCGTGGCCGGTTCCGGCAGCAAGGTCGGGGCGCTCATCGACGCCTCCCAGGGGGTCTTCCAGGTCAGCGCCAAGGGTCGGGTGAACGAAGGTGATTACGCGTCGGTCGACAGTTCTTCGGTGGAAAAGACCATGCGTCTGGTCGTCACGATGCGGTTCGAGCTGGTCAAGGAGTAGGGCAGGGCGGCTTGCTCCGTCCTTGCCCTCCGCCTCGGGAAGCCCTAGCGAGTGGGGTATTCCGCCATGTCTTCCCGCCCGCAGATGACTCCCCTCGAGGAGATCCGTCACTCCGCCGCCCACATGCTGGGCGCCGCCGTGCTCCGCCTGTTCCCCCAGGCCCAGCTGGACATCGGCCCGCCCACCGACAACGGCTTCTACTACGACTTCGACCTCGACCACACCTTCACGGCCGAAGACCTCGTGAAGATCGAGGAAGAGATGCGCCGCATCTCCAAGGAGAACCAGAAGTTCGAACGCTTCGAGTGCACCCGCGAGGAAGCCGAGAAGCTGATCCGCGAGCGCGGCCAGAACGCCTACAAGGTCGGCCGACTCGGCGACATCCCCGCCGGCGAGACCATCTCCTTCTATAAGAACGGCGAGTTCGTCGACCTCTGCGCCGGCACCCACGTCCGCTACACCTCGCAGGTGAAGGCGTTCAAGCTCCTGCACATCGCCGGCGCCTACCATCGCGGCGACGAGAAGAACAAGCAGCTCCAGCGCATCTACGGCACCGCCTACGCCACCAAGGACGAACTCGAGCAGGCCATGGCCCGCGCCGAGGAAGCCAAGAAGCGCGACCACCGCAAGCTGGGCAAGGAACTGAAGCTCTTCCACATCGACGAGAAGGTGGGGCAGGGCCTCATCCTCTGGACGCCCAACGGCGCCGTCGTCCGCCAGGAGCTCCAGAACTTCATCTCCGAGCGACTCTTCCAGACCGGCTACAAGCAGGTCTTCACGCCGCACATCGGCAACCTCGACCTCTACCGCACCTCGGGCCACTTCCCGTATTACAAGGACGCCCAGTTCCCCCCGCTCGTCGAGCGCGAGGCGATGGAGATGCTCGCCAAGGAAGGCTGCGGTTGCGGCGAACTGACCAACCGCCTGGCCGACGGCACCGTGCAGGGCTTCCTCCTGAAGCCGATGAACTGCCCGCACCACATCCGCATCTACGCTTCCCAGCCGCACTCCTATCGCGACCTCCCGGTCCGCCTCGCCGAATTCGGCACGGTCTACCGCTGGGAGCAGTCCGGCGAGCTGAACGGCATGACGCGCGTCCGCGGCTTCACCCAGGACGACGCCCACCTCTTCTGCACCGAAGACCAGGTCCTTCCGGAAGTCCTCGGCTGCCTCGAGCTCGTGAAGATCGTCCTCAAGACGCTCGGCCTGAACGACTATCGTGTCCGCGTCGGCCTGCGTAACCCGGACTCCGCCAAGTATACCGGCACCGCCGAGAACTGGGACAAGGCCGAGGCCGCCTGCCGCGCCGCCGCCGCCACCCTGGGCGTCGCCTTCTCCGAAGAGCCGGGCGAAGCCGCCTTCTACGGCCCCAAGATCGACTTCGTCGTCCGCGACGTCATCGGCCGCGAATGGCAGCTCGGCACGGTGCAGGTCGACTTCAACCTGCCGGAGCGTTTCGACCTCACCTACAACGGCGCCGACAACAAGCCGCACCGCCCGGTGATGATCCACCGCGCGCCGTTCGGTTCGATGGAGCGCTTCGTCGGCATCCTGATCGAGCACTTCGCCGGCGACTTCCCGACCTGGCTCTCGCCCGAGCAGGTGCGCCTCATCCCGCTGAACGACGACCTCAACGCCGATTGCGAAGCGATGGCCGAGACCCTCAAGGCCGCCAAGATCCGCTGCAGCGTCGACGCTTCGTCCGACAAGCTCGGCGCCAAGATCCGCCGCGCCGAGATGTCCAAGGTCCCGCACATGCTGGTCGTGGGCGCCAAGGAAAAGGAAGCCGGCGTCGTCAACGTGCGTTCCCGTGCGGACAAGTCCTTCGAGGGCAACCGCACCCTGGCCGAGTTCATCGCCCTGGTGTCGGCCGAGATCGCCGAGCGTCGCCTCAAGGCGCACGTGCCGACCGCTCCCGCCGCCCCGGCCGCTCCGCAGGCCTGAAGTTCAGGTGGGTTTGACGGACTCCCCGGGGAACTAAGGTTGCCCGGTGGGGTCTTTTGAGCCTATACCCCGAGCATGAGCCAGCCCCGTTCTTCCTCCCGCCGTGATTTCCTGAAGTTCGCCGGCCTCGGCGGTCTCGTCTTCGGGGCCGGTTCCGTCCGCGCCCTCGGCGCCGAAGGGCGCGAGGCGGCCGCCAACTCCGCGAAGCGCCAGGCCAAGAACGTGATCTTCATGGTCTCCGACGGCATGTGCTTCTCGGTGCTGACCGCCGCGCAGACCTACCTCACCCGGACGGAGAAGCGCAGTTCCAACTGGATGAAGATGTATGCCGAGCGCCCGGTCGTCCGTTCGCTCTGCGAGACCGATTCCGCCAGCGGCATCGTCACCGATTCTTCCGCGGCCGCCAGCTGCTGGGGCATCGGCGAACGCATCAATAACGGGGCGGTCAACATCACCCCCGACGGCCGTAAGCCGACGACGATCGTCCAGAAGATGAACGCCGCCAAGAAGCGTTGCGGCCTCGTCACCACCGCGACCGCCACCCACGCCACGCCGGCCGGCTTCGCCACCACGGTGGCCAAGCGCTCCGACCAGAAGGCCATCGCCGCCCAATACCTGGAGCGCGGCGTCGACGTCGTCCTCGGCGGCGGTACCCAGTATTTCAGCGACGAACTCGTCGCGGCCTATCGTAAGGCCGGTTACGCCGTGGCGCTCAACCGCGACCAGCTCCTGGCGGACGCCGGCAAGGCCCCGCTGCTAGGCCTCTTCAGCAAGAGCCATGTGCCTTTCGAGATCGACCGCCTGCACTCCGCGGAACTGAAGGCGTCGACGCCCACGCTCGCGGAGATGACCAAGGTCGCCCTGCGGCGCCTCGCCCCCGCGCCCGAAGGCTTCTTCCTGATGGTCGAGGGCGGTCGCATCGACCATGCCGCCCACGGCAACGACGGCGCCGCGGCGATCCGCGAGCAGGTCGCCTTCGACGAGGCCATCGCCACCGTGCTGGCCTTCGTCGACCAGAATCCCGACACCTTGCTGATCATCACCACCGACCACGGTACCGGCGGTTTCAACGTGAACGGCCTGGGCAGCGAAGACTTCGATACCACGGCGCCGTCCTACGCCGAGTCCTCCCCGGCGTTCGACCGGATGAACGCTTTCACGTCTTCCCTCGAACTGCTGGGCGCCAAGACCAAGGGCCTGTCGGCGAAGGATTTCCTCGCCGCCGCCGAAAAGGCCACCGGCCTGACCTTCAAGGGCGAAGACCGCACCAAGATCGTCTCCACCAAGACGCTGTCGGCGGCCCTGATGCGCTACACCTCGATCGGCTGGACGAGCAACAACCACACCGGCGAGATGGTCGAGTTCTGCTCCACCGGCCCCGGCTCGCAGCTCTTCACGCCGCACCTGCGCAACGACCAGGTGCATGCGAAGATCCTGCAGGCCACCGGCGTGGCCTGAGACGCATCTTCCGCAGGCACAAAAAAGGGCGTCCGTTCGGACGCCCTTTTGCTTGGCCGGTTTATCGGCTTAGTACTTCACGCCGCAGCCGTAGGGCTTGGTCTGCGTGACTTCCGGGGTCTTGCCTTCCTTGAGGGCCTTGATCGCGGCGGACACGTAGTTGGTGGCCTTCTCGATGTCGGCGGACTTGGTGGAAGCGATGCTGTCGATGGCGCCCTTGTAAGCGAGCACGCCCTTGGCATCGATCACGAAGCAGTGCGGGGTGACCTTGGCTTCATAGGCGCGGGCGATCTTGCTGCCTTCGTCGATGACGACGGTGGCAGGGTAGTAGCCGTTGGCTTCGTTGAGCTTGTGGCCGCCGGTGTTGATCACCAGCCAGACGACGCCTTGGCCGATCGCGTCCTTCTGGGCGTTCTGCATCGCGCCGACGTCGTAGAACTTCTTCACGTACGGGCAGCCGGGGTTATACCATTCGAGGACGACGGTCTTGCCCTTGAAGTCGGCGAGGCTGACGGTCTTGCCGTCTTTGTCCTTGGCGGTGAACTCAGGGGCAGGCTTGCCGACTTCGGCGGCCGCGAAAGCGGCGACGGCGGCGAGGCACGCGAGGAGGGAGGGGAGGATACGCATGGTGTTGGGAGGGTAGGCCGCTAGATGTAAGACTTAGTTCGCGGTTTTCAACCCCCTCGTGGCGTCGGGGTGGCGCAAACCTCCATAGTTAGGCCATTTTAACGCTGATTTGACTCATGGGTTGCCAAATTGACCGAAAACCCCGAATTAATCCCTGTCTATGGCTGACGCCCGCTCCATCGCCTTGGTCTGCGCCAATGAGGCTTCCCTCTGGGCGGAGCTGCAGGCCCGTGCGACGGTCGTCGCCAAGTCCGAGCCTGCCCTGGCTCCGATGCTCGAACGCTATGTCCTCGCCCGGGCGGGTTTCGGCGAAGGCATCATCCAGCGTCTGGCCGAACGCCTGACCCCGACCGGCCAGGACCTGCCGGTCGTCCTCCGCGTCCTCGGCGAAGCCGTCGCTTCCGATCCGGAGGTCCTCGCGCAGATGCGCGCCGACATCCGCGCCACCCTCGAGCGCGATCCCGCCACGGACAGCGCCTTGGTGCCCTATCTTTGGTATAAGGGTTTCCACGCCATCTCGACGCACCGCCTCGCGCACGCGCTCTGGAAGGCCGGCCGCAAGGAGCTCGCCACGCACCTGCAGTCGCTCGTCTCCGAGCATCTCGGCGTCGACATCCATCCCGCCGCCCGCTTCGGCGTCGGCATCCTGCTCGACCACGCCACCGGCTTCGTCGCCGGCGAGACCAGCGTCGTGGCCGACAACGTCTCCTTCCTCCACGAGGTCACCCTCGGCGGCACCGGCAAGGCCCGCGGTGACCGCCATCCGAAGATCCGTTCGGGCGTCCTCGTCGGCGCCGGCGCCAAGATCCTCGGCAACATCACGATCGGGGAGGGCGCCAAGATCGGCGCCGGTTCCGTCGTGCTCAAGGACGTCGCCCCGCACACCAGCGTGGCGGGCGTGCCGGCCGTGGTGATCGGCCAGACCTCCGTCGACGCCCCGGCGCTCGACATGGACCACTCGCTCTAGGCCATGCCGAATTCCCGCCCAGCGCAGGAACGTCCCGGCGACGCCCGCGTCCTGGACTGTCTCTACCGCGTCGGCGCCTTCGTCAACGCGACCGAAGATCCGCGCGAGGCGCTCGACTTCATCCTCGAGGAGATCGTGCGCACGCTGAACGCCTCGAGCGCGTCCATCGCGCTCGTCGAGCCCGCCACGGGTTCGCTCCGCATCGAGGTGAGCAACGGCCTCGACGCCGCCTCGGCCGCCCAGGTCATCGACCAAGGGCAGGGCATCACCGGCTGGGTCGCCCTGTACGCCAAGCCGCAGCGCATCCCGGACGTCTCCAAGGACCCCCGCTACGTCGAGATCCGCAAGGGCATCCGCTCCGAGCTCGCCGTGCCCATGGAGCTCATGGGGAACGTCATCGGCGTCGTGAACTGCGACTCCGACCGTCTCGACGCGTTTACCGAGCAGGACGTCGCCTTCCTCGCGCTCCTCACCAACGAAGCCTCGAAGGCCGTCGGCCGCATCTGGCTCCTCCGTCAGCTCCGTTCCAAGGCCGCCCAGCTCGAAGCCCTCGTGCGCGCCGCCCAAGGCCTCGCCCGCGAGCGCGATGAGCCCGGCATCTCGCAGGATCTTTCCCGCCATACCCGCGGCCTGCTCGGCGCCCGCGCCTGCGCCTATTACAAGATCGTCGAGGACCTGCTGGTGCTCAAGCACCTCGACGGCGACCTGAGCGGCAGCGAACTCGCGGCCAGCATCCCGGTCAACCAGACCTCGCTCGGTACCGTCGTCGGACGCGGCCGACCGGTGGTCGTGCCGCTCGCCGGCAAGACCGAGGAGCATCTCTTCACGAAACTTTCCGAGCCCGTCTCCTCCTCCTCGCTGCTGGCCGTGCCGGTGCGTTACGAAGACGAGACCTTCGGCGTGCTGATGTGCGTGGCGATGGGCGCCTACCGCTTCTCCGACGACGACAAGCACCTCGTCACCGCGTTGTCTTCGTTCGGCGCCTCCTCGATCCAGAACGCCCGCCTCTACGCCAAGGTCTTCGCGGTCGAAGAAGGCCTCCGTCGCAGCGAACGCCTCACCGCCCTCGGCCTGCTGTCCGCCGAGGTCGCGCATGAGATCCGCAATCCGCTGACGGTGATGAAGCTCCTTTCGGACACCCTGGCCCATGGCATGTCCGCGGACGATCCCAAGATGGAAGACCTCGGCGTCATGCGCGAGAAGATCGCCCACATGGAAGGCGTCGTCTCCCGCGTGCTCGGCATGAGCAAGGCCCAGTCGGGGGCGTTCCGCACCGTCGACCTGCGCAAGGCCACGGAAAACGCCGTGCTGCTGCTGCGCCTCAAGCTCCAGCAGCTGGGCGTGAAGGTCGAGGTCCATGGCGACCAGGTCATCCCCACCGTCGAAGGTAATCCGGGCCAGATCCAGCAGGTCTTCCTGAACCTGATGATGAACGGCGTGCAGGCCATGACCAACGGCGGCCTGCTTGCCCTGCACATCGGCGTCGAGCCCGGCCCGCAGGGCGAAGTCGTCGCCGTCCGCATCACCGACACCGGCTCGGGTATCCCGGCCTCCATCCTGCCGAAGATCTTCGATTCGTTCTTCACCAGCCGCGAAGACGGCACCGGCCTCGGCCTCGCCATCGTGAAGCGCATCCTGCGCGATCACCGCGGCGACATCGTCGTCGAGTCCACCGGACCCGGCGGCACGACGTTCAAGTTCTGGTTTCCCGTCGGGAAGTGAGCCAGGCTTTGCCCAGCTTGATCAGCACGGGCAGGAAGGAGACGAAGATCACGCCGATCGTCACCAGGCCGAGGTTCTTGGCCAGGGGCGTGTTGCCGATGAGGTGGCCGAGCAGGACGAGCGAGCCGATCCAGATGACGGCGCCGGCCACGTTCCAGACGAAGAAGCGCTGCGCCGGCATCTTGCCCATGCCGGCGACGAAAGGCACGAAGGTGCGGATGACCGGGATGAAGCGGGCCATCACGAGGGACGCGGCGCCTTTCTCGGCGTAATAGGCGCGGGCGGCTTCGAGGTAGCGGCGCTTGTAGAGCCAGCCGTCGTCCCATTGCTCCACGCGTTCGCCGAACTTCACGCCGAGCCAGCGGCCGAGCTCGTTGCCGACGATCGCGGCCACGGTGAGCGCGAAGAAGAGGGTCCAAGGATCGAGCAGGGCGGGGCGGTCGCCGTTGGCGATGGTCAGGATGCCGGCCACCACGATCATGGAGTCGCCGGGCAGGAAGAAGCCGAAGAGCAGGCCGGTCTCGGCGAAGACGATGAGCGTCATCACGGGCACGCCGCCGATCTTGATCATCTCCTCGACGTTCGACATCGACTGCAAGGCGGCCTTGAGGGTGCTGAACCAGTTGTCCATGCCTGCATTGAGGCAGGTTCGTCCTCGTTGGCAATCGCCCTTGAAGGAAAGGGCCTTTCCCGTCACGGTGGCGCTGTCGCATGTCGCCCGAATACGAGTCCTCCGCCGTCCTGCTCCGTCGCGCCGCGCTCCAGCACGGGCTGGCCGGCCAGGCCGCCCTCGAAGGCGAGTTCGTCCCGCGCGCCAAGGTCTTCCTGGCCGAGGCCCGGGAGATCCAGCTGGCCGCGCACCGCGCCGGCGTCCGCGGGGGCGAGGTCGCCAAGCTGCGTTCGGACGCGATCGACATCCTCTTCGACGCCCTGTTCCTGAAGGCCGGCCCGGCCGCCGCGACCATCAGCCTCGTCGCCACCGGCGGCTATGGCCGCGCCGAGCTCTGCCCGCTGAGCGACATCGACCTCCTCGTCCTGGTCCCGCGTCATTCGGCCGCCACGAAGGCGCTCGTCGAAGCGATCCTCTATCCGCTCTGGGATCTCGGCCTCAAGGTCGGCCAGTCCGTCCGCACCGTCACGGAGTCGACCAACTACGCCAAGGACGACCTGCACCTGCACGTCGCCTTGCTCGAGACGCGTCACCTCTGCGGCTCCGCGGAACTGTATGCCCAGCTCGAGGCGAAGACCGCGGCCCTCCTTTCCGGCCAGGCCTGGAAGCCGTTCGCCCGCGCGATCGTCGAATCGCAGCGCAAGCGCCGCGAGAAGGCCGGCGGCAGCGCCTACCTCCAGGAGCCTGACCTCAAGAACGGCGTCGGCGCCCTGCGTGACGTCCAGGGCTGCGTCTGGATCGCCCGCACCGCCCGCAACGGCGTCGGCCCCGCCGGCCTGGCGGCCTCCGGCTTCCTGCCCTCGGTGGATCTCCAGAAGTTCGAGGAAGCCAAGCAGGTGCTGCTGCGCCTGCGTTGCGAACTGCACTTCCAGGTCACCCGCCCGACCGAACAGCTTTCGCTGGAGCGTCAGGACACCATGTCCCAGAGCCTGGGTTATCGCGGCACGCTGACCGAACGCATCGGCGGCATGATGCGCGAATATTTCGACGCCGCCGACCACGTCCGCCGCTGCGCCGAGATCGTCGAAGGCGCCGTGATGGGCGAGCCCGAGCCCGAAGGGTGGGGCGCCCCCTTCGTCATGGACGGCCTGCGCGTCGTCCCGGGCGGCACGGTGACGGCCGAACATCGCCTGGTGTTCGAAGAGGACCCGGGCCGTCTCGTCCGCCTCTTCCGTATCTGCCAGATCCACGAAGCCCGCCCGGATCGCGCGCTTTCGCTCCTCGTGCGTGAACGCGCGCACCTGCTGACGCCCGCGCTGGCGACGTCCGAGGAAGCCAGCAGCGCCCTGCGCGCGATGCTGACCGAAGGCGGCCGCGTCTACGGCACCTTGAACGCCCTGCGCGAGCATGGCCTGCTGTATCGCCTCGTCCCTGAGTTCGCCGGCCTCCATTGCCTCGTGCAGTTCGAGTTCTACCACCGCTGGACGGCCGACGTGCACACGTTGCGCTGCCTGATGGAGCTCGATACGATCTACGCCGGCGAGACCGACGTGGACCAGAAGTACCGCCAGGTCGTCCTCGGTTCCGAGGCGCCGTCGCTGCTCTACGCCATCCTCTTCCTGCACGACATCGCCAAGTCGGGCGGCATCGAAGGCCACGCCGAACGCGGCGTGCCCATCGCCGACAAGATCCTCGAACGCCTGGGCTTCGACGCCCGTGAGCGCGAGATCGCGGCCGGGGTCATCCGCCATCACCTCGTCATGGGGCTCTACTGGCAGCGCCACGACATCGACGACCCGGCGAACATCGAACGCTTCGCCCGCCTGATGGGCGACGAGCAGGTGCTCCGCAGCCTGTTCGTGCATACCCGCTGCGACGCCCGTGCGACCTCCCCGGACCTCTGGACCGACTTCAAGGACGGCCAGCACTGGTCGCTCTATCGTCGCACCCTGGCCAAGCTCGCCGGCGAAGAGGAGCGCGACCATGTCGCGGTCATCTCGGCCCTGCGCGCCGCCACGGCCGGCCTGCTCGGCGCGGAAGTGCCGGCCGACGAGATCGAGGCCCACTTCGTGACGATGCCGCGCGGGTACTACCTGCACGCCGCGGCCGAGGACGCCGCGCATCACCTGCGCATGATCCATCGCCTCATCGCCTCGGTATCCGAGGCCGACGCCGAGGTCTCGCTCCGCCCGATCGTCGAATGGCATGACGACGCCGGCTCCGGCCAGTCGTTGGTGACCGTCGTCACCTGGGATCGCGCGGGCCTCTTCAGCCGCATGGCCGGCGCGTTCGCGGTCGCCGGCATCAACATCGTCTCCTGCCGCGCCTTCTCGCGCGACGACGACGTCGCGATCGACTTCTTCAAGGTGGTGCTGCCGCTCGGCAAGGAAGCCGCCTCCAAGGAACGTTTCACCGCGGCCCTCGGCCGCTCGCTGCTCGAAGGCACGGACCTCGTCGAGGACGTGGCCGCCGAAGAGCAGCGCGCGCTGATGACCGCGCCGCGCCGCAAGGCCTTCGTGCCCCTCGCCGCCAAGGTCGAGGTCTACTATGAGGTCGACCTCGCCCGCACCGTCATCGAGATCCAGTGCAACGACCGTCTCGGCCTGCTGTTCCGCGTCGGCCGCGCCATCCGTGAGGCCGGCTATGCGATCACCTTCGCCAACATCGCGACGGAGCAGGGCTTCGCCATCGACACCTTCTACCTGACCCCTGAGCGCGGCCTGACCCGCGACCCGCATCCGCCGGAGGCCTTGGCCGACGCGTTGCGCGGCGTGGTGTCCTGAGTTCGTCCCACCTTGCTTCGGGCGGGGAATCTCCCAAAGTAGGGGCGTCCCGCCATGAACAAGCTGCTTACCCTGATCAAGTCCGGGCTCCTCGCCTGCGCCACCTGCGGTCTCCTCCTGGCCGCCGACCCCAAGCCTTCCGCCGAAAAGACCATGAACACTCCTCCTAAGCTCGAGAAAGCCACCTTCGGGGCCGGCTGTTTCTGGGGCGTCGAATACCAATATGCCAAGATCCCGGGCGTCCTGTCCGCGGTCTGCGGCTACGCCGGCGGCAAGATCGACAACCCGACCTACGAGGACGTCTGCTCGCACACCTCCGGCCATGCCGAAGTCATCGAGGTGACCTTCGATCCTGCCAAGGTCAGCTACCGCACCTTGGTCGAGTATTTCTTCAAGATGCACGACCCCACCCAGGTGAACCGCCAGGGCCCGGACATCGGCGACCAGTATCGCTCGGTCATCTTCACGCACTCCGCCGAACAGAAGAAGATCGCCGACGACGTGAAGGTCGGCCTGACCCTCGCCAAGATCTACGCCCGCCCCATCGCCACGCAGATCGAGCCCGCCCCGAAGTTCTGGCGCGCCGAGGAGTATCACCAGAAGTATTACCAGTTGCGCGGCAAGAAGCCGTACTGCCACCTGGTGCCCTTCGCGGAAGAGAAGTAAGACGTGGCTGAACGGCGCCTTGGGTCGGATGACGCCCTGCCTGGCCTCGGCCAGGGGGTGCCTGATCCTATCCCGGAGCGTCGACGTCCGCTGGCCTCGCGGATGCGTCCGCGCAACCTCGCGGAAGTCGTCGGTCACGCCGGCCTGCTCGGTCCGGACGCCTTGCTGCCGCGCCTGATCAAGGCCGATAACTTCGGCTCATTGCTCTTCTACGGTCCGCCCGGCTGCGGCAAGACCACCTTGGCCGAGGTCATCGCCGCCGAGACGCAGTCGCACGTCGTGCGCGTCAACGCCGTGCTCTCGGGTACGCCTGAGCTCCGCGAGATCCTCGCCGACGCCCGTCGCCAGCCTTCGCGCAAGACGGTCCTGGTCGTCGACGAGATCCATCGCTTCAACAAGGCGCAGCAGGACCTGCTGCTGCCCGACGTAGAAGCCGGCGTCGTGCGGCTCATCGGTTGCACCACCCACAACCCCGGACTGTACGTCGTGCCGGCGCTGCTCAGCCGCAGCCATCTCTTCCGCCTCGATCCGCTTTCCCCTCCGGAGATCGCCACGTTCCTCGGCTCCGCCTTGGCGGATAAGGAGCGCGGCCTGGGCGCCTTGGGCATCAAGGCTTCCGAGAAGGTCCTCCAGCAGGTCGCCGAGATGGCGTCCGGAGACCTGCGTCGCGCCCTGAACTGCCTCGAGACCCTCGTGCTGTCCGCCCCGGCGCTGGGCACCGTGACCGACGAGGCCGTGGCCTCCTTCGCCCGTGAACGGCGCATCCGTTATGACGACGGCGGCGACGACCACTACGACACCGCTTCGGCTTTCATCAAGTCCGTGCGCGGCGGCGATCCCGACGCGGCCCTCTACTGGTTGTTCCTGATGCTCGAAGGCGGGGAGGAGCCCCGCTTCATCGCCCGTCGCCTCGTCATCTGCGCCTCCGAGGACGTCGGCCTGGCCGACTCCCGCGCCCTCGGCGTGGCCACCGCCGCCTTCCAGGCCTGCGAGATGGTCGGCATGCCCGAGTGCGAATACGCGCTCGCCCATGCCACGCTCTTCCTGGCCCTCTCGCCGAAGAGCAACAGCACCACCTTGGCGATCTCGGCGGCCAAGGATGCCGTGCGCAACCTGCCGCGTCAGGAAGTGCCGCTGCACCTCAAGGACGCCCATAACAGCGTCAACAAGAGCCTTGGTCACGGCGGCACCTATCGTTACAGTCACGACTATCCCGAAGCCGTCAGCGGCCAGGATTACCTCAGCCGTCCGCTGTCGCTCTACCACCCCGGTGACGCCGGCGCGGAGCCGCAGATCGCGGAACGCCTCGCCCGCTGGCGTGAGCTCAAGGCCGCGCTGAAGAAGAAGGACGGTCGCCCGTGAGCAAGGTCGCGCCACGCCTGCCGTGGTTCGGGCCCGGCAAGTTCCCGCTCTACCTCGCGCCGATGGCCCGTCACACCGACGTGGCTTTCCGCCAGCTTTGCAAGGAGCAGGGGGCCGACGTGATGGTCACCGAGTTCGTGCAGTCCGAGGCGCTGATCCGCGACAACGTCAAAGCCTGGGAGATGGTCGACTTCACCGAAGGCCAGCGCCCGATGGGCGTGCAGATCTTCGGGGCCACCCCGTCGTCGATGGCCAAGGCCGCGCGGCTGGTCTGCGATCGCGTGAAGCCCGACTTCCTGGACCTCAACTTCGGCTGCCCCGCGCATAAGGTCATCGAGCAGAACGCCGGCTCCGGGCTGCTCCGGTGCACGCCGTTGCTCTATGACCTCGTGAAGTCGGTGAAGGACGCCATCCCGGACGTCCCGCTGACGGCCAAGATGCGCCTCGGCTGGGATCATTCCACCATCGTGGCCGTCGAAGTCGCCGGTCGCCTGCAGGAACTCGGCGTCGAAGCCCTCGCGGTCCATGGCCGCACCAAGGAGCAAGGTTACTCCGGGGAAGCCCATTGGGGCTGGATCGCCAAGGTCGCGGCCGCCGTCGACATCCCTGTCATCGGTAACGGCGATGTGAAGGATGGCGCCTCGGCGATGCTCCGCCGCAGCGAGACCGGGGTCTCCGGCCTGATGATCGGCCGCGCGGCGCTCGGGAACCCGTGGGTTTTCGCCCAGATCAAGGCCGCGATGGCGGGCAGGGCGGGGGAGTCCCTCGAAATCGGCATGCAACAGCGCTGGGACTGCATGATCCGCCTGGCGGAGCTCACGATCGAGGTGCACGCTTCGCGTCTCGGCTCGCGCGACGTGCGTTGGATGCTCGATCGCATGCATCCGCTGACCCACGGGCTGCCTGGCTCGCGCAAGCTGCGCGACCGGCTACGTCATTGCCTGACGTTGGACGACCTGCGACGGCTGCGGGACGAACACCTCGCCGAAGCTGTGAATAAAGAATAACCCCTATTCACAGGGGAACGGTGGCGGTGTGACGGACGTGCAACAGAAACCTCACTTTCTTATCTACAGGGGGACTGTTAATAACCTGTGCAGGGCTTGCTCTTGTCCCTCGTCTCCGCGCGTTCACAAATGCCCACCGATTCGCACCCCTCGGATCGTCACCGGCCCCTCCGCCGGATACTAAACGGAGGAAACCAATTTTAAACCGCCCAAACATCCTTTCATCAACGACTTACAGTGACTGTTCCGCCTGACGCCGATTTGGCACAGAAGCAGTTAAAACCCCAAGGTCGTTTCATTAACATCCGTTTTACAAAAATACCTCACTTTCGGGCTTCCAAAGAGCCTGTGAACAACCTTTCTCAACCCTCCCCCTTTCTCATGTCCCCTTCCGTCAGCCACCTTTCCCTCTGGGAGACCGCCAAGAGCGAGCTCCGCAACGCCCTTCCTCGCGCGGACTTCGAAACCTGGATCTCTTCCCTCCAGCCCCTCAGCATCGTCGAGGGCAAGGTCCTCGTCCTCGAGGCTCCGTCCGTGCTCACCGAAGCCTGGGTGAACAGCAACTACGCCGAGATGCTCCGCCGCCAGCTGACCCTCGTCGCCGGCCGTAACATGGATTTCCGCCTGACCGCTTCCGTCGACGCCTCCCGCGAGGTCGCCCCGGCGCCCGCTCCGGCCCCGCGCGCCTCCCGTCAGGCCGCCGCCTCCGCTTCGCCGGCTCCGGCGATCAAGGCGACCAACACCTTCGAGAACTTCATCGTCGGTCCGGAGAACGAGATGGCCCATGGCGCTTCGCTCGCCGTCGCCAAGGAACCCGGCCACTACTATAACCCGCTCTTCATCCACGGTCCGACCGGCCTCGGCAAGACCCACCTGATGCACGCGATCGCCCACTCGGTCTACGCCGCCAACCCGCAGGCCCGCATCGCTTACATCTCGTCCGAGACCTTCACCAACGATTTCATCCAGGCCCTCCAGGCCGGCAACGTCGCCGCTTTCCGCCGCCGTTACCGCGAGCTCGACCTGCTCCTGATCGACGACATCCACTTCCTCGCCGGCAAGGAATCCACGCAGGACGAGTTCTTCCACACCTTCAACGAGCTGCATAACAACCATAAGCAGGTCGTCCTCACGAGCGACCGTCCGGCTTCCGAGATCGCCAAGCTCCAGGAACGCCTCGTTTCCCGCTTCCAGTGGGGCATGGTCGCTTCCATCCAGGCCCCCGGCCTCGAGACCCGCATCGCGATCCTCCGCAAGAAGGCCGCCGCCCGTGGCCTCGACCTCCAGCCGGAGATCGCCGAGTTCATCGCTTCCCGCATCGCCCGCAACGTCCGCAACCTCGAAGGCGCCGTCACCCGCATCGTCGGCCTGACCGGCATGACCCGCAAGCCCCTCGAGCTCGCCCAGGTCGAGAAGCTGCTCCATGACATCCTCGTCGAGGAAGCCAGCCACACGCTCACGGCCGAGGTCATCCAGCGCAAGGTCGCCGAGCACTACCGCATCCAGATGTCGGACATGACGTCCAAGCGTCGCATGCAGAACATCGCTTTCCCCCGTCAGGTCGCCATGTACCTCGCCACCCAGCTCACCGGCATGTCCCTCGTGTCGATCGGCCAGGCTTTCGGCGGTCGCGACCACGGTACGGTCATCCACGCCCGCAAGACGGTCGTGAACCAGATGGAAGTGGACGCGAACGTGCGCCGCACGGTCGAGTATCTCCGCGCCCAGCTGTCGATGAACCGCTGATTCACGGTTGTCAGTGATGCCAACCAGGGCCCGACGTGTGTCGGGCCCCTTTATTTGGGGAGGGCCGGGGCGGGGCAGGGGTCGCTTGCCTCTTGCGTCTCCGCCCGGGCTGTCCTTCATGAGGGCGTTCCTTCCTAGTCTTTCCCAGGGGAGTCCGCCACCGGACTGAGATGAGGCTTGGCCTCGAACCCTCGTACCTGATGCGCCTCGGCGCCGTAGGAAGCGGATTGTGCAGCCCCAAACATCCCCGTCTCCGCGAACCTTCAGGTCCGCGCGGAACGCCTTTGCCCGGAACTCCGTCCCACCCATCCTCCTTTCCTCCGTTTTCTCCATGGTCTCCGACAACAAGCCTACCACCTTCCCGAACTCGACGCGTGTCTACGTGCCGGGTTCGCGTCCTGACATCCTCGTGCCGATGCGCGAGGTGAAGCTGGCCGATACGTCTCGCCCGGACGGCACCAAGTCCGCCAACGAGCCGGTCCGTATCTACGACACGTCCGGTCCTTGGGGCGACCCCGCCTTCCATGGCGACGTCGAGAAGGGCCTGCCGGCGATCCGCGCCGCCTGGATCCTCGAGCGTGGCGACGTCGAGGCCGTTCCCGGCCGCGAGCTGAAGCCGGAAGACGACGGCTATCTTTCCTGGAAGCACGCCGAGACCGCGCAGCGCGCGACCTCCCGTAACCGCCTGGTCCAGTTCGACCGCGGCGACCGCAAGGTCTACAAGGGCAAGCCGGGCCAGCGCCCGACCCAGCTGGCGTATGCCAAGCAGGGCATCATCACCCCGGAGATGGAGTATATCGCCATCCGCGAGAACATGCGCCTCGCGGCCGCCCAAGCCGATTCGACCCGCCGCCACGACCTGACCTTCCAGCACAAGGGCGAGTCCTTCGGCGCCGCCATCCCGAAGGTCATCACGCCTGAGTTCGTCCGTTCCGAAGTCGCCCGCGGCCGCGCCATCATCCCGGCCAACATCAACCACCCCGAGCTCGAGCCGATGATCATCGGCCGCAACTTCCTGGTGAAGATCAACACCAACATCGGCAACTCCGCCGTGGCTTCGTCCATCGAGGAGGAAGTCGAGAAGATGCGCTGGTCCATCAAGTGGGGCGGCGACACGCTCATGGACCTTTCCACGGGCAAGAACATCCACCAGACCCGCGAGTGGATCCTGCGCAACTGCCCGGTGCCCGTCGGCACCGTGCCGATCTACCAGGCCCTCGAGAAGGTCAACGGCCGCGCCGAAGACCTGACCTGGGAGATCTTCCGCGACACGCTCATCGAGCAGGCCGAGCAGGGCGTCGACTACTTCACGATCCACGCCGGCGTCCGCCTCGCCTACATCCCGCTGACCGCCCGCCGCGTCACCGGCATCGTCTCCCGCGGCGGTTCCATCATGGCGAAGTGGTGCCTCTCGCACCACAAGGAGAACTTCCTCTACACGCACTGGGACGACATCTGCGACATCATGGCCGCCTATGACGTCAGCTTCTCGATCGGCGACGGCCTCCGTCCCGGTTCGATCGCCGACGCCAACGACGAAGCCCAGTTCGCCGAGCTCAAGACGCAGGGCGAACTCACGACCCGCGCCTGGGAGCGCGGCGTCCAGGTCATGAACGAAGGCCCCGGCCACGTGCCGATGCACATGATCAAGGAGAACATGGACAAGCAGCTGGAGTGGTGCCACGAGGCGCCGTTCTACACGCTCGGACCCCTCACGACCGACATCGCCCCGGGTTACGACCACATCACGTCCGCCATCGGCGCCGCGATGATCGGCTGGTACGGCACCGCGATGCTCTGCTACGTCACGCCGAAGGAACACCTCGGCCTGCCGAACAAGAACGACGTCCGCGAGGGCGTCATCGCCTACAAGATCGCCGCCCACGCCGCCGACCTCGCCAAGGGACACCCCGCGGCGCAGATCCGCGACAACGCGCTCTCCAAGGCCCGCTTCGAGTTCCGCTGGCCCGACCAGTTCGCCCTGGCCCTCGATCCCGAGCGCGCCCAGGAATACCACGACGAGACCCTGCCGCAGGAATCCGCCAAGACCGCGCACTTCTGCTCCATGTGCGGACCGAACTTCTGCTCTATGCGCATCTCCGACGATATCCGTAAGTTCGCCGACGCCCAAGGCGTCTCCGAGACCGAGGCGCTCGCCAAGGGCATGGAAGAGAAGTCCAAGGAATTCCGCGAAAAGGGCGGGGAGATCTATCAGTAACGGGTTTAAGCGGTTAGCGGTAAGCGGTTGGCGGTTAGGTCTGAAAACCTGACCCCGTCTCTTGCCGATAGCCGCCTCTCTCCTGTTTTGTCTTTTCCATCCGCTAACCACCTGCCGCCAACCGCTTTGTCTTCCTCGAAACAATCCTCCACCGCGTGGTACGACTCGCCGTTGTATTACGACATGGTGTATGCGGATTATACGAAGAAGGAGACGCGCTTCATCGAGGGTATCATGAAGAAGCACGGGCCGAAGCTGGACGGCCCGATGCGCGTGTTCGAGCCGGCTTGCGGTTCCGGACGTCTGCTGGAGTCGCTCGCCGCCCGCGGCCATGTCGTCCATGGCTTCGACCTCAACAAGCACCAGATCGCCTTCGCCAAGCAACGCCTCAAGGCCAAGGGCCTGAAGGGCAGGGTGTGGCGCGATCGTCTCCAGGATTTCAAGGTCCCCCGGGGTGCTTGCTACGACGTCGCCCACTGCTTTGTCAGCACGTTCAAGTACGTCGACACCGAAGCCGGCGCGGTGAGCTCCCTTCGTCGCATGGCCGCCGCGCTCCGTCCCGGCGGCTTGCTGCTGCTCGGACTCCACCTTACCGACTACCAGAACAGCCCGCCCGACCATGAACGCTGGATCGGCCGTAAGCCCGGCATCCGCGTCGTCAGCGATACCTGGTCCGCCCCGGCGGATCGGAAGACGCGGACCGAAGCCATGCGCACTCGCATGCGCATCACCGAGCAGGGCAAGACCCGCGTCGAGGAGACCCTTTGGGAATTCCGCACCTACTCGCCTGCCGAACTGAAGGCCTTGATCGCCAAGGTGCCGTCGCTCCGGTTGGTCGCCTGTCACGACTTCCATTACGACCTGAATTCGACCCGGAAGCTCGATCTGGAGTATTCCGATGTCCTGCTTGTTTTTAGGCACACCGTTATTTGATTACTTTTATTAAACAGATAAGGACTTCTGTTAGTCTTTGATGCTGGTTAGGTTGCGGGCCCGGATGTCGGCCCCTTTCGCGAAAAAAACCATCCCCAAACAATTTGCTGAAAAGCTATTGAGCGATATCTTGCAGGGAAAGTTCGGGTCGCTCCTTCCCTCGGTCCGTGAATTGGTCGTCCGTTACGATCTCAACCCGGTTTCCATCCACAAAGGGGTCACGTTGCTCGTCAAGCAAGGTGTCCTGGTGAATCGCGGGCCGCGTCGTCGTCTGGCGATCGCCGAGAAGCCGGTGAGCAAGGAGCCTTGTGGCTGCCAGTTGCGCGGCGTGCCGTGCTGTCGTCCGCTGATCTTCGTCGGCGCCGATCCCTCGGAAGTCAGCTCGACGCTCATGATGGCGACGCACGACGTCCAGCAGGCTTCGCGTGCCAACGGCGGCGGCTGCGTCACCGTCACCCTCGGCGGACTTTCCGGCAAGGCCAAGGCTGAGGCCGTCAAGGCGGCCTTGCTCGAGCATAAGCCGAGCCACGTCCTGCTGCTCTATTGCGACGAAGAAGTCTACGAGCAGGTGAGCCGTCGTCCGGTCAAACTCGCCGTCTTGGGCGGCGGTGCCGACTCCCGCAAGGCCGTCAAGCTGGCGGCGGACATGGGCTTGCTCGCCTCGGCCGCGTTCGATGACCTGATGCAGCTGGGGCACCGCAAGTTCCGCCTGCTGATGCTGGGGCGCCCTCAGGTCTCCGAAGAGAAGCGCCGGTTGAAGGAATTCGCGCTCGCTCGCGGTGCCGAGGCGGAGGTCGTGAACGCCGAAGAGCTGTCCCTTGCTTCCATGAGGGCGGCGATTTCTCAGGCGCTCCAAGAGGGCGTGACGGCTTTCGCTTTGCCCCGCCCCGAGGACCTCGTGATCGCTTCCGCCTGCCTGGAGATGCTCGAGATCAAGGTGCCGACCGATGTCTCTCTCGTGCTGCTGCTTTCCGGCCCTTACGACCTGATGCAGAAGCGTCAGCCGGCCCACTTCAAGATCAGCAAGGAGTCGATCATCTCGCTGGTGCTCGGCTGGTTCGAGTTCGGCGAAAACCGTTCGGAGCGCATCACGCGCGAGACGATCGCCACCTATGTGCGCGGGAAGACGGTCGGTCCTGTCAGCAAAGCCAAGTAACCCGGCCCTTGCCTGCGCGGTTCAGGCCCGTTAGGGCTTGGTCACCCCACCATGCGTCTCCTCTGCGCCTTCCTCGGTCTCGTGGCCACCGCCTCGGCCTTCGAACTGTCCCTCGACCCCGTCAAGCGGACCGTCACGGTCACGACGTCCGCTCCGGCGGAGGTCGTCCGCTATACGTTGAACGGCAAGGACCCGGATTTCTCGGCGGGCGTCTACCTGGCGCCGATCGAGCTGCCGGAGGGCGGCACGGTCAAGGCCGCGGCTTTCGAGGGCAACAAGGTCGTCGGTAAGGTGAGCACGCTGCCGGTCCAGTTCGACGGCTCCGCCGGTCCGAAGAACAGCGCGCTCCTGCCGCTTACGCAGAACCGCGATTGGAAGTCCTACGATTGGGTGGTCCGTCATCGGGAGATCCTCGCCCTGAACCAGCCGGGCGCGATGCGCGCCGACGTGGTCTTCCTTGGCGATTCGATCACCCACTTCTGGTCCGGTGAGCCGAAGGCCAAGCGCGTCGCCGGCAAGGAGTCGTGGGAGAAGTGGATCGCTCCGCACCACCCGATCAACCTCGGCTATGGCTGGGATCGTACGGAGAACGTGCTCTGGCGCCTGCGTCACGACGAGATCGCCGGCCTCAAGCCGAAGGCCTTCGTCGTGCTCATCGGCACCAATAACCTTTCCGGCATCAACACGGTCGCCGACACCGCGGAAGGCGTGGCCGAAGTCTGCCGCGAACTCCGTCGCCAGGCCCCGCAGGCCAAGATCCTGTTGCTGGCCATCCTGCCCCGGCAGGCCAAGCCGGACGCCACGCGCCAGCGCGTGACGGACACCAACCAACTGCTCAAGGCCCAGGCGCCGCAGATCGCCGACGCCTACCTGGACCTTACGGACAAGCTCGTCGAAGCCGACGGCACCATCCTGAAGGAAACCATGAACGACTACCTGCACCCCACGAACAAGGGGTATGAAGTGATGGGCGCCGTGATCGACGCCCAGCTCAAGGCTTGGTCGCTCTGAAGGGCAGGGCGCCGCTTCAGATCCGCTTCATCACCGACTTCGCGATCCCCTGGATCGTGAGGGAAGTCGTCGGGATGAGGTCGGGGTAATTCTGGTTCTCGGCCTTGAGGTAGACCTTCGAGCCCTGCTTGATGAGGCGCTTGAGGGTCGTCTCGCCGTCGATGAGCGCG
The DNA here is from genome assembly GCA_024638885.1 of Coraliomargarita sp. Taxonomy (GTDB): domain Bacteria; phylum Verrucomicrobiota; class Verrucomicrobiia; order Opitutales; family UBA953; genus UBA953. The sequence goes on along the minus strand of JAHEJL010000009.1, from coordinate 45,098 downwards.
GCGACGATGTCGCCATGCTTCGGGGTGCCGGGTTCGACGATGACCGTGTCGCCGTCGTTGATGTCGGCGTCGATCATCGAATCACCGCGCACGCGCAGGGCGAAGGCTTCGGGGGCGCGACGGCGCGAGCTGGGGGAGAGGGGGACCTGCAGTGAGTCGAGGACGCCGGAGGACTCGGTGTAGTCGGGGAAACCGGCGGCGATGGAGCCGGCGAACTTCACGTTCTCGAAAGCGATGGCGTCGTCGCCGGGACCTTCGTAGCGGATGACGGTCTCGGAGGTGTCGCCGAGGACTTCGGGGACGATCTTGTAGGCGCGGGCGGCGCCGGGGATGCGCTGGAGGACGCCTTTGCGCTCCAGGGCCTGGAGGTGGCCGAAGACGGCGTTGGTGGACGCGAAGCGGAACTTGGCCTGGATGTCGCGGATGCTCGGCCAGTAGGAGTGCTCGGAGACGTGGGCCTTCATGTAGTCCAGGATGGCCCGCTGCTTCTTGGTCAGTTCTTCCATAGTGAACGCATGTTCGATGAAAACTTGTTCACTGTCAAGCCGACAGGCCAAAAGGCCATATAAAGCTCAATATCCGCCGAACCGGGCCTCGAATTCGGCCACGGTCTGCTCCAAGCCGGGGTAGCACCGGGCGGCGATGGCCAAGGATTGCTCCCGGATGCCCTTGGGCAGCCCCCAGAGGGCTTGGCTGACCGAACCGGTGATGGCGGCCAGGGTATCAGCGTCGCCCCGCACGGAGGCCGCGAAGCGGACCGCGGACTCGAAGTCACCCGTACCGACGGCGATGGCCAGGCACTCGGGCACGCACCCTTGGCAGGTCTCGTTATAGACGTGGGTCTTCCGGATGACCTCGAGGTCGGGCAGGGGACCGTAGAAGTTTTCGGCGACGGCCCGGACGGCGGCGGGGTTGCGATACTTGCGGGCGGTCCAGATCGCCGCCGCCACGGCTTGCGCTCCCTTGATGCCCTCGGGGTGGTTATGCGACGGCCGCGCGCTGAGCGTCGCGTGCTCGAGCACGGTCTCGAGGTCGTCGAACGCCCAGGCCACGGGCGAGACGCGCATGGCCGAGCCGTTGCCGTAGGAATCACGTTCGCCCGGCGCGCCGTCGTAGACCCAGCCGCTGAAGCCCCCGCCGAACGCGGCGGACAGCGGCGCCTTGTGCCCGTGCTTCTCGTAATAGCCGACCATCCCGACGAGGCGCGGCTTGTAGTCGCGCTCGCCGCGCAGGATCGTCTCCGCGACGGCCCACGTGAGCAGCGAGTCGTCGGTCGGCGAGGAGCGCGCGACGAAGAGCGGGAAGCCGTGGTCTTCGTTCCGGCTGAATTCGTGGACCGATCCGATGATGTCGCCGGCGATGGCTCCGAGCATCCCGCGAAGGTGTCCCGTGCCCGGGGCGCTACGAACCTAATCCGCCGCCGTGGCTGTCATAGGACGGCTATATTTTTATTCTGGAACCGCCGGGTGTTCTGGCTGTTTATAAGCACGTACCCTACACCCTATGAAGCACCTCCCCCTCCTCAGCCTCCTCGCCCTCGGCTCGGCCTCCGCCTTCGCGGCTTCCGGTCCGGCCAGCCTCTTCGGCAACAACGTCGAAGTGAGCTACGTCCAGCTCTCGACCAACGGCGTCTCCGGCCACCAGAACGGCTGGGACCTCTCCGCCACCGCCTACCTCGGCAAGTCCGACCTCTTCGTCAACGCCCTGACCTCCGTCGGCGGCGACCTCGGCAACGGCGCCGACACCGCTTCCCTCGGCTACCGCTTCAAGAACGTCGCCTCCCTCGCGGACGTCGCCGTCACCGTCGGCTCCGACGAGTCCTACGGCCTCGCCCTCCACCGCGCCCTCGGCGCCGGCTTCGGCGCCTGGGCTTCCTACGAGCGTGTCTCCAACGGCCACGACGTGAACTTCGCCGTCAGCAAGATGATCGTCAGCAACATCTCCGCCGACCTGGGTTACACCCTCGTCCGTCGCGACGGTCAGGCCAACGCCAGCGCCTGGAGCCTCGGCGTCCGCTACAAGTTCTAAGCCTCAGCGCTTAGCACGACGAAAGCCGTCGGCCCTCGCGGGTCGACGGCTTTTTCTTTGTCCGGGCGGACGGCGCTTACCGGACGAGGCAGGGCTTCTTGGGGTCGAATTTCCAGCCCGGGATGAGGAACTGCATCGCCACGGCGTCGTCACGCGAACCGGACGGCAGCTTCAGGTAGAGCTGGTGCGCCGCCTCGAGCTGGGCCGGGTCGATCTCGATGCCGAGGCCGGGCCGTTGCGGGACCGCGACCTTGCCGCCCTGGATGAGCAGCGGCTCCTTGGTGAGGCGCTGGCCTTCCTGCCAGATCCAGTGCGTGTCCATCGCGGTGACGTCGCCCGGGGCGGCGGCGCCGACGTGCGTGAACATCGCGAGGGAGATGTCGAAATGGTTGTTGGAATGGGAGCCCCAGGTGAGGCCGCGTTCCTGGCAGACCTGCGCCACGGCGACCGAGCCCTGCATCGTCCAGAAGTGCGGATCCGCGAGCGGGATGTCGACCGCCTGCAGCTTCAAGGCGTGGTCGAGCTGGCGCCAATCGGTGGCCACCATGTTGGTGGCGGTGCGCAGGCCGGTGGCCTTCTTGAACTCTGCCATGATCTCGCGGCCGGAGAAACCCGCCTCGGCGCCGCAGGGGTCTTCGGCGTAGGCGAGCACGCCCTTCAGGTTCTGGCAGACCTCGACGGCTTCCTTCAGCAGCCAGGCGCCGTTGGGGTCGAGGGTGATGCGGGCCTTGGGGAAGCGCGCGGCGAGGGCGCGGACGGCTTCGATCTCGCGCGCGGGGCTGAGCACGCCGCCCTTGAGCTTGAAGTCCTGGAAGCCGAAGCGTTCCTGCGCGGCTTCGGCCTGACGGACGATGCTTTCGGGCGTGAGGGCTTCCTCGTTGCGGAGGCGGTGCCAGGCGTGCGCCGAGCCGGCCTCGTCGCGATAGCCGAGGGTGGTCTTGCGGCGATCGCCGATGAAGAAGAGGTAGCCGAGCATCTCGACTTCGGAGCGCTGCTGGCCTTTGCCGAGGAGCGCCGCGACGGGCTTCGACTGGAACTGGCCGAGGAGGTCGAGCAGGGCGGATTCGATCGCCGTGACGGCGTGGATGGTCACGCGGAGGTCGAAGGTCTGCAGGCCGCGTCCGCCCGCATCGCGGTCGGAGAAGGCGACGCTGACTTCGGCGAGCAGCTTCTCGTAGTCGGCGATCGGCTGGCCGACGAGCAACGGGGCGGCGTCTTCCACCGTCTGGCGGATCTTCTCGCCGCCGGGGACTTCGCCGAGGCCGGTACGTCCGGAGCTGTCGGTGATGAGGACGATGTTGCGCGTGAAGAAGGGGCCGTGCGCGCCGCTCAGGTTGAGCAGCATGCTGTCATGGCCGGCGACCGGCACGACGCGGATGGACTTGATGAGAGGGGAGGACATCAGAGGGGAATCGAGGACAGGAGGGATACGGGCACGCTCAGGCCTTGGCCTTGGGGCGGGTGAAGAACACCAGGGCGGCGGTGAGCAACGAAGTGAAGGCGAGACCGTAGAGGCCGATATACACCGAGCCGGTCGTCTGCTTGATCCAGCCGAAGGCGATCGGCGCGGCCCAGCCGCCCAGGTTGCCGAGCGAGTTGATCAAGGCGATGCCGGCGGCGGCGATGCGTGGGTCGAGGTTCTGCTGCGGAATCGGCCAGAAGAGCGACGCGGCGGACTTGAAACCCAGCGCGGCGAAGCAGATGGCGCCGAAGGCGACGGCGGGGGCGGAGTGTCCGGCGACCAGCATGCCGAGGCCGGCGACGACGAGCGCGGTGGCGACCCAGCCCTGCTGGTTCTTCCAGCGGGCGGCGGCGTAGGCCGCGGCGATCATGCCGATGACCGAGACGATCCAAGGCAGCGAGTTGAGGAAGCCGGCCGACATCACCGCGACGGCTTTCGGCTCGGCGTAGCCCAGCCAGCGCACGAAATCTTCGGTGAGGCCGAGCAGGCCGCCGTGCGGTCCGGGCGTCGCCAGCATCTCCTTGATGATCGTCGGCAGCCAGAAGGTCACCGCGTAGATGGTGAGCTGGATGGCGAAGTAGACGCCGCAGAAGCCAAGCACGACGGGGGAGGTCAGCAGGGCGAACTTGTCGACGGCGCCGGGGCGCGCGGAGCGGGCGCGTTCCGCCTCGAGCGTCTGTTCGAGCGAGGCGCGCTCGCCGTCCGTCAGCCAGCGGGCGTCGCTGATGTGGGAATCCAGCAGGAGCCAGAGGACGCCCGCCATCACGACGGAGAAGGCGCCTTCGAAGACGATCATCCACTGCCAAGGCTGCAGGCCGGGGACGCTCAGCTGGAGCAGATATGAGGAAAGGGGGCCGGAGAGGATGGTGGCGATCGCGGAACCGCTCAGGAAGATCGCCATGGCCTTGCCGCGTTCCGCGGAAGGCAACCAGCGGGTGAAGTAGTAGACCACGCCGGGGAAGAAGCCGGCCTCCGCGGCGCCGAGGGCGAAGCGGAGCGCGTAGAACTCATACTCGTTGCGGACGAAGGCGAGCCCGGTCGCGAGCAAGCCCCAGGTCACGGCGATGATCGTCAGCCAGCGGCGGGCGCCGAGCCGTTCCAGCGCGAGGTTCGCGGGGACTTCCAGCAAGGCGTAGCCCCAGAAGAAAAGACCCGCGCCGAAACCGTAGGCGAGGTCGCCGATGCCGAGCTCGGTCCCGAGCTGTTCCTTGATGAAGCTGATGTTCACCCGGTCGATGTAGTTCACGATGAACATCACGACGAACAGCGGCAGGATCCGCCACTTCACCTTGGAGACCGCGGACTGGAGCTCGGGCTCGCGCATGGCGGCTTACTTGACGCCCGCCTTGGCGATGAGCGCGGCGAGCTGTTCGGCTTCGGCCGGCTTGAGGTCGGTCAGGGGCGCCCGCACCGGACCCGCGCCATGGCCGACGATCGTGGCGCCGGCCTTGATGATGCTGACGGCGTAGCCGGCGCTCTTGTTGCGGATCTCGAGGTAGGGCAGGAAGAAGGTGTCGAGCAGGCGGTTCTGCGTGGCGTGGTCGTCCTTCGCGACGGCGTGGTAGAAGTCCATCGCGGTCTGCGGGATGAAGTTGAAGACGGCGGACGAGTAGACCGGCACGCCCATGGCCTTGTAGGCGGCGGCGTAGACTTCGGCCGTCGGCAGGCCGCCGAGGTAGCTGAAGCGGTCGCCCATGCGCCGACGGATCGACACCATGAGCTCGATGTCGCCGAAGCCGTCCTTGTAGCCGATGAGGTTCGGATTGTTGGCGGCGAGCTTCTCGAGGTGGTGCGGCTGGAGGCGGCAGACGTTGCGATTGTAGACGACGACGCCGATCTTGACCGACTTGCAGACCTGGTCGACGTGGGCGGCCACGCCGTCCTGGTTGGTCTCGGTGAGGTAATGGGGCAGGAGCAGGATGCCCTTGGCGCCGAGGCGTTCGGCTTCCTGGGCGTACTGGATGGCCACGCGCGTCGGGCCGCCGGCGCCGGCGAGGATCGGCACGAGGCCGTCGCAGGTGTCGACCGCGGTCTTGATCACGGAGGAGTATTCCTTCGGCTCGAGGGAGAAGAATTCGCCCGTGCCGCCGGCGGCGAAGAGCGCGGTGGCCCCATAAGGCGCGAGCCACTGGAGGCGCTTAGCGTAACCGGCGGCGTCGAAATCACCGTTCGCCTTGAAGTCGGTGATCGGGAAGGAGAGCAGGCCGGACGAGAGGACCTTCTGGAGTTCGAGGGGAGACATGAAAGGAAGATGTAAGCGGTTAGCGGTGCGCGGTTAGGAGACGGTGGGCGGTTAGGTCAGAGGGCCGCATTCGAGCGGGCGCCGTTCACGAGGCGCGAGAGGCCGAGCGGGTTGGCGTTGCGGAGTTCGGCGGGCAGGGCGGCGTCCGGATAGTTCTGGAAGCAGACCAGGCGCGTGAAGCGGTAGATGGCGTTGGAGCCGACGGAAGTCGTGCGGCCGTCCGAGAGCGACGGGTAAGGCCCGCCGTGCACGATGGCATGCGAGACTTCCACGCCGGTGGGGAAGCCGTTGACCACCACGCGGCCGGCGACGGCCTCGAGGCGCGCGATGAGCGCGGCGTGCTGCGCCAGTTCGGCGTCGGTGCCATGGACGGTCGCGGTGAGGTTGCCGTGGAGGGCGCCGAGGACGGCGTCGACCTCGCGCTGGTCGGCGCACCAGATGACGAGCGAGCTCGGGCCGAAGATCTCTTCCTGCAGCGAGGCGTCGGCGACGAAGGTCTTGGCTTCGGTGGCGAAGAGCGTGGCGACCGCCCGGTTGGGCAGGCTGCTCGACTTGCCTTGGGCCAGCACCTTGACGCCGGTCTGGGCGGCGCGGGCGGCGAGGCCCTTCTGGTAGGCCTGGTGGATGCCGGCGGTCAGCATGACGCCGTCGGCGCAGTCGGTGAAGAGCGCGGAGAGCTTGGCGACGAAGGCTTCGGCGGCGGCGGTACGGGTCAGGACGATGAGGCCGGGCTGGGTGCAGAACTGGCCGACGCCGAGCGTGCACGAACCGAGCAGGCCGGTCGCGATGGTTTCGCCGCGGGCGGCGAGCGCGCCTTCGAGGAGGACGACCGGATTGACGCTGCTCATCTCGGCGTAGACCGGGATCGGGGTCGGGCGGGCGGCGGCGGTGTCCATCAGGGCGCGTCCGCCGACCCGGGAGCCGGTGAAGCCGATGGCGCGGAGGGCAGGGTGCTTGGCGACCTGCTGGCCGATGATGCGGCCTTCGCCCATCAGCAGGGAGAAGGTGCCTTCCGGCAGGCCGGCGGCCTTCACGGCCTCGACGATGAGTCCGCCCATGATCTCGGCGGTGCCGACGTGGGCGTGGTGGGCCATCACGATGACCGGGCAGCCCGCGGCGAAGGCGGAAGCGGTGTCACCGCCGGCGACGGAGTAGGCGAAGGGGAAATTGCTCGCGCAGAAGACGGCGACCGGGCCGACGGGGCGGAGCAGCGAACGGTGATCGGGCTTCGGCAGCGGCTTGCGGTCCGGGTTGGCGGTCTCGATGCGGGCGTCGATCCAGTCGCCTTTCTCGACGAGGTCGGCGAAGAGGCGCAGCTGGCCCATCGTGCGGCCGATCTCACCCTGGCAACGGGCCTCGGGCAGGCCGGTCTCCTGCGTCGCGCGGGCGACGAGGGCGGGCGTGGCGGCTTCGATGCGCGTGGCGATGTCGCGGAGGAAGGCGGCCTTCTTCTGGCCGGAAAGGGCGGCGAGGACGGGCGTGGCCGAGGCGGCCAGGTCGCAGGCTTTTTCGGCCTCGGCGGGGGTGGCCGGGAAGAAGTCCGGCTCGAGGGCGGTCGCCGTCGCCGGGTTGATGGCGCGGTAGGGGGCGGCAGCGGACTGTCCGCGGGAGAAACCGATGAAAGAGTGGCCGAGGAGGGAAGACATGGAAGAGGGTTAGGGGATAGGGGAGGGCTCGTCCGGAGGCAAACAAGATAGGCCGAGGGTTCGGGTTGCGATGGCCCGGTTTTGTTCAAGCATCCCGTCCACCCCGCCTATGCGCTTCGCCTTTCTTTGCGGCTTCTTGCTGGCCTCGCTCCTCCCGGCGGCGGATCGGCCTAATATCATCGTCATCCTGGCCGACGACCAAGGCTTCGGCGATTTCGGCGCCAACAATCCGCAGAGCAAGATCCCGACGCCGCATCTGGACGCCTTGGCCAAGGGCGGCCTGCGCTTCACCGACGGCCATACGTCTTCCGGCGTCTGCACGCCGACCCGTTACAGCCTGCTGACGGGCCGCTACCATTGGCGCTCGCGTCTGCAGTCCGGCGTGCTCGGCGGTTTTTCTCCGCCGCTCATCGCCAAGGACCGTCTGACCCTCGCCGGCCTGCTTAAGCAGCAAGGGTATGCGACCGGCTGTTTCGGCAAGTGGCACCTCGGGATGAGCTTCCCGCTCGCCGGCGGCGGTTACGCGGACGACGGCGGCATATATGACAAGAATCCGAAGAACGTCGGGATGATCGACTTCGCCGGCGATATCTTCGGCGGCCCGGTCGACCACGGCTTCGACACCTTCTATGGCATCAGCGCCTCGCTCGACATGCCGCCGTTCGTCTGGATCAAGGACCGCCGGATGACGGAGATCCCCAGCGCGACGAAGACGTGGCTGCGTACGGGGCCGGCCGGCCCGAAGTTCGAAGCCGTCGACGTGATGCCTTCGGTCATCGACCACGCCATCGCGTTCATCGAAGGCCAGCAGAAGGCCGCTCCGGCGAAGCCGTTCTTCGCCTATGTTCCGTTGAACGCCCCGCACACGCCGATCGTCCCGACCAAGGAGTTCCTAGGCTCAAGCGGTATCAGTCCTTACGCTGATTTCGTGAAGCAGGTCGACCATGACGTCGGCCGTCTGCTGGCGGCGCTAGATCAGCAGGGCTTGGCCGAGAACACCCTCGTGGTCTTCACGTCCGACAACGGTTGCTCGACCGCGGCGAACATCCCGGAACTCCGTAAGGCCGGCCATGAGCCGAGCTATATCTACCGCGGCAACAAAGCGGATCTCTATGAAGGCGGACACCGCGTGCCGTTCGTCGTCCGCTGGCCCGCGAAGGTGAAGCCCGGCGTCTCGTCGGCCCTTGTCGGCCAGATCGATTTCCTGGCCACCTTCGCCGAGCTCACCGGCGCCGTCATCCCGGCCACGATGGGCGAGGATAGCGTGAGCTTCCTGCCGGTCCTCCGCGGAGATAAGCCCGAGGTGCGTCAGGGCATCGTCAGCCAATCGATCAACGGCAGCTTCGCGATCCGCGAGGGCCGTTGGAAGCTCTGCCTCAGCGCCGGTTCGGGGGGTTGGAGTTCGCCGAAGCCCGGCCCGGAGGAAGCCGGCTTGCCGCCCGTGCAGCTCTTCGACCTGGCCCAGGATCCGGGCGAACGGAACAACCTGCAGGCCGAATTCCCCGAGCGCGTCGCCGCCATGAAGGCCGAACTCGAGAAGATCATCGCGCGTGGCCGCAGTACCCCCGGCGCCGACCTCTCGAACGACGTCCCCGTGCAACTCATCAAGAAAAGCCCGGCCGGCAAAGCCAAGGCCAAGAACAAATGAGGACCTTTTTCCTGTTGTGCTTCGGTGCCGCCATGGCGCTCGGCGCTGCGCCCAAATTGCCCGAAGGGGTCGAGATCTCACGCGACCTCGAGTATGCCCAGGTGAAAGGCGTCAGCCTCAAGCTGGATCTCTATCGTCCTAACGCCAGGCCGGCCGCGCCGATGCCTTTGGTCATCTGGGTGCATGGCGGAGGTTGGGGCAAGGGGACGAAGGCCGGTTGTCCGGTCACATGGCTGGCCGCCAAAGGTTATGCCGTCGCGAGCCTGGATTTCCGGCTTCTGCCCGAGCATTCTTGGCCCGCACAGATCGAAGATCCGATCGCGGCGTTGCGTTGGTTGCGGCGGGAGTCCGGCAAATACGGCTTCGATGCTGAGCGCTCCGCCGCGATCGGGGGTTCGTCCGGCGGTCACGTGGTGGCCCTGTGGGGCACGCTGACGTTGCCGCCCGGTGACAAGGTAAAAGCCGTCATCGATTGGTATGGCCCGACCGATCTCCTGACCATGCCGCCCAACGTGCTCTCGGAAAAGCGCACGCGCGCGGAGCTCGCCAAGGCGAACGGCGCCGTGCTGCTCGGGGGCATCGTCATGGACCAGCCCGAGAAGGCCAAGGCCGTCAGCGCGCTGCATCAGGTGACGAAGGACGACGTCCCGTTCCTTATCATGCATGGCACGGCGGATACCTCCGTCCCGCTCGACCAGAGCGAGCGCCTGCATGCGGCCCTCCAATCCGTCGGCGTGGAATCGACCTTGAAGCTGCTGCCCGGAGCCGGCCACGGCGGTCGAGAGTTCGACAGCGCCGAGTCGCGTGCGCTCATCCAAGGGTTCCTGGACAAGCACCTGAAACGATAGGGCGGGCTTACTTCGCGGCCTTCTTCTTGCCCTTCTTCGCCTCGCCGGGTTCAGGCCCGTCGTTGTCGCCCGCGCCGGAGCCCCAGAGCGGCTTGACGTTCGCCTTGTTCCACTCGTCCCAGCGGGCCTGCAGTTCCTTGGCCTTGTCGGGCATCTCCGCGGAGAGGTCCTTGTCTTCGTGGATGTCGGTCGCGAGGTTGTACAGCCTGGCCGAGGAGGTCGGCTGCTTCTTGCCCCGGCCGGCATTGGTGTCGGCGTTGGTGTCGTAGCGGACGAGCTTCCAGTCGCCTTGGCGGATAGCCATCTGCTCGCCGAAGCGCCAGTAGAGGGCGTCATGCGGAGCGGCCTTGTTCTCGCCCGAGAGGTAGGGGAGCAGGTTCACGCCTTCGAGCTTCCATTCGGCCTTGGCCGGCACGCCGGCCGCGGCGAGGGCGGTGGCGTGCAGGTCCAGCTGGACCGCGATCGGGTCGAAGACCGCGGGCTTGAGGCGGGCGGGCCAGGAGATGACGAAGGGAACGCGGATGCCGCCTTCGAGCGTCGTGCGCTTGGAGCCGCGGAGCGGAGCGTTCACGGAGCCGTTGACGGTCACGCCGTTCATGGTGGGGCCGCCGTTGTCGCTGATGAAGGTCACGAGGGTGTTCTCATATTGGCCGCTGTCCTTCAGGGCCTTGATCACGCGTCCGATGTTGTCGTCCATCGCCGACATCATCGCCGCGTAGGTGCGGCGGGTCTTGTTCTCGATCGACGCGAATTTCGCCAGGCGTTCCTTGGTCGCGTCCATCGGCGTGTGGACGGCGTTGAAGGCCAGGTAAAGCATCCAGGGCTTGCCTTTGTTACGCTCGACGTAGGCCACGGCTTCGCGGCCGAAGGCGTCGGTGGTGTAGTCGAGTTCCTTGACCGGCTCGGTGCCGCGCAGGATGCCGCCGTCGTTGAAGTAGCTATGCGCGCCGCCGAGGAAGCCGTAGAAATCGGTGAAGCCGCGTTGTTGCGGGATCTGGGCGGGCAAGGAGCCCAAGTGCCATTTGCCGACCATGCCGGTGACGTAGCCGGCTTCCTTCAGATGGTCGGGCAGGGTGGATTCCGTCAGCGGCAGGCCATGGGCGCCGGCGGGATTGAACTCGTGGCCGAAGCGCGTCTGCTGGCGTCCGGTGAGCAGGCCGGCGCGCGTGGGCGAGCAGTAAGGTCCGGTCACGTAGCCGTTGGTGAAGCGCACCCCGGAGGCCGCGAGGGCGTCGAGGTGCGGGGTCGGGATGTCCTTGCAGCCATGGAAGCCGACGTCGGCATAGCCCATGTCGTCGCCGACGATGATCAGGATGTTCGGACGGTCGGCGGCGGGGCAGAGGGCGGCGATCAACAGCATCAAGAGGGCGGGGTGCTTCATGCCTTGAATAACCCCTCTTCTGCGGGGGAGTTGCGATCCGAATTAAGCTTTGTGTCTTAGTGTTTACAGGCGGTCCGCCGGGGGCAGGCTGGCTCCATGCGCCCCGTCATCCTCCTCTTGTTGATCGGCTTGCGATCCGCATTGCTCGCCGAGGAAATGCCTCCGACCTTCCTGACCCTGCGTGGCAAGGAGCTCGCCCGCCAGGATCTCACGACGTTGCCGGCGCTCAGCGCTGACAAGCCCAAGGGCTTCGCCAGCGGATTCGCGGGGTGGAGGTTCAGCACGGTCGCCAACAGTGGTCGGTCGGGCAGCTGGAACATCGCTGACGGCGCTTTCCGTGGCATGGAAGGCCCGGCGGCCAATCATCCGGCGACGGCCTCCTTCGGCCTGCCTTATCAGGATGCGGTCATCCAGGTGGAATTCCGCCTGAACGACGTCCCGCTCGAAGGGCGCAAATATCGTTCGGTCTTCGTCAAGGCGACGGACGAGAAAGACTATGTCACGGCGCTGTTCATCAGCCAGTCCGGCAGCAACCTAACCGCCTACTCCGCCGAGCGCATCAATCCTGCCAACAGGCAGCGTGACAAGGAGCCGCCGGTGGGCGTGCCGCAGTCGCTGAAGCTGGGAGAATGGTATGTCGCGGTGCTGGAGATCCGCGGTCAGGAGGCCGTGGCGACCGTCGCCGGCAAGAGCACGACGACGTCGCACCCTCTCTTCGCCAAGCCCAAGCAGAGCGTGATGCTCGGGGTGGGCGTCGACGCGAGTTTCCGCAACCTGCGGATCTGGGAAGGCATGGCCAATCCCGAATGGCCGAAGCACAAGGAAGCCATCCTGGCGGCGATGAAGCCGGCCAAGAAGTGATCAGTCGGCCAGCTGCGCGATCAGCTTGAGCGTCTCGGTCGGCGACTGGTGCGACTTCGCGGCGTTGTGCAGGCCGGGCGGCAGCAGGTCGGTCGCCATGGCCTTCAGTTCCTCGAGGCGCGCGCAGAGCTTGTCGAGGCAGGCATCGGCGCCCTTTTCGTCGGCCCAGACGTCGTAGATGGTCACCATCTCGCCGGGCTGGTCGCCGTCGATCTCGCCTTCGCCGACCTCGTAGTCGCAGTCGAGGAGCTCGTCCCAGAAGTTCGCGTCAAGGTCGAGGGCGTCCTCGAGCTCATAGAGGCGGATGCCGCTCATCCATTCGTTGAGCAGCGTGAAGGCCTCGCGATGGGCCGGCAGGACTTCGGTGAAGGTGTCCCGGATGCCGACCGCGATGAGCGTGAGGCCGTCGACGGTGTCGCCCAGCTGGGGGCCGTCGAAGGGAGGAGTCGGTTCGGAAGACATGCGAAAAGGGATGAGGGGCGGGGGCGGGAGCGCCAGCCAATTGTGCCGTTCAGCGGGAGGTGATTTCCGCCAGGAGCTTCTCGAGGCCCCGGCCGTAGCGCACGTAAGAATCGAAGCGCTCCTGCGGCGAGGCCTTGGTGCCTTCGCCGAGGTGGACGATGCTGGCGACGTGCGGCTCGATGGAGACGCCGGCCTTGTAGCCCTTGCCGATCAGGTCGGTGAGGATCTCGCGGACGAGGGCGTCGCCCTCGCCGGCGTAGGTGAACGCGCTGCTCTTGCCGCCGGCCGGGTTGCGGCGGCAGTCCTTGATGTGGACGTATTCCACGTAGGGCAGGATCTCGCGGTAGAACGGCATCGTCTCCTGGCCGTAGGACACGGTGTTGCCGATGTCGAAGAGGTAGCGGACGCTCGGGTGGTCGACGCTTTCGATGAAGCGGCGGGCGTGCGTGCCCGAGAGGCCGCCCCAGCCTTCGCAATTCTCGTGCAGCAGGGTGATGCCGCCGTCGGCGGCGAGCTTGGCCATCTCCTTGTAGCGGCGGACACCCTCGTCGCGCCAGGCGTCTTCGGAGACGTCGCCGCGGACCCAGCTCATCGTGCGGACGAACTTCGTGCGGGTGCGCTGCATGCGCGGGATGAGCACCTTGAGGTCGGCGAGGTCGGTGGCGAAGTCGCCCGTGATGGGCCGGCTCCAGTTGCCGATCGCCGAGGCGTAGCTGCTGACGCGCATGCCGGCGGCTTCGAGCTTATCGACGGCGGCCTTGAACTCGTCGTCGCTCACGGCCGGGCCGGAGAACTGCTTGCCGTGCAGCAGGCGCAGTTCGATCGCCGTCCATCCGAGGGCCCGGTGCGCGGCGATCTGGCCGTCGATGTCATCGGCGGCTTCGTCGGCCAGGCCGGAAAGGGGGAAGGGGGCGGTGGACATGGTGCGGAGAGGAGGGCTGCATTGATGGCTGAATCGAGGCCTGAATCGAGGTCTGAATTGACCCGGAAAGAGGGGATGGGCTTGCGGGTGGCGGGTGATGGGCGGATAACAAGGCCATGAGATTCGCCCCGATCTTGCTCTGCTGGTCCGTCCTTTGCCTGGCCGCCGAGCCGGCCCGGAAGCTCAAGGTCTTCATCCTGGCCGGTCAGTCCAACATGGAGGGGCAGGCGGTCGTCGATCTCACCGGCCGCAACTACAACGAAGGGAAGGGCACCCTGGTCGAGGTGATGTCCCGGCCGGGCAACGCGGAGCGCTATGCTCACCTGCGAGACAAGGACGGCAGCTGGGTCGTGCGGAAAGACGTCTGGGTCCGCTATCAGCGCGAGAAGCAACCGTTGCTGGCCGGCGGGTTATCGGTCGGCTACGCCGTCTATGGCGGTAAGCACCACTTCGGTCCCGAGTTCCAGTTCGGCCACGTCGTCGGCGACGCTTACCGCGATCAGGTCCTGATCATCAAGGCCGCTTGGGGTGGTAAAAGCCTCTACCGCGATTTCCGTCCGCCCAGCGCCGGGGGCGAGGTCGGTCCGTATTATCTCAAGATGGTCGCCGAAGTACGCGAGGCCTTGGCGAACCTGAAGAAGGATTTCCCGGACTATGACGGCGCGCCCGTCGAGCTCGCCGGCTTCGTCTGGTATCAGGGCTGGAACGACGGTGTGAATCCCAAGACCGCGTTGCCGGAGTATGAGCAGAACCTCGTGCACCTCATCCAGGATGTCCGCAAGGAGTTCGGCGCGCCCAGGCTGCCCGTCGTCGTGGGCGAATTGACCGGACCCTGGGTCGAGGCGCCGAAGGAATGGACGGCGCTCCGCAAGGCGCAGGCGGCGGTCGCGAACCGCCCAGAATTCAAGGACAACGTGATCTTCGTCCCGACGCATGCTTTCGTGCGCAAGGCGGAGGATTCGCCGAACCCCGGCCACGGTCATCATGAGTTCGGCAACGCCGAGACCTATTTCCTCGTCGGCGACGCCTTGGGTAAGGCCGCCGTGCAGATGGCGGGCCGTGACCGCCAGGTGCGCGAGCTCCGCGGCTGGACGCTGCGCATCGACGAACGGCTGATCGCCAAGGACGCCGTCGCCGTGGAGAAGGCCGTCGGCCTGCTCGACAAGCATCTGGAGAAGGTCGTCCGTCTTCTGCCGGCGAAGGCCGCCGCGGAGCTCAAGAAGGTACCGCTCAATTTCACGCTGCCTTATCCTGAACGTCGACCCACCGCCGAATACCATGGCGGACTGGAGTGGGTGAAGCAGGCCGGCCGCGAGATCGCCTTGGCGAAGGCGGTCGAGTTCACGAACGTCGAACGATTCGAGCCGGAGACGAAGCGCATGCCGGTCTTCGTGCTCCATGAACTCGCCCATGCCTATCACGACCAGGTCGTCCCGGGCGGTTTCCAGAATCCGGAGATTTTGGGCGCCTACCGCCAGGCGAAGGCGGCCGGGACCTATGATGCGGTGAAGCGATGGACCGGCGAGAAGTTCGCGGACAAGCCGTCCAAGGCCTATGCGCTGACCAACCAGATGGAGTATTTCGCGGAGTGCACCGAATCCTATTTCGACCGGAACGACATGGAGCCCTTCGATCGCGCCGAGCTGAAGGCCAAGGATCCTGGCGTCGTGCCCGTATTGGAGAAGGCGTGGGGTCTGCGTTGAGTCTGCTCAGCGCGGTTCCAGGCCCGCGGCGCGCAGCGCGGTCGCGTGGACGGCGATGTCGTGGTCGGCCGACCAACCGAAGGCCTGTCCGCGCAGCACGCGGGCGAGGTCACGGAATTCCTCGTCGTAGCGTCCCTTGGGGACTTCGAGTTCGAAGGCGCTCTCGCCCTTACGGAAGCGCGGTTCGGCGACCATGACGCTCTTGTCGCCGACCTTTCGGCAGACCTTGACCGTGTCGCGATGCTGGTCGAGGCGCAGGAGGCCGGTGCCTGACTCCAGGGGCGAGATCTCCATGTCGCCTTTGGTGCCGCGGATCGTGAGGTAACGGTTCGGGCCGCCGAAGGGGTCGGCATGGTTGCAGCGGATCGTCACGGTGGCCTTGGCGTAGGTGAGCACCGCCAGCTGGTTATCGACGAAGGTGTCCTGCGGCGCGCGGGTGGCGTTGCCGAAGGCCTGGACCGAGAGCGGCGGGCCCATCAGCGTCACGATCGTGTCGACCAGGTGGCAGGCCAGCTCGTACATGCCGCCGCCCGGGAGCTGGGCGAAGCGCTTGCGGGTGTTTTCGTCGAGCAACTTGCCCATCGAGGCGTCGATCTCCATCACGTCGCCGAACCAGCCTTCCTTCGTGGCGCGGACGAGCAGCTGGATGCCAGGGTTATAGCGGAGCATGTAGCCCATCTGGACGGTGAGCTTCTTTTCCTCCGCGTAGCGACGGAGGGCGACGAAGTCGGCGTGCTTCTCCGCGCCGGGCTTGTCGAGGTGGACGTGCTTGCCGGCCTTGAGCGCGGCCATGGCCGCGCGGGCGGAGTCTTCGAGGGTGGTCTCGATCACCACGGCCTGGATGGTCTGGTCGGCGAGGATCTCCGCCTCGGTGAGATACTTCAGGCCGGCGAAGGCTTTGGCCTTCTTGGCTGCGGCCTGGCGGGCGGCGATCGGCTCGGCGAAGCCGACGACCTCGTAAAGATCCGACAGGGAGCGCAGCGCATCCATCTTGCCCGCCGCATGGGCGTGCGAGGTGCCGACCTGGGCGATTCGGATGCGCGCGGGCGCTTCGGCCGCGAGCAGGCCGGCGAACGGGGCCAAGGCGAGGCCGGTGAGCAAGGTGCGGCGGTGCATCATCGGAGAAGCCAAGTGGCGGCGGCGGTCTTGGAGTCAATCCCGGCCTCGGCACGCCGGGCGGACGGGAAGAGCGTGGCGTCGGTCTCGCCGGCGACCCAGAGCGGGCTGGCGGAGGCCACGCAGAGCAGGCCAGGCACGTCGAGATACTTGGCGCCGCCCGGCA
The DNA here is from genome assembly GCA_024638885.1 of Coraliomargarita sp. Classification (GTDB taxonomy): domain Bacteria; phylum Verrucomicrobiota; class Verrucomicrobiia; order Opitutales; family UBA953; genus UBA953. Next base: position 28,613 of record JAHEJL010000009.1, on the reverse strand, counting down.
GGAACATCGGGTGGCGGTAATCGAGGAGCTGGCCGAAGCGGAAGCCTTGCGTGTCGATCGCGGCCTTGGCGATGGCGTTGCCCGTGGCGGCGCGCGCGGCGGCGGCGACGGCGCCCATCTGGCCGAAGCCGGCGAGAGACACCTTCTTCACGGCGGGTTGCGACGCGTCGCGCGGGGTCAGCAGGTAGCTCGTGATGGTCATCACGTCATGCACGCGCTGGGCGAAGAGGGCGTGGTTATAGCCGAAGGTGTAGGCCGGGACTTCGCGGGGGTTGGCGACGACACGCGTCTGCTTCAGCGACTTGTCGTCCTGCAGGAAGAGGTCGGCGGTCAGGACGCCGATACCGCGGTCGATGAGCGCCTGCAGTTCGGGGCGGATGCTGCCGTCCGCAAGCCGGGCCGACCCCTTGCCGGCGTCATCGAGCCATACGACCACTTCGCCCGTGGGGTTGATCGGCTGCAGCCAGTCGATGGTCACTTCCTCGCCGTAGGTCGCGTTCACGAGCTTGCCCTGCGTGCGGAAATGGGAGTCCCGCCACTGCGTGCTCGCATCGGGGAAGGTGATCTTGCCGGCGTGGGAGTACGGACGGCCGATGAGCGCCTCGATGGCCGGTCGCAGAATCTGTTCGCGGCCTTCGGTGGTCTTGGCTGCGGCGAGCAGCTGTTGCTGGGCGTCGGACTTCAGCCACCTCAGCAGGTTGCGTTCGAACTCGGGGTCGCCGGCCTTCGGCGCGGGATGGGATTCGTCCCAGACGGTCAGCTTCTCCTTAGGCAGGGGCTGGTAGTCGCGTTCGATGATCGGGGTTTCGAAACCTAGTTTGAAATGCTTGTTCAGGACGGCATAGAAACCGGAGCGGGTGACCGCGTTGTAGTTGTGCGGGAAGTGTTCGCCGCGCTGGAGCGTCACGTTGTCCTTCTTGCCGTAGAGCTTATACAGGGCCTGCAGGTCGGGGAAGCCCTTCGTGGCCATCTCCTTCGTCCAGTCGTTCGCGGTGTTCATCCCTTGCGGCTTCGGCGCGAAGAGGGCGGCGATCTCGACGTTACCCGAATTTACGCGCAGCAGGGTGGCGTTCTCGCAGGTGCAGCCGCCTTGCATGGAAGTGCTCACCATCACCACCGGGTAGGAGAGGGCGACGCGCGGGTCGGTCGCCGCGAGCAGCATCGTCTGGGTGCCGCCTCCGCTGGAGCCCGTGACGGCCAGGCGGGTCGGGTCGACCTCGGGCAACGTCAGCAGGAAGTCCACGCTGCGGATCGAATTCAGCGTCTGCAGGCCCATCACGCTCTGCAGGTTGGCTTCGGCCTGCGGGCTATAGAGTCCCCAGCCTTCGGTGCGGTTCATCTCCGGACGCTGCTTGGCGAACTTATGGACGATTTCCGGGCCGAGCTGCTTGGAGTCCGAGTCGCTGAGCGCATCGAGCTGCCAGACGACGCAGCCCATGCGCGCGAGCTGGACGCACATCGACTGGAAGCGCGACTTGCCGCCTTGCTCGAAGCGTTCCTGGCCGGTCGCGATCTCCTCGCGGACGTATTTGTCAGGCTGGATGAGGAAACGCGCGTCCGTCCAATGTCCGTGCGGGAAGATCACCGCCGGCACCTTGCCGCTGACGTGCTTCGGCCGATAGAGATTGCCGGTCACGAAGAAGCCCGGGGCGCTTTCGAAGTAAGCCTTCTCGATCGTGTAGTCGCCTTGGTCGATCTGGCCGTGGATGACCGCGTTGAGCGGGGTCTTGGTCGGCATCGGCCAGAGCCCTTGGGAGACGCGCAACTGGCGCTGGACGAAGTCGCGGCGCGGTTCCCACTCTTGGACCGATTTCGGAGCAGGGAAGGGGAAGGTGCCGTTGAGGTCCTTGAGCGGGCCGAGGCGGGCGTCTTCCGCGGAGGCGAAGTTCAGCAGGCCGAACGCGGCCAGGACAAGCGTGGGGAGGCGCATGGGGTGGAGGCGGAATATGGGGCGTGCCTTCGTAATGGGAAATAAAAAGGCCGGCCCGCAGGCCGGCCGTCGATACGGACGAATCCGTGCTTATTCGGGCTGCTTGCGACCGCGCTGACCTTCGCCTTCGGCGCGACGGGCTTCGCCGGCCTTATGCATCTTCTCCAGCAACGGAGCGACGGAAGGGTCGGCCTTGCGGGCGGCGTCTTCCGTGATCTCGATCGCCTTGCGCTGGGCCGCGGCGGCGGCCTCGCGGGCTTCGCGGACCGCGGGCTCGGCATTGGCCTTCGCCAGGGCTTCGCGGACGCGCTGCTGCTCGTCGGGCGTCAGGCCGGGAAACTGGGCGCCTCGGTTATTGGGCTGGGGACGCTCGCCGCCTTCGCGGGTGCGGGGACCTTCGGGGTTGGGCTGGCGGTTCGGCTGTTCGCCGCGCGGCGGCTCCATCGCTTTGCGGAGTTTCTCGAGGATGGGGGCGACTTCGGGGTCGGCCTTGCGGGCGGCGTCGTCCGTGATTTCGCGGGCCTTCTTCTGAGCTTCCATCGCGGCCTGCTGGGCCTTGGCGGCCTGCTCGTGGGCTTCCTTCACCGCCGGGTCCTGCTTGGCTTTCTCCATGGCCTCATGGAGGCGCTTCTGTTCCTCGGGCGACAGCTTGATGGGCAGACGGCTGTTGGGCCGGCCTTCGGGGCGCGGGGCGCCGGGCGCTTGGTCGGGGCGGCCCAGGGGGCGCTGGACGTCATCGGCCGCGAAGCCGAGGGTCGCGGCGAGGAGGAGCAGGGGGAGGTGTTTCATGGGTGTGTCATTATAACAGCGGTATGGGGGCTTAGTTTCGTCTGGCCTGCGAATCCTTCGGGCTTGGCAACCCGGGGGCCTTTCCCGTGTCCTATGGGCATGCTACCCCGCCTCGCTACCCTCGTGCTTTGCTTTTCCGCGGTCGTCTCCGCCGGTGAGCTCAAGCTGGTCTCCCTGTTCTCCGATCACGCCGTGCTCCAGGCCGGCGAGGCGGCCGTCTTCGGCAAGGCCCACCCGGGCGCGAAGGTCAGCGTGAAGCTCGGCGCCGCCGAAGCTGCCGCGACCGCCGGCAACGATGGCAAGTGGAGCGTCACGCTCGGCGGACTCAAGCCGACCGAGCAGGGCCAGGACCTCGTGGTCAGCTCCGGCGAAGAGACCTTCACCGCGCACGACGTGATCGTCGGCGAAGTCTGGATCGGTTCGGGCCAGTCGAACATGGAGTGGGTCGTCAAGAACACCACCACCGCCGACGAAGCGAAGTCCCGTCCGGCCGACGCCGGCCTGCGTGTCTTCACCGTCGCCCGCACGCCGAAGGCCGAGCCGGCCGATGACGTGCAGGGTTCCTGGAAGCTGGCCGCTCCGGACACCGTCGAATGGTTCACCGCCGCGGGTTTCTACTTCGGCCGCGAACTGCGCGCCAACCTCAAGCAGCCGGTCGGCATCATCCACACCTCGATCGGTGGCACCCGCGCCGAGGCCTGGGGTCCGAAGGGCATGTACGCCGACGTCGCCGACGCCAAGGACTTCGACGCCAAGGAAGCCGCGGCCATCAAGGCCCGCGCCGCCGCCGTCGAGAAGATCCAGGCCCGCCTCAAGGTCGAGAAGGACAAGGCCGTCGCCGCCAAGCTCAAGCAGGACGTGGGCAAGCTCGCTCCCGTCTGGTCCAACGGACCCCACATGAACTGGAACGGCATGGTCGCTCCGTTCGTCGGTTACTCCGTCCGCGGCGCCCTCTGGTATCAGGGCGAATCCAACGCCGGCCAGCCCGAGGCCTACAAGTGGGTCCTCGGCTCGATGATCAAGTCTTGGCAGAAGGCCTGGGGTAAGGAATTCCCCTTCATCATCGTCCAGCTGCCTCGCTTCAAGGCCCGCCACCCCGAGCTGGCCGTGCAGGAGGCCGACTGGCCGAAGATCCGCGAATCCATGGAGTGGATCGCCGACAACGTGCCCGGCGCGATGATGACCGTGAACATCGACCTCGGTGACGAGAAGGACATCCATCCGAAGAACAAGCTGCCGGTCGGCGAGCGCCTCGCCGCCGTCGCCCTCCAGCGCGTCTACAAGACCCGCACCGATGGCGAAGCCCCTCGCGTGGTGAAGTCCGAGCGCAAAGGCGACGCCTGGGTGCTCACCTATGACCGTGCCGTCACCCTGAACAACGAAGGCAAGGGCTTCGGCCTGCTGGCCGCAGACGGCAAGTGGGTCTTCGCGCAGGCGAAGGCCGAAGGCGCCCAGGTCACCGTCTCGGCGGCCGGCGTGAAGGAGCCCAAGGAAGTCCGTTACGCCTGGGCCGATTTCCCGGAAGTCAGCGTCTTCTCCGCGGGCAAGGACGGTCTCCCGGCCGGTCCTTACCGTTCGAGCAAGTAAGCCGACCTCGTCCTCAGGGACCTGCAACAACCCCGGTCCGGCCGTTCATCGCGGCGGGGTCGGGGTTGACGCTTTGAGGGTTGGTGGAAGGATGGGGACATGCGCCTCCCTACGCTCCTGCTGTTCGTCCTCTCGCTGTCCGTGTCGTTGCGCGCGGCCGAGCCGTCGGCACCGCCCGCCGGCCTCAAGGTCCTGACCGCCGGCCATAGTTTCCATGTGTGGATGCCGCCGCTGGTCGCCGAGATGGCCAAGGCCGCGGGCATCCAAGGCCACGAGCAGCTCGCGATCTCCTCCATCGGCGGCTCGAAGGTCATCCAGCACTGGGATCTTCCTCCGGAGAAGAACAAGGCGAAGCCGATCCTCGCGGCGGGCAAGGCCGACCTCTTCACGATGGCCCCGACGTTCCTGCCGGATGCCGGCATCGAGAACTTCGTGAAGCTCGGCCTGGAGCATAATCCCAAGATCCGTTTCACCCTGCAGCAGAACTGGGTGCCTTACGAAGACCCGCAGCTCTGGCTTTCGCGCGATCGCCCGAAGTCGATCGACCGCGACACCGCGACGCTGGCCCAGCTCCGCGCGAAGCATGATCCTTACTTCAAGCTGATCGAAGACCACGTGCGGGAACTCAACGCGGGGATTCCCGGGGCCAAGATCGCGATCGTGCCCAGCGGCGAGGCCGTGCTGGCCTTGCGCGACAAGGTCATCCGTGGCGAGGCGCCGGGCATCAAGACCCAGAACGAACTGTTCACGGATGTGCTCGGTCATCCGGGCCCCCAGATCCGCGTCCTGTCGGCCTATTGCCACTATGCGGTGATCTACCGCCGCAGCCCCGTCGGCCTGCCCGTGGTCAGCCAGCTTGCGAAACTGCCTGAGGCCGAGAAGCTGAATCGCTTGCTGCAGGAAATCGCCTGGAAGGTCGTCACCGAGCACCCGCTCAGCGGTGTGACCAAGTAAGCCGACGGCTCAGAGATCGCCGCCGAAGGCGATGAAGCGACGGTACTCCGCCAGGATCGCCAGCACGCCGTCGACCATCGCGGCGGCCTGCAGGTCGTCCGGCGCCTTGGCCGGCGTCTCGAGGATGATGTCGAACGGCGCCGGGTGCTGGTCCGCCGGCGCCGAGAGCACGCCCGGGAAGCAGAAGTGGATGACGCCTTCGTCCGCCGCGAAGCCGTCGATGAGCGGGCGTTGGTCCATCGGCAGGTGCTGGCCGGACGCGCGGAGGGCAGGGCGGAGCAGCTCTTCGTTCAGCAGGCGGCCGTGGGCGTAGCCGTAAAGGCCTTCGCAGGTGTCATCGGCGTGGAGGGCGATGATGCCTTGGAAGCGGGCGGCGCGGAGTTCCTGCTCGAGGAGCTTCACCACCGGGCGGGAAGACTCCTTCCAGAACTCGCGGTTCAGGTCGAAGCCGGCCTCGTCGTGACGGGTGCCGGCCGCGAGGCCGTGTGGGTTGATCGTCGGGTAGACCGTCAGGTGATAGCCGGTCGCGAGGTGCGGCTGCCGGATGAGCTGGGCGAGCAGCCGAGTGGCGGCGATGGGGCCGGCCGGCTCGTCGCCATGGATGCCGGTGAAGAGGCCGATGCGGATGAAGTCGTGGGCCGCCTTCGGCCCGATGAAATCATAACGTTCGAGCGCGCAGCCGGTCGCGAGGGGCGGGGCCGTGAAACTCAGGTGCGGCGACACGGTGCTACGGACCTCCGCCAAGGCCTGGGCGATGGCTTCGGGTAAGCGGACGGATGTGCCTGCGTGGTTCAGTCTGTCCACAAAACGACACGGCAGGCTTTTGTCCAAACCACACTTTGTCCTAAGGGCGAGGTCTGACCGAAAGTCGGCAATCTGATGCCACGACTCCTGCGGGCTTGCCAGGATTTGGGAGGGCGAGACCATCGTCGGCAAGATGCCTCGCGCCGTCTGTCTCACCAACGTTCCGCACGAAGGTCCGGGCATGTTGGGCGAACTGCTGGCCGCGGCGGGTTACCAGGTCGAGGTCGTCGAAGCCTTCAAGGGAGAGCCGTTGCCCGCCGAGCTGGGGGCGGAGGACGTCCTGGTCGTCATGGGCGGGCCGATGGGCGTGGCGGACATCGGCCAGCCGGAGTTTCCGTGGTTGGCGCCCGTCGTCGCGCTCCTCCGTGCTCGGCTGGCCAAGGACTGGCCCAACGTCGGGATCTGCTTGGGCATGCAGCTGATCGCCCATGCCGCCGGGGCGAAGGTCGTCCCGATGACCGACGCCGACGGACGCCGCCTCCGTGAGGTCGGTTGGGGGCGATTGGATTTCGTTGGGACGGACGCGATCACGCGCGGGCTGCCCGCGAGCATCGAAGTCCTCCATTGGCATGGTGACGGCTGTGCCTTGCCCGCCGGGGCGACCTTGTTGGCGTCGACGCCGGTCTGTCCGGTGCAGATGTTCCGTCTGGGCCGTTCGTTCGGCATGCAGTTCCATCCGGAGATCGACGGCCCGACCGCCTGCGTGTGGGCGGAGGAAGACGCGGAGTTCGTCCGGGCGGCGAACGGGCCTGACGGAGTCGCGCTTTTGCAGGCGGCTTCGGCTGAGGCCGCTCGCCGGACTTACGGACACCGTCGCCGGTTGCTCGCGCAGGCCTTGGCCGCAGTGACGGCTTGAAGGACGGGCGTGGGGTGATTGCATCGGCATACCCCGCCATGAAGCCCTTGCTTGCCTTGCTCTGTCTGTCTGCCGCTTTGCTCGCCGCCGAGCCGCCGAAGGGCGAGCCGACGAACGCCGCGGAAGCGGCGGCCCAGGCGGCCAAGAAAGCCGCGCAGGAGAAGGTCATCGACGAGCGTTATCAGGCCTGGGTCGCGAAGCTCTCCCCCGAGGCGCAGGCCTGGGAGAAGGTCCTGCAGGGGCAGCTCGGCAGCTTCTACCTGCCGCTCCACAAGCGGGATAAGATCGCGGGTAAGTCCAACGCCTGGGACTTCGTGCAGGACGACCCGAAGCTCCCGCGCGTGCTGCTGATCGGCGACTCCGTCTCGCGCGGCTACACCCAGCCGACCCGCCAGGTACTGGCCGGCAAGGCCAATGTCCACCGCGCTCCGGCCAACTGCGGGCCGACCGCTTCCGGCCTCAAGAACCTCGACGTCTGGCTCGGCGCCGGGAAGTGGGACGTCATCCATTTTAATTTCGGCATCCATGACCGGGCGACCCCTGCCGCCGACTACGTCAAGCGACTCGAAGAAATCGTCGGCCGTCTCGAGCAGACCGGCGCCAAGCTCATCTGGGCGAGCACCACGCCGATCCCGGACAATGCGGCCCAGAAGCAGACCGCGCAGTCGATCGTGGAGAAGAACGCCCTCGCGGCCGAGGTGATGAAGAAGCACGGCATCCCGACCGACGACCTGTTCGGCGCGATCACCCCGCGGCTCGCCGAACTGCAGAATCCCAACGACGTCCACTTCAAGGGCGAAGGCTATGACTTCCTCGGAGCCAAGGTCGGCGAAGCCATCCTCGCCCGTCTCGCCAAGTAAGACCATGTCCGCCGAACAGATCCATATCGCCAGGGCCGGGGCCGAGATTGGCGCTTATCCGCTGGAAGTCGTCCGCGCCAAGCTCGCCGCGGGCGACTTGCGCCCGACCGACCATTATTGGAAGCCTGGCATGGCCGAATGGCAGACGCTGGCCGCGTTGCCGGCGCCCGTCCGCGTCCTGCCTTTTGCCCGCCCGCCGGAAAAGGACGCCAATCTTTTCGACGGTATCCTGGGTCGCCAGAGTTATCAGGCCGGCCTGTTGGCGGTCTGGGATAAGTTGTCGGTCGCTCCGCTCGAATGTTTCCTTTCGGAGGACGATTGGGCCGAGTTGGACGCTAAGGTGGGTTTTCCCATCCGTAAGCGTTGCCGCAGCGACCTGATCAAGTGGTATCGCCAGGCCTTCGAGGCTTATCTGTCCGACCGCTATTTCGCGCCCGATGAAAAAGCCAACTTGGGGAACCTCGCTCGCGCCTTCGGACTCGGTGCGACGGAGGCGGAGGAGATCCATGGCGAGGCGTTCGCCAGTTATTGCCGTATCGGCATGCTCACCGTCCTGATGCGGGACATCCCGCCGGAACAGAAACGCCAGCAGATCGACCTGCTTGGCAAAGAGGTCCCGCTTTCCGAGGCGAAGGTGAAGGAGACCTTCGGCCAGGCCTTCCAGTCGTACTTCGACCAGCGCATCAAGGCGCTCATGCAGCAGGAAGACGCCGGCGAGGCCATGGATCCGGCGGCCTATCAGGCCTTCGCGGCCGAGATCAAGCGGATGGACATCAGTCTGACCCTCGACGAGAGGACGCAGTCGCGTGTCGCGGGGGCCCAGAAGCTATGGACGCTTTCCCGCGCGCCTCTGCACGAGGTTCCATGTCAGCTGGACCTTGGTTCCGAGGGCTGCTTCTGGACGCGGCAGGTAGAACTTGGCCTGAATCGTCGGGTCACCACCCGCCGCAGCTACGGGGGCTTTGGCACGAGCATCAAGATCTGGGGGCCTTTGCGCTATCGGACCGGTTCCTATGAGGTCGAACGTCAGACCGAGCAGCGTCTCGAAAAGGTCGATTCGGGCATCCTGGTCTTCACTTCCAAGCGCGTCATCTTCTCCGGTAGCGTCAAGAGCCTCAACTTCAAGTACGCCAAGATCCTCGACGTGACCGTCTACAACAACGCCATCGAGATCGACAAGGATACCGGTGGCGACGTCGTATTCTTCTTCCCGGAAGGGCAGGCGGAGGCGGCCGTGATCCTGCGTCGCCTGGTCAAACAGGCCAAGGGCTGAGGTTCAATTGTACGACGGCGAGGCCTTCTGGGCCAGCGCGAGCCGGAACTGGTTCAGGCAGCGCTGGTCCGAGGTCGTGTCGATGATCGCGAAGGTCACGCGGCGGAAGGCGCCCTTGAAGGGGCCGTCGAGGGCTTGGCGGAACAGGTCGGCGATGAGGGCGGGGTCGTTGGCGAAGTTGCCGCAGCCCCAGGCGCCGAGGACGAGGGCGTCATGGCCGTTGGCCTGCGCGGCGGCGAGGACCTTGACGATGCGGGCGCCCATGGCCCCGGGAATCTTCGGCTGGTCGAGCGGGGCGACGTCGCGGGCGTCGCAGGCCGCGGCCGAGATGAAGGCGACCTTGAACGGCTGCTCCAGCATGCGGTGCTCGTCGTCGCGGAAGACCGGCACGTCCGGCGAGTAGATCATCGCGTCGGAACGGAGCGCGTTGGCCTGCTGCAGGTGGAACGCGTACATCGGGCCGTTGAGCTGGCAGGCGAAGAGCGCGGAGGAGCGGCAATGGTATTCCTCCTGGGCGCGTTCGCCGGCGAGGAAGCCGCCGCCCGGGACGGTCGGCGAGGCGAAGTTCAGCACCACGGAGCGCAGGCCGGCGTCGACGTGGCGGCGGGCGGCCGCCAGGGAGGTTCCTTCGGTGACTTCGACGACGGTGTCGTGCTCGCCGGTGCGTGGGAAGGTGTGGCGATGGTCGGGCGGGAGGTGGGTGGTCCGCGCCACGGCTGAGGCGATGTCGGCCGCGATGTCCACTTGGCGGCTCGTCGGGGTGGCGTAGAGGCCCAGTTCGATCACCTGCATCGCCTCCCGGCCTAGTTTATTAGCGAGTTCTCGTGGAATCTTTGGGTCGAAAGGCATGGCGGCAGGACAGGCTCAGGATGGGGCTTCGGGCGGCCGAGGCCAGCCTGCAACCTATGACAGGCCGGCGATTTGACCCAAGGGGCCGGACCGGGCATAACGGTGGCATGTCGCAGCCGCCGCTCACCGTCTACTACAGCCCCGCTTATGTCGTCGAAGGGAAGACCGAGACGGTGACGAAAGCCAAACTCGTGGCGGAGATGATCGAAGCGGGCAAGGCCGGTGAGGTCTGGCTGGAGGCGCCCAAGCCGGCGACCCGCAAGGAGCTCGAACGTATCCATTCGCCCGAGCACGTGCGCAGCACGTTCGAGGACAAGCAAAGCTTCCTGGAGGTCGGCGCGTGGTCCCAGCCGCTGCTGGACAGCATCCTCGCCTCGACCGGTGGCATGCGCGACGCGGTGAAGGAGGCCTTGCAGAACGGACGCTCAGGCAGTCTCTCCAGCGGGTTGCATCATGCCCGGCGCAACGCCGGCAATGGTTTCTGCCAGTTCAACGGACTCGCCTTGGCGGCGCTTGAGGCGCTCAAGAAGGTGAAGACCGTCGGCATCCTCGATCTCGACGCCCATGCCGGCGGAGGGACGTTCGACATCCTCGGCGACCATGAGCGCGTCTACCTGGCCGACGTCACCGTCAACAGCTTCGACTCCTGGGAGCCGACGCATCCGGAGCGGCATTTCTACGTCGAAGTGGACGACGCTCGTGGCTACCTCGGCCATGTCGAAGACGCCCTGTATGCGTTGGAGAAGGTGGATTTCCTGATCTATAACGCCGGCATGGACACCTATGAGAAGGCCGGCGGCATGAAGGGCATCACCAAGGACATCATCCGCAAGCGCGAGAAGCTCGTCGTCCAATGGGCGCGGGCGCGTAAGATCCCGCATGTCTTCGCCTTGGCCGGCGGTTACAAGTGGGGCGGGCTCACCTTGGAGCAGATCGCCGAATTGCACCTCGAGACCGTGAAGGCCTTCGCCGGCTGATCACTCCGGCTTCGGTACGTTCAACGCCTGGAGGCGGAAGGCGCCGCTTTCGGTCGGCAGGACCACGAAGAGCTGGCAGGCGCGGGACTGGGCGAGGGCGACCATCACGTGCCACTGGTCCTGGCGGACGCCGGCGACGACGAACATCGGCATCGCGCCGGGTTCGGTGCCCGAGGGCTCCTCGATGGCCACGCCCTTGTGGTCGACGTCGAAGTTGTGGGCCAGCCACTTGCCGAGCTCCTTGGCCAGGCCGCGCATGTCGGACTTGCCCGCCTCGACCTTGGACTGGTCGACCAGGGCCCAGAGCGGAATCGCGAAGTTATGTTCCAGGGAAGACATCGGTTAAGGTTGCCGCGGGCGTCCATTGGGATGAGGATGGGGGACGATGTCTGCAAATCCAAAGCACATCGAGGATATCAGCATCCTTGTCGAAAAGCGTGACTTCGCCGCCTTGCGCAAGCTGGTGCTCGAACTGCCGCACGCCGATGCCGCGGAGCTTTTCCGACAGCTGGACCCCGTGCAGATGGCCGTGAGTTTCCGGCTGCTGCCGAAGTCCGACGCCTCCGAGATCTTCGGTTATATGGACTCCGACGCCCAGGAGGCGCTGATCCGCTCGCTCGGGGTCAACGAGGCCGCGGACATCCTGAACGCGATGTCGGACGACGACCGCACGGCTTTCCTGGAGGAGTGTCCCGAGCATGCCGTCCGGCTCCTGGGCCTGCTCGATCCGGCCCAGCAGCGGATCGCCGTACAGCTGCTCGGTTATCCTAAGGACAGCGTGGGTCGCATGATGACGACCAGTTTCGTGACCCTCGGGCGCGAGTGGACCGTGCAGCAGGCCCTCGACCATGTGCGTGACCGGGCCAAGGAGGTCTATTATGTCCATGTCGTCTGCTCCGTGGACGGCGACGGTCGCCTTGTGGGCGTCCATCGGATCCGAGACATCTTCCGCGCGGACCCCGCGATCAAGGTGTCGGAGCTTCCCGCGGCGCCGCCCCTGTTCCTGAAGGTGGCCGCCACGCGGGCGGACGCCTTGGCCATGTTCCGGCGGCATGCCCGGACGATCATCCCGGTCGTCAACGCCGACCAGAAGGTCCTTGGCATCGTCACCGTCGATGATGTGCTGGAGACCGCGACGGAGGAGGCCGCGCGCGACATCGCGTTGCTCGGCGGCGCGGAAGTGCCCGATGAGCCCTTGCTCGAGACCCCGTTGATGCAGCTGGTCCGCCAACGGGCCGGCTGGCTCGTCATCCTGTTCGTCGGGGAGATGTTCACCGCGACCGCGATGGGCTTCTTCGAAGGCGAGATCCAGCGGGCCGTGGTGCTTTCGCTGTTCCTGCCGCTCATCATCTCTTCCGGGGGCAATTCCGGCTCCCAGTCCTCGGCCCTGGTCATCCGCGCGATGGCATTGTCCGAGGTGACGCTCCGTGACTGGTTCCGTGTCTTCCGTCGCGAAGTCATGAGCGGCCTGACCCTCGGCCTCATCCTCGGCGTCATCGGTTTCGCCCGCATCGCCATCTGGCACGAGTTCTTCCCGTCGCTCTGCGGTCAGGAATACGGCTACGGCCCGCACTGGGTGCTGATCGGCTTCGTGATCTTCCTTTCCTTGGTCGGCGTCGTGCTCTGGGGCAGCCTGTCGGGCGCCATGCTCCCGTTCATCCTGCGCCGGCTCGGCTTCGATCCCGCCAAGGCGGCCGCTCCCTTCGTGGCGACCATCGTGGACGTCACCGGGCTCGTGATCTACTTCGTCGTCGCCGCCTTGGTCCTGCGCGGCACGTTGCTCTGACCTTACGCCTGCTTGATCAGGTCGGCCGTCGCGGGGACGTCCGAGATGATCTGATCAGGGTCCGGACCGACGCCGATGTAGCGGAGGTTCGGGAGGTAGGGCAGGGAGCCGCCGCGGGAGGCCAGGCGGACGATCTCCGCCATCGTGAAGGCGACGTAACGGCGCGCTTCGGCGGGCAGCTGGGCGTAGGAGCGGACCTTGGTGATGTCGGCCGTCCAGCCCGGCAGGGTGGCGTAGATGGGCTGCAGCGTGCGACGCACGGCGTCGTTGCGGGGGACGCCCGAGACGACCTTGCCGGCCGCGTCGCGGTAACCCGTGCAGACGAGCAGGTCGCCGCCCTTCCATTCGCCGTGCGGCGAGAGGGCGTCGAGCTTGTTGAGGACGATGTCGTCGTAGCCGCCGTAGCGGAGGGCGTCGGCCTTCTCGACGAGGTCGGACCAGCCGACCATGCGCTGGCGGCCGGTGCTGGTGCCGAACTCGAGCTTGGCGAGGGCGCGCTGGAGCGGGTGCTCCTCGGGCATCTTCGTCAGGAAGACGTGGGTGCCGACCTTGGTGTCGTAGGCCTTGCAGCAACCGACCGTATGGATCGCCTGGACCGGGATGCCGGCGGACTGGAAGAACTCCGGCGTGTAGGTGTGGGAGGCGGTGACGTTCGGCGCGAAGCCTGCGCGCTTGTCGAGCCAGTAGGCCTGGCCGAACTCGCCGATGATGCGGCGGTCGGCGGCGAGGTCGCCGAGGATGCGCTCACGGACGTCGCCGATGGCGTGGGCGAGGGCGGCGCCGGCCTGCCAGTAGCAGTCGAGCACGGCGGCGTGGTCGAAGGTGAAGGGCTCCTTGCCGGCGAAGCGGGTGAAGTCGAACTCGGCGGCCGCGAAGACGCCGGACTCGATGGCGCCCTTGTTGGCACGCAGCTCGGCTTCGGTGAGCTTGGCGAAGAGGCCGGCCCACTTGTCGGGCGCAAGCTTGCAGACGTCGCGCACGATCGAAGCGGCGCGGTCGAGGCGGGCCGAGAGGCGCGTGGCGTAGTCGGACTTCGCGCCGAGGAACTCGGAGTAGTGGATCTGGAACTGGCCGACTTCGTCGGCATACGCGGGCGTGATGCCGCGGCCGGTGGAGCCGCGGGCTTCGTGGCCGAGGACGTTGATGCGGTAGTCTTCCCAGGCGAGGTCGAGGATGCGGTGGGAGACGTCGCTGATCATGCAGCGCTCGTCGATGAGGAGGCGGTTGAGGACCGGGATGCCGATCTTCTCGAGGGGCAGCGCTTCCCAGAGGGCCTTGCGCGGGTCGGCGACGACGCCGGAACCGAGGGCGAGGCAGGCCACGTCGTGCTCGGCCACTCCGCCGGGCAGCAGGTTGAGCTTCAGGCCGGCGACCGTGTGGCCGGAGTTCGCGCCGCCGTTGACCTTCAGCACCGTGCCGACCACGTCGCGGCGGCCGGTAAGGGTCTGCAGTTCGCGGACGATCTCGGGGATGAGTCGGCCCTTGCCTTCGTCTCCCATGCTGATGCCGACGTCGGCGATGAGTTTGCTCTTAAAGGGAGTGAGTGCCATGGGCAGGAAAGGGGAGGCGGGCGGGCTGGGCCGTCCGCAAAGGAAAAGAGACGGCGGGAGGGCTTAGGCCGAGGCGCCCTTCTGGCGCTCGTAGAAGTCGTTGATCTTCTTGGCGACGTCGCGGTAACCGGAGTCGGCCATGTAGATGATCTTGTATTCGTCGACGGCTTCCTTGGCCTTGCCCATCTTCTCGAAGGTGTCGCCGAGGGAGTAGATGATCTCCTTCTTCAGGTCGTTCATCATCGGGACTTCGCTCTTGGCGGCGGTCAGCTGCTCGACGGCGAGGTCGTACTTGCCGCCCAGGGTGAAGGCGCGGCCGATCGCGAGGAGCGCCGGCTGGCGGAACTTCGGGTTGCGCTGGGCGTACTGGAGCTGCTGGACGGCCTCTTCGAGGCGGTTGGCGGCGAGGAGCAGGGCGCCGAGCTCGTAGCGGTACGAGAAGTCGTTCGGGTAGCGCTCGACGAGGGCGATGGAGGTCTTGAGGCGGAAGTCGGCGAGCTCGGTCTCGTTCTTGGCGAGGGCGTCCTTGCTGGCGGCGTCGGCGGGGTTGGCGGCGATGGCTTCGCGGAGCTGCTTCGAGATGCGCTCGTAGCGGCGGATGATGAGGTCGCTTTCCTGGCGCTCGAGGGAGGTGTCGGCCTTGCCGAGGGTCGTCAGGCGGCCGCGCTGCAGCCAGGCGATGGCGCTGTCGAGGTCTTCGGCGATGAGGAACATGCGGACGATCTCGCGGTAGTGGTCGAGGTTGTCCGGGGCGCCCTGGATCTTCTGGGCGAGCTCGGCGGCCTGCGTGAGGGCGGTGGCGGCGTCGGTGACGGTGCGGGAAGCCTGGTCGAGGCGGAGCGCTTCGTCCTTGTCCTTGAGCTTGGACTGGAAGTCGCCTTTGTCCTCCCAGTTGCCCTTCTTCATCGTCTTGTTCACCGAGGCCTTGCGGACGGCTTCCTGGAGGTCGCCGTTGCCGGGGAACAGCTTGAGGCCCTTGTCGGCGGCGGTGAGGGCTTCGTCGTTCTCGCCGGCGGCGATCCAGACGTTGGCGAGGTCGACGAAGTGCTGGACCTGGGTGGGTTCGTTGGTGGCGAGCTCTTCGTAGGCGAAGGCGGCCAGTTCGTGGAAGCCGAGCTTGATGCCGGCGAGGGCGATCGTCTT
Organism: Coraliomargarita sp.; assembly: GCA_024638885.1. Taxonomy (GTDB): domain Bacteria; phylum Verrucomicrobiota; class Verrucomicrobiia; order Opitutales; family UBA953; genus UBA953. Next base: position 13,255 of record JAHEJL010000009.1, on the reverse strand, counting down.
GTTGGCGTTGGTGTCGGTCGGCTTCTTGGCGAGGGCTTCTTCCGCGGCGGCGATGGCGGCGATCGGGTCGGCTTCGACGGCCTTGGCGATCTTGCCGGCGGTCAGGGCGCCGGTGATGCCGTCGAACAGGCCCTTCTTGGTGCCGAGGAGGGCTTTCTGGGCCTTGCGGAGCGTGCGGCGGACTTCGATGCAGCCCGGATTACGGACGAGGATGCCCGTCAGGACCTCGATGGCATACTGGGGGTTCGTCTTCAGTTGCTGGTCCGCGGCGGTGATCTGTTTCTGGAGCCGGGGATCGAGCTCGGTAAGGGCGACTTTTTTCATGGGGAAATGGGCTGTTTGACCTGCGGAAACTGACCTTGCCGACGCGGGTGGTCAATCCCTTGGACGCGAAAAACGCAGGTGGCGGCGGAGGGCCGGACGGAGGGGGGTGGCGATGATGCGTCCGACGCAGTCCGGCGCCCCGCAGGCGCAGGGATGAAAGAGGCTTTCCGCCAGCGAAAAGCCGTAGTCGAAGGTGATTTCCTCGTCCGCCCGGATCGGGGTGAGCGCGGTGAGCCAGGCCACGCCCGCGGGTTCGTCCCAGATCAGTTCGGCGTTGGGGTGGCAGGCATGGTTGGCATGCCGGGCGACGTTGTCCTCGGACGCGCCGTCCAGCCAGAGGCCGGGGGCGATTTCCAGGGCGTAGATCTTGTCGCCCGGGCCGACGGCAGGAGGCGGCACGCGGCTGGCCTGTCCCGAGTAGGGTGCGATTCGCTCGCCGACGGCGAACTCACGCGTGGCGAAGAGCCCGAGGCCGGCGATCGGCGACGGACGCGCTGCGACGCCGGCTGCGCTCATGCCTCCGAACGGAGGTCGCGGGTCATCAAGGCGACCACGCCGGCGCGCGGCTCGAGACCTTCGTACAGGATCGCGTGCAGGCAGGCAAGGATCGGGGCTTCGAGGCCGCGGCTGGTCGCGAGCTTCGAAAGGGCTTCGGCGGCGCGATGGCCTTCGACGGCTTCCTTGCGGGTCGCAAGCGCGGCGAGGGTGCCTTGCGGGTCCTTGGCGAGCTGTTCGCCGAGGGAGCGGTTGCGGCTCCATGAGCCGTGCGCGGTGGCCATCAGGTCGCCGACGCCGCCGAGGCCGAGGAAGGTTTCCGGGCGGGCGCCGAGGGCTTCGCCGAGACGCGACATTTCCTGGAGCGAGCGCGTCAGCATCGCGGCCTTGGCGTTGGAGCCGAGGCCGAGGCCGTCGCAGAGGCCGGCGCCGAGGGCGTAGACGTTCTTGAGCGTGCCGCCGATCTCGACGCCGATGAGGTCGGTCGAAGTGTAGGCGCGGAGGGTCGGTCCGCTCACCGCGGCCTGGACGGACCTGAGGAGCGCCGCGTCGGCGACGGCCGCGAGGACGAGGGCGGTGGGCAGGCCGCGCGCGACTTCGTCGGCGTTGCTCGGGCCGCTGAGCGTGGCGACCGGCACGGGCCCGAAGGCGTCGGCCATCAGTTCGGACGGGCGACGGAGCGTGGAGAGGTCGAGGCCTTTGCAGAGCGAGATGGCCATCTTCGCTCCCGAGGCGCGGACGGCGGGGCCGATCGACTTCAGCAGCTCAGGCAGGCCTTTGGAAGGGCAGGCGAGGAAGACGAGGTCGGCGTCCATCAGGGCCGGCAGCGGTTCGAGGCCGATCTGGATCGAGTCGTCGAGACGATGGCCGGGCAGGTAATCCGTGTTCTCGCGCGTGGTCGCCAGCGCGAGGGCCTGTTCGGCGCGACGCGGGACGAGCGTGACGGTCTGGCCTTGGCGGGCGAGGTGGATGGCCATGGCCGTTCCCCAGCCGCCGGCTCCGAAGATGACGCAGTTCATTTGGATTTCTTGGTGCGCACCTTGGCGGCCCAGCGGCGGACGGCCGCGACCGCGTCACGGTGCAGGTTGGCTTCGGGACGAGCGAAGGGCGGCGGCTCGGGCGTGAGTCCGAGCAGGTCGTGGATGACGAGGATCTGGCCGTCGCAACCGCGGCCCGAGCCGATGCCGATCGTCGGGATGGCGACGGCTTCGGTGATCTTCGGCATGAAAGCTTCGTCGACGCATTCGACGACCATCGCGAAGGCGCCGGCGGCGGCGACCGCCTGGGCGTCGATCAGGATCTTCCGCTGGTCCTCAGGCGTCAGGCCGCGGCGGCGGTAGCCGGCGGAGTGGACGCGCTGCGGGAGCATGCCGACGTGGCCCATGACCGGGATGCCGGCGTCGACGAGGCGGGCGATGGCCGGAGCGAGGGAGGCGCCGCCTTCGATCTTCACGGCCTTGACGCCGCCTTCCTGCAGGAAGCGGCGGCAGTAGCCGAGCAGCTTCGGGAAGCTGTCATGGGCCAGGCCGAAGGGCAGGTCGCCCACGACGAGGGCTTCGGTCTTCGCCCGGGCCACCGCGGCGGAGTGGTGGAGCATCATGTCCAAGGTCACGCCGACCGTGTCGGGGAGGCCGAGGACGGCGTTGCCGAGGGAGTCGCCGACCAGGATGAGGTCGGCGCCGCCGGCGTCCGCGATGCGGGCCGTGCTCACGTCATAAGCCGTCAGGCAGACGATGGGCCGGACGCCCTTGAGGGCGCGGAGGGACCGGGTGGTGGACTTCACGTCCATGGGCTTACCCCGAGACCCTCCGCTTGTAAAGCGTGGGTAAAGGGTGTAGGCAGAGGTGTGCTGCGTCGCCTCGCCAACCTGTTCCGCAAACCTGATTACCGGGTGAATTCGTATGCGCATCGCGACCTTTCGGCGCAGACCAAGCTGGCGTGGCATGCGCGGTTGAAGCTGCTCCTGAGCGCGCGCCGGGGCCTCGATCATTCCGCCGACACGCCGGGCGCCTGGGTCCGTTATCGCAAATGGATCCTGCTCATCCTGGCCCTGCTCATCGCTTGGGTGCTGGCCGAGAGCGCGGTCGCCTGGAATTTCTACGAAGGCTGACGGACTCAGCCGGGGCCGAAGCCGAAGAGGTCGATGCCGAGCTGCTTGGCGCGGGCGAGGACCGCGGGCTTGTCGATGAGGATGACCGCGTCGGCTTCGAGCGCCGCCTTGGTCACGCCGCCTTCGGCCATGCTCTCGAGGGTCTTGAGCCCGAAGCAGGGGACGTCGAAGCGCCAGTCCTGCGCGTGCTTGGACGTCTTGGTGAGCAGCATCTCCTTGCCGCCCGTCTGCGCGCAGCGGCGCAGCATGTTGTCGGTGCCTTCGAAGGCTTCGACGGCGATGACGGTGCCCTTGGCCGTGACGACGGCCTGGCCGACGTCGAGGCGGGCCATCTCGCGGGCCATGCGCGTGCCGAACGCCAGCTGGTCGTCGCCGATGCCGCAGGTCCAGCCGGTCATGCAGCCGGGCGAGGCGAGGTGGTCGTCGAGGAAGATGCGGGCGTCGAGCATGCGCACGCCGACTTTCTCGATCTCGGCGGAGATGGCGCCGAAGATGGTCTCGGCGTTCCGTTCCTTGAGCGAGGCCATCAGCGCGATGAGCTTCAGGTCGGGCACCATCCCGGTGAAGAGCTTCCGCGGCGTGACCTGGCCGGCCATGACCGCGCCGGCCGCGCCGAGTTCCTTGAGGGAGTCGAGCATCTGGCCGAGCTTGCCGACGGGGATGGCGCGATGGTCGGCGGGAGCGAAGGTCGCGATGAGCGCGGGGTCGGTCTCTTCCTCGAAGGAGACCAGCTTCACCTTCGCGCCGCGGGCGCGGGCGCATTCGATGAGCAGGGCGGGGTAGCGGCCTTTGCCGGCGATGACCGCCACGGTCTGCGTGGGGTCGAAGCCCGGGGGGAGGAATCGCGAGGCTGACGCCATGGCGGCAGTGTTTCCACGGAAGGGCCCGGGCTCAAGCCTGCTTTGGGTTGCCACGGGTCGGTCGGCGGAGCGTAATGCGGCATGCCTGCTGCCATCGGCATCCTGGGTGGGACCTTCGATCCTCCGCATGCGGGGCACGTGGCCGTGGCCGTGGCCGCGCACGCGCAGCTCGGTCTCGGGGAAGTCCGCGTCATCCCTGCGGGCCAGGCGCCGTTGCGCACCGGCGCGCCGATCGCGTCCGCGCCCGACCGCGTGGCGATGTGCCGGCTCGCGTTCGCCGAACACCCGTGGGCCGTCGTGGACGAACGCGAGGTCCGTCGCGCGGGTATGAGCTGGTCGATCGAGACCGCGCGCGAGCTGGCGCAGGAGTTTCCGGGCCGGCGACTCATCTGGATCCTCGGCGCCGACCAGCTGGCGCGCTTGGACCGGTGGAAGGAAGCCGCCGCGCTCTGCGGCTTGGTCGAGTTCGCGGTCCTCTCCCGGGATGGCATCCCGACCGAACCGCCGGCCGCCTTGGCCGGCGTCCTGCGCCTGACCGTCCTGCGGGCGCCGGCCGTGCAGGTGTCCTCCACCGGCTTGCGCGCCGCCCTGCGCCGGGGCGATTCGGCCCGAAACGGCTTGCCCCTAGCGGTCGCCCGCCACATCGATGAGCGCTCCCTTTACCAAGACTGACCATGTGCGCCCTTAAGAAGAAGACCAAGAAGACCACCGCCAAGCCGGCCGCCAAGGGGCGTCCGTCCGGCAAGTCGGGCAAGCCGGCCGCCAAGGCCGTCCGTCCGGCCCGTCGCGTGATCGCCGCGGTCCCTCCGCTGAAGGCCAAGAGCCGCGGCGAGAAGGTCGCCCCGAAGCCGATGGTCGTGCTCCCGAAGCTTCCGGCCCACGTCATCGCCGCCGTCCGCGCCCTCGATGAGAAGAAGGCCGTCGAGATCCGCGTCCTCGAGATGGGTCAGATCTCTTCCGTCGCCGACTTCCTCGTCATCGCCACCGGTACTTCCGAGCCGCACCTGCGCGCCCTGCGTATCGCCCTCGAGCAGGCGCTCGACGAAGCCGGCGTCAGCTCCCGCTCCGAGTCCCAGCGCGACAGCGGCTGGACCGTGGTCGACGCCTTCGACGTCCTCTTCCACGTCTTCCGCGACGACATCCGCAAGAGCTATGCCCTGGAAGCCCTCTGGAAGGACGGACTGGACATCCCGGTCTCGGCCATCCTGAAGGCCTGAGCGGAAAGTCATCACCCGGTGGTGGTAGTGGGCAGGATCGAACTGCCGACCTAGGGCTTATGAGTCCCTCGCTCTAACCAACTGAGCTACACTACCGAAAACCGAGTTCGGTCAGTCCAGCCAAGCCCCTCGGGCTCGTCAAGCCGATTGAGGCTCAGGGGTGGCTGGGAATCAGCACGAAGAAGCACAGCATCCAGAGGGCCAGGCTCAGGAAACCGAGGATGATCGCGAGATTTGTCTGCGTCTGGCGGATTTCCGAAAGACCCTCGTGTTCGAGGGTCAGGCCGATCCGGCGGACGAACCAGATGGGCAGCAGGGCGGCCGGTACGGTCGTGAAGCCGAGCAGGATGAGCAGCATCGTCTTGGACAGGGCGCCCGGAGCCAGGAGGTTGAGCGCGTAGACGAGCAGGGCGAAGAGCGGCGGCAGCAGGAACGTCGAGCCGCACCAGAGGTAGCCTTCGCGCACCGAGCGTTCGAGCGATTCGCCTGCCGCGTGGCGCGCGGTCTCCGGCGAGAGCGGCTGGCTGAGGTCGAGCGCGGCGCCGGGCGGAGGCGGCGGCGTGTCGGTCCCGAAGCTCGCGGACTCGTTGGTCGTCGCCGCCGGCGCGCGGGTCAGGCCGATCGCGCGGAAGTAGTCGCGCACGGTCATCCAGGAACCATCGACCTCGATGTTGTGCAGGAGGCTGATCTCGCCGGCGCGCAGCATGTCGCTCACGCGCTGGAGCGGGAAGGGGCCGGTGACGGCGCCTTTCCAGCGGAGACGGAAATGGGTGGGGCGTGACATCGTTCAGAGATCCCGGCCTTGCAGGAGGGTTTCCCAGCCGCCTTCGGGGACGATGAGTCCCTTCGGGATGCCGGCGGCCTGCGCGGCCTCGGCGACGGTGCCGGGATAGCGCAGGAGCGGGGTGAGGGGCGCGGCTTCGGCGACGCGCTTGAGTTCGCCGTCGTCGCCGACGCGGTAGAGCACCGTGGCCTTGCCTTCGTTGTCGAGGCCGTAGAGCGCGCTGCCCTTGATCGTCTCCCGCAGGGCGGGGCGGCCGTCGCGGCCGACCATGCCCGCGAAGATCAGCTTGCGGTTGCGGAGATGGGCGAAGGTGGCGCGCCAGAAGCGCGCTTCTTCGGCGTAGCCGGCGCCGCCGGGAGGGGTCAGGAAGGCGCGCAGCTCGGTCTGGATGTCGGTCCACTTGTCCTTGAACAGGAAGTCGTAAGGGCGCAGGGCGTTCTGCGTGATGCGTCGCAGCTGCTCGGCGTCGCGTTGCGCCGAAGGCGAGAACAGCAGGCCCCAGGCGTCGGGACGCGACGTGGCGAGGGCGTAGAGTTCCTGGAGCTGGTAGGCGCGCAGCTCGGGGTGGGGCGAGTCGCTGCGGCGGACGCGGTCCATGGTGCGGATCAGCGGCTCGAGCAGCTGGCCGGACTTCGGGTCCTGGAAGCGGCTGACCTGGCGGATGAAGCCGAGTTCCGCGATCGTCGAAGGACTGACGAGTTCTTCGCCGGAACGGACGCCGTTGTTGAACTCGCGGCGGCTGAAGGTGCTCTCGACGACGGCGCCGTCACGGGTGAGCTCCTTGGCGCGCTGGATGAATTCGAAGCCGTCGGAGATGGGCTTCTTGGCTTCGGCGACTTCGCCGACGATGAGCACCGTCCGGCCCGGGCTGATGCCGCGGATCGAGTAGCCGTTGAGCGTGTGGCGGCGGAGCGTGTCCGTGAGCGAGGTGTCGGAGAGTTTCCGCAGGGCGCGCTGCTCGACGTCGGTCAGCGTCGCGGGCTGGAAGAGGCCCTTCAGATCGGCGCCGGCGGCGGCGTCCCACATCGCGCCGACGCGCGGGGCGAGGGCCGAGCGGGGCAGGGCCTGCAGGGCCGGGGCGCGGGTGAAGACGAAGGAGGCGCGGCCGCTGAGGTCGGACTTCTCGCCCGCCGTGTTGGCGGCGGTGTCGGCCAGCGCGGCGAGGTAGCCGGTGAGGTCGGCGGCCTTGGTCAGTCCGCGCAGGGCGGCGAGCGTCTTGCGTTCGCCGACGAGGCGGAGTTCGGCGCGGTCCGCGGCGGCGAGGGCGGAGTCGAGGTCCTTGTCGCCGGCGTCGGCGAGCGTGCGGATCAGCCCGCGGAGGCGTTCGAGCGCTTCGGCGGCGGCGCTGAGGTCGGCGATGTTCTCGTCGCCCATGGCTTTGTTGAGGGCGGCCTGCTGGAGCGCGATGTCGTTCCGGGTGCGGTCGAGGAACTGGCGGCAGGCGGAGACGAGGGCCTCGGGGTCGGGGAGGATCGTCTTCAGGCGGGTCTGGAGCGTCGCGCCGACCTGATGGTATTCCTGGAGGTAAGCGTTCGCCCGACGGCTCGTCTCGGCGACGTCGGCCAGCGTCAGGCCCTGCTTGGCGCGCGCGGCGAGGGCGAGGGCCTCGAGGCGCAGCTTCTGTTCGGCGGCGGATTGCGCGGCGAGGCGAGCGCGCAGCTTGACCGTCTGCGCCTTGCGCGCGGCCTGGTCGGCGGCCGAGAGACCGCCGCGTTCGAATTCGTCGAGCGCGACGACGGCGGCCGCATGGTCGTAAAGCTCGATGAGGCGGGTCGCTTCGGAGAAGCGGTCCATCGATTCCTCTTCCTGCGTCTTGAGCACGTTCCAGTAGACGACGCCGCCGATCACGAAGAGCAGGCCCGCGACCCAGGCGGCGGTGAGGGTGAGGTAGCGACGCGTCAGGCGCGTGCGCGTGTTCTGGCGGAGCGCGCGGGCTTCGCGGAGCACGCCTTCCGGCAGGCGTTCGGCCTGCGGGGTCGCGCGCTCGATCCAGGCCGTGAGGCGGACGATGAGGATGGCCGGCGACGAACCGCGGGAGGCGTCCTGCTGGAGCAGCGTCCATTCGTCGGCGAGGCTTTCGAGGGCGGCGCGTTGCGTCGCTTCGGCTTCCGCGGCGGCGGCGAGTTCGCCGGCCCAGGCTTCGAGCGCGGCGACCTCCTCGGCGAGCGCGCCCAAGGTGAGCTGGTGGTCGCGTTCGAGCGCGCGGACGCGGCCGAGGGCCTGGGCGCAGGCTTCCCAATGGCCGCCGGCGCGGGCTTCGGTCGCTTCGGCCACGAGGCCGGTGACCTGTTCGGCCGCCTTGGAGCGGAGCCAGGCGACGCGGCGGGCGAGCATGTCGTCCCAGCGGGGGTCGCCGGCGAGGTCGTTGGCCCCGAAGCGCTCCATCCGGTTCATGAGCTCGACGGCTTCCTCGGCGCGGCCTTCGGCGAAGAGCGTACCGACCTTGCCGAGCGATTCGCGGAGGAACTTGGCGGACAGGCGGGCGAGTTCGGAGCGGGCGTTGGGGTCCTCCGGATTGATGCGGACGATGGAGCGTAACACCGAGAGGGCGCGGTCTTCTTCGCGGCGACGGATCGCGTCACGGTAGTCGCGGTAGAGCGGGTGGCTTTCGCCGATCTCGCGGCCGTAGAGGCTTTCCACGGCGAGCACGTGCTGGCCGTCGAGCGGGAAGCCCGCGGGCAGGCCGCGTTCGCGGCAGAGCGCGTGCCAGCGGTCGGATTCCGCGAAGCTCAGCAAGGCGCAGAGGCCGAGGAGGTCGGGGTCGGATTCGGCCGCCTGGAAGGCCGCGTGCTCATTGCCGCTGCGGACCAGCGTCGCGCACTGTTCGAGGCGTTCGCGGGCGCGCTGGCAGAGCGCCGCGTATTCGCCGGCGAGCGAGCGGGCTTCGAGGTCGGGGGTTCCGAGCTCGAGCTGGCCGCGGATGCGGGCGATGAGGCGTTCGACCTGCATGGTTTAGCGGAACTCCAGGAGGCGCGGGCCGGCCGCGCCGTTGGCGTCGACGGCCTGGATGGTCCACGGGGCGCCGGCCTGGAGGAACTTGCCGTCCTTGAAGAGCTGGCGGCGCTTCGCGACGAGCTCGTAGGGCGGCGTGCCCGGGCCCTGCTTGTTCTCGAGTCGGATGATATCGGTCTCGAGGACCGAGCGGGTGGCGCGGATCGAGGGCAGGTCGCGGTCCGGGAACTCGTGACCTTCAGGGTAGAGGCCGACGGAGCCGTTGACCCAGATGAACGCGTTGACCGCGCTTTCGGCCCACGGGGCGGGACGGATCACGCCGGTGTCGGTGTCGAGGAGGAGGGCGTCCGGTCCGAGGTTCAGCGGCTGGAAGGCTTTCAGGTCGCCGAGGAGGGCGAAGCACTGGCGCTCGCCCTTGGGGAGGACGACCTCGATGAGCCGATTGGCGCCGGCCTGCGCGCCTTCGCCCGTCGGGAAGTTGAGCGAGACGACGTTGCTGCGGGCGCCGAGACCGATGCCGATCGCCGGCAGCTTGCCGGGTTCGGGCGTCGACTCGATCCACGTGACCTGCGGGCTGCGACGGATCTCGGCGTTGAGGTAGCGCGCGCGGTCGTCGCGGAGGTGGGGCGAGGTGAGCGGGAGCAGGCGGATGCGGATCTGCACGGAACTGCGGGTCGTGGCGCCGGAGGCTTCCACGAACTTCGTGATGGCGTCGACGGCCGCGCGCGACAGCGGGAAGTCGGCCTGCGAGGGAGAGTTGGGGCCGGACTCGGCCGTACGCCATTCGCCCGGGATCAGCATGGTCGGCCGGACTTCGATGGCCGTGAGCGCTTCGGCGCGGACGAGGACGCCTTGCAGGCGCTTCCACGCTTCGTCCTGCGGCACCTTCAGTTCGGCGCCGAGGCGGAGGGCTTCCTTCGTCTCGTTGATCACGTCCTGGATCGTCTTCGGGTCGTTCAGGATGCCCGGACGCTCGAGTCGGGCCAGCAGCTGCTTGGTGACGCTCGCGGAGAAGCCGCGGAGGATGCGGGGCAGGATCTGTTCGCGGTAGTTGCGGGCGAAGGTCGGCGACAGCGCGCTGCTTTCGGCCCAGCGTTTGGCGGCTTCGAAGATGTCGTCGTTCTCGATGAGGCTCTGCACCTCGGTCAGCGCGCGGTTGGTCTTCAGGATCTCATCCGTCTTGGCCGTGTCGGCGGTCGTGGGCTGGGCCTTGACCTCGACGACCACCGGGGCCGGCGTCGGTTCGGCGCCGCGGTTGAAGACGAAGAACGCCGCGCCGCCGATGGCGACGAGGAGCACGCCGCCGATGATCCAGGCGGTCGCGTTGCTGCCTGCCGGAGCGGTCGCAGCCGGGGCGCGGCGCTGGGCCGGGCCGGGCGCGGCCTTCGGCGTGGCGATGCCGGCGGCGGCCTGACGGGCGATGTCGCCCGCCGGGGCGGGCAGGGATTTCGCCGTGGCGAAGTCGATCGTCGCGGGCGCGGATGAGGCGTGCGCGGCCCAGAGGAAGCCGTCGGTGCCGGTGGTGGTGGCGTCGGTCGTGAAGGTGGCGGCCCAGGCGGACTTGCCGAGGAGCGCGGAGGCTTCGGCGAGCAGGCGCAGGAGGCGGAGCGTCTCGGGCGGATTGAGGAGGCCGACGGCGGCGGGACCGGAGGCGTTGACCAGCCAGGCCGCCTTGGCGCCCGTACCGGTTTCTTCGCGCCAGGTCACCGCTGGCGTGAGCGGCGTCTGGTTCTCCAGCTGCAACGGGCGGTCTTCGCCTTCGAGCCAGGTGGGCGCGCCGGTCCATTCGTTGCGCCAGCCTTTCCAGCGTCCGGCGATCGCGGCGGGCGGAGGCAGCACGGCCGCTTCTTCCAACGTGAAGACGAGGTGATGCGCGAGGCGGTTGTCGCGCTGGGTGTAATCGAGGCCGCGGGCGACGAAGCGGGACAGCACGCACCAGTTGCGGCCGCCGGCCTCGAGCATGCGGAAGGTGAACGTCTCGCCTTCGGGGCGTTCGTGCGGCGTGCCGACGGCTTCGAGCAGCTGCGCGAGGCGGTCGGGGATGGCGCGGTGGCGCGCGACGGTGCAATAGCCGCTGCGGCCGGGCGTGAGTCCCTGCGGCGCCGACGTGAAGATAAGTTGGAGAGGCATCAGCGGGCGGGGGATTCGGCGGCGGGGAACAGCGCGGGGGAGGCGAGGTGCATCAGCCAGTAGAGAGGTTCCTCGACGTGCGCCGGCGCGAGGCGCTGCGGATCGGGGGCGATGCGGCCCTTGTTGAGGCCGGCCTGGATCATCACGGGCGTGTGGCCGAACGAGGTGGCGGCGAAGTAGCAGATCTGCTCGGCCAGCGATTCGGCGGAGGCGACGAGGCCGGGGCACAGCACCGAGAGGACTTCGCGCACGCGGTCGGAGTTGCGGCGTACGGCGGCCACGTCGAGCACGCCGGCCTTGACCACGGACTCGAGCGGCGAGCTCAGCAGCTTCTCCCAGGTGTCGGACTTGCCGACGACGAAGGCGAGCGGGGTCTTGATGCGGTCGTCCTGCGCGAGGCCGAGCACGCGCTTCATGCGCGTCTCCATCTCGGCGAGGATGCTGTCCTGCTGGTCGATGCGGCCCTTGAGCGACAGCTGCGGGTCGTCGACGCCGACGAGCTTCGCCTTGAAGCGGGCGTTGGCGGTGGGGTCGAAGAGGAAGATCAGGCCGCTCGAGGTCGCGACGTGCATCGCGCCGGGCGAGTCGTGGATGTCGATGCCGGGTTCGAAGTGTTCGCCGGCGTTGTCATACAGGATGACCGAAGTCTCCTGGCGCTGCTGGCCGGGACGGCTGATCGAATAGATGAACGGGCGGGGCAGGGAGACCATGCGGCCGAGGCGCGGGAGCTTCTCGTAGGTCGCGCCTTCGAGGGCGGTCTTGCCGAGCAGCGCGTCTTCGGGCGTGGCGGCCGAGAAGAGCGTGTTGCGCATCTGGTTCAGCAGCATGTTGCCGCTGGGGTCGCCGTCCTTGAAAGCCAGGTTGAAGTCTTCCGGCAGGCGGTCCTGCAGCGTGCGCGTGAGCACCGCGAGGTAGTACGACTTGCCGGCGCTGGGCGCGCCGATGAGCGAGATGATGCGGTGCGGGCGGTCCAGGTAGCCCGGCGGCAGCTGGCGACGGCAGTGCGGGCAGGCGATGTCGGTGCAGGCCAGGCCCATCGGGTCGAGCGCGAGGCCTTGGTCGTTGAAGCGCGTGGGCTGGAAGCGCAGACGGGCGTCGGAGCCGAGGATCGGGTCGCCGCGCAGGTCTTCGTGCACGGCGATGCTGAGCGCGTCGCCGGCGTCGAAGCGGGTCCAGCAGACCGGGCAAAGGTGGGCGCCGCGGTTCTGTTCGGCGGCGAGCAGGGCCTTGCCGCTCGGGCGCACCGGGGCTTCTTCGGGCGGGGCGAGCAACGGCGCGATCTGCGAAAGGCTGAAGCCGACCTCGAGGCCTTGCGGCGTGCAGGCGAGCGTGTCGGTGGCGCGGCCGAGTTCCTGGGCGACGTCGAGGAGACGCTGCGGCGGGAATTCGCCGAGCTGGTCGCCGGTCTGCGCGTCGAACAGCACCCAGAGGTCCGTGCGGACGAAGGTGAAGTTCTGCTGGTCGGAGCGGGCGACGACGAGCAAGGCGCCCGGAAGCTGGACCGTCGAGGCCTCGGTCAGTTCGAGGCGTTGGCGGAGCGGGGCGCCGTTGACCAACGCACCGCCTTGGCCGGAAGGCTCCAGGGCCAAGGTGTCGCCGCTTTTGACGAGGGAGAGGGTGGGGTTGGCGCCGTCGCCGGGCAGGGCGGAGGGGAGGGTGTCGAGGGTGCCGCGGGCTCCGCTGAGACAGTCTACCCAGGAGAGGGTCGGGTTTTTCTTGCTGGACGTGAACATCGGCTCCGGGTCGGGGTCTGAAATAGGTTGATTAGGGAGGGGGAATTGTAAAGATATGTCACCACGATTGTAGGTCACCCCGACCTGCTTTCTCCGCCCCCTTAATCCTGCCTTCATGGAGACCGAAGCCGACCAGTCCGCCTTGGACCGCGCCCGTCAGGGGGATCTGTCGGCTTACAACGAACTGGTCCTGAAATATCAGGGCCGCATCTTCGCGAAAGTCTTCTCCTTGCTGCGTAACCGTCAGGACGCCGAGGAGATCACGCAGGACACCTTCATCCGCGCCCATCGCGTGCTGGCCTCGTTCCGCGGGACCGCGACCTTCTCGACTTGGATCCATCAGATCGGCACGAACCTGGCCCGCAACCGTTACTGGTACTGGCGCCGTCGTAAGCGCGACCAGTCCATGTCCCTCGACGCCGACCTCGGGGATGACCCGGGCGCGACGCTCCATGACATCCTTTCGGACGGCGCCCAGGGCCCCGGCCACGAGGCCCAGCACAACGAATTCGTCAAGAAAGTGGCCGAGTGCATGGAACAATTGAAGCCGGAACACGCTCGTATCCTGACGATGCGCAACGTCCGCAACATGTCCTATGAAGAGATCGCCGAAGACCTCGGCCTCTCCATCGGTACCGTGAAGAGCCGCA
>JAHEJL010000014.1 GCA_024638885.1 Coraliomargarita sp. | reverse complement strand
TTCTCATCTCAATCGCATCTTTTGGACGAAAGGTTTGAGTTATCGAAGGAATTGGAGGATTTTAAGTCACCCCGATGCCCCTCCTGATTGTCATCCCTGTGCGTAATGAGGAGCGCCGTCTCGGTCCGGGTTTGGCCCGCCTGGCCGAAAGCCTGCAAGCGCAGGGGTGCTTGGATGCGATGATCGTGGTCTCGGACAACGGGTCGACGGATTGGACCCGGTCCGTGGCCATCGAGTCGGCGTCGAAGATCCCCTATCGGGTCGTCTATCACCGGGCATGCGACCATGGCGACAAGGGCGTCGCGATCTGCTCGGCCTGGGAATCCGCTCCGGACGGTTACGACGTGCTCGCCTATTGCGACGCCGACATGGCGACGGATCCGGAAGCGCTCGTGCGCGGCTACCGGCTCATCTCCTCCGGACAGGCCGACCTCGTGGTCGGCTCCCGTTGGCATCGCGACTCGCAGGTCCTCGGTCGTTCGTGGAAGCGTACGATCATCTCGGCGACGCTGTCGTTCTTCTGGCGCCTGCTCCCGGGAGCCCGCCTCACCGATCCCGGCTGCGGCCTGAAGCTCGTGCGACGTTCGACCTTCGCGCAACTGCGTATGCCCGTCGAGGCCCGCGGTTTCGCTTTCGGGGCCGAAGCGTGCGTACGTCTCGCACGCGCCGGCGCGAAGCTCGTCGAGATCCCGGTCCATTGGACCGACGACGATGCCGGCCGCATCCGCCTCGGCAAAGCCGCCGGCGATTACGCGCGGGCGTGGTGGAGGCTGATACGGAAGAGTTGAGGTCTGGGTAGAGGGCAGCGTTGAGGACTGAATGGAGTGCTGAATCGATGACAGAGGACAGATGACGGAGGACAGATGACGGATGGCAGAATGCCCGCCACCTGAAGCCGAACCTGCATACCAGCACCAGGCACCAGATGGCCGAGACCTGGTACCTGAAAAGTGTTTCAGTCCCCAGCCAACCATCCGGTTTCCGGTCTCCCTTTGAGCGACGTCTCATGTCTTTGGTAGGGCTGGCCATCCTTGGCCGGCCGCGGTCGAGCAGGGATGCTCGGCCCTACCCAATCAGGAAACAAAAAGGGCAGCACGTGGTGCTGCCCCTACCTTCTGGCTCGTATCAATTCAGCCCTCTGCTCAGTCCTCTGTTCTTACCTCTGTCCCTTGCGTCGTTCCGGTCCCCGCGGCTTCTGGGCCTGGCGGTCGTCGTAGAGGCGGAAGTCGACCTGGCGCTTGAAGCGGTCGACGCGGTCGACGGTCACGGTGATGACGCCGCCGGGCATGAACTTGCGGCCGGTCCGGCTGCCGACGAGCATGTTGCCTCGGTCGTTCAGGCGATAGTAGTCGTCGGTGAGCGTCGACATGTGGACGAGGCCGTAGGCCTGCGAGGCGTTGAGTTCGACCATGAGGCCATGCGGCTTCACGTCGGTGATCGTGGCCTCGAACGGACGCTTGTCGGGGCGGGCGGCCTCGCGCTCGAAGAGCTCGAGGAGCTTGATCTTCACCGAGTCGCGTTCGGCTTCGGAGCTGTTGCGCTCGGTGATCGAGATGTGTTCGCACGAACGCGTCAGCTCGCCGAGGCTCGGCGAACGCAGCGGCTCCTTGGGCGCGGAACGCACGCCCTGCTTCTGGATGAACGCGTCGAAGATGCGGTGCTCCAGGAGGTCGGAGTAACGGCGGATCGGCGAGGTGAAGTGCGAGTAGTGGCGCTTCGCGAGGCCGAAGTGGCCGTCGGGCGAGGGGCGGTAGCAGGCCTGCTTGAGCGAGCGCAGGAGCTGGATGCGGATGGAGTAGCCGTCCTCGCGGTCCTTGAGGCTGGCGAGCAGCTTCACCATCTCGGAGCGGTGCGTCAGGTCGCCGACCTTGAAGCCGTTGCCGGCGAGTTCCTCGCGGAGGGCCGCGAGCTTCTCGGGATCGGGGTCGTCGTGGACGCGATTGACGTGCGGGATGGAGGCCTTGTCGAGGGCCGTCGCGACGCTCTCGTTGGCGAGGAGCATGAACTCCTCGATCAGCTGGTGCGACTCGTCGTGCTGCACGACTTCGGTGCGGTCGGCCCAGCCGTCCTTGTCGCAGTAGATCTTGATCTCCTTCATCTCCAGGTCGAGCGACCCGGCGCGGAAACGTTCGGCGCGGAGCACCTTGGCGACGTTCCAGAGGTCGTCGATCATGCCCTGGATCAGGTCCAGTTCGGCGTCGGTCAGTTCGGCGAGCGGGCGGCCCGGCGAGCCGGTCTGGTGGGGCGGCGGCGCGGGCAGGGCGCGGAGCTGGTCCTTGGTGAGACGCTGCAGGAAACCGTAGGCCTGCTTGTAGGTCAGGCGCTTGACGCTGCGGATGACGGAGTTCGCGAACTCGGTCTTCACCAGCTGCGCGTCGCGGGTGAATTCGCAGACGACCGTCTTCACCAGGCGGTCCTCGGCCTCGACGAGCGAGCACAGGCCGCTCGAGAGCGCGTGCGGGAGCATCGGGATGACCGTGCCGACGAGGTAGGTGGAGTTGCCGCGTTCGCGCGCCTCGACGTCGAGGGGCGAGCCGGGCTTCACGTAGGAGGAGACGTCGGCGATGTGGATGCCCACGCGCACGTTGCCGTTGGGCAGGCGCTGCACGGAGAGGGCGTCGTCGAAGTCCTTCGCGTCGTCCGGGTCGATGGTGATCGTCGGGATCTGGCGGAAGTCCTCGCGGCCGACGCAATCGGCCTTCTGCACCGTCTTGCCGAAGGAGTTCGCCTCGTCGGAGACCGCGGGCGGGAATTCCGGGCGGAGGCCGTAGCGACGCAGGATGGCGAGGTATTCGGCCATCGGCGTGTGCGTGACGCCGAGGACCTCGGTCACCGTGCCGGTCGGGCTGAGGTTGCGGCGTTCCCAGGCGTCGAGGCGGACGACGACCTTGTCGCCGGGCTTCGGCGCGGGGTTGAGGCCGGCGCGGGCCGGGTCGCGCACGATGATCTCGCGCGAGATGCGGGGATCGTCGGGGACGACGAACCACTGCAGGCGGTTGTTGCCGATCGTGCCGGTGAGCTGGGTGAGCGCGCGCTTGACGACGCGGACCACCGTGCCGGTGCCCCAGTCGTCGCCGTTGCGGTCGCGGCGGTTGGCGTTGAGCTTCACCAGCACGCGGTCGCCGTGGAGCGCGACGTGCGTGTCGTCGGCGTCGATGTGCAGCTGCTCGCGCGGGGGCGAGCCGGGGACGGCGTCGAAGACCACGCGGGCGGAGCCGCTCGGACGGAAGAGGATCGTGCCTTCGAGGAGGTCGGCCTCGGGCTTGCGCTGGGCGAAGCCGGCGGACGGGCCGCCGAAGGGCAGGGCGAGCAGGTGGCCTTTGACGGTCACGACCGCGCCGGCCTTGATGAGGCGCGGGATGGTCTTGCTCAGGCGGCGGAGGTCATCGCGCGTGCCGCCGAGGGCCTGCACGATGGCTTCGAGGCGCATCGGCTTGTAGCCGGGGCGCGCGAGGAACTTCAGCAGGACTTCTTCGGCGCTCATGCGCTTTCGTTCGAGCCTCCGAGCAGGCTGCCCAGGTAGGGCATGAGCTGCTTCTTGCGGCTGACGATGCCGGGCAGGTCGAAGATGTCCGGCGGACGCTTCTGCGGGTAGGTGATGGCCTGCACGACCTCGGCGTCGCCGCGGATCAGGAAGAGCGAGCTCTGGGTGTCGATGTCGGTCACGAGGAGGCAGGAGAAGTTCAGGCCGTTCTCCATGCGGTATTTCTCGAGGGCTTCGAGGAGGCCTTCCTCGCACTTCCAGAAGTTCGTGAAGCCGAGCTCCTCGACCTGCGACACGGAGAAGCGGCGTTCGCCTTCCTTGTACTGCTTGCAGTCGGCGCGCACGGCGGCGGCCGGGCTGAGCGTGGCGAGCACGGAGCCGGCGTTGAAGATCATGTCGGCCAGCGCGCGCGGGTCGGCGTCGGCGAGGCGGGAGAGCCACTGCAGCAGGTCGGCGTCGAGCGGGGTGGTCGTCGGGCTCTGGAGCAGCAGGGTGTCCGAGATGATACCGCACATCATCAGGCCGGCGATCTGCGGCGAGGGCTTCAGGTCGGCGGTGCGGAACATGTCCGCGACGATCGAGCAGGTCGAGCCGAGCGGGCGGTTGATGAAGAGGATGGGCTGGTGCGTCGGCGCGTTGCCGAGGCGGTGGTGGTCGACGACCTCCGCGATCTCGACTTCGGCGGCGCCGTCGACGGCCTGCGAGAGCTCGTTGTGGTCGACGAGCACGAGCTTGGCGCGGGGCGGGTTGATGATGTCGGTCTTGGTGAAGACGCCGAGCAGGCGGCCGTCCTCGTCGACGACGTTACAGATGAGGGCCGGGTTCTGGACGATGCGGCGGCGGGCCACGGAGAGCTTCTCCTGCGGCTTGAAGGTGAAGGCGTCGCGCTGGACGAGGCCGCCCACGAGCGTGGCGGCGCGCACGGCCCAGGCGGTCGTGGCGCTGTCGGTGTCGGCGTAGGCAACGGAGACCCTGGCGGCCTTGGCGCGCTCGAGGACCTCGGCCTTCATGCGGTGGCCGCCGGTGACGATGATGATGCGCACGCCCATCTCGATGGCGCGCAGATGCACGTCGGCGCGGTCGCCGACGACGATGACGCTCTTGTTGTTCGGGATGCCTTCGATGGTCGCGGACTTGCCGAACGACTCGAGCTCCATGGCGGCGACGCGCACGTAGAGCTCGTCGACGACCTCCGGCTCGTACGCGACGACCTCGGTGCCGCCGATCGAACGGATGATGGCGTTGATCGAGCTGGTGACCTTGCGCATCGAGGTGGCGCGCTTGGGCTTCGGGATGAAGTAGTCGCCGAGGCTGAAGATGGAGACGTAGCCTTCGAGGCGGCCGTCGCGGCCGACGACCGGCAGGGCGCGCACGTCATGCAGGTCGAGGAGCTCGAGCGCGCGGGCGCACGTGTCGTCGACGCTGACCTTGAACGGGTCGCGATGCATGATGTCCTCGATGCGCGGGATGACGTCGCCCACGAATTCCGGGAGCGACGCGCCGAAGCGGTTCAGGATCGCGTCGATGCGCGCGTTGGAATTGCCGCAGCGGGCGGGCTTGAAGCCGGGCTGGCCGGAGGCTTCCTTGAAGGCGGCGTAGGCGAGGGCGGAGCAGATCGCGTCGGCGTCGGGGTTCTTGTGGCCGATGATGTACGTCGGTTGGGCGGAACGGGCCAGGGGCAGGGGAGGGGGGACGGACGACATGACGGCGACGCTGGAGGCGTAGGGCACTTTTAGACGCAGGACGCAGGGGAGGGAAGATTAATGGACCGAAGCCGCAGGCTTCGGGGGGTGATGGCGGCTAGCGGTTGGCGGTTGGGCGATGAACCTAATTGAACCTTTGTGAAACCGGCCGGCGTTCATGTATTGCTTAGGTAGGGACCGCACCGCGTGCTGCCCTAGCAGAATTCATTTCCAGGTGGCAGGTGGCGGCCCCGGGTGGCTGGTGGCGGGTAGTAAACAAGATGAACTCAAGGGGAGACCGGGAACCGGAGGATTGGCTGGGGGTGAAGCACTTCCGGGTCCTGGTTCTCTGCCATCTGTCCTCTGTCATCGATTCAGCCCTCAACTCAGCCCTCCACGCTGTCCTCAATTCAGCCCTCTCTTTGTCTCTTCCCGTCCGCCAACCGCTCACCGCCATCCGCTATCACCCTCACTTCCTTGCCTTTCCCGCCCCTATCCCTACCCCTAACCCCCAGACCTCTCTCATCCATGTCCTCCCTCTTCTCTCCTCTCAAGGTCGGCGCCCTCACGCTGCCGAACCGCATCCTGATGGCCCCCCTGACCCGTTGCCGCGCCGAAGGCGCCAACGTCCCGACGGACCTGATGGCCGAATATTACGCCCAGCGCGCCGGCGCGGGCCTGATCATCGCCGAGGCCACCACGGTCTCCCCCCGCGGCCATGGCTATCCCAACACCCCGGGCATCTACTCCGACGAGCAGGTCGCCGGCTGGAAGAAGGTCACCTCCGCCGTGCACGCCAAGGGCGGTCGCATCTTCCTGCAGCTCTGGCACGTCGGCCGCATCTCGCACCCGGCCTACCAGCCGAACGGCGAGCTCCCGGTCGCCCCGTCCGCCATCAAGCCCAAGGGCCAGGTCTGGACCGGCAAGGAGATGGCCGACTACGTGACGCCCCGCGCCCTGCACATCGAGGAGATTCCCGGCATCGTGGCCGAATACGTCCGCGGCGCCCGCCTCGCCAAGGAAGCCGGCTTCGACGGCGTCGAGATCCATAACGCCAACGGCTACCTGCTCGACCAGTTCCTCCGCAGCGGCACCAACACCCGCGAAGACGGCTACGGCGGCTCCGTCGCCGGCCGCGCCCGCCTGACCCTCGAGGTCACCGCCGCCGTCGTCTCCATCTGGGGCTCCGATCGCGTAGGCATCCGCCTCTCGCCCGGCGGCGTGTTCAACGACATGTCCGACGCCAACCCGACCGAGACCTTCGGTTACGTCCTCCGCGAGCTTTCCAAGCTCGAGCTCGCCTACGCCCACGTCACGCGCGTCACCGCCCAGGACATCGCGCACGGCGCCAAGGACGGCGTCGGCCCCAGGGAACTCCGTAAGGATTTCCAGGGCGTGCTCATCACCGCCGGCGGCTTCGACCGCGCGCAGGCCGAGCAGGCCATCGCCGAAGGTTGGGCCGATGCGATCGCCTACGGCGTGCCGTTCCTCGCGAACCCCGATCTTCCTCGTCGTCTGCAGGAAAACCTCGCGCTCAACACGCCCGACGAAAGCACCTTCTACGCCTCCGGCCCGAAGGGTTATACGGATTATCCCGCGGCGAAGTAAGCGCCGCGGAGGCGGAGAGCAGCGCTCAAGGGGAGACCGGAAACCGGATAGTAAGCTGCGGCTTTGTCTTGGGGTAGGGCGGTCATTGCCATGACCGCCGTTCGCCGATGCACGTGCGATGCGCCGGGCTAGTTCACCGACCCTTCTGGCTCCGTCCGCCCACGGACGTGATGGCAATCACGTCCCTACCATAAGACCCGAGCCAAACCTCCGGTTTCCCTTTGAGCGGCGAGCAATCCTGCCACCTGTAACCCGGAGCCGCCACCCGCCACCCGAGAATGGCATCCACAAAAAAGGACAGCACGTGGTGCTGTCCTTTTTTTTGATCAATCAGCTTTTCCGCTCAGTGATGTCCGCCGGCCTGCTTCTCCGCCTCTTCCTTCTTCTTGTCCCACTTGTGGTGGTTGTCGGGAAGCGTGCCGCC
>JAHEJL010000020.1 GCA_024638885.1 Coraliomargarita sp. | reverse complement strand
ACCAGCGGCGGCCTTCCATGATGCGGCCGGTGTTCTCGTCGACGATCTTCACCTTGCCCTCGTGGACGACGTACTGCTTGTCCTTCTCGTAAAGCGTGTAGGCCTTGAGCAGCTGGCCGATCGCGTGGATGTCCTCGGAGACCTGCGCGTAGGCGGCCTCGGCCTGGGTGCGGAGTTCGGCGCGGCGTTCGGGCGAGAGGGACGTGTCGTTGTCGAGCTCGACGTAGCGGCTCGGGAGGTCGGGCAGCACGAACGCGTCGGGCTCGCCGGGGCGGAGGGTGTCGCGGCCGAGCTGGGTGAGGTCGGACTCGTGGTTGCGTTCGCTGACGGCGAAGTAGAGGCGTTCCTTGAGGTGGAAGCGGCGGTCCTTCTCGATCTCGGAGGCGAGGACGCCTTCGTGGCGTTCGAGCAGCTTGCGCCAGCGGCCGTTCTCCATGAGGCGGAGGAAGACGCGGTTGCGCGGCATGCCGTGGGCGGCGAGCCAGAGGCGGTCGAGCGTCTCGGCGGAAGGTTCCTTGTCCTCGGCGAGCTTCTCGAGCTCCTCGCGGGCCTCGTTCATCAGGCGGGTGACGAGGCGGATCTGGAGTTCGACCAGGCCGGAGACCGGCTTGCAGAGGCGGGGGAAGGCCGGCTCGCGTTCTTCGGCGACGGGGCCGGAGATGATCAGCGGGGTGCGGGCTTCGTCGACCAGGATGGAGTCGATCTCGTCGACGATGCAGAAGTAGTGGTCGCGCTGGACCTGCTCGTCGGGCGAGAGGGCCATGCCGTTGTCGCGCAGGTAGTCGAAGCCGAACTCGGACGCGGTGCCGTAGGTGATGTCGCAGCCGTAGGCGGCCTTGCGCTCGTCGCCGGGCATCTGGTTCTGGATGCAGCCGACGGTGAGGCCGAGCCAGCGGTAGAGGTGGCCCATCCACTCGGAGTCGCGGCGGGCGAGGTAGTCGTTGACGGTGACGAGCTGGCAGTTCCGGCCGGTCAGGGCGTTGAGGTAGAGGGGCAGGGTGGCGACGAGGGTCTTGCCTTCGCCGGTCGCCATCTCGGCGATCTTGTTCTGATGGAGGGCGATGCCGCCGATGAGCTGGACGTCGAAATGCACCATCTCCCAGGTCTGCTCATGTTCGCACACGATGGCCTTGGTGCCGCAGAGGCGGCGGGCGGCGTTCTTGACGACCGCGAAGGCTTCGGGAAGGAGGGCGTCGAGGGATTCGCCCTTGGCATGGCGTTCCTTGAACTCGGCGGTCTTGGCGCGGAGCTGGTCGTCGGACAGTTTCTGATACTCGGTCTCGAGGGCGTTGATCCGCTTGACGAGGGGCGCGCACTTGCGGAGGAACCTCCGGTGGTGGCTGCCGGCGAAGAGCTTTAAGATGCTGAGAAACATGGGTCCGGGAGCGACCCGTAGCAAACCCCGACCCCACCCCCCGGGGCAAGCCTTGACTCGGGTTGTTCACATCGGGTTTTCGGCCTTGCGGCTGTGCTCCCGCCCTCAAGATGGGACATACCCATGGCTGAAAACGTCCTTATCCTCGGCACCGGCTGCGCCGGCCTGACCGCCGCCATCTACGCCGCCCGCGCCGGCCTCAATCCCTTGGTGCTCGAAGGCGGCCAGCCCGGCGGCCAGCTCACCACGACCTCCGAGGTCGAGAACTTCCCCGGCTTCGTCCATGGCGTCGACGGCAACGAGCTCATCACGAACATGAAGGGCCAGGCCGAGCGCTTCGGCGCCAAGTTCGCCTGGGACCGTATCGACTCCGTCGACTTCTCCGGCCCGGTCAAGAAGCTCAAGGGCGGCGAAGCCACCTATGAGGCCAAGGCCGTGATCATCGCCACGGGCGCCTCGCCCCGCCTCCTCGGCATCCCCGGCGAGAAGAAGTATTACGGCGGCAACGGCGTGACCACCTGCGCGACCTGCGACGGCGCGTTCTACCGCAACGTCCCGGTCGCCGTCGTCGGCGGCGGCGACTCCGCCTGCGAAGAAGCCCTCTTCCTGACCCGCTTCGCCTCCAAGGTCTACCTCGTGCACCGTCGCGACACCTTCCGCGCCTCCGACATCATGGTCCAGCGCGTGAAGACCCACGAGAAGATCGAGCTCGTGCTCAACGTCACCCCGACCGAGATCCTCGGCGACGAGAAGGTGCACACCCTGCGCGTCCTCGAGAAGTCCGGCGCCGCCCGCGACCTCGGCGTGAAGTGCGTCTTCGTCGCCATCGGCCACGTGCCTAATTCGCAGGCCTTCACGCCGGCCCTCGAGGTCGACGAAGGCGGTTATTTCGTCGCCGGCGCCAACACCGTCAGCACCCGCGTCCCGGGCGTCTTCGTCGCCGGCGACTGCGCCGACCACGTCTATCGCCAGGCTATCACCGCCGCCGGCATGGGTTGCCGCGCCGCGATCGAAGCCGAGCGCTGGCTGGCTGGTCACTGAGCCTTGCGACGGAGTCGCAAGGAGCGGGCACGTGGGCAAGGGGACACGTGGGCAAGAAGATGAAGCAAAGGGAGACCGGAAACCGGAATGTCAGCTGGGGTTTATGCCCGAAGCATCATTCCCGGTCTCCGGTTTCCCCTTGAGTTTATTGTCGCTGTCTCGAGGTAGGGCCGAGCATCCCTGCTCGGCCGCGGCCGGCCAAGGATGGCCGGCCCTACCCGATGTCTTACGCCCACCCGCCACCCGCCACCTGAGGCTGCCACCCGCCACCCGAGGATGAATGCAGCTAGGGCAGCACGCGGTGCTGCCCTCTGGTGGCCGTCACCTGTAACCTGAAACTGAATCATGTCTCTGGGTAGGGCGGCGATTGCCATCGCCGCCGTTCGAGCCCGTATGGGCGGAGTAAGCGGGTCTTAGCTAAGGCCGTCGACCTGCGGTATGCGCAAGCGAACGGACGTGATGGCAATCACGTCCCTACCTGGGACCTGAGAATGCATGCCCAGCCAATCCTCCGGTTTCCCCTTGAGATCTTGTATCGTCCCAAAAGCAGCAGGGGCGCTTGCGCGCCCCTGTTCATTTCTTCCTCTGGCCCACGTGTCACCTTGCCCACGTGCCCCCTCGAAATAATCCCTCGCGGGATTATTTCGTCAGGATCTCCATCGCCGACTTCTTCTGCGGGATGAAGGGCAGCACGTGCTCGGTGTAGGGCACGATGACGTCGAGGAGGTAAGGTCCGTCGTGGTCGAGCATCTCGCGCATGGCGGCGCGGAGGTCTTCGCGCTTCATGACCTGGCGGGCCTTGATGCCGAAGCCGTTGGCGATCTTGACGAAGTCAGGGTAGAGGCCGCCCGGGTTGTCGGGGGAGCCGATGTTCTTGGCGTCGCCGAGGATGGTGTGGCCGCGGGTGCCGGCGTAGAAGCGGTCTTCCCACTGCACCACCATGCCCAGGTGCTGGTTGTTCAGGATGAGGATCTTCGCGTTGATCTTCTCGATCTTCATGCACGCGAGTTCCTGGATGTTCATCAGGAACGAGCCGTCGCCGTCGATGTCGATGACCTGGACGTCCGGGTTGGCGACCTTGGCGCCGATGGCGGCCGGGAGGCCGAAGCCCATCGTGCCCGCGCCGAGCGAGCTGATGAAGTGGCGGGGTTCGTTGAAGCGGTAGTACTGCGGGGCCCACATCTGGTGCTGGCCGACGCCGGTGGCGATGATGGCCTTGCCCTTGGTCTCCTGGTAGAGGACCTCGACGGCCTCCTGCGGGAGGATGTGCTTGGTGTTGCGCTCGTAGCTGAACGGATACGGGTGCTCCTTCTTCCAGCCGTTGATGGTCTCGTACCACTTCTTCAGGTCAGGCTTCTTGAAGCCCTTCTTGGCGAGCGCGACGAGGCGGCCGAGCGCGTGCTTGATGTCCGAGTGGATCGGGTAGTGCGCGAACTTGTTCTTCTGGTGCTCGGAGCGGTCGATGTCGATGTGGACGATCGTGGCGTCCGGGGCGAACTTCTCGATCGCGCCGGTGATGCGGTCGTCGAAGCGCGCGCCCATCGTGATGAGGAGGTCGCTCTTGCAGACGGCCCAGTTGCCGGCGACGGTGCCGTGCATGCCGTACCAGTAGAGGGACTGCGGGTGGTCGCAGGGGAAGGCGCCGAGGCCCATCAGCGTGGACGCGACGGGGATGCCGGTGGCTTCGGCGAAGGCGCGGAGCTCCTTGTGGGCGTCGCCGGAAAGGATGCCGCCGCCGATGTAGATCGCGGGCTGCTTGGAGCCTTCGATGAGGCGCAGGACCTGCTCCAGCTCGCTGTCCGCGCACTTGGGCGGCGTCGGCAGGCCGGGGATGGAGACGTCGTCAGGGCTCTTCGGGAAGACGGGGACCCACTCGTGCTGCTGCACGTCCTTCGGGATGTCGATCACCACGGGGCCCGGACGGCCGGTGGTGGCGATCTTGAAGGCCTTGTACATGATGCTCGGCAGCTCGTTGTAATCGAGGACGAGGAAGGAGTGCTTCACGATCGGCAGGGTCATGCCGTAGAAGTCGGTCTCCTGGAACGCGGCGCGGCCGATGAACTGCTGGTAGACCTGGCCGGTGATGCAGATCAGCGGGATGCTGTCCATGTGCGCGTCGGCGATCGCGGTGACGAGGTTCGTCGCGCCGGGACCGGAGGTGGCCATGCACACGCCGGGCTTGCCGGTCGAGCGCGCGTAGCCGTGCGCCATGAAGGCGCCGCCCTGTTCGTGACGGGGCAGGATGGTGCGGATCTTCTTGGAGCGGGTCAGGCCCTGGTGGAGCTCCATCGAAGCGCCGCCCGGGTAGGCGAAGATCGTGTCGACGCCGAGGTTCTCGAGGCATCGCACCATGACGTCGCAACCGCGCATCTTGACGCCGGTCTTGGCCGAGACGGCCGCAGGGGCGGAGGAGGTGGAGTTCTTGGCGGCGTTCTTTTTGGGCATGGTCTTAGGGGGCAGGCGGGGCCTGCAGGGAATGGGTTAGAAAAGGTGGCCGGCTTGCGGGGGCAAGTGTGAATAAGTGGCTGAAATAGGCCTAGGGCTAGGGGTGGGGGTGGGGGTAGGGCATAAACCCTTGAAATGCCTAAATTTAAGCAAATTAAGCCTCCCCCAAACCCTGCCCCAACCCCTCGTCCGCTCAGAGGTGCCGGATGCAATTCAACCCCGCGACCTGCAGGGGCCCGTGGATCGCGCCCTGGAGGTAGGCATGGGCGATGGTCACGGCCTCCGCGAGGCTCTTGCCCTTGGCGAGCTGGGCGGCGATGGCCGCCGAAAGGGTGCAGCCGCTGCCGTGGGTGTCCACGTTCGGGGCGCGGCGGGCCTGGAAGGTCTTGGTCTCGCCGGTCGGCCAGGCGAGGCAGTCCGTGAGGTCGTCGCCCTCGGCATGGCCGCCCTTGAGCAGGAACGGCACGCCGTAGGCCTTGGCGAGTTCGAGCGCCTCGTCGGCGCCGCCGAGCGACTTGCGACCGAGCAGGATGGTGGCCTCGTCGAGGTTCGGCGTGACGACCGCGGCGAGCGGGATGAGCCGCGTGCGCACGGCGGCGATGGCGTCGGGCGCGAGCAGCGTGGCGCCTCTGGTGGCGACCATGACGGGATCGACGACGGCGGGGATGCCGGAGGACTGGATGAAGCCGGCGACGGCGAGGACGATCTCGGCGTTGAGCAGCATGCCGGTCTTCAACGCCTTCGGATGGAAGTGCGCCGCGACCTGCGCGCACTGCTCGACGACGAAGGCCGCGGGGCTCGCCTGGATGCCGGAGACGCCGCGCGGATTCTGCGCCGTGAGGCACGTGATCGCGGTCGTGCCGAACACGCCCTGCGAGGCGAACGTGAGGAGGTCGGCCTGGATGCCGGCGCCCGCGCCGCTGTCGGAACCGGCGATGCTGAGGGCGACGGGGAGTTCGCGGCTGGAGGCGGAGGTGGGCATATTTCGTCAGCGGGGCGGCTGATTATATTGAGGGATTAATCCGAATATCGACTTGTCGCAAGGACTTAGCGGACCGATAAATCCGCCCGTCGTATCAGCAGTGAGCGCCTCCGAGTCCCATTCTTCCGTCCGTCCGTCCGAGGACGCCATGCTCGGCCTCGAACGCCTGATCGTCGGCCGCGAGTGCAACGGTTTCGACCGGCTCACGCCGGCCCGCAAGTCGCGCGCCTTCGCCGAACTGATCCACCTCGGCTACGCCTACGGCAAGGTCGAGGACGTCGCCGGTCAGGATTACCCGAACGTCTCGGTGCAGCGCGTCAGCTCGCGCGGCCGCCGTCTCCGCCGCT
The DNA here is from genome assembly GCA_024638885.1 of Coraliomargarita sp. Lineage (GTDB taxonomy): Bacteria > Verrucomicrobiota > Verrucomicrobiia > Opitutales > UBA953 > UBA953. Next base: position 28,331 of record JAHEJL010000020.1, on the reverse strand, counting down.
CCCTGCGTTCGTCGCGCGGGGCGGGGAAGGGCAAGGGCCTCACGATCCTCTGGGTCTTCGTCGCGCTCGCCGCGGCGCTGTTCGGCTGCCTGTTCCTGATGTTCAAGGCCACGGGCAACTGAGCCGGTCGCCGGCTCGGTCCCGGCGGGTCCCGGGAAATCCGGGCACGAAAAAGGGGCGCACCTCGCGGTGCGCCCCTTTGCTTGGTCCTGTCCGGACGGCTTACTTCTTGGCGGCGCGCTTCTCCTCGATCGCGGCCTGGGCGGCGGCGAGGCGGGCGACCGGCACGCGGTAAGGCGAGCAGGAGACGTAGGACAGACCCACGCGGTGGCAGAACTTGACGGACTCAGGCTCGCCGCCGTGTTCGCCGCAGATGCCGAGCTTGATGTCGGGACGGGTCTTGCGGCCCTTCTCGATGGCGATCTGGACGAGCTGGCCGACGCCGGTCTGGTCGAGCGTGGCGAACGGGTTCTTCTTGAAGATCTCGTTCTCGGTGTAGGCGCCGAGGAAGTTGCCCATGTCGTCGCGGCTGACGCCGAGCGCGGTCTGGGTGAGGTCGTTCGTGCCGAAGCTGAAGAACTCGGCGGTGTGGGCGATCTCGTCGGCCGTGAGGGCGCCGCGGGGAACTTCGATCATCGTGCCCACGGAGTAGGCGATCTTGACCTTCTGTTCCTTCTGCACTTCGGCGGCGACGCGGTGGATGACTTCGACCTGGAGGTCGAGCTCACGCTTGAAGCCGACGAGGGGCACCATGACTTCGGGCTTCACCTTGATGCCCTTCTTCTGGACCGCCGCGGCGGCTTCGAAGATGGCGCGAGCCTGGGTCTCGGTGATTTCCGGGTAGGCGATGCCGAGACGGCAGCCGCGGTGACCGAGCATCGGGTTGAACTCGTGCAGGGCGGCGACGCGGGCGACGACCTTCTCGGTCTTGATGCCGAGCTTCTTCGCGAGGGCGGCCTGGGACTTTTCGTCGTGCGGCACGAACTCGTGGAGGGGCGGGTCGAGGAGGCGGATCGTGGCGGGCAGGCCGTTGAGGGCCTTGAAGATGCCGGTGAAGTCCGCGCGCTGGTACGGCAGGATCTTCGCGAGGGCCTTCTTGCGGCCTTCGACGGTCTCGGCGAGGATCATCTCGCGGACGGCGTCGATGCGGTCGCCTTCGAAGAACATGTGCTCGGTGCGGGTGAGGCCGATGCCCTGGGCGCCGAACGCGAGGGCCTGGGCGGTCTGCTCAGGATTGTCGGCGTTGGTGCGGACCTGCAGGCGGGTGGCCTGCGAGCACCACTTCATGAGCTGGACGTAGTTCTTGTACTTCTCGGTCTTCTGGGCGGCCTTGTCGTTGTTGAGCAGGCCGGCGACGATTTCCGAAGGAGCGGTCTTGATCTGGCCGGCGTAGACCGTGCCAGCGGTGCCGTCGATGGAGAGGTAGTCGCCTTCCTTGAAGGTGTGACCGGCGATCGTCGTGGTCTTCTTGTCGTAGTCGATCTGGACGGCGGCGGCGCCGCAGACGCAGACCTTGCCCATCTGGCGGGCGACGAGCGCGGCGTGCGAGGACACGCCACCGCGGGCGGTGAGGATGCCTTCGGCGGCGATCATGCCACGGAGGTCTTCCGGGGAGGTCTCGACGCGGACGAGGAGGACCTTCTCGCCCTTCTCGGCGGCGATGACCGCGCGATCGGCGTTGAAGTAGATCTTGCCGGTGGCGGCGCCGGGGCCGGCCGGGAGACCGGTGGCGATGGCCTTGGCCTTCTTCACTTCGGCGAGGTCGAAGATCGGGGCGAGCAGCTGTTCGAGCTGGTCGGCCGGGTTGCGCAGGATGGCGGTTTCCCAGTCGATGAGCTTTTCCTTCACCATGTCGGCGGCGAACTTCAGCGCGGCGGCGGCGGTGCGCTTGCCGTTACGCGTCTGGAGCATGTACAGCTTGCCTTCCTGGACGGTGAACTCGATGTCCTGGACGTCCTTGAAGTGCTTCTCGAGGGTCTGGCGGACCTTCATGAGCTGGGCGTAGCTCTGGGGCATCACGGCCTTGAGCTTGCTGACCGGCTCCGGGGTGCGGACGCCGGCGACGACGTCTTCGCCCTGGGCGTTGACGAGGAATTCGCCGTAGAATTCGTCCACGCCGTTGGCGGGATTACGGGTGAAGGCGACGCCGGAACCGGACTTGTCGCCGGTGTTGCCGAACACCATGGCCTGGACGTTGACGGCGGTGCCCCACTCGGCGGGGATGTTGTACTTGCGGCGATAGACGATCGCGCGGTCGTTCATCCAGGAAGAGAACACGGCGCCGGCGGCGCCACGCAGCTGGTCCCACGGATCGTTCGGGAAGACCTTGCCGGTGCGGGCCTTGACGAGGGCCTTGAAGCGCTTGACGAGCTCCTGCTGGTCGGCGGCGGTGAGGGCGGAGTCTTCGACGTCGCCGTCGTACTTCTCGTGCTTGAATTCTTCGATGACCGTCTCGAACGGCTCATGGTCTTCGCCTTCGCGCTTCTGCACGCCGAGGACGACGTCGCCGTACATCTGGATGAAGCGGCGGTAGCAATCCCAGGCGAAGCGGGGATTGTTGGTGGCCTTCTCGAGGGCGACGACGGACTGGTCGTTGAGGCCGAGGTTGAGGATGGTGTCCATCATGCCCGGCATGGAGTCGCGGGCGCCCGAGCGGACGGCGACGAGGAGGGGCATGCCGGAGGTGGCGCCGAACTTGGTGCCCATGATCTTCTCCATGTTGGTCACGCCGGCTTCCATCTGAGCCTGGAGGGAAGCGGGGTAGGTGCGCTTGTTGGCGTAGTAGTAGGTGCAGACTTCGGTGGTGATGGTGAAGCCGGGAGGCACCGGGAGACCGATGCGGGTCATTTCGGCGAGGTTCGCGCCCTTGCCGCCGAGCAGGGCCTTCATCGAGCCGTTGCCGTCAGCCTTACCGTCGCCCCAGGTGTAGACGACCTTGGTAGACTTAGTGGTTTTGGAGTGGTTTTGGGATTTTTTAGCCATGGGAAAGAGGAGGGGGTGGGGGTGTGACGTGAAGGGCAAAAGAAGGGGAATGGGGGGAGGGGTGTCAATGGCGGACGGACCCCCCGGGTAGGGCCGAGCATCCCTGCTCGGCCGCGGCCGGCCAAGGATGGCCAGCCCTACCCATGGCGGGGGGAGCGGTAGGCGGTAAGCGGTCGGGCTATTTCAAGTCCCAGGGTAGGGCGGGCTCTCCGAGCCCGCCGAGGGTGGTGGCGGTAGGGGGGTGAGCGGCTGGAAGAGCCAGGACGGCAAGGGGAGACCGGAAACCGGAAAGTTAGCTTCGGCAGCTCATTAATCCCCCAGCCAATTATCCGGTTTCCGGTCTCCCCTTGAGTTAGGCCCTAGCCCTGGGCCTCCGAGCCTCTGGTCAACCGAGCCTCTCGGCGGCTCTACCCGCCACCTGGGGCCGCCACCCGCCACCCGAAACGGCCCTACGCTCGATACTCCCATTTCCGACCTGCCAGGCCGCCGCAGGGCGGCCGAGGGTAGGGGCGTGGCTTCGCCGCGCCCTCCGCATAGGAGTGCACGATGAATCGTGCCCCTACCATGGTTCGCCCTGCGGCGACCCCTCTGGGCCTCCGAGCCTCTGGTCAACTGGCCCTCTTTGCCTCCCCGCCGCCGTGAATCGTCTCTCCTTGCCCTCCCGCCCCCAGCCGCAACAAGGTTGGGCTGACTTCATGAAGCGCCTTTTCGTCGAGAAGAAACCCGATTTCCGGTCCGAAGCCGACCATCTCCTGCATGACCTGCGGGATTCGCTCCGCCTCCCGGGCCTGAAGAGCCTCCGCATCCTCCAGCGTTACGACGTCGAGGGCGCCTCCGAGGCCGCCATCCGCCAGGCGATCCCGACGGTCTTCGCCGAGCCGCCCGTCGACGACGTCTTCGAGGAATGCTTCCCGCTCGCCGCCCATGAGACGGCCTTCGCGGTCGAGTTCCTCCCGGGCCAGTTCGACCAGCGCGCCGACTCCGCCGCGCAGTGCCTCCAGATCGTCTCCGGCGGCGACCGCCCCGTCGTGGCCGCGGCCCGCACGTTCGTCGTCAGCGGCGCCTCGCCCGAGGAGCTGAAGCGCATCAAGGCCTACCTGATCAATCCGGTCGATTCCCGCGAAGCCGACCTCGCCAAGCCCGCCTCGCTCCGCCGCGCCGCGCCCACGCCGGCCGCCGTCGCCTCGCTCACGGGCTTCCTCACCAAGGACGTCGCCGCGCTCGCCGCCCTCCGCAAGGAACTCGGCCTCGCGATGTCCGACGCCGACCTGCAGTTCTGCCAGGCCCACTTCCGCGACCAGGCTCGCCGCGAGCCGACGATCACCGAGATCAAGCTGCTCGACACGTATTGGTCCGACCACTGCCGTCACACGACCTTCCTCGCCGAACTGAAGTCGGTCGAGTTCGCGGATTCGCCTTTGCTGGCGCCCTTCAAAGCCTCGTGGGACCGCTACCAGCAGGTGCGCCTCGGCCTCAACCGCCAGGGCAAGCCGGTCTGCCTGATGGACATCGCGACCATCGCCGGTCGCGAATTGAAGCGCACGGGCCAGCTCGACGACATGGAAGACTCCGAGGAGGTGAACGCCGCCTCGATCGTCGTCCCGGTCGAGATCGACGGACGCGTCCAGGAGTGGCTGGTGATGTTCAAGAACGAGACGCACAACCACCCGACGGAGATCGAGCCCTTCGGCGGCGCGGCCACCTGTCTCGGCGGCGCGATCCGCGACCCTCTTTCCGGCCGCTCCTACGTGTATCAGGCGATGCGCGTGACCGGCGCGGGCAATCCGCTCACGCCTTACGAGCAGACGCTCCCGGGCAAGCTCCCGCAGCGCAAGATCACCACCGGCGCCGCCGCCGGCTACTCCTCTTACGGCAACCAGATCGGCCTCGCGACCGGCCTGGTCTCCGAGCACTACCACCCGGGCTACGTGGCCAAGCGCATGGAGATCGGCGCGGTCGTCGCCGCGGGTCCCCGTGACTGCGTGCGCCGCGAGGCCCCCGCTCCGGGCGACGTCATCGTGCTCGTCGGCGGCCGCACCGGCCGTGACGGCGTGGGCGGCGCGACGGGTTCCTCCAAGGAACACACCGAGACCGCCCTCCAGAATTCCGCCGAGGTCCAGAAGGGCGACGCCCCGACCGAGCGCAAGCTGCAGCGTCTCTTCCGCGATCCGGCCGTCAGCCGCCTGATCAAGCGCTGCAACGACTTCGGCGCCGGCGGCGTGTCCGTCGCCATCGGCGAGCTCGCCCCTTCGCTCCACGTCCACCTCGACCGCGTGCCGCTCAAGTATGACGGCCTCGACGGTTCTGAGATCGCCCTATCCGAATCGCAGGAGCGCATGGCCGTCGTCCTCGAGCCCAAGGACGTCGCCGCCTTCCTCGCCGCCGCCCGCCGCGAGAACCTCGAAGCCGTGCAGGTCGCCGACGTCACCGACTCCGGCCGCCTGATCATGGAATGGCGCGGCCAGCGCGTCGTCGACATCGCCCGCGACTTCCTCGACACCAACGGCGTCACGCAGTCCGCGTCCGCTAAGGTGCTCGCGCCCGACGCTTCGAAGCATCCTTTCCAGGCCGGCTCCGCGCCGACCGTCGACGACCTCCGTAAGGCGGTCTCCGATCTCCCGAACGCCGCCCAGCGCGGTCTCGTCGAGCGCTTCGACGCCTCGATCGGCGCCAACACGGTGCTCCATCCTTTCGGCGGCGCGACGCAGTCGACCCCGCAGGAAGCCATGGCCGCCAAGCTGCCGGTCCTCGGCGGCGAGACCGACGTCTGCACGATCATGGCCTACGGCTTCAACCCCGTCGTCGCCCAGTGGTCGCCCGGCCACGGCGCGGTCTGCGCGGTGGTGGAATCGCTCGCCCGTCTGACCGCCGCCGGAGGCAACCCGGCCCGCGCGCGTCTGACGCTCCAGGAATATTTCGAAAAGCTCGGCCAGGATTCCTCCCGCTGGGGCAAGCCCCTCGTCGCGCTCCTCGGCGCGCTCGACGCCCAGCTCGAATTCGGCACGGCCGCCATCGGCGGTAAGGACAGCATGTCGGGTTCGTTCAAGGACCTCGACGTTCCGCCCACGCTCGTCTCGTTCGCCATCGTCCCGGGCAAGGCCAGCCAGGTCGTCTCCGCCGAGTTCAAGCAGGCCGGCTCCACGGTCGTGGTCGTCGACGTGCCCCGCACGTCCGCGCTCCTGCCTGACCTCAAGGTCGCCCGCGAACGCCTTGCTGCCATCCACGCCCTCGTCGTCGCCGGCAAGGTCCGCGCCGCCGCCGCGGTCCGTCAGGGCGGCATCGGCCACGCGCTCGTGCGCATGTCCTTCGGCAATCGCCTCGGCGTGACGCTCGCCGCCGCGCCCACCGCCGACTTCCTGATTCCTGCTTACGGTTCCGTCGTGCTCGAAGTCGCTTCGGCCGCCGACCTCGGCGCGCTCCCGCACCGCGTGCTCGGCCAGACCAACGCCGAAGCCAAGATCGCCTGGCCTGGCGCGTCCGTCGCCGTCGCCGAGCTCCTCGCCGCGCATGAAGGCGTGCTCGAGTCCGTCTTCCCGACCAAGGCCGGCGAGCCGCAGGGCACGCCCGCCCCGATCAGCTTCACCGTCCGCTCCGGCCTCAAGCCCAAGGCCCGCGTCGCCAAGCCGCGCGTGATCATCCCGGTCTTCCCCGGCAGCAACTGCGAATACGACACCGCCCGCGCGTTCCGTCTCGCCGGCGCCGAGCCCGAGATCCTCGTGCTGCGCAACCTCGACGCCGCCGGCCTCGGCGAGTCGCTCAAGGCCCTGGCCGACGCCATCTCCCGCTCGCAGATCCTCATGATCCCCGGCGGCTTCTCCGCCGGCGACGAACCGGACGGCTCCGGCAAGTTCATCGCCGCCGTCATCAAGGCTCCCATCGTGCGTGACGCCGTCATGGAGCTGCTCAAGTCGCGCGACGGCCTCGCCCTCGGCATCTGCAACGGCTTCCAGGCGCTCATCAAGACCGGCCTCGTCCCGTATGGCGAGATCCGCGACGTCGACGCCTCGGCTCCGACCCTCTTCCACAACCGCATCGCCCGCCACATCTCGCGCTACGCCCATACCCGCGTCGCGTCGGTCAAGTCGCCGTGGCTCGCGCGCATGGAGGTCGGCCAGGTGCACACCATCCCGCTCTCGCACGGCGAAGGCCGCTTCACCGCGCCTGCGTCCGTCATCGCGGACCTCGTCAAGAACGGCCAGGTCGCCTTCCAGTATTGCGACGCCGCCGGCGCGCCCTCGAACCGCATCGAGTTCAATCCCAACGGATCGCTCGAAGCCGTCGAAGGCATCACCAGCCCGTGCGGACGCGTCCTCGGCAAGATGGGCCACTCCGAGCGCACCGGCGCGCACGTCGCCAAGAACATCCCCGGCGACAAGCATCAGCCCCTCTTCCAGGGCGGGGTTGATTACTTCGCGTGACAATAGTTAAAGGAAAATTTGTCGCGATGGGTGGTGGCGGCTTTTCGATGGAGCCGGAAAACCCTTTGCTGGATGCCTATATCCTCTCAAAGGCTCGGACTCACAAACCTAAGGTCTGTTTTATCCCTACTGCTAGCGGAGATTCCGAAGGATATATAGAGAAGTTTTATAATGCGATGAGTGCCTTCGAGTGCACTCCGTGTCATCTCCCGTTATTTCGTCAAAAGAAAGATTGGAGAGAGACGCTAGCCAGCAGTGATGTTCTCTATGTCGGAGGCGGAAATACGCGGAATATGCTAGCGGTCTGGAATGCGGCTGGTTTGGTTCCCCATATTCGTCACGCTGCCGAATCCGGAGTGCTGCTATGCGGATTAAGTGCCGGGGCGATTTGTTGGTTCGAGCGTGGACACACGGATTCATCTGGCACGTTAGGTGTTATGGAGTGCTTGGGCCTCCTGAAGGGAAGCTGTTCTCCTCATTTTGACGGCGAAACTGAGCGAAGGCCCTCCTTCCTCCAGCTGGTTTCGTCAGGTGCCATGCCCGCAGGTTACGGCCTTGATGATGGCGCAGCACTGTATTTCGAAGATAGTGTCATGATTGAGGCGATAAGTTCCCTCCCGTCTGCTAAAGCGCGCAAGGTCGAGATGGGTCCAAAAGGTGCGTTCGAAAAGGTTATCGATACGCGATATCTCGGAGTCTAGATCCGGATAAACACTTTCCGGCGGTAGAGCCACCAGCAGAAGGTCCAGAGGGCGCCGAGGACGAGGAGGCTTGAGGCGAGGCCGCCGTAAGTGCCGGCGAAGAGGTCGTTGCCGAGCCAGGTCTTGCCGATGTTGCGGATCCAGCCGGCGGTGAGCTGGTAGGCGACGTAGATGGCGATGGAGTTCATGCCGACGACGACGAGCGGGAAGGTCCACGCTTTGCAGCCCTTGATGTCGATGAACCAGTAGAAGAGGGCGAAGGCCCAGAGGACTACGGCGCCGCTGTAAAAGGCCCAGGAAGGCGTCCAGAGGCGTTTGATGACGGGGCAGAGGGTGGTGCCGGTCACGAGCGCGAGGACGAGGCAGAGGCCGCCCGCCTTGAGGAGCCAATTGAGCTTCTCCCCGGGGGTCTTCTCGCTCCGCAGGTTCTCTCCCGCCATGAGCCCGAGGATCATGGTGATCAGCGCGGGGACGAAGTTGAGCGTCTGGTAGCCGCCGTTGTTGAAGACGAACGGGGCCTCCCGCGGGAAGAGGTTCAGGAACCACTGGTCGAACGAGGCCGCGAAGTTGGCGCCCATGTTCCAGTGCGCCCAGAGGCCGCTGAAGGTCTGGCCGGGCTCGGTGACGCCGAGGGCTTTGAAGTCAGTCCCGGGTCCAGCCACGGGCGTGAGCACGAATGCGGTCCAGGTGGCGACGGCGATTACCCCGATGGCCCCGAGCTGGATCTTCCAGCCTTTGCCGACGAGCAGGGTGAGGAAGACGTAGCCGAGACCGATCTGGGCGAGGACGTTCGTGAAGATGAAGTTAGGCCGTCCGCCGGCGCTGGTGGATAGGAAGATGCCCAAGGCGACCAATACGAAGGCCCGCCACAGGGTGTGGAGGAAGCGACGGCGTCCGTCCTGCCCCTCGGCGCTGCGACGCGACGACGAGAACGGCAAGGCCATGCCGACCATGAACATGAACGCGGGCTGGATCATATCCCACGCCCCGCCACCCACCCACGCCGCATGCGTGGTGTTGTAACGGAGGAGTTCCCAGAAGGCGGAATCCGGAAAGGCCTTCGCGATCTGCGGGATCCCGAAACCCGAAGAGGCCATGAACAACATTGTCAACCCGCGGAATGCATCGAGCGCGACCAGGCGTTCGGGCAGGGTCGCGGAGCCAGAGGGGGTGCTCATCCGCCGAGAATCGGCGGAAGAGGGCACGTTGGCAAGTGGGCACGTGGGCATGGGGAGATGGCAGAGAGGCCCAGAGGCTCCGAGGTCCAGAGATTGAACCACTCAAGGGGAGACCGGAAACCGGATAGGATGCCGGGGGCTTATTAGGGCGGGATTTGTGTGCCCAACCGCCAACCGCTAACCGCCAATACCTTTAGTGGGTAGGGTCGGGACCGCGTCACGACATAGGTTGTGATCAGGTAGGGTTGAGCGGCCCGCGCAACCGCGGCTGACCGGGCCGGTCAGCCCTACCTAAAGATGCCCCCAGCCAATTATCCGGTCTCCGGTTTCCCTTTGAGATTTTCGTAACCTACTCAGGCCTCATCCCCTTCAGCGCCTTCAGCGCCCGGTCGCGGCCTTCGGTCAGGCCGATGAGCGGGGCTGGGTAATCCTTGCCGAGTTTGATGCCGGCTTCGGCGAGGACGTGCATAGGCGCTTCCCACGGCTGGTGGATCCACTCGGCGGGGAGCTTGGCGAGCTCAGGCACCCAGCGGCGCACGTAGTCGCCATCGGGGTCGAACTTCTCGCCCTGGAGGACGGGATTGAAGACGCGGAAATACGGCGCGGCGTCGGCACCACAACCGCCGGCCCACTGCCAGCCCATGGTGTTCGCGCCGAGGTCGGCGTCCACGAGGGTGTCCCAATACCACTTGGCGCCTTCGTGCCAGGGCTGGAGGAGGTGCTTCACGAGCACCGACGCGGCGATCATGCGCACGCGGTTGTGCTGCCAGCCGGTCTGCCAGAGCTGACGCATACCGGCGTCGACGATCGGGTAGCCGGTGCGGCCGACCTGCCACGCGCGCAGGAGCTTCTTGTCCGGCTGCCAGGGGAACTTTTCGAACTCCTTGCGGAGCGGACGGTCCGGGGTCTGGGGGAAGTGATGGATGAGGTGCTGGGCGAACTCGCGCCAGCCGACCTCCGCCACGTATTTCTCGCCGCCCTTGGTGCCGAGGTGTCCGGCGGTGCGCACGGCGTCCACGATCTCGAGCGGGGAGATCTGGCCGAAGTGCAGGTAGGGCGACAGGCGCGAGGTGCCGTCGTTCTTGGGGATGTCGCGCTCGGTGGGATAATCCTTCACCGGCGCGGCCACGAAGTTCTTCAGGCGTTGCTCGGCGCCGGCGCGCGTCGGGTCCCAGTGCTTCGGGAAGGCGGTGTCCCACTTGATCTTCGGGAGCAGGCCGAGCTTGGCGACGTCGACCGACTTCAGCGGCTTGTCGAAGGGCGTGAGCTTCTTCGGGGCCTTGAGCGGGATGCCGAACTTGAGGTTCGCGAGGCAGTTCTTCCAGAAAGGCGTGAAGACCTGGAAGGGATTGCCGGCGAGGGTCTTCACGAGGTGCGGCTCGTGCAGGAGGTTGCCGTTGAACGACTCGGCCTTGAGGCCGGCGTTGCGCAACGAGGTCTTTACCTGGGTGTCGCGCTCGATGATCAGGGGCTCGTGACGGCGGTTCCAAGTGACGAGCTCCGCGCCGGTCTCCTTGGCGAGCTGCTTGAGCTCGGCGAGCGAATCGCCGTGGCGGATGACGAGCGGGCTGCCGACCTTTGCGAACTGCTCCGCGAGGTCCACCAGCGCGTGGTGCAACCACCAGTTCGACGCGCCGCCGGGCTGCCAATGTCCTTCGGCCTCCGGATCATGGATGAAGACCGGGATGACCGGGCCGCCATGCTTCACCGCCGCCTCAAGCGACGGATTGTCGGCGAGGCGAAGGTCCAGGCGAAGCCAGACGATGGCAGGGGAGGGCATGGCGTGAAACTAACGGCCGAGAGAAGGAGTGCAAATGGATGGATCTAAAAGGGGGCAGGTGGGCACGGTGACACGGGGGCAAGGAGCTCACGAAGAGGCCCAGAGGCTCGGTTGACCAGAGGCCGAGCCACTCAAGGGGAGACCGGAAACCGGAATGTTAGCTTGGGGCATAGGGCCCCAGCCAATCACCCGGTCTCCGGTTTCCCTTTGAGTTTGGTCTGAACGGGTAGGGACGTGATTGCCATCACGTCCGTTCGCGACGGCAGATAGGGCTATCACCGGCCTAGGCTAAGACCCGGCGACTTCCGGCCTCGGTCTCGAACGGCGGCGATGGCAATCGCCGCCCTACCTGCGAAGGCTATGCCTTCGAGGGGGGCATGCTGGCAAGTGGGCATGGGGGCGATGGCAGAGAGGCCCAGTTGACCAGAGGCTCAGAGGCCCATGAATAAATGGGATGCAAATGGTAGGGTCGGGACCGCGTCACGACATAGGTTGTAGTTCGGTAGGGTTGAGCGCCTCGCTCAACCTCGGCTGACCGAGCCGGTCAGCCCTACCTGTTGCCTTATCTGGTCAACTGAGCCTCTGGGCCTCCGGGCCTCTTTGTGTCTTCCCTTGTCCACGTGTCACCGTGCCCACTTGCCCCCTCGCTTGGTAAGCTTTCGCTTACCAAGCGTAATTCTGCTTCTTCTTCACGCGGCAGGCGAACTCGACGAGGAGCTGCACGGACTGCTCGACGACGTTGAGGTCGACGACTTCGCCCGGGGTGTGCATGTAGCGGAGAGGGATGGAGAGCAGGCCGCAGGCGACGCCGGGGCCGGCCATCTGGATGGCGCGGGCGTCGGTGCCGGTCGGACGCGACTCGGCGCCGACCTGGTAAGGGATGCCGATCGACTCGGCGGCTTCGACCATCTGGTCGTAGACGAGCGGGTTGATGTTCGGGCCGCGGGCGATGATGGGACCGCCGGAAAGGGTGAAGCGACCGAACTTGCGGTTATCGGCGTCGGGGTGGTCGGTGGCGTGGCCGACGTCGACGGCGATGGAGACGTCAGGGTGGATGCCCTGGGCGGCGACCTGCGCGCCACGCGTGCCGATCTCTTCCTGGGTGGTGGCCACGGAGACGACGCGGGCGGCGAGCTTCTTCTCCTTGGAGAGGCGACGGAAGGCTTCCATGCACACGTAGGCGCCGGCCTTGTCGTCGAACGCGCGGGCCACGCCGATGCTGCCGCGGAGGATTTCCGGGCCGTCGGTGTACACGGCGGGGTCGCCGATGCGGACGATCGCGAGGGCGTCGGCGCGGTTGTTCACGCCGATGTCGATCCACATGTCATGACGCTCCGGGACGCGCTTGCGGTCTTCGGGCGAGAGCAGGTGTACGGCGCGCTTGCCGGTGATGCCGAGCACGGGGCCGTTGCGGGTGAGGATGTGGAGGCGGCGGCCGGAGGGGATGATCTGGTCGTGGCCGCCGAGGAATTCGAAGTAGAGGTAGCCGCGGTCGTCGACGTGCGAGATGATCAGGCCGATCTCGTCGATGTGGCCGGCGAACATCAGGGTGGGGCCGCCGTCGCCCTGGAGCTCCGCGATGCGGTTGCCAAGGGCGTCCTTGGAATACTTATCGGCCGACTTCTCGACGTGGTCGTCGATGACCTTCTGGGCCGCGAATTCGTGGCCGGTCGGCGACTTCGCCTCGAGCAGTTCCTTCAGGAATTCAGGGTAACCGGCAGGCTTGGCGGACTTTTTGGACATGAGGGAGTTCTACCCGTCAGGGACGAAAAGTCGAGCGAAGGCGGGGCCTGCCGGCGTCGTGTCTGGGGAACTGGCCGCCGCAGGGCGGCCGAAAGGTAGGGGCGTGGCTACGCCGCGCCCTCCCCGCAGGAGTGCACGATAAATCGTGCCCCTACCATGGTTCGCCCTGCGGCGAACTGGGGATTTGTGGTATCGAGGTAGGGCCTTCGCAGGGGGCATGTGGACACGGTGACAAGTGGACACGGTGACAAGTGGGCAAGGGGGCGATGGCAGAGAGGCTCAGTTGACCAGAGGCTCAGAGGCCCAGGAATAAAAGGGATGCATTGGGTAGGTCGGGACCGCGTCACGACATAGGTTGTAGTTCGGTAGGGTTGAGAGCCTCGCTCAACCTCGGCTGACCGAGCCGGTCAGCCCTACCTGTTGCCTTATCTGGTCAACTGAGCCTCTGGGCCTCCGGGCCTCTTTGCATCTCCCTTGTCCCCGTGTCCCCTTGCCCACGTGCCCCCTACGCCATCACTTATTCCACGGCGCCTTCGCGATCAGCAGTCCCATGCCGCACCAATCGGTGACGCCGGCGAAGATGAGGCCGAAGCCGATGAAGCCGCTGAGGCCGTAGAAGCCGGGGTGGACGAAGGTGCCCAGCATGACGCCGGTGAAGACCATGGTGCCCGCGGCGATGCGGACCTGACGCTCGATGGAGATCATGCCACCGGCGTCCTTATCGATGGGCAGGCCGGCCTGCTGGCAGGAATTCGTGCCGCCTTGGACGACGAGGGTCTTGAGGCCGCTGGCCGCGAGCTTCTTGGCCGCGACGCGGGCCCGGCCGCCGGAGGCGCAGAGGAGCACCACGGTCTTCTGGTCGTTGCCGGCGAGCAAGGCGCGGACGTTGAGGTCCGTGACATTCTCCAGGGGGAGGTTGACCGCGCCCTGGACGCGTCCGGAGCGGAACTCGGCGGGCGAACGGACGTCGAGCAGCAACGCGCCGGCGCCGGCCTGGGCCATCACGTTCAGCGGGTGGAGTTCGTCATGGCTGTCCGCGGCGAGCGCACCAGGAGCGCCGCAGGCCTTGACCGTGCCGCAGGCGGCGGCCGCCGGGGCGATGTCCAGCGGGCGTCGTAGGGCGAGGTCGCGGACATACGTGGCACCGCTGACGTTGAAGGCATCGAAGCCGTTCTCGCGCAGGAGGCGCGTGCCCACATGGGCGCGGAGGCCGCTATGGCAGACGACGGCGGTGGGCTTGGACTTATCGAGTTCGCCGAGGCGATCGCGGAGGGTGTTGAGCGGGATATTCCGCGCGTGGTCGGCGCCGATGAGTTTGAGCTCCGCGCATTCGTCGGCGTCGCGGAGGTCGACGACCTGGTAGGAGGTCAGGTCGACGTCGGGCTGGATCACCGGCGCGAGGCCGTCGAGGTCATTCATCGCGGCGAAGGCGGCCATGTGCAGCGGGTCCTTGGCCGAACCGAAGGGCGGGGCGTAGGCGAGGTCGACCTGCGCGAGGTCGCGCACGGTGCCGCCGAAGTGCAGGAACGACGCGATGACGTCGAGCCGCTTGTCGATGCCGGCGCCGCCGACCGCCTGGGCGCCGAGGATGCGGCCCGTGCCGGCTTCATAGACGAGCTTCAGGGTCATCGACTTCGCGCCGGGGTAATAGCCGGCGTGGTGGTTGGCGGTGATGTGGACCGCGCGGGCCTGCACGCCGCGCTTGAGGGCGGACTTCAGGGAGTCGCCCGCGATGCCTGCGCCGAGGCCGAAGACCTTGATGATGGCCGTGCCCCAGGCGGCCGGCGCCTTGGCGGACTTACCCGTGGCGGCGTGTTCGCCGACAAGGCGGCCGGTGCGGTTGGCGATGCCCGCGAGCGGGATGCGGCCACGCTGGCCAGTGGTGCCGAGCAGGTATTCCGCGGCGTCGCCGACGGCGTAGATGTCCTGGTCGGCGGTGCGCTGGTATTCGTCGGTCAGGATCCCGCCCGTGGCGCCCACGGCGAGGCCGGCGGCGACGGCGAGCTGGTTGTAAGGACGCACGCCGAGGCCGAGGATGACCATGTCGGCTTCGACGGTGACGCCGTTCTCGAGGACGACGCCGGTCGCCGCGCCCGCGGCTTCGCGGATCGCGCTGAAACCGGAGCCGGAGATCAGGCGGATGCCATGGCGGAGGAGTTCGCGGCGGAGCGGCTCAGCCATCTCGCTGTCGAGCGGAGGCAGCACCTGGCCGACTTTCTCGATCAGGGTGACGTCCAGGCCGCGTTCCTTCAGCTGTTCGGCGACTTCGAGGCCGATGAAGCCAGCGCCGACCACCGTGACCTTCTTCACCGAAGGCAGCTGGGCCAGGATACGGTCCATGTCCTCGATGTTACGCAGCGAATGCACGCCCTTGGCGCGCACGCCGGGGACGTCGGGGATAAGCGGGGCCGCGCCAGGGGCGAGGATCAGCTTGTCGTAGGTTTCGTCGTATTCCGTGCCGGCGACGTGGTCACGGATACGGACGGTCTTCTTGGTGCGGTCGATCGCGAGGGCCTCGTGGCGGACGCGGACCTCGATGTTGAACCGTTTCTTGAACATCTCGGGCTTGGCCACGAGCAGCTTGGCGCGGTCCTGGATGACGCCGCCGAGGTGGTAGGGCAGGCCGCAGTTGGCGAAGGAGACGTAGGCGTCCTTCTCCAGCATGATGATGCGGGCCTTCTCGTTCATGCGACGGGCGCGCGTGGCGGCCGAGGCGCCGCCGGCGACGCCGCCGACGATGAGGATCTTGGGGGAGGGGTTCATGAGATTATTTGGCGAAATGGGAACGGATGCAGCCGAGGATCGTCAGGCAGCCCGCATGGGCCACCCGGTAGCGGGCGACGCGCCCTTCACGTTCGGCGGCGACAAGGCCATGGGCCCGGAGGCGCATCAGGTGCTGGCTGACGGCGGCCTGCGGACGGCGGAGGCGGGCGGTGAGCTCGGAGACGTCCAGCGGGCCTTTCTCGAGGGCCTCGACGATGCGGAGGCGGTCCGGGTGCGACAGCGTGCGCAGGGCCGCAGCGCAGTGCTTGAGGATCTTCGGGTCGAGCGCGCTCGGCTTAGACATATTCAAAAGTTTGAATGTTTTTGGGCGGAGAGGCAAGAGGGAAGAAAAGGGGTAGGGGTGGGGGTAGGCCTAAAATAAGCTCAAGGGGAGACCGGGAACCGGAATGTTAGCTTGGCATAAAGGTTCCCCGGCCAATCACCCGGTCTCCGGTTTCCCTCTGAGTTTGGTCTCAACGGGTAGGGACGTGATTGCCATCACGTCCGTTCGCGACGGTAGATAGGACGTCATCCGCACTAGCCTAAGGACCGACGGCTCCCGGCCTGGGTTGCGAACGGCGGCGATGGCAATCGCCGCCCTACCTACGAAGGCTATGCCTTCGAGGGGGCATGCTGGCACGCTGGCATGTGGGCCAGGGGCTTATGCGTCTCCTCTTGTCAATCGGCCAACTGGCCAACGGGCCAACTGAGTGATCCCCTTGCCCCCGTGTCACCTTGCCCACGTGCCCCCTATCTTACGTGTCCCCTGCGAAAGCTACGCTTTCTTCTCCGCTTTCGCGACGAGAGCGAAGATCCCGGCGGCCATGGCGACGAGTCCGGCGTAGCAGACCCACTCGGGCAGGCCGAGGAGTTCGGGGAGGCGAACCTTGCCGTAGGCGCCGACGGGCAGGATGTTCGCGGCCACCCAGTCGAAGCTGAGGGCGTAGGTGATGCCGCCGACCATCATGCCGGCGAGACCGGCCAAGGCGTCGATACGGCCTGTAGCGATCGCGGCGAGACCGGTGCCGGGGCAGTAGCCGAGGAGGACCATGCCGACGCCGAAGATCGCGGCACCGAGGCCGACGGCGAGAAGGTTGAGGTCCTTGATGTGGTACTTGGCGAGATCCTGGCCATGTAGGAGCGCGATACCGACGCCGCCGACGGCGATGGCGGTCATCATGACCTTGAGCACGGTGAAGTCACGGAACTGGAAGAGGCGTACGATGACGTCGAAGTCGGTGACTCCTCCGCGGTGCAGAAGGAAGCCGAAGAGGATGCCGAAACCGATGGCCGACCAGAGGAGGCTGGTGCCGGTGAGGAATGCGAGGGGGAGATGCATGTGATGGATTCTCGGCTAGAGGTTAGGCTTGGGTGGATCGGCCGTAGAGCAGCTTCGCGGTGAGGATGCCTGAGGCGAACATCACGATGAAGAAGAGCCAGCCACTGGCGGCCAGCTGGAGGCAGCCGCTGATGCCGTGACCGCTGGTGCAGCCGTCGGCGAGGCGCGCTCCGTAGAGGATGATCACGCCTCCGAGGAAGGCCGCGATGAGGCGCTTGGTCTTGGACGGGCCGAAGTTTTCCGTCCACACGTTCGATTCCGCGGTGAACTTGAAGACGCCGCAGAGCAGGGCGCTGAGGAATGCGCCGATCACGGTGCCGACAAGGAAGATGGTGCTGTAATCCCACGTCGGAATCGCGGTCTTCGCCCAATAGGTATTGGCGGCGACCTTGTCCGCACCGAGGAACGGCATGGCGCAGGCGCCAGAGGCCTGGGCGAGGCCGGTGGACATGCCGAGCGGTTTGTTGACCGTCGAGAATGTCAGGATGCTGAGCAGGCCGATCAGCGCGCCGACGAGGTAAGGATTCCAGCGAGGATTCTTCATGTGGTGTGCTTCTTGGAGTAGTTCCATCGCATGATGTTCCGAACATAAAACACCTCTGAATCTTGAGTGATGATTTGATGATTGGGGTGCGGCGCGGCCTGAAGTGCAGGACGATCCGAGCTTCAGGGGCTTGAACATATTATTCAGGTGCCGGATGACGTGGCTGAGGCAAGGGGAGGCAGGGAACCGGAATGTTAGCTTGGCATAAAGGTTCCCCGGCCAATCACCCGGTCTCCGGTTTTCCTTTGAGTTTGGTCTCAACGGGTAGGGACGTGATTGCCATCACGTCCGTTCGCGACGGCACATCCGAACGTAAACCGAACTAGGCTAAGACCCAATGTCTCCCGGCCTGGGTTACGAACGGCGGCGATGGCAATCGCCGCCCTACCTGCGAAGGCTATGCCTTCGAGGGGGTATGCTGGCACGCTGGCGTGTGGGCATGGGGGCGATGGCAGAGAGGCCCAGTTGACCAGAGGCTCAGAGGCCCATGAATAAATGGGATGCAAATGGTAGGGTCGGGACCGCGTCACGACATAGGTTGTAGTTCGGTAGGGTTGAGCGCCTCGCTCAACCTCGGCTGACCGAGCCGGTCAGCCCTACCTGTTGCCTTATCTGGTCAACTGAGCCTCTGGGCCTCCGGGCCTCTTTGTGTCTTCCCTTGTCCACGTGTCACCTTGCCCACGTGCCCCCTGGCTGGGCTCAGCCCAGCCGATTGGCCGCGCTGACGAGCGCCTTGAGTCCGGCGAGCTCGATGTTCGCGTCGACGCCGCAACCCCAGACGGTGCGGCCGTCCTTGGATTGCAGCGAGACGTAGGCGGCGGCGGAAGATTCCGAACCGGCGGTCAGGGCGTGCGAGCGGTAGTCCTTGAGCGAGAAGTTCGCCCAGCCCTTCGACTCGAGGGCGTGCACGAGCGCGCTGATCGGGCCGTTGCCTTCGCCGACGAGGGTGAGGACCTGGCCGTCGCGACGGATCTCGGCCTGGCAGCGCACGGCTTCCTTGCTGACCGGCGCGGAGCTGAACGAGACGAGCTCGAGCGGGCGGGCGACGTTGACGAAGTTCTTGCGGAAGCAGTCGTGGATCTCGGCGGGCGAGAGTTCCTTGCCCAGCTGGTCGGCGTGCTTGCCGATGAGGTTGCCGACTTCCGGGTGCATCAGCTTCGGGAGGTCGAAGCCGAACTCGCGGTCGAGCACGTAGGCGACGCCGCCCTTTCCGCTCTGCGAGTTGATGCGGATGATGGCCTCGTAGGAACGGCCGATGTCCATCGGGTCGATGGTGAGGTAGGGGACGTCCCAGAGGGCGTCGTGGCCGATCTTCCCGCGGCGATCCATGCCCTTCTTGATGGCGTCCTGGTGGGAGCCCGAGAAGGCCGTGAAGACGAGGTCGCCGCCGTACGGGTGGCGGTCGTGCACGCTCATGCGGGTCACGCGCTCGTAGACCTCGCGGATGGCGCCGAGGTTGCGGAAGTCGAGGTGCGGGTCGATGCCGTGCGAGAACATGTTCAGCGCGACGGTGACGATATCGAGGTTGCCCGTGCGCTCGCCGTTGCCGAAGAGCGTGCCTTCGACGCGGTCCGCGCCGGCCATCAGGCCGAGCTCGGTGGCGGCGACGCCGGTGCCGCGGTCGTTGTGCGTGTGCAGGGAGACGATGGCCATCTCGCGGTTGCTGAGATGACGGCAGAACCACTCGATCTGGTCGGCGTGCGTGTTCGGCGTGCCGGCTTCGACGGTGAGAGGGAGATTGAGGATGATCTTACGCTTCGCGGAAGCGCCCCAGGCCTTGGCGACGGCTTCGCAGACCTCGAGGGCGTAGTCGGGCTCGGTGAGCACGAACGTCTCCGGGCTGAACTCCAGCTGCCACTGCGTGTCCGGCAGGGCGTCGGTCAGCTCGCGGATGAGCTTGGTGCCGTTGACGGCCATCTCGAGCACCTGGGCCTTCGAGAGGTTGAAGACGATCTCACGCTGGGCCGGGTTGGTCGGCGTGTAGAGGTGGACGATCGCGCGACGGGCGCCCTTGAGGGACTCGATCGTGCGGCGGATGAGGTGTTCGCGGGCTTGGACGAGGACCTGCACCGAGACGTCCTCGGGGATGAGCTGCTTCTCGATGAGCTCGCGCGTGAAGGCGAACTCGGTGTCGGAGGCGGACGGGAAGCCGATCTCGATCTCCTTGAAGCCGATGCGGCAGAGGGTCTGGAAGAGCTCGTGCTTCTCCTGCACGTTCATCGGGATCGCCAAGGCCTGGTTGCCGTCGCGGAGGTCGACGGAGCACCAGCGCGGGGCCTTCTCGATGCGCGCGTCCGGCCAGCGGCGGTCGGGGAGGCGGACGGTCTCGAAGGGGCGGTATTTCTGCCGGGGGGAATCCATGGCGGGCGAAGGGCGGATGGTGGGAAAGGAGGGGAGGGCTGGCGAGCGTGGGTTTGGGCTCCTAAAAGCAAAAAACCCACCCGGAAGTCCGGGTGGGTTTTTTCGCAAGGGAGCGAGACCCGGACTTAGGCGTCAGGCTTGGTCTTCGGAAGCTTGGTCACGCGCTTGAGGTCCTTGACGGCACCGCGCTTCTTGAGCAGTTCCACGCGCTCGAAGCGCTTGAGGACGTTACGCTTCGCTCCGGAGGAGGAGGCGCTGGACTTGAAACTGTTGTGCTGGGTCATGGCCGTAAGGTGGGTGGAAGTTTGGAGAAAAGGGGTCGAGGGGGCGGGAGCAAGGGGAAAAGCGGTCAAAATGCCGACTTTGCCCCTTTTCAGGTCCCTTTCGCCCTTCAGGCCTGTTTCAGGATGCCCTTCACGACGTGCCCGTGGACGTCCGTGAGGCGGAATTGGCGGCCCTGGTAGCGGAAGAGGAGGCCCTCGTGATTGATCCCGAAGAGGTGCATGAGGGTGGCCTGCATGTCGTGGATGTGGACGGGGTCCTTCGTGATGTTCCAGCCGAACTCGTCGGTGGAGCCATGGACGTAGCCGGGCTTGATGCCGCCGCCGGCGAGCCACCAGGAGTAGGCGCGGCCGAAATGGTCGCGGCCCTTGAAGCCCTGACCTTGCTGGTTCTGCGCGAACGGCGTGCGGCCGAATTCGCCGCCCCAGACGACGAGGGTGTCGTCGAGCAGGCCGCGTTGCTTGAGGTCCTTCACGAGCGCGGCGCTGGCCTGGTCGGTGTCAAGGCACTGCTGCGCGAGCTGGCCGGTGGTCAGGTTGTTATGCTGGTCCCAGCCGGCGTGCATGAGCTGGGTGAAGCGGACGCCGCGCTCGGCGAGGCGGCGCGCGATCAGGCAGTTGTTGGCGAACGTGCCGGGCTTGAGGACGTCGGGGCCGTACATCTCGAGCACCGACTTGGGCTCGTTCTTGAAGTCGAGCAGGTCCGGCACGGAGGCCTGCATGCGGAAGGCCATCTCGTATTGCGAGATGCGCGTGTCGATCTCGGGGTCGCCGGCCTGGCCGAGGTGCGCGCGGTTGAGCGCCTGCATGTCGTCGAGCATCGTGCGCCGCGCCTCGCGGCTCACGCCGGCGGGATTGTTGACGTACGGGACGGGGTCGCCGACGCCGCGGAAACGCACGCCCTGGTGCTTGCCGGGCAGGAAGCCGTTGGACCAGTAGTGCTCGAAGAACAGCTGGCCGCAGGTCTTGGCGGCGTCGGACGACGTCATGACGACGTAGGCCGGGAGGTCCTCGTTCATCGAGCCGAGGCCGTAGGAGAGCCACGCGCCCATCGACGGGCGGCCGGGGATCTGCGAGCCGGTCATGAAGAAGGTCACGCCGGGCGCATGGTTCACCGCCTCGGTGTTCATCGAGCGGACGACGCACAGCTCGTCGGCGATGGCGCCGGTGTACGGCAGCATCTCGCTCATCTCGATGCCGCTGGAACCCCACTTCTTGAACGGCTTGAGCGCGCCGACGCACGGGAACTTGGCGTAGCCGCTCGACATCGTGGAGAGGCGGGTGTCGCCGCGCACGCTGGCGGGGATGTCCTCGCCGGCCATCTTGGCGAGGAGCGGCTTATGGTCGAAGAGGTCGACGTGCGAAGGGCCGCCGCCCTGCCAGAGGCAGATCATGCGCTTGGCCTTCGGCGCGAAGTGCGGGAGGCCGGGCAGGGCGCCGACGGGGTTGGGCGCGGCCTTGAGGTCGCGGGCCAGCATGGAGCCGAGGGCGACGGCCCCGATGCCTTGCACGCCGGCGCTGAGGAAGCTGCGGCGCGTCAGGCGTTCGCGCCATTCGGAGGGAGAGAGTTCGAAGTCCATGGGGTTCAGTCGCGGGTGACGGCGGCGTCGAGGTTGTAGAGGGCCAGGCAGGTCGCGGTGAACGCGGCGTGCTCGGCGGCGCGGATAGTGGCGTCGCGCTTGCTCTCGCCGATGGCGAGGAGGGCTTCCGCGGCGTTAGGGTTGGTGTGGTGGTAGACGGCGCGCTGGTTCGCGAGCATCTTGGCGAGGAGCGCGGGCTCCTGGCCGGCAGTCGCGCGGCCGAGCACGAGGGCGAAGGCGCGGGCGAGGCGGGCCTCGTCGTTCGGCTGCTCCTTGATCACGCGCTGGGCGAGCACGCGGGCGGCTTCGACCCAGGTGGGGTCGTTGAGCATCGTGAGCGCATGCAGGGGCGACGAGGTGATCGCGGTGCGCACGCGGCAGGTCTGGCGCGCGGAGCTGTCGAACATGTTCACCGGCGCGATGGTCCGACGCCAGAAGGTGTAGAGCGAACGGCGGTAGAGGTCCGCGCCCTTGGACTGCGGGTAGGTGAAGTCGCGCTCCTTGGTGATCGCGAGGCTTTCCCACGGGCTGTCCGGCAGGTAAGGGTAGACCGGCACGCCGCCGACCTTGGCGTTGAGCAGGCCGCTCGAGCTCAGGGCGACGTCGCGGAGGAGCAACGAAGGCAGGCGCAGGCGAGGGGCGTGCGCGAGCAGCTTGTTCTCGGGGTCCTTCTGCAGGTGCTCCTTGGTGACGACGCTCGACTGGCGGTAGGTCTTGCTGGTGACGATGAGCTTCTGGAGGGCCTTGGTCTTCCAGCCGGACTCGCGGAACTCGACGGACAGCCAGTCGAGCAGTTCCTGGTGCGTGGGGCGGTCGCTCTGCACGCCGAGGTCCTCGGAGGTACGCACGATGCCCTTGCCGAAGAGCTGCTGCCACTGGCGGTTGACCTGCACGCGCGCGGTCAGCGGGTGTTCGGGGCGGAAGAGCCACTGCGCGAGGCCGAGGCGGTTCTTGGGGGCGTCCTTCGGCAGCGGCGGCAGGAAGCCGGGCGCGTCGAAGGTGACCTTGTCCTTCTTCGAAAGGTAGGCGCCACGGTCGAGGATGTTGGTCTCACGCGGCTGGTCGTCGCCCATCACCATCACGCGCGGCAGGATGTCGCCGCGGTAGCCGTCGAGCAGCATCTTCGCGCGGTCGATCTGCTTGAACGCCGCGATGCCCTTACGGTCTTCGGGGAAGACGTTCTTGGTATAGTGTTCGCGGAGCTTCTTGGTCTCGGCGGCGGTGCGCTTCTTATCGGGCGCGAGCAGGGCTTCGAGTTCCTTGGGCAGCATGCCCTTGTCCTTGGCCGGCTTGGCGAGCCAGGCCTCGAAGGCCTTGGTCTGATGCGTGAAGAAGTCCTTGTTCACGGCGTCGAAGTCGGCCTGCAGCTTCGCGAGCTCGGCGGCCTGCGCGGGCGAGGGCGCTTCGACGACGGTGGTGTCGAGGCGGAAGCGGCTGCGGCCGCCGGTCTGCGTGACGCCGCCGCCCGGGGTGCCGCGCTCCTTCACGTGGTTGAAGGCGTCGAGCCACTGGTAGTAGTCCTTCTGCGTGATCGGGTCGTACTTGTGGTCGTGGCACTGCGCGCAGGCGACCGTGAGGCCGAGCCAGGTGGTCGTGGTGCTCTCGACGCGGTCGAAGAGGCTGTTGAAGCGCTGTTCTTCCGGGATGTTGCCGCCTTCGCCGTTGAGGATGTGGTTACGGTTGAAGGCCGTGGCGATCTTCTGGTCGAGCGTGGCGTTCGGGAGCAGGTCGCCCGCGAGCATCTCGGTGCTCAGCTGGTCGAACGGCTTGTCGGCGTTGAGGTTCCGCACGAGCCAGTCGCGCCAGATCCACTGGAAGGTGTCGCCGTCCTGCTGGAAGCCGTTGCTGTCCGCGTAGCGCGAGGCGTCGAGCCAGGGCAGGGCCATGCGTTCGCCGTAGTGCGGCGAGGCCATCAGGCGGTCGACCTGCTTCTCGTAGGCGTCGGGGCTTGGGTCGGCGAGGAAGGCGGCGGTCTCCTCCGGCGTGGGCGGCAGGCCGATGAGGTCGAGCGAGAGGCGGCGCAGCAGCGTGGCCTTGGGGGCTTCGGGCGAAAGCGTCAGGCCGGCCTTGGCCAGCTTCGCGACCACGAAGGCGTCGACGGGGTGCCGCTCGCCGTTGGCGGGCAGGGCGGGGCGGACGGGCGCGACGAACGCCCAGTGCGGCTGGTACTCGGCGCCTTCGGCGATCCAGCGCCGCAGGATCTCCTTCTGGGCGGCGGTGACCGTGCGATGCGAGTCCGGCGGCGGCATCACTTCGTCGGAATCCTTGGACGAGAGTCGCTTGAGGAGGTCGCTGGCTTCGGCGTCGCCCGGGACGAAGGCCTTGTGCTTGAGCGCGTCCTCGCGGACGTCGAGACGCAGCTTGGCCTTGCGCTTGTTGGCGTCGGGGCCGTGGCAGTAGAAGCAGTTCTCCGCCAGGATCGGGCGCACGTCCTCGTTGTAGTCGAGCTTGGCGCCGACGGCGGGGAGGGCGACGACGAGCGCGGCGAGCAGGGGGCTGATCCGGGGCATGGGGAGAGTTTAGCAGGAGGAGGCCGTCGGCGGAATGGCCGGAAGCGAAGGTCGGGTTGTAGGATCCGACCGGAGGGTAGGGTGGCCTCTTGGTTTTATACAGGTCGGCGGCCGGGATGTTTCAACCTATCTCCGCCCCCTCCGGTCATGGTTTGGGGTTGCTGGGAGGGCCCGGTCTGGTGTCATTCCGGGAAGTGCGCATCCTTGACCGCTATATCCTCGCCGAATGGGCCAAGGTCTTCGCCCTTTCCATGCTCAGTTTCATGGGATTGCTGCTGCTTTCCGAGGGTTATAACTGGATTCCCGACTTCCTGGGCTGGGGCGCCTCCGTCGGCACGATCATCGCCTTCATGCTGCTCGGCCTGGTGAAGAGCCTGTCGATGCTCATCCCGATCTCCCTGCTGATCTCGGTCATCTTCGTCCTCGCGACGATGAACCGGAACCAGGAGATCTCCGCCGCCCGCGCCGCCGGCATCGGCATGTGGCGCCTGACGGCTCCCCTTTGGGCGGCCGGCGTGTTCATGGCCGGCCTCCTCGCCCTGCTCAACGCGGTCCTGGTGCCCGACGCCCTCGAGGTCCAGAACGGCCTCGTCGAAGAAGCCCAGTTCGCCGCGCTCAAGGCCAAGGGCGGCGCGACGATCCCGAAGGGCCAGGCCTACGCGGTCTCGTTCGAGAACGCCAAGGCCCGCCGTCTCTGGCTCATCTCCCACCTCGGCCTCACCACCGGCCAGGCGTTCGAGGTCATCGTCCACTCCTTCGACGAACAGAACCGCGAGGTGCGCCGCGTGACGGCCCGCTTCGCCGAATTCCGCAAGACCGCGCTCGGCTGGCGCTGGACCTTCCGCGAAGGCCGCGACCTCCGCTTCGATCCGGCCACGGGCTCGCTCATGGCCCAGCCGCGCTTCAAGGAGCTCGCGCTCGCGGACTACGACGACGATCCCGAGGTGATGTTCTATTCCACCAAGGACGCCGACAAGCTCTCGCTCCGCGAGGTCTCCCGCTTCGTCGAGCTGGCCGGCTCCAACCCCGGCGGCCAGAACGCCGCCTACGCGATGCGCTACCACTCGATCCTGTCGGCCCCGGCCATCTGCCTCGTGGTCGTCGCCGTCGCGATCCCGTTCTCCGTCCGCGCCGGCCGCATCAGCCCGATGGTGGGCGTCGCCAAGACCTTCGGCCTTTTCCTCGGCTTCTACTTCCTCTCCTCGTTCTGCTCCGCCTTCGGCGAGAGCGGCGCCTTGCCGCCGATGATCGCGGCCTGGATCCCGGCGACCCTCGCGGCGCTGTGGGTCATCCCGAAGCTGAGGGCCGTCAATTAATCCATGCTTAGAGCCATTCGTATCCGCCCCGGACGTCCCGTGCGCGCACTCCGGGGTCACCCCTGGGCCTTCCTCGGCGAAGTCGAGTTCGTCGGCGAACCGCCGGTCGACGGCGACTGCGTCGAACTGACCGACCTCAAGGGCCGCTGCCTCGGAGCCGGCCTCTGGAACGGCAAGTCGCAGATCGCCTGGCGCCGCTACTCGCGTCGCCCGATCACCCTCGACGGCCCGCTGCTCGAGGAGCTCGTCACGGCCTCCGTCCACCGCCGCGCCGGCAAGCCGGTGTGCCGCCTGATCTGGTCCGAGGCCGACAGCCTCCCGGGTCTCGTCGTCGACCGCTACAACGACCTCATCACGATCCAGGCGCTGACCTGCGGCATCGACCGCCGCCTCGCCACGATCATCGACGTCCTCCAGCGCCTGCTGAAGCCGCGCGAGATCGTCCTCCGCAACGACGCCGCGACGCGTAAGCTCGAAGGCCTCCGCCAGGAGATCCGTACGGTCTCGGGCAAGCCGCTCGAACCCTCGTGGATGGAAGTCGGCGGCGTGCAGGTGCTCATCGACCTCATGGGCGGCCAGAAGACCGGCACCTACCTCGACCAGCTCGACCAGCATCAGAACGTCGCGAAGCTCGCCAAGGGCCGCCGCGTGCTCGACGCCTTCTGCAACCAGGGCGGCTTCGGCCTCGCCTGCGCCAAGGCCGGCGCCGCCAGCGTGCTCGGCCTCGACCAGTCCGAGGACGCCATCGCCGCCGCCCGCTCGGCCGCCGAACGCAACGGCCTCAGCGCTTCCTTCGAGGTCGCCAACGTCTTCGACTGGTTCACGGAACACCGCGAGGCGTCCTTCGACCTCATCGTGCTCGATCCGCCGCCCTTCGCCCGCAGCAAGGACGCCGTCGACGGCGCCCTCCGCGGTTATAAGGAACTGAATCTCCGCGCGCTCCGCCTGCTCGCCCCGGGCGGCATCCTGGCGACCTACTCCTGCTCGCACCGCGTCTCGGAAGAGATGTACCTCGAGGTCATCGAAGCCGCCGCGTCGGACGCCCGTCGCGAGGCCGTCGTGCTGGAACGCACGTCGCAGCCGGCCGACCACCCGGTGTTGCTGAACTTCCCCGAGAGCCGCTACCTGAAGGGTTTCATCATCGAGATTCGGGCTTAACTCCCGGACCGCTTCCGCTTTCATCGCGCCATGATCGTCTCCCTCCGCGGCAAGCTCATCGAAGCCGGCGTCCTGCGCGTCGTCATCGAGTCGTCGGGCGTGGGCTACGAGGTCAACGTCCCGGTCACGACCGCGGAGCGTCTGCCGAAGATCGGCGCGGAAGTCTTCCTGCTCATCCACCACGTCTTCCGCGAGGACGGCCAGGCCCTCTACGGCTTCGCCGTCGCCGAGGAACGCGAGTTCTTCAAGCTGCTCGTCGAAAAGGTGTCGGGCGTCGGCCCCAAGATGGCGTTGAACATCCTCAGCCGCCTCGCGCTGCCGATCCTGCGCGACGCGATCATCCGCGGCGACGTCGCCCTGCTTTCCCAGTGTCCCGGCATCGGCAAGAAGACCGCCGAGCGTCTCGTCATGGAGCTCAAGGATAAGGTCGGCCTCGAAGGCCCCGGCGCCGCTCCGGCGGCTGCCGCGACCATCGTCGCCGCCCAGCCCACGCCCGCGACGGACGCCGTCGCCGCGCTCATCGCGCTCGGCTTCAAGGCGCCCGACGCCGACAAGGGCGTCCGCGCCGCGCTCACGAAGCTCGGCGCCGGCGCGACCGCGGATCAGTTGGTGAAGGCCGCGCTCGGGAGGTAAACGCCGAGCGAGGGGCCATGCTGGCACGGTGACAAGTGGGCATGGGTTTAACTCAAGGGGAGACCGGGAACCGGATCTTATGCTGTGGGCATATGCCCCAGCCAATCATCCGGTTTCCCTTTGAGTGATGCATCGTGGTAGGGCCGAGCATCCCTGCTCGGCCGCGGCCGGCCAAGGATGGCCAGCCCTACCAGGCCGCCGCAGGGCGGCCAAGGGTAGGGGCGTGGCTACGCCGCGCCCTCCGAGGAGGAGTGCACGATGAATCGTGCCCCTACCCGATGCAACCGATGCATAATAAAAGGGGAGATCGGGAATCGGAACGGATGCGGTGGGTTTCGTTTCAGGTGGCGGGTGGCGGCCACGGGTGGCAGGTGGCGGGTTTATCCTGCGACCTGTACCTGAACCAGAATATCGAACCTGATACCCGATTGCCGAGACCCGGGACCCGAGAATGGTTTCCCGCCACCCGCCACCTGAGGCTGCCACCTGCCACCCGAAATGAAGCAACTAGGGCAGCACGCGGTACTGCCCCTACCTCGATGCAGTGCGGTCTTTTCTGGGCCTCGGGGCCTCTGGTCAACCGGGCCTCTTAATTGAGGCCCAACACATCTTCCATGCCGTACAGGCCGGCGGGCTGGCTCTTCAGCCAGCGGGCGGCGCGGACGGCGCCACGCGCGAAGATCTCGCGGTTGGAAGCCTTGTGCGTGAGTTCGAGGCGTTCGCCTTCGGCGGCGAAGAGGACCGTGTGGTCGCCCACGACGTCGCCGCCGCGGATGGCGTGCACGCCGATCTCATCGAGAGGGCGTTCGCCGACCAGGCCGTCGCGGCCGTGCTTGAGGGCTTCCTTGGCGAGCTGGCGCTCTTCGAGCAGGATCTTGAGGAGCGTCTCGGCGGTGCCGGAGGGCGCGTCCTTCTTGAGTCGATGGTGCATCTCGAGCACCTCGACGTCCCAGCGGCCGGCGTCGGCGAGCGAGCGGGCGGCCTGGCGGACGAGGGCGTTGAGCAACGTGACGCCGACGGAGTAGTTGCCGGCCCAGACGACCG
>JAHEJL010000021.1 GCA_024638885.1 Coraliomargarita sp. | reverse complement strand
GTGGGTCTTTAATCAAAAACATAATAAACCAAGTACATGGAACACTGTCGGATGGTATAACTATGATCCTAACTGGACCCAGCCAGGCAAACCGGATGCCCAGAACTCAGTTCATCTCAGTTATTCGGCTAATGTTGAAGAGAAGGCGACTAATGGGGGGAGGGCTGTCATAAACCTATTTGAGGCCCTGGGTTTCGTTACAAAGGCACGCACATTTCCCGTTGGCGCTGCCCTTCGAACGGGAGGTAGTGTAGCCGTCGCGGTGGACCTTAATGAATTCCAATTCGGCGAAGACCACAGTGCCGAGTGGAACCGGAATATACAGCATGTGTATCCCTACTGGCAACGCTTGATAGATAATCTGGATTTGATACCTTAGATTGAACTTTGCGTAATCGACCATGAAGCTTATAAATTATACCTACTTGCCGTTCGCTCTAATCGCTGCGTTTACATCGTTTGGGCAGGAGTCTTATAAGCCGACGGAAGAAGAGAGAGCGCAGATGGAGCTCGTACGCGCTGTCAAGGAGCAGAGAATCGACCACGCCTCTTTCCTCGGTCGCGCCTTTAACACGAAGATTCTCTTCTACGGACAGGTCGTTGATCAGGCTGGCATCCCGGTTGAGGGCGCGTTGGTGACGTATTCTCCTTCTGCGGGTCTCGGCGCGCTCGACGGGCGAAAAGCCAAGTACAAGCTAACCTCAGGGAAAGATGGGCTCTTCAAGGTTATGACCAACGGCACCGATATGTATGTCTCTGTTGAGAAGGATGGGTATCGGAGGACGACGGCAGCACGATACGAAGAAGGCGGTGAGGTCATTCAGGCGGGTGGGCGAGTTGGGTCGCAAGCGAAGATCCAATTCTTTGATATGTTCGGAAAGCCCGAACGAAATCATCACCCTGAAGAGGGGCGTCCAGTACAGTTCGTAATTCGCAAGATTGGTGAGCTGGAGCAACTAAAGCAATTTTCAGGTCGTTTCCGCGGATTGAAGCCTGATGGATCACCGCGTCGCATATCCCTTGATGGCGAGGACGGCCTAGCCCACTTTATTGAAATCATCTGTCGAAGCGAGTATGACAGGCCGGTCAGCCTTCCCGGGACCCCTAGGCGTTATGATTGGTCGTTTGAAGTCAAGGTCGATAAGGGGGGCATACAGGAGCTTAAAGACGACGGATTTGAGGCTCCCAAAGAAGGATATGCCCCTTCGTTGTTCATGGTCAAAATGCCTGCTGATGAATCGAGATGGTATTATAGATTTTACGACAAGTATTATTATGTTCGCTTTGACGATGGTGTCTGTGCGCGATTTAGGGTCACGCAGGGCGGGGTAACCGTTAACGCCAAGCATGAGCCCTACGTTATCCTTAAAAGCTGGCTAAATCCTAATCCAAAATCGCGTAACCTCGAGACAGCAGAGTAGTGACGCTAGGCAGGTCAGGATGAGATGTACCAGTTGAAGTGATAGAGCGGGGGTTGCCCCCCCCCAGGCCATACCACAGGATATGAGCAAGAAACGCCACACGAAGGAGGCCCGGAGCTGGGCCATCCGCGATCACGAGTCCGGCCGGAACCAGGTCGAGATCTGCCGGCAGCTCAACATCCCGCCCCGACCTTCTAACGCTGGAAGAAGCAGCTCGGGATGATGACCAACTCGGACGCGCAGCGCCTGCGCGCGCTCGAGAAGGATGACAAGGAGTTCAAGCAGATGGTCGCCTAACTCTTGCTGTTGAAGCGCTGGGATAGTGCGCTTTTTTGGTCCTGCTATCTGCAAATTCCAGGCTGGTATTACTTGCGTTTCTTATTGCGCGCTAAAATTGGTTGGGTAGATTAGCAGAGTTGGCAGTTAACTTGTCCGCAAACTGTCCGCAAAGTTTCTCGGTTGTTGAAGTTCAACGACATACAGACGAGAAGCATTTCTTCGAATATCATCCTGCGGGGTGCAGTAGGGCCTGTTTTGGCCTATTTGCAGGGTAATGTAGTGCTGTCCGTTAGCAGACTGAGGCAGGATTAGCAGAGTTGGCGGTTAACTTGTCCGCAAACTGTCCGCAAAGCGCCAACCCTTTTGCGCCTGCTGATTGGCCGGAATCAGGCTCGCGATTCCCTTCGATCCATGACGCGTCTCATCAGCGCTTGCGCAGGAGCAGCACGACGATGACGCCCAGCGCGACGAGCAGGCCGACGGCGGACCAGCTGTCGAACACTTCCGAAGGGCGGGGGAATCCCGACGAGGCGTGGACGGCGGCGTTGGATTGCGCGCCCTGGGCGGGCGTCGCGATCCGCGGCGTCTGGCGCGAGGGCGTGGCGACCATCGCAGGTCCTGCCGCCTTGCCCGCGTTGTGACGCGCGAGGGCCTCCTGCTGGAGGCGCCGGGTCTTCTCGATGACGGGCGCGGTGGTCGGGTCCGCGTCGATCGCCGCCTTCTCGATGGAGGCCTGGTATGCCTGCGTGGCCTTGGCGAGTTCTTCGCGGGCCTTGCGAAGGCCCTCCTCGGCGGTCTTGGTCTCGGGCGAGGTCGTCGCCTTGGTCATCGCCGCCTGGAGCTTCCTGGCCTCGTCGGGGGTGAGCGGCGCGTCCGCGGGCGCCTTCGGGGCGACCTGGGCGGAAAGGGGAGCGCAGACGGCCGACAGGCCGAGGCAGCAGGCGAGCAGGAAGGTCTTCATGGGGCGAGGGCAGGGTGGTCCCGCCGGAAGCGCATGTCAACGGGGCTCTCGCCCGTCCGGGGATTGTAATAAAGATGTAAATACTGATAATCTATAAAACGCTTGAATAAAGTCCTGCCGGCCGGATGCTCCCGTCACCCCCGCCGACCACCCCGTCGGCTTTTCCCGCCGCATATGAAGATCGTGTCCCCGGAGTCCGCGCATAGCGGAGCCGTACGCACCGGCCAGCCGGCATGGCGGCGCTTCGTCGCCGTCGTCCTCATCGCGTTGCTCTCGCCCATCCCGGCCTTGTTCGCCTTCTGGGCCGACGTATCCGGCGACGGGACCCCCGACTCCTGGGTCGATCCCCTGAGCGGCCACGTATTCACCTTGGCCGAACTGGACGTCTTCTCGGACGACATCGACGGCGACGGGCTTTCCAATGCGCAGGAGATGGCGATCGGCACTAACCCCTTCTCCCCGGATACGGACGGCGACGGCATCTCCGACATGCTGGACCCCCTGCCGCTGACCGCGAGCAACCTGAGTCCTACTAACGGAATAATCTGGGGCGCCATCGCCCTGGACGACGCCGACGGCGACGGCATTCCTAACTTCCTGGATGATTACCCATACGGGCAAAATGGCGCCCAGCTTGGGACTCCTGACACGGACGGCGACGGCATCCCTGACTTCATCGACCCGGCTCCCGAGGACCCTTATAACACGAGCCCCTTCAACGGCCTCCAATGGCAGGCCGACGCTTTGGCCGATGCCGACGGCGACGGCGTGCCGAATTTCCACGACTGGTATCCTTATGACTCCGCCCTCTGGGATCCGCTGCAGGATCCGGACGGCGACGGGTTCGTGAAGGCCAAGGATCCCCATCCTGCCGACCCTTACAATCCCAGTCCCGTCAACGGATTGAACTGGGGGCCTGACGTTTATGGCGATGCCGACGGCGACGGCATACCTAACTTCTACGACGTCTATCCCTATGACAGTGGCAACGGATACGTCCCCCCGGAGCCGGACTCGGACGGCGACGGCATTCCTGACTCCGTCGATCCGTCGCCTTGGGATTATGATAACTTCAGCGCCGCCAACGGCGTCAGCTGGCAGGGGGACGCGCGCGGTGACGCCGACGGCGACGGCATCTCCAACTTCTACGACCAGTTTCCGTACGACTATTACAACGGCAACGTGCCGGTGTCCGACATGGACGGCGACGGCATCCCGGATGCAGAAGACCCGGCGCCTACCGACCCCACCAACCTGAGCCCGGTCAACGGCGGCCTTTGGTATACGGCCGCCCTGGCTGACGCCGACGGCGACGGTAACCCGAACTTCACGGACCCCTGGCCCTACGATCCGACCAACGGCAACCTGCCGCCCGAATGGGACAGCCCGACGGCCGACACCGACGGCGACGGTATTCCCAACGCGCAGGATCCGGCCTTGGCCGATCCGATGAACTTCAGCATCACCAACGGCACCTCCTGGTATGGGGCCGCCAATGGCGACATCGACGGCGACGGTATCGCTAACTTCCGGGATGAGCACCCTTACGATTATTATAACGGCGGCTACGCCGGGCCGGATTCCGACGGGGACGGCATCCCGGATTCGCAAGATCCGTATCCCTCAGACCCGACCAACGGTGCGGGCGGCACGGGTGGCGGCGGAGACCCGCAGCCTGAGCCGGACACGGACGGCGACGGCCGGCCGGACTCGCAAGACCCCTATCCGAACGACCCCTACGACAACGCCGACTTCGACCACGACGGCATCCCGGATGTCAGCGACCCGGCGCGATCCGACCCGGACAACCTAAGCCCGATCAACGGGCTAGAGTGGTACGCCGACGTCCGCGGCGACGCAGACGGGGATGGCATCCTTAATTTCTGGGACCTTGAGCCCTATGGTCCTCCCCCGGTCGACACCGATGGCGATGGCCTGATCGACAGTATCGACCCGGCTCCGGAGGATTTCTATAACTTCAGTCCTCATAACGGCGCACAATGGCAGGCCGACGCCCTCGGTGATTTCGACGGCGACGGCATCCCCAACTTCTTCGACGCCTGGCCTGATGACCGACTGAACGGCCAGCCGGACACCGACATGGACGGTATTCCGGACCCTTCCGACCCTGCGCCGGGAGACCCGATGAACTACAGTCAGTACAACGACCGTAACTGGTATGGGACCGAAGCGCTCGGCGACGCCGACAACGATGGGCGGCTCAACTTCTTCGACCGGTATCCGGAAGACTTCTACGATGGTAATCCACCGGTCACTGACCCTGACACCGATGGCGATGGTCTGGCCGACAGCATCGACCCTGCCAAGGATGATCCTTATAACTTCAGTCCCCATAATCAGATGCCTTGGCCTGGCGCACGGGCCCTCGATGATGACGACGAGGACGGGATCAAAAACTTCGACGACCCTGAGTATAATCCTAAGCTCCCGGAACCTGAGCCAGAGCCGGGCCCGGGGGGTTGCTCGTGTTCTTGGCCGTCAGCGCCTTCTGTTTCCGCATCCTCGTTCGTCCTGCTCAATGATAATTTCGACGAGTTGGTCGACCCATGGACGCCTGAGGCCAAGCGTGATTTCGAGACTGTGACATTGAAGGCGGGTGGGGTAGGGTCGCCGAAGACAGAGGGACTTATGCCCCTGGCGATATCCCTTCCGGATGGTTATGCTAACGGACGGAGGTCGATCGTCATCCGGTTGAGCGGCGCAGGCGAGGTGAGGATCCATGCCGTCCGAGGGAATGAAGAGGACCGCGTCGATAGCAATGGGATGGGATTCGTCCTTAAGCAGGGTGACGGGTGGCAGTATTGGATCGAGGGGACGAGGGCCGGCGAGGTGACGCTGGATTATGAGTTTCCGGAGTCCGGCGAATACCGCGAAGCGAACCGGCCGCCCGGATGCGGGAGTGCGGATTGCATCACCTTGAACTATGACTGGTCCTCGGCCGATTTTTCGTCAATCGAAGCGGGAAGGCTGACGATTCAGGTGGTAAAGGTGGAGTTTATCACTCCATCAGGAGATCCGGTGAAGGCTCCTGTCGATGCCGGCATCACTCCCGCAAGTATCCCCGACGGTGCAAATGAATTCACTTACAGCGTTGCCGAAGTCGGCGTGTTGACGGTGAAGTTGAAAGCTAAAGTAACGGGCATCGGTTCGATGCCAGCTGACGAACAGGCCAAGTTAACCTTCGCATTGGATTCCATCGGTAACTCGACATTCGCATGGGATGCGGCAAACCCCGGAGGTAAAGCCACTGTGAGTGGAGAGTTCATCACAGCTACGGCGACCTACACGGGGCTCCCACAGAACAACTCAGACTTTGGGTTGAAGATAGCACGCGTGAAGTACGGCAGTAGTAATGCCGGAGAAGCGAGGTTCGAGGTGTTCTTCCCGAAGGATTGGATGAACCATCCAGGTGAAGGTTCCGGCACGGTTCCAAATTGGTTTTTCTACTGGAAAGACGGACAGGTGTGCGGAATACCTGATACCGCCATATATGATCATAACATACTTGGCTACGGTGAGTCACGCCTTGGCAGAGAAAATTACATTAGGCTTGGGAGACTGGCTGCAGACATAAACTATGGGGGTAATATTTGTTCGGGAACCTCGACCTACGGTACGATTACTGTCACGGGACAAGGCAAAGGGGTTCAATGCGTCGCGGAGACAGTGGCCCATGAGCTTCACCATCTTTTTCTTTATAGCCGGAGTGGCTGGTTTCCGATTTGGCAAGATGATGACCGTGATGGAGTTGATGATTCTGATGAGCCAAATTTAGATGGCGTAAAATCAGATCCATTGAACGCTGACACCTATAACTTGGCTTCTGTAATAAGCCCTGTCTACTCTACTTACGGTGACAGTGAGGTGCGTTGCAGGAAGAAAGAGTTGACGCATGGCATTAATATCCGTCCTGCACGTGACTGGGCCAATCCTGGTTGTCAGTCTTACAACCAGTTTGGGCCCAAACCTTAATATGAAAAAAATCACAACTATCTTGATGGCGCTTTGGTATACGCAGGCATCATATGGCGCAGAGCCTGAACTAGAATCTGTCCTGGGAAGATACTTTTCGAATGTAACGGCCTCCCCTGGGCGCATAACCGTTACCCTTGATCCAAGCCGCACGCGTATTCACTATTACAAGGATAGCGATCGTGTGCGATTTCTTGAAAAGGGTGAAACAATTAGCCTTACTCCTGGATTCGCCGAAGTCAGTTTCGTAGAAAGGCATAGCTGGATATATATTCAGAAGATTGGTTCCAGCAATGTATATGAAGTTACGTCCGCCGTTGACTTTAGATCCTTCGGCAAGGACCTGGAGGAGAGAAAATATACCCTGCTCTTTTCACAGACTGAATTGGTGTTCAAAGAGGGAAGTCCAAGCGTGGATAAAGCTATCGGAGCTATAACTGCAAATAAGAAGCACGATTCATCGCTCAAGTCTGTCCTATCACCTTCGGGTGGTATTAAAGAGAGCCGGCCGGAAGTGTTATCTGGCAATCCCTCTATGCTTATACGGGAGCAAGAATTTCCATGGCTGTGGATTGTCATCGCGGTGTTGATCGCGGCTGGTGGCCTGCTGTGGTGGTTGCTCAGGCGTCGCTCGTGATTTCGTTGGCCTGGTCGTATGGTTGTCTGCCTGCGCCGGCCGCTGGGATGGTCCGCTATTGTGGTTCAGCAGAGTGCAATTTCGGCGGTGCCAACTAAGGCGCCATCGATCTAACGCCTCCGTCCTCACGGATGCGCTTAAGCTTGTTGACCCCATCGGGGCTCGTTAAGCCATTTGTGGCACGGTAAGTTCAAATTGGGGTCAAGAAATACTTGCGCGCTAAAATTAGCCGGGTAAATTAGCAGAGTTGGCAGTTAACTTGTCCGCAAACTGTCCGCAAAGTTTCTCGGTTGTTGAAGTTCAACGACATACAGACGAAAGACATTCCTTCGAATCCCATCCTCTCCG
>JAHEJL010000016.1 GCA_024638885.1 Coraliomargarita sp. | reverse complement strand
TCGGCGCGGGCGGCGTAGGGCAACGACTGGCCGGGGCGGGCCCACGGAGCGGTGGCCGCGAGGGCGAGTTCCGCTTCGGCGAGCCAGGCGTAGTCGCTGAGGTTGCCGGGCAGGGTCGTCTTGTCGCCGTGCGCGACGGAGAGCAGCTGGGCGCCGTCGTCGCGGGCGAAGCGGGCCCAGAGGTTCGCCTCGGTCTCGAGCGCGAGTTCGACCCAATCCTTGCGGCCGAAGATCCAGCCGGCCTTGGCGAGGTTGCCGACGACGAGCGCGTTCCAGCTGAGCAGGTTCTTGTCGTCGCGCGCGGGCTGCGGGCGACGGTCGCGCAGCGCGAGCAGCTTGGCGCGGGCTCCGGCGAAACGCACGCGGGCGGCGTGATCGCCTTTCAGCTTGGGGATGTTCTTGCCCTCGAAATTGCCCTTGTCCGACAGGCCGTAGGCTTGCGCGAAGGCGAAGGCCTCGTCGCCGAGGGCCGCCGCGACTTCCGGGGCGGTCCAGACATACGTGGTGCCTTCGTGGTGGTCGGTGTCGGCGTCGAGCGAAGCGGCGAACAGGCCGTTGGCGGTGCGCATCTCGCGCAAGAGCCAGCTGACGGTCTCGACGCAGACGTCGGCGTAGAGCGGGTCGCGGTAGCGGGCCCACGCTTCGGCGTACGTGCCGAGCAGCTGGGCGTTGTCGTACAGCATCTTCTCGAAGTGCGGCACGGTCCAGTCGCGGTCGACGCAGTAGCGGTGGAAGCCGCCGCCGACCTGGTCGAACAGGCCGCCGCGGGCCATGGCGCCGAGCGTGATGGTCAGGACGGCGTCGAGGCGCGTCGCGAGGGCGCGGTCGGCCTCGACGGCGGCGGCGCCGCGCAGGCCGAGCAAAAGGTTGAGCGTGTGCGGCGCGGGGAACTTCGGGGCGGCGCCGAAGCCGCCGAAGGTGTCGTCATGCTGCTCGCAGATCCGGCGCGCGGCGGCGACGAGGTCTTCGGGCGAAGGCGCGCTGCCGTCGGCGTCCGGCGCCCGCGTGAGGTGCGTGAGGTTCTGCGCGATGGCGTCCGCGTTGGCGGCGAGCTCGGACTTGTTGCGGTGGTAGAAGTCCGATACGCGCATCAGCAGCTGCGGCCAAGGCACCTGGCCGTGTCCGCGGTCCTCGGGCGGGAAGTAGGTGCCGCCGAAGAAGGGACGGCCGTCCGGCAGGCAGAAGCAGTTAAGCGGCCAGCCGCCGTGGCCCTGGATCATCTGCACGGCGTCCATCATCAGCTTGTCGACCTCGGGGCGTTCTTCGCGGTCGACCTTGATGCAGACGAAATGCTGGTTCATCAGGTCGGCGACCCACGGCTGTTCGAAGGACTCGCGCGCCATGACGTGGCACCAGTGGCAGGAGGAGTAGCCGACCGATACCAGGACGGGCTTGTCCTTGGCCTTGGCCTCGGCGAAGGCCTCGGCGCACCAAGGCCACCAATGCACGGGGTTGGCCTCGTGTTGGCGGAGGTAGAGCGAGCTTTCGTGGGCCAGGCGGTTCGACACGCCAGCAAGGTTGGCATCCTTCGGCCGGGTGCAACAAAGACCGTTTCCGAGCCGTTCGACTTGCAGGGGAGGGGGCGAAGGGCAAAGGTCTCCGGGTGCCTTCCGTCCGCCCCCGCCGCGCTTCCGGCCGTCCTTCCGGACGGTCCGCGGCCATGCCTGCCTGACCATGTCGACGATCCGCATCCTTGAGCCGACCGTGGCCAACCAGATCGCCGCGGGCGAGGTGGTGGAACGCCCGGCCGCGGTCATCAAGGAGCTGCTCGAGAACTCCCTCGACGCCGGCGCCCGCCGCGTGACGGTCGATTTCTCCCGCGGCGGCAAGGCCCGGATGATCGTCGAGGACGACGGCAAGGGGATGACGGGCGACGAAGCCCTGCTCAGCCTCGAGCGCCATGCGACCAGCAAGATCCAGCTGGCCGCCGACCTGGACCGCATCGCGACCTTCGGTTTCCGCGGCGAAGCGCTGCCCTCCATCGCCAGCGTCGCCCGCTTCACGATGCAGACGCGCCCTGCTGCCGCGCCCTCGGGCACGGAGATCGCCGTCAACGGCGGCAAGCTCGTGCACCGTCGCGACCACGGCATGGCCCCGGGGACGCGCATCGAGGTCGCGAACCTTTTCCATCCCGTCCCGGCGCGCCTCAAGTTCCTGAAGTCCGACGAGACCGAAGCCGCGCACATCGTGCGCCTGGTCCGTCTTTACGCCATCGCCCACCCGGAGGTCGGCTTCCTGCTCCGCGAGGACGGCCGCGAGATCTTCCGTTCGCCGGGCAATGCGCCGCTGCTGGACCGCGTGCGCGAAATCTGGGGCCGGCAGGTGGCCGAAGAGGTCACGCTGATGCCGCTCTTCGAGCGTCCGGGCATGCGCCTCAGCGGTTTGTTGGGCAAGCCCGGCGTGAGCCGTGGCACCCGACAGGATCTCGTCACGGTCGTCAACGGCCGGCCGGTCGACAGCCGCACCATGGCCTTCGCGCTGACGGAGAGCTACCATACGCTGATCCCGAAGGGCCGTTACCCGCTGGCGTTCGTGTTCCTCGAGATGGATCCGGCCTGGGTCGACGTGAACGTCCATCCGGCCAAGCGCGAGGTGCGCTTCCGCGACGAAGCCAAGGTCCGCAACTTCCTCATCGAATCCGTCCTCGCCGTGCTGCGCGCCCGTGGCGACGAAGGCCTGCCGGCCGAGACGATTCCGGCCGTCGCGCCCGCGACGCCCTTCACGGCGGCGATGCCTCCGTCGGTCAGCGCGCCGGTCGCGCCGACGGGCCCGGCTCCGGCTTACGTGCCGCCTTCGTCAGCGGCCCCCGTCGCCCCGACGCATGCGCCGGCGGTCCGCCTTGGCTGGCGTCTGCTTTCCCGTCTGCGCGAAGAGCGGGCGGTCTTCGAGACGCCGACCGGTCTCGCGATCCTCGACCTCGGCGCCGCGCACCAGCGCGTGCTTTACGAGTCCATCCTCGCCCAGTTCACGGCCCAGAAGCCCGTCAGCCAGCCGCTCCTCGTGCCGCTGAGCATCGAGCTCGATCCCTTGCCCGCCGCGGTGCTCAAGGAGCGCC
Organism: Coraliomargarita sp.; assembly: GCA_024638885.1. Lineage (GTDB taxonomy): Bacteria > Verrucomicrobiota > Verrucomicrobiia > Opitutales > UBA953 > UBA953. Next base: position 33,715 of record JAHEJL010000016.1, on the reverse strand, counting down.
TGCCGCTCCTGGCTTCCGCCGGTTTCGATTTCGAGGAATACGGCCGCAACTTCTGGCGCATCCAGGCCTTGCCCGCGTGGCTCGAGCCTGAGGAGGCGCTGGCCTTCGTGCGCGACCTGCTCGCCGAGATGGCCCGCCGCGAAGGCGACTTCGGCCGCCCTTCGCTGGCCTACGACGCGCTCGCCAAGATCGCCGTCAACAAGGCTCGCCGGAAGGGCGACAGCCTGTCGGACGCCGAACTGATGGAGCTCGTGCAGGCCTTGTTCCGCACCGCCCAGCCGGGGACGTGCCCGCGGGGTCGCCGGACGTATGTCGAGTGGACGGACGCCGACCTGACCCGCCGCTTCGGCTGATCAGCGACGGCCCTTGGGGCGCTTCGGCGAGGCCGGCTTGCCGGTGCGCAGGGCTTCGATCTGGTCGCGCAGCGTGGCCGCGCGTTCGAACTGCAGCTCGTCGGCCGCCGCGAGCATCTCGGTCTCCATGTCCGCGAGGACGCGCGCGATGTCGCGGTCGTCGGTGCCTTCGGCCACCGCGAGCGCCTCGTCGGCCTCGAGCTCGACCAGGCTTTCCTCGATCTTGCGCTGGGTGCTCTTCGGCGTGATGCCGTGCTTGGTGTTGTAGGCTTCCTGGCGCTTGCGACGGTCGCCGCAGATGGTCAGCGCGCGGGTGAGCGACTTCGTCATCACGTCGGCGTAGAGCAGGACCTTGCCTTCGAGGTGACGGGCCGCGCGACCGGCGGTCTGGATGAGGCTCGTCTCGCTGCGGAGGAAGCCTTCCTTGTCGGCGTCGAGGATGCCGACCAGCGCGACTTCCGGGAGGTCGAGGCCTTCGCGGAGGAGATTGACGCCCACCAGGACGTCGAAATGGCCGGCGCGCAGGCGGCGGAGGATCTCGACGCGTTCGATGGCGTCGATGTCGGAGTGCAGGTATTCGACCTTCAGGCCGCTGTCCCGCATGAAGTTGGCGAGGTCCTCGGACATCCGCTTCGTGAGCGTCGTGACGAGCGTGCGGAAGCCGCGGGCGGCGACGGCCTTCGCCTCGCCGATGATATCCTCGACCTGGCCGGCGATCGGGCGGACCTCCATGACCGGGTCGAGCAGGCCCGTCGGGCGGATGACCTGTTCGGCGATGACGGACGAGACCTTGTATTCGTGCGGCGCCGGGGTGGCGGAGACGTACACCGCCTGGTCGACGAGCTCGTCGAACTCCTCGGGGCGGAGCGGGCGGTTCTCCAGGGCGGAAGGCAGTCGGAAGCCGAACTCGACCAGGCGCTCCTTGCGGGCGCGGTCGCCGTGGTACATCCCGCCGATCTGCGAGACCGAGACGTGGCTTTCGTCGATGAAGACCAGCTTGTCCTTCGGGAAGAAGTCCAGGAGGCAGTGCGGGCGCTCGCCGGGGCGGCGGCCGGACATATGCATCGAGTAGTTCTCGATGCCCGGGCAGAAGCCCGTCTCGCGGAGCATCTCGAGGTCGTGCTCGACGCGCATGCGGATGCGCTGGGCTTCCACGAGGCGGTTGGTTTTCTCGAAATGGGCGACGCGTTCTTCGAGCTCGGCGCGGATGGCGGCCGTGGCGGCCTTCACTCGGCCCGGGGCCATCACGTATTGGTTGGCCGGATAGAGGTCGAATTTCTGGAGCTGCTTGCCCGGCTTCACGCTGACCGGGTCGAGCTCGCGGATGGCCTCGAGCGTGTCGCCCCAGAATTCCAGGCGGATGGCCGATTCCATGTAGGCCGGCCAGACGTCGATCGTCTCGCCGCGGGCGCGGAAGTTGCAGCGCTCCAGGATGGCGTCGTTGCGGACGTATTGGTTGGCCACCAGCTTGGCGAGGAGCTCGTCACGGCGCAGCGTCATGCCCGCCTGGAGGGCGATCATCGCGGCGAGGAAGTCCTCGGGCGAACCGAGGCCGTAGATGCAGGAGACCGAGGCGATCACCACGACGTCGCGCCGGGAGAGCAGGGCGCTGCTGGCGCTGATGCGGAGGCGCTCGATGTCCTCGTTGATGGCGGAGTCCTTCTCGATGAACGTGTCCGTCGCCGGCACGTAGGCCTCCGGCTGGTAGTAGTCGTAGTAGCTGACGAAGTATTCGACGGCGTTCTCGGGGAAGAAGTTCTTGAACTCCGAGTACAGCTGGGCGGCCAGCGTCTTGTTGTGCGAGATGATGAGCGCCGGGCGCTGCTGCTGGGCGATCAGGTTCGCCATCGTGAACGTCTTGCCCGAGCCCGTGACGCCGAGGAGCGTCTGGCGGCCGTTGCCCGCGCGCAGGGAGGCGTCGAGCGCGGCGATCGCGGTCGGCTGGTCGCCCATCGGGCGGTAGTCGGACTTGAGCCGGAATTCCATCTCAGCCCAGGCGCCCGCGGGCGAGCCACTGCGGGTCGACTTCGGAGAGGTCCTGCACGATGCGGTGGGCGCCGACCGGCGCCAGCTGCTCGCGGGTGTTCGTCGTCGCCAGCGCGATCGTGATGAAGCCGCCGGACAGGCCGGCCTGGAGGCCCGAGAAGGAGTCCTCGAAGACGAAGGAGGTCGCGGGGTCGCCGCCGCCGAGGGCGCAGGCCTTGAGGAAGACTTCCGGGTCGGGCTTGCCCTTCGTGACGTCCTCGCTGGCGACGGCCCCGGCGAAGAAGTGGCCGATGCCGAAGAGCTCAAAGGACAGCGCGAGGTTCTCCTTGTGCGTCGACGTACCGATGACGCAGGGGATGCCGAGGTCGACGAGGGCGCCGCAGAGTTCGCGGACGCCGGGCAGCAGGCGGACATGACCCGTGCGGGCGATGTCGCGGTAGAGGGCTTCCTTGCGGTTGGACAGGCGCTTCACCTCGGCGGGGTCGCGCGTCCAGTTGAGGATGTCCGGGATGATGAGCTCGTTGCGCTTACCGAAGCCGCGCTTGAAGTGGTCGGCCGGCAGGGGGAGGTTCTCCTCCTTGGCCAGGGCTTCCCAGGAGCGTTCATGGGCGACGGAGGAGTCGATGACGACTCCGTCCCAATCGAAGACGGCGACGGTGCGAGGCATGGTTCAGTGTTTGTCCCAGGGCAGCGTGACCTTGATCGGACGATGCTCCCAGACGTTGAAGGGTTCGAAGATCTGGCCGGGGCCCAGGATGCCGTTCGGGTCGAGGGCCTGCTTCACCGCGAGCATGGCGCCGATCTCGGCCGGCGTGTGCTGCAGGGTCAGGAACGGCGACTTCGCGAGGCCGATGCCGTGTTCGCCCGTGATCGCGCCGCCGAGTTCCACGACCTTTTCCATCACCTCGCGGATGGCCTGCTCGGCCTTGCGGCAGTGCTCCGGGTTGAACCGGTCGTACATGATGTGCACGTGGAAGTTGCCGTCGGCCGCGTGGCCGAAGGTCGGGGTCGCCAGGCCGATGCGGTCGCGGACCTCGCGGGTGAAGCGGAGCAGGGCGACGTAGCTGCGGATCGGCACCACCACGTCTTCGTTGAGCTTGGCGTCGCCGAGGGCGAACATCGCCTGCGAGCAGGTGCGACGGAGTTCCCAGAGCGCTTCGGCTTCCGCGGGGTCTTCCGGGGCGCGGAAGGCGACCGCGTGGCGCTTCGCCCAGGCGACGACCTTGGCGGCGTCTTCGGCGACCGCGGCCGGATGTCCGTCGACCTCGACGAGCAGGGCGGCGTGGGTCTCGGCGGAGCCGGCCAGCTCGGCGTCGGTGAAGACGCGCTTACCGCGGCGTTTCTCCGTGGCGGCGACCGTCTGGACGTCGAGGAACTCGAGCACCGACGGATTCACGCGGAGCGTCAGCAGGTCGATGGCGGCCTCGAGGGCGGCTTCGTCAGTCTTGAAGGCCAGCAGGAAAGTGCGTCGGGCGGCGGGCAGGACGGAGAGCTTGAGCGTCGCCTTCGTGATCACGCCGAGCGTGCCTTCGGAGCCGATCCAGAGGTCGCGCAAGTTGAGGCCGCTGACGAACTTGCGGAGCGGCGCGGCCCAGCGGACCTTTTCGCCGGTGGGCAGGAAGCCTTCGAGCGCGTAGACGTGGTCGCGGACCACGCCGTATTTCGCGGCGCGCAGGCCGCCCGCGTTCGTGGCGATGTTGCCGCCGATGCTGCAGTGCTTCACCGACGACGGGTCGGGCGGGAAGAAGAGGCCGTGCGGCGCGGCGCGGTCGTTGATGTGGGCCGTGATCGCGCCGGGCTGCACCGTCGCCATCGCGGAGACCGGGTCGATCTCGATCCGGTCCCAGTGGTCGAGGTGGATGACCCAGCCGCCCTTGATCGGGGCGCAGGCGCCGGTCGTGCCGGTGCCGCGGCCGCGGACCGTGACCGGGACGCGGTGTTCGTTGGCGAGCTTCAGCGTGACGCCGATGTCGTCTTCCGTCGCGGGCCGGATGACCGCCTCCGGCATGAAGGACAGGCGCATGTTGTCGAAAGACGCCGCGAAGCAGTCGTCCTCGCCGGTCTTCACGACCTGCGGACCCAGCTTCGCCAGGAGGGCCTGGGTGGCGGCGGGATGCGTCTGCGCGGGTTGGCTCACGCCCCCCATCAAGCAGGGTTAGCCCAGTTCGGCAAGCCACGCCGTCGCCTCGGCGTCGGAAGGCATGCGCCAGTCGCCGCGGGGGGACAGGGCCAGGGAGCCGACCTTGGGGCCGTCGGGCATCACGGAACGCTTGAACTGCTGGCTGAAGAAGCGGCTGAGGAACGAGCGGAGCCAGTGGCGGATCTCCGTCTGGTCATATTTGCCGGCGAACGCGTGCTCGGCGATCCAGAGGACCTTGGAGGGGCGGAAGCCGTTGCGGATGACGTGATACAGGAAGAAGTCGTGGAGCTCGTAGGGGCCGACCAGCATCTCGGTCTGCTGGGCGATCTCGCCGTCGGCGCCGGGCGGCAGGAGCTCGGGGCTGACCGGGGTGGCGACGATGTCCTCGAGGATGGCGCGTTCGGTGCCGACGTGGCGGGCGTGCGCGGCCCAGCCGACGAGGTGCTTCACCAAGGTCTTCGGCACGCCGATGTTCACGTGGTACATCGACATGTGGTCGGCGTTGAACGTGCACCAGCCGAGCGCGGCCTCGGACAGGTCGCCGGTACCGACGACGAAGCCGTGGCTCTGGTTGGCGACGTCCATCAGGATCTGCGTGCGTTCGCGGGCCTGGGCGTTCTCGAAGGTGACGTCGTGCTTGCCGGCCGGATGGTGGATGTCGCGCAGGTGCTGCTCGACCGCGCCGTTGATGGGGATCTCGCGGGCGGTGATGCCGAGGGTCTCCATCAGGCGCATCGCGTTGACGCGGGTGCGGGCCGACGTGCCCGGGCCGGGCAGGGTGAGGCCGATGATGCCTTTGCGGTCGAGGCCGAGGCGGTTGAAGGCCTCGAGCGTGACGAGCAGGGCGAGCGTGGAATCGAGGCCGCCGGAGACGCCGATGACGACGTGCTTCAGGCCGGTGTGGCGGGTACGGCGGGCGAGGCCCGTCGACTGGATCGCGAAGATCTCCTGGCAGTTCTCGTCGCGGCGATGCGGGTCGGACGGGACGAACGGGTGCTGGCTGAAGCGGCGGCGCAGCTTCGGCGTCTGGCCGGCCGGGACGCCGAGGGTGAAGCCGACGACGCGCGGGCGGACGGCGACGGGCGCGCCGAAGAACGTGCTGTTACGGCGGCGTTCGGCGGCGAGGCGGTCGACGTCGATCTGCGAGACGATCAGGGCGAGGTCGAAGCGGAAGCGTTCGGACTCGCCGAGCACGACGCCGTTCTCGGCGATGAGGCCGTGGCCGCTGTAGACGATGTCGGTGCTCGACTCGCCGGCGCCGGCGGCGGCGTAGACGTAGGCGGCGAGGCAGCGGGCCGACTGGGACTTCACCAGGTCGCGGCGGTAGGCGGCCTTGGTGAGCAGCTCGTCGCTGGCGGAAAGGTTGCAGAGCAGGGTGGCGCCGGCGAGGGCCTGGGCACCGCTGGGGGGTTCGACGGCCCAGAGGTCTTCGCAGATCTCGATGCCGAGCAGGCAGTCGGGCATGTCGGTCGCCTGGAAGAGCAGGTCGGTGCCGAAGGGGACCTTCTGGCCGAGGAGGTCGACTTCGGCGACCGGGGCGACCCGGGCGGAGGCGAACCAGCGCTGCTCGTAGAATTCCCCGGTGTTGGGGAGGTGGGTCTTCGGGACGACCCCGAGGATCTTCCCGCGGGAGACCGCCACGGCCACGTTGAAGAGGCGTCCGTTGACCTCCAGGGGGGCTCCGACGAGGGCGGTGAGGCCGAGCTTCGCGGTGGCCTCGCAAACCTGTCCCAGGGCCTTCAGGGCGCCGTTCAGGAGGGTGCGCTGGCCGAAGAGGTCTCCGCAGCTATAGCCGGTCAGGCAAAGTTCGGGCAGGACGACGATTTCCACCCCTTCCTGGGCGGCTTTTTCCAGGGCCTGGATGATCAGGGCGGCGTTGGCCGCAGGGTCCCCCAGGCGGAGGGCCGGCGAGGCGGCCGCCACGGTCACAAAACCGTTCTGGTGGATGCGGTTGGACATCAAAGGACTGGTAACCGTCATGTTCACCGTTGACCGAAGGGGAGGCAACCCGAAAGGTCTGCCCACCCCTGTCAAAGGGGGCCTTATGTCCGCTCAGCCGCTCAAAGAAGTCCGTATCTTTTCGCCTGCCACCGTGGCCAACGTGGCCTGCGGTTTCGACGTGCTTGGCTTCTGCATCGACGCCCCCGGCGACGAGATCGTAGCCCGGTTCTCGCCGACCCCCGGCCTGCGCATCACCAAGATCACCGGTGACGACGGCCGCCTGCCCCTCGACTCCAAGAAGAACACCGCCGGCGTCTCCGCCCATGCGCTCCTCCGCCACCTCGGCAAGAGCGACCTCGGCATCGAGATGGAGATCCACAAGAAGATGCCCTTCGGCAGCGGCCTCGGCTCCAGCGCCGCGAGCGCGGTCGGCGGCGCCTTCGTGGTCAACCGTCTCCTCGGCGAACCGCTGACGCGCCGTCAGCTCCTGCCTTTCGTGGTCGCCGGCGAAGCCGCGGCCGATGGCGCCTGGCATGCCGACAACGTCGGCCCGTGCCTCCTCGGCGGCATCACCCTCATCCGTTCCAACGCCGAGCTCGACGTCATGGACGTGCCGATCCCGGACCGCCTCTGGGCCGCGGTCGTGCATCCGGACATCGTGGTGCTGACCAAGGTCGCCCGCGAGATCATGCCGCGTCAGGTCCAGCTCGAGACCTCCACGCAGCAGAGCGGCAACCTCGGCGGCCTGCTGTGCGGCTTCTTCAAGAGCGACTACGCCCTCATCGGCCGCTCGCTCCACGACCTCATCGCCGAGCCGCACCGCCATCGCCTGATCCCCGAGTTCTACCGCGCCAAGGCCGCCGCCATGGCCGCCGGCGCGCTGGGCTTCTCGATCTCGGGCGCCGGCCCCAGCGTGTTCGCGCTCTGCGAAGGCGAAGAGACCGCCCGCAAGGTCGCCGCCGCCGTCGCCGCCGTGTTCTCGTCGGTGCCGATCAAGGCCACGCCTTACGTCTCGCGCATCAACCCCAAGGGTGTCCATGTCCTCTCCGAATCGTAAGCTGGAATTCGTCTCCACCGCCGACGCCACCTGCCGCGGCTCCCTGCGTGACGTGCTGCTCTCGGCCATGCCCGCCAAGGGCGGCCTCTGGGTGCCGACGCATATCCCGCAGATCGCGCCCGACTTCGTGGAGCGTCATCGCGACGCGTCCTACGCCGACCTCGCCGAGGCCGTCGTGGCCCCGTATTTCGCCGAGGTCCTCGGCCCGGCGGCCCTCCGCCGGCTCTGCCAGGAGGCCTTCAACTTCCCGGTGCCGCTCGTGCGCCCCGAGAAGCTCAAGGGCACGCCCGCCGAGCGCATCGCCGTCCTCGAGCTCTTCCATGGCCCTTCCGCGGCCTTCAAGGATTTCGCCGTCCGCACCCTCGTGCGCGTCACCGCGAGCGTGCTCGGCGACGAGTTCCCGCAGCTGACCGTCCTGGCCGCGACCTCCGGTGACACCGGCGCCGCCGTGACCGAAGCCTGCGCCGGCGTCCCCGGCGTCCGCGCCGTGGTGCTCTACCCGCGCATCGGCGTCAGCGGCGTGCAGGAATCGCAGATCGCCCGCGCCCGTCCCGGCGTCGTCGCGCTCTCCGTCGACGGCACCTTCGACGACTGTCAGGCGATGGTGAAACGCGCGCTGGCCGACGAGTCCCTGCGCCGTCACCGTCCGCTCCTCACGGCGAATTCCATCAATCCGGTCCGCCTGATCGCCCAGGTGCCCTTCGCCTTCCACGCCAAGCGCCTCCTGGCCCCCGGCCGCCGCATGGGCGTCGTGGTGCCTTCCGGCAACCTCGGCAACGTCGGCGCGGTGCAGCTTGCCCGCCGCATGGGCCTCGACGTCGCCGCGCTCGTCGCCGCGACCAACACCAATTCCCCGTTGCCCGAGCTCTTCGCCACCGGCGAGTATCGCCCGCGCCGCGCGACCCCCACGGCTTCCAACGCCATGGACATCGGCGACCCCAACAACCTCAGCCGCCTCCTCGCCTGGCGTGAGGGCGGTCCCGCGGTCAGCGCCGTCACCGTCGACGATAAGGCCACCTTGGACGCCATGCGCCGCGTGCGCGACGCCAGCGGCTACGTCCTCTGCCCGCACTCCGCCGTCGGCTGGAAGGCCGCGGAAGACCTCCTGGCCCGCGACGGCGCCAAGCTCGACGACGTCGTCGTCTTCGGCACCGCGCACCCGGCCAAGTTCCCCGACGTCCTGCAGGAAGCCTTCGGCGACGCCCATGCTTCCCGCTTCCCGGGCGAGCTGCCGGCGCCGGCGCCGATCAAGATCGGCAACGACTTCGAGGCCGTCCGCAAGGTCCTCGAATCCGAAGCCGGCTTCAGCCGCTAAGGCTTACTTCGAAGCGCTGTCCGGATTGGGCTTCGCCGCGGCCTTCTTGGCCGGGGCGGCCTTCTCGGCGGGCGCCTGTTCGATCACGATGATGCAGCCCGAGAGGGCGAGGGTCACGAGGGCGAGCGTGGCGACGAGGAGGGACTTCATGCGGGGTAGGATGGGGCGCCCGTCCCGCTTGGCAAATCCGCAAAACAAGCAGGCCGCCCGAAGGCGGCCTGCGGTGGTCGGCGCCGGGCCGGCTTATTCCGTGTCGGACACCGCGAACGTGACGTTCGTGATGTTCGCCTTGGCGAGGCAGTCGAGGACGTTGATCACGCGGTCGTAGCGGGCGTTCTCTTCGGCCTGCACCGTGATGAGCAGCTTGGTCTTGGACTGCTCGGCGGCCTGGCCCATCTGCTTCATCTGGTTGTAGAGGTTCTCGAGGAGCTTGTCGCCGGGAGCGCCGACGGGGTCTTCGTTGAGGGTGACCTCGCCGCTTTCGCTGACGCCGATCGTCACTTCGTCGGGGAGCTCGGTCTCCTTGGCCGTCTCGGCGTTGCCGGGAAGGGTGGTCTTCAGCTCATGTTCGACCTTCACCGCGCCGGCCATCACCATGAAGAAGAGCATGATCACGAAGACCACGTCGATCATCGGGGCGATCTGGAAGCCCGGGTTGGCGTCGGGTTGCTGTTCGGCTTGTTTCATGGCTTATTCCTCGTGGTTGAGGCCCGAGAAGGCGATGTTGTCGATGCCGGCTTCGGCGCCCCATTCGAGGGCCTTGGAGATGTACTTCGCGTGGCACTCCTTGTCGGCGCGGATCAGCAGGCGATACTTCTCGTTCGTGCCCTTGCGGTCGGCGAGCTCCTTGGCGATGCCGTCCTTGTCGTTCGGGTCGAGCTCGCGGTCGTCGAGCTTGTACTTCGCCTGGCCCGTGGTCTTGTCCCACGAGATGTTGATCAGGCCGGCCGCGGCCTTGTCGTCGCGTTTCACGCCGTTGGAGGCGACCGGCAGGGAGATGTTCTTGTCGACCTTGAGCACCTGCGCCGAGGTGATCGACATGAAGAAGATGAGCAGCACCAGGAGCACGTCGATCATCGGCGCGACCTGGAACTCCGGTTCCCCTTCTCCGCCTCCTCCTCCGCCTGCCATGGCTGTGCTGTTGGGTTAGGGGTGGAAGGGCTTAGGACTGGACGTTGGCAGACGCCGAGGCGTTCCAGTCCGGCTTGCCGGCGTAGATCTCTTCGTCACCGACCTTGCGGCCCGCGACTTCGTCGTAGGGGAAGGCGCGGAAGAGGCTGGTCGCGATCTCCTGGATGTCATGGACGCCCTTGTTGATGCGGTTGGCCAGGAGGTAGTAGGAGATGAACGCCGGGATCGCGATGAAGAGACCCGAGGCGGTCGCCACGAGCACTTCGCCGATGGCGCCGGCGAGCTGGGAGGGGTCGCCCACGCCGGAGGAACCGAGCTTGTCGAACGCCTTCATCATGCCCGTCACCGTGCCGGTGAGGCCGATCATCGGGGTGCAGACGCCGATCACGGAGAGGTAGGAGGAGCGGCCCTTGAGTTCGCCCTGGATGCGGGTGATCTCGGAGATGATGGCTTCTTCGGTCATCGTCTTGCCATCCGGGGTGAAGGCGACGCCGGCGCGGATGACTTCGGCGACAGGGGAGCCGGCGGTCTTGGCGAAGGCGTAGGCGCCGACGTAGTCGCCCTTCTTGAAGAGTTCGCGGAGCTGGGTGACGTGCTCGGTCGGGTAGAGGGCGCTCGTGCGGGTGCGGAGGAAGCCGTCGACGATGAACCAGATCATGGCCACCGAGCAGAGGGTGATGGGGTACATGACCCAGCCACCTTCATGGAACAGGTCCATGAGGGTCTTTTCCTTGTGACCACCGGCGGCGGCGGCTTCGGCGGCCGAAGCGGCGACGGTCATCAGGCCGAGGAAGGCGGCGCTGAGCGAGGGAGTGCGGAAGTTCATCTTCATGATGATGGGGGTAGGTTGGTTTTTTAGGTTAGGTTTTGGAAAGGGGCAAGGACTCACTTGTTGGCTTCGACCTTCTCTTCGTCGGCGAGCTTGGGCTTGGCCATGATGACGCCTTCGGGGAGGGGGCCGCCGGCGGCGATCTTCTTCTGGTCGGCCTCGGCCTTGGCGCGTTCTTCCTTGGGGAGCATCTTCTTGGCTTCCTCGGCTTCCTTGGAGACCGGGTAGGAGACGATGATGTCGTAGAGGTAGCGGTTGGAGATCGCCTCGAGCTTCTGCTCGCGGAGGGCGGGGCTGTCCATGCCGCGGAACGAGCGGGCGGCGCCGAGCAGGGCCTTCGGGATGAACTCGGTCTCGGAGCCGAAGAAGACCGGCACGCGGAGGTAGGTGGTCATCGCGGCCTCGTACTTCTTGGACGCGAGGAGGGAGTTGGCCTTCACGATGTGGAGGCGGGCCTGCAGTTCGGCGCTGTCGGCCTTGGTCAGCAGGTCGGTGGCTTCCTTGACGACGGCGTCATGGTCGCCCTTGCGGGCGCGCTGCATGAGGCGGGCCAGCTGGATCTGCGTGGCGACCTCGGGGAGCTTGGCGGCTTCTTCCTTGTCGAGGGTGTCGAGGAACGCGGCGGTGGCGGCGTCGTTCTCGAGACGGTCGAGCGCGTCGATCTTCACGATGGCGGCCTTGACCCACCAGGAGCCCGGGACGTTCTTGATCGGCTCGAAGAACTTCAGCACGGCCTCGACGTTGTCGAGGGCCTTGGCCGGTTCGCCGCGGCTCACGTTGGCCTGGGCTTCCTTGAGGCGGGAGGGGATCGGCCAGACGACTTCGGTCACTTCCGAGAGCTTGCGGGTGAGGGTGACCTCGATGCCGCCCTGGTTGCTGGTGCGGTCGATGGTGCCCTTGATGACGTTGATCGTGCCCTTCTTGGGGTCGACGACCGGCTTCGGCGGGATGGAGTTGTCCATCTTGAACGGGTCGTTGATCTCCCAGCGTTCGCCCTTGAAGACGAAGGTCTGGGCCGGCGACGACGCGGCCGTGAGGAGCGCGAGGGCGGGGAGGAGGAGGGAGAGGCGCATGGGGTTCAGAGTCCGAGGAGGTAGGCTTTGGCTTCTTCCGCTTCGCGGGTGTCCTTGATGCGGTCCTTCTCCAGCATCTCCTTCAGGAGCTGCTTGGCGGCGTCCTTCTGGTTGAGCTTCGTGGCGAAGAGCTTGGCGGAAGCGAAGTAGGAGCGGGCGGCCCAGACCTCGTATTTCTTCCAGGTCATGAAGCAGCGGCGGTAGTAGGCGATGGCCTCGGCGTAGCCCTTCTCGTCGGTCGCCTGGCGTTCGGCCATCAGGCCCAGCCAGTAGAGGGAGGCGGCGGTCTTCTCGCCGCGCCATTCCTTGGTCTTGGCGATCTCCTCGAACTCCTTCTTGGCCTCGGCGTACTTCGCCATCTCGGCGAGGGCGCGGGCGCGGGTGAAGCGGAGGTCGAGTTCCTTCGCCATGAGGATGTTGTTGTCGATGGCCTCGTTGCAGAGGGACAGCGCTTCGGCGTACTTCTTCTGGGCGAAGGCGATCTCGGCCAGGCCGGCGAAGCCGTAGTCGGCGTATTCGGAGGAGCGGGCATGCTCCAGGATGTAGCCGAAGTAGTCGGCGGCCTTCTTGTGGTCGCCCTTGGCGAGCAGGCTGTCGCCGACCATCGCGAGGATCGTCGGGTTGAGTTCCTCCGCCTTGTAGTTGGCGGCGATCTTGGCGAAGTTGGCGGCGGTCTTCTCGGGCTCGCGGGTGAACACCGCCAGCTGGCCGAGGGCGAAGAAGCCGCGGGCCTGGGCGACGAGGGAGTCGCGGTGTTCGTCGAGGCGGAGGAGCTTCACGAGCTCCTTCTCGGCGTCGGCGCTGGTGTAGGCGCCGGGCTCGGGCTTCACGCCAGGCTTCACGCGCTTGATCTTGCGGGCGAGCTTCTCGGCGAGGAAGACGATGAGCTTCTCGGTGCCTTCCTGCGTGCGGTCGTTGATGGATTCGGAGACGGCGTCGGAGAGGATCTTGAGGGCGCGCTTCTTCTGGTCGGCGATGGAGGTCTGGCGGCGGGCTTCGACCTTGGCCAGTTCGGCTTCGAGCTCGGCGGACAGCTTCTTCACGGCGGCCTTGGCGGCGTCGACCTCTTCCTTGGTCACCTTGTCGCGGCGCTCGGTCTCGTCGACCTTCTTGCGGGCGTCGGCGAGCTGGGCGCTGAACTTCTTGCGGATCTTCTCGGACTCGGCGGCGAACTCGGGCATGTCGCCCATGCGTTCGGTGGAGCGGATGACCTCGTAGAGGTAGGTCATCGCCTTCGGGTCGTTATGGTTCCAGTCGAAGATCTCCTTGAACAGGTCGCGCATGCGCTTGTGCTCGCCGCGGCCGGGGAGCAGCTTGCGCAGCTCGCCGAGGACGAACTCGAGGGCCTGCGGGTTGGTGCGGGCGCTCTTGGCGGCGGCTTCGTAGGCGTCGATCGCCTTGTTGGTGACGGCTTCCTTCTCCTTCTGGACCTTGGCGAGGGCTTCGACGTACTTGGCCTTGTCGGCCGACTTGGCGTTGGCGCGGAGCTCGAGGTCGGCGGCCTTCACCTTCTTGTCGAGCTCGTCGGCGAGGCGGATGTTGGCGTCGCCGATCAGGGTGTAGACCTCGGGGGTCTGCGCGATGACGTCGTCGGTGTTGGTCTTGCCGAAATCCTTGAGCCAGTCTTCGCAGAGCTTGATGGTGCCGGCGATGTCGGGCGGGTTGACGCCGAACTTGACGATGGCCTGGCGGTAGCGGACGTCGGGGATGAACTGGCCCTTCGGGTATTCCTGCTCGTACTTGTCGAAGTCGACCTTGGTCTCCTTGTACTTGCCCTGGAAGAACGAGCAGAGCGCGTTCATGTAGAGGACCTGCTGGCGGACCGGGGAGCGCTCGTGCTTCTTGAGGAATTCCTCGAAGGCCTTCTGGGCGGGCGCCCAGTCGACCTGGGAGAAGAGGCAGGCGGCGATGCGGAAATCGATCTCTTCCTGGACCTCGGGGGTGAGGTTCTTCACGTTGGCGAGGACCCACTTGTAGTGGCCGATGGCCTCGGGGAACTCTTCGCGCTCCTGGGAGATGTCACCGAGGATCAGCGCGATGGCCGAGACCTGGTCGTCCTTCGGGAACTTCGAGATGAACTCCTTGCACTTCGCCTGGGCCTCGTTGTTGCGGCCGATGCGGCGCAGCGCGAGGATGTGGTAGTAGTAGGCGCCGGAGATGCGGCTGAAGCCGGGGCTGTTCTCGAAGATGTCGAGGAAGGCGACGTGGGCTTCCCACGGGCGCTTGAGCTCGAGGAGGCAGAGGCCGATGCGGTAGGAGATGAACGCGTCGTAATCCTTGTTGGCGTTGAACTCGTCCTGGATCTTCTTGAACTGGGCGACCTCCTGCTTGGCCTTCTCGATGTTGGCGGCCTGCTCGGGGTTCGGCTTCGGGAAATTCTTGGTGAGCGTCTCGACCTCGGCGTTCTTGGCCTCGATGGCGCGGCCGAAGGAGCTGGTGAGGTTGGCGCGGCGCAGCGTGCCCTGGTAGTTGGTGAGGGCCTGGCGGTAGAAGTCGGCGCGGAAGTTCTCGTCGGCGGCGCTCTCGGCGGCGGCGAAGCGTGCGTCGCCGATCTCGAGGCGCTGGAAGTTGGAGCGGACGATCTCGACGGGCGAACCGTTGCTCTTGGCGTCGATCTCGTTCTTCAGCTGCGTGGCTTCCTTGGTGAGGCCGAGCTTCGTGTACATCTCGACGAGCTTGTAGGCGGCTTCGCGGCGTTCCGGCGTGGCGATGCCGTCGGCGGTCGCCTGCTTGAGCAGGGAGATGGCCTGGGCGTACGCGGCCCGCTTGGCCTCGTCCGGCGAGCTCTTGACGCGGTCGACGATGATCTGGGCGGAAAGGGTGAAGGCGTTCACGCGCTCTTCCGGGCGGGCGAGCGTGTTGGTGCGGATCTTCTCGAGGCGGGCGAGGGCGAGCTCCCACTTGCCCTGCTTGGAGAAGGCCTCGATGAGCAGCAGTTCGGCCGTGCCGCGGCGGTTGTCGCCGTCGAAGAAGTCCTCGGTGCCCTTGGGGAACTTGTCCAGGAAGGCGGTGAGTTCGGTCTGCGCGCGCGGCCAGTCCTTGATGAAGAAATGGCAGACGGCCTTGCGGAAGGTGACGACGGCCTTGAGCTTGGGCTCGACGTCGACGGCCTTGGCGTCGAGTTCCTCGAACTGCGCGAGGGCTTCCTTGTACTTCTTCTCTTCGAGGGACTTCTCGGCGGCCTTGTACAGGACGGACAGCGGGTCCTCCTCCTGCTTCTGGGCGCCGGGCAAGGGGCGGGTCTGCGCCTTGAGGATACCGGTGACCGGGGTCACGGCGAGCAGGACGGCGAGCAAGGCGGCCTTGGCCAATTTATAGGTGCGGGACTCTTTGGTAAGCATCGGGTGAGGGGAGCGTTTCGCTCCGCATCGGGGGTGTGTCCAGATAGCCCAGAAGCCCGAGGATTGCCAAGCCATAAGGCCTTTTTTATGCCCTGAAATCACCGGGGATTCCTCCCCGTTCCGGCCCCTGTGAATAACTCAGGCCGTCGGCTTCAGTCCGGTGGCCAAGAGCGTCTCGAACCCGGGCTCTTTCTGCTCCTTGGCGACCACCCGGACCTCGGACTGGCTGAAGCCGGCTTCCTCGATCCAGTCGTGCAGGTCGTTCTCCTTGAAGCCGAGCCAGCGGTCGGCGTACAGCTCGCGGGCTTTCTCGAAACGGTGGGCGCGCAGGTCCAGGACCAGCAGGCGGCCGCCGGGTTTGAGGATGCGGAAGGCTTCGGCCAAGGCCAGGCGGGGGTTCTCGGCGTGGTGGAGGGCCTGGCTCAGCAGGGCGAGGTCGATGCTCCGGTCCGGGAGGGGGACTTTCTCGATGTTGCCGAGGACGTAGGTGAGGTTCCGCAGCTGCTCCTTTTTGGCCAAGGCGCGGCCGACCTGGACCATGCGAGGGGAGTTGTCGACGCAGTGGACGCTCTCGGCTTGGCGGGCCAGCAGGCGCGAGAGGGTGCCGTCCCCGGCGCCGAGGTCGGCGATCCTGACCCGCGGGGTGAGGAGGAAGAGCATCTGGCCGATGGCTTCCCAGGAGCGGCCGGGGCAGTAGTTGCGACCTAGGCGGTCGGCCACGAGGTTGAAGTGCTGCTCGGCCTTCTGGCGGCGCTTCTCGACGATGCGTTGCAGGGCCCGCTGGTCGGCGGCCGACTTCGGTTCGCGGGCGCTGGCGGCCAAGGCCGCCTCGACGATGCCGGCCACGCTCACGGGCAGGTCGCGGGCGAGCGCGTAGAAGGATTTCTTGCCGTCGCGACGGTCGTGCACGAGCCCGGCTTTGCGCAGCAGCGCGAGGTGCGTCGAGATGCGCGACTGGGGCAGTCCGAGGATCTCCTGGAGCTCGCCGACCGCGAGTTCGCCGCGGTGCAGGAGGTGCAGCATGCGGGACCGGGTCGGGTCGGCCAGGAGGCGCAGGGATTCCCAAGGGTCGGACATGCGGGCAGGTTGGGCCCGGGAGGGGTCCGTGTCAAAAGAGGAAGCCCCGTCTCCGGGGCTTCGTCGTCAGGCCGTGGGGCGGGCGCTTAGCGCTTGTCGACCCAGCGGCTGATGCGGACGACGGTCCAGGACTCGGCCTTGCCGTTGATGTTGGTCGTGAACGTCTCGCCGGCCTTGTGGTTGAGGAACTGCTTCGCGAGGGGCGAGATGTAGGAGAGGATGTTCTTCTCCGGTTCGCCGTCCCAGGCGCCGAGCAGGTCGTAGGAGATTTCCGTCTGGTCGGAGCCGCGGCGGAGGATGACGCTGGAGCCGACGCTGATGGTGTCCGTGTTGGCTTCCTTGAAGTCGGTGACCTTGGCCTTCTTGAGCAGGCCGTCGAGTTCGGCGCGGCGGGCGGAGAGGGTGTCGTGGTCCTGGCGGGCCATCTTGTATTCGGAATTTTCCTTCAAGTCGCCGAGTTCCTTGGCGAGCTGGATGGCCTCCTTGACCGCGGGGAGGCGCACCTTGACGATGTCCTCGAGCTCGCGCTCCTTGACTTCCTTGGAGTGCTGGGAGACGAGGAGTTCCTTCTCTTCGGCTTCGGAGCCGGAGTGCTTGGACTTGGCGAGGCGCTGGACGTGCGGCTCGATCTTGGCGAGGCGCGAGAGGAGGGCCTTCTTGGTCATCTCGTCGAAGCCCTGGCTGCTCATCATCGTACGGGTGAGGTCGAAGATGGTCTCGCTGTCGGCCTTCTTGCCTTCGGCCGGGGAGAGGATGTTCGCGATGAGCTCCTTGTCCTTGATCAGCTCGTTGGCGAGCGGGATGCGGGCGGTGGAGTTGGACTCGAGGGACTCGGTGTCGATCGACGACAGGATGGCGCCGAGGAGGGCGGGGGTGATCAGGCGGCCGACGATGTCGGCGTACTTCTTGGAATCGCGGTTCTTGATGACCCAGATGATGACCGGAGCGCGGAGTTCGCGGGTCTCGAGCCACTGGGCGAAGCGGTCGGCGACGGCGCCGGCCATCTCCTGGTCGCAGAGGTAGGCGATGGATTCGGAGACGAGCTTGGCGGAGCCGCTCTTGGTGCCGCCGATGTCGCGGTTGCGGAGGAGGTCGAAGGCGCGATCGGCCCACTTGTCGCCGTGATGGGCGCGCACGAGGTCGAGCAGGCTGCGGATCTTCTCGGTGGTGTGCGGGATGTTCAGCGCGACGAAGGCGAGGTCGCTCTCGGTGCAGAGGGCGATGATCTCGGAAGCGGTGGGGCTGACGGTCTCGACGTTCTCGACGGCGGAGCGGAAGAACTTATCGCGGTTCCAGATGCCGCCGAGGATGGCGGGCAGGTTGTCGCGCTTGCGGGCGGTCTCGAGCTTCTTGATCTCCTTGGAGAGGTCGGCGGAGACTTTCTCGAGGTTGGCGGCGGTGGCGGCCGAACGGGTCTCGGCGGCAGCGCTGCCGGCGAGTTCTTCGAGGAGGACGAGCTTACGCTCGAAATTCGGGGCGCTTTCGTACTGGGCGAAGAGGTCTTCGCCGAGGTCCTTCGGGGCTTCGAGGAGGGCGTAGAGGCCGCCCTTGCGCTCAGGGACGAGGATGGCGCGGTCCTTGCGGAGGGCGGCGCGGGCCTTGGTCCACCAGGCCTTGAAGGCGGCGGCGCGTTCCTTGCCGGCGGGCAGGGAGGCGAAGAAGATGCGGTCGAGGTTGGCCTCGAGGGCGTAGGAGGTGCACTCGCCGGTGGCGTACTCGGCGAGGAGGGCCTTCACGAGGCCGGCCGGGTCGTTGGCGACGAGGTTGGCGATCTCGGCCTTGCTGCTGTCGGCATAGGCCTTGGCGACGACGCCGTTAGGGTTGATGACCTCGATTTTACCGAGGAAGAAGGCCGCATCCATGGCGTGGCCCTTCTTGTTCTGCTCCGGGAAGTCGATGGTCAGGCGCTTGGTGGCCTCGTCGTAGGCGCGGATGACGCCGATACCCCAGGCTTGGTGGAGGCAGAAGGCCGGCTGCCCCGTGGCGACCAAGTCGATGGCGGCCTGCAGGGAGTTGATTTTACCACCTTGTGGGTTGGGGGCCTTGTTGCTCATTGCAAAAGTGGGTTTTGGGCATAACAATTCTCACTTGCAAGCAGGAAGGCGGGGGGCTTTGGGGTCTATGCCCCGCTGGCCCTCCAGACCTGCGTCCCTCATGGCCTTTAAGCCCGAAAAACCCTCAATCCACGGCGAAACCCCCGAGACCCTCGGCGAGCGCCTCGTCGCGGACGGTCATCCCCGTTACCGGGCCGGCCAGATTTTCGAATGGCTGTACCCCCGCCGGGCCGAGACCCCCGAGGCGATGACCAACCTCCCGGCCAACCTCCGGGCCTGGCTGGCGGCTAATTACGACTTCGAGGCGACCTCCCTGGTCCAGCGTAAGGCGTCCTCCGACGTCACCCAGAAGATCCTCCAGCGCCTCCGGGACGGCTCCCTGATCGAGACGGTCATCATCCGGGCCCCCATGGAGGGGGTCGGCCAGGAGAAGTCCCGCCGGACCATCTGCATCTCGACCCAGGTCGGGTGCGCCTATGGCTGCAAGTTCTGCGCCTCGGGCCTCGAAGGCTGGAAGCGCGACCTTTCCGTCGGCGAGATCGTCTCCCAGCTCGTCCAGGTCTGCCGCATCGAGGACAAGGCCGACCCGGCCCGCGCGGCCGAAGGGCTGGCTTCCTTCGACAATATCGTGGTGATGGGCATGGGCGAACCGCTGGCCAACTACGACAACCTCCTGGCCGCCCTGCGCATCGTCAACGCCCCCTGGGGCTTCGGCTTCGGCGCCCGCCGCGTGACCATCTCCACCTCGGGCGTCGTGCCCAAGATCCTGAAGCTCGCCGAGGAGCCCCTGGGCTTCCGCCTCGCCATCAGCCTGCACGGCGCGACCAACGAGGTCCGCAACCAGATCATGCCGGTGAACAAGAAGTTCCCGCTCGAGGAGCTCATCCCCGCGGCCAAGGCCTTCGCCCGCAAGCACGGCCGCATGCTGACGCTGGAGTTCATCCTCATCGAGGACATCAACGACTCGCTCGAGCAGGCCAAGAAGCTCGCCGTCATCGCCCGCGAGCTCCACGCCCATGTCAACCTGATCCCGTATAACAAGGTCGAAGGCCTCCCGTGGGTCCGCCCGTCCCTGACGCGTCAGGACCGCTTCGTGAAGGAGCTGCGCGCCCTCGGCGTGACCGCCACCCTGCGCCGCGAGAAGGGCCACGACATCGACGCGGCGTGCGGTCAGCTCCGCCTCCAGAAGGAGAAGCAGGAACGCCTCGAACCGCCGCCCGCGGCGGCTTAGGCCGTCAGCGCGGCCACGAAGGCCTTGCGGTCCGCGGCCTTGTAGAACGCGGTGCCCGCGACGAGCGTGTCGGCGCCCGCCTCGCGGCAGCGCAGGCCGGTCTCGACGTTGATGCCGCCGTCGACCTCGAGGCGGAAGTTCGCGCCGCGCTTCGCGCGTTCGGCGGCGATGAAGCGGATGCTGTCGAGGACGGAAGGGATGAACGACTGGCCGCCGAAGCCGGGGAAGACCGTCATGCAGAGCACGAGGTCGACGTCGTCGAGGTAGGGCAGCACGCGGCGCGGGTCGGCGTCGGGATTCATCGCGATGCCGGCGGTGAGCCCGGCGGCCTTGATCGCGGCGATGGTCTTGGCGACGTCGTGGTCGGCCTCGACGTGGACCGTGAGGCGTTCGGCGCCGGCCTTGGCGAAGGCCGTGACGTAACGGTCCGGATGGCTGAGCATCAGGTGCACGTCGAAGTGCAGCTTGGTCAGCGGGCGGAGGTCGGCGACGACCTGCGGGCCGAAGCTGATGTTGGGCACGAAGTGCCCGTCCATGATGTCGATGTGCAGCCAGCTGACGCCGGCGGCTTCCACCGTGCGCACGCCTTCCGCGAAGGCGCCGTGGTTGGCCGCGAGCAGGGAAGGGGCGACGACGGCGGGGCGCATGCTTACCAGGCGGTGGTGGCGGCTTCGCGGACCTGCGCGGCGATGTCGGCGAAGAGCGTCGGCCCGAGGCTGAGCTCTTCGGCGGCGGGGTCGCCCGCGATCTGCAGGGTGGCGACGGAGCGGAAGGCGCGGTCCTTGAACAGCACGCGCTTGCCGCCGTCGGTCGTCAGGGTGCAGCGCACCTCGAAGCTGACGCGATAGCTCGTGAAGGCGTAGGCGTCGCCGGTCTTGGTGGTGAAGCCGTCGCGCTGGTAGCGGACCACTTCCGCTTCGAGCAGGGCTTCGCCCGGGCCGACCTTGATGCGGGGGTCGGCGGCGAGGGCCTCGAGCAGCTTGCCATGCAGCACGGCGTGCGTGCCGGTGCGCGAGGTGGAGTTGCGGATCGGCGCGACCTCGACGTGACGGAAGGCCGGCTTGGGGCCGCCGAGCTGGTAGGCGGAGCAGCCGACGCACAAGGCGGCGGCGAGGAAGGCGAGGAGGCGCGTCATCGGCGTTCCGTGTCGGTGGCCGACTTCGGGGCTTCCTTCTTGAAGCCGAGCGCGTCGAGCTCGTCGCCGACCGGCTGGGGCTTGGCTTCGGCCGCCGTGCGGGGGCGCGGGTAGGTGCCGAGCAGGCGGTCCGCGATGGTCTTCGGCGGCGTCGGGTCCTTCTGGATGCGGGCGAGGAGTTCCTCGGCTTCCTTGGCGGCGGCCGATTCGGGGGCGATGTTGCGGCAGGCGTTGGCCATCAGCTTGGCGCCTTCCGGGTTGTTGCGGTCGAAGAAGTAGAACTTCGCGAGGCTCAGGCGGGCGCGGGCGGCGCGGTCGCGCAGGAGCGCGATCTGTTCGACGGCCTGCTTGGCGCGCGGGTCGTTGGGGAACTGGTCGGCGAGCGTGCGCCAGTGGTCGGCGGCTTCGATCGTCGTGGCCTGGTCCCAGGCGGGTCCGAGCGATTCCTTGCCGCGGAGGGTGGCGAGCATCTCGAGCGCTTCGGGCGCGAACTTCGAGGTCGGGTAATCGCTGACGATGCGTTCGAGGGCGTCGTTCATCTTCGCGTCGAGGCCGCGTTCCTTGGCGAGGCGGGCGGTGCGGATGAGGCATTCGTCGGCGAGCGGTCCGTTGGGCGCGAGGCGCACGGTCTTCTGCCAGAGGGCGATGGCGCCTTCGGGGTCGCGGAACCAGGGGAACCAGCCGCCGAGCTTGCGGCGTTCGCCGTCCGCGAGGCGGTTGGCGATCTGGAACTGGAGCTGCACGGCGCCGGCGAAGCCCGCGAAGCCGGAATGGCGGGCGTAGAGGTCGTCGATGAGCTCGGTGGCGTGCTCGAATTCGTGGCGGTCGGCGTGGAGGCGGGCGCGCTCGAGGATCGAGACGGCCTCGGCTTCGGTACCGGCGTTGGCTTCGCCGATCACGGCCCATTCCTTGATGGCCCCGCCGACGTCGCCGGCTTCGGCTTCCTTGGAGGCGTGGTTCATCGCCAGCAGCACGACGGGGAGGCGCGAGGGCGGGGTCACGTCGTTCGCGGAGCCGGGCTTGAGGCGCCACGCGCCTTCGAAGCGGACGTATTCCGCGTGGGCGTGGGAGCCGAGCAGGAGCGCGGCGGCGAGGAAGGATTTAGCGAGTAGGTTCATGCCAACGGAGGAGGGTCGCGCCCCAGGTGAGGCCGGCGCCGAAGGCGACGATCAGGATGAGGTCGCCGTGCTTGATCTTGCCGGCCTGCCAGGCTTCTTCGAGCGCGAGGGGGATCGAGGCCGCGGACGTGTTGCCGTAGCGTTCGAGGTTCGAGGGGAAGCGGTCCATGCCGACGTTCAGCTGGCTGGCCACGGCCTCGAGGATGCGGATGTTGGCCTGATGCGGGATGAACCACGCGACCTGCTCGGACTTCACGTCGCACTTCGCGAGCACGCGCTCGCAGGACTCGGCCATCACGCGCACGGCGTGGCGGAAGACTTCCTTGCCGTTCATGCGGAGGAAGTGCTTGCCGTCGCGGAGCGAGTCGGCGGTCGCGGGCGCGGCGGAGCCGCCGGCCGCGCAATGCAGGAGCTCGGCGTTGTTGCCGTCCGCGCCGAGGAGGTTGCCGAGGAGGCCGACGTTCGGTTCGGTCGTGGTCTCGAGCAGGGCCGCGCCGGCGCCGTCGCCGAAGAGCACGCAGGTCGTGCGGTCGGACCAGTCGACGACGCTCGAAAGCTTCTCGGCGCCGACGACGAGCGCGCGGCGGTAGGAGCCGGAGCGCATCATGTCCTTGGCCACCTGGAGGGCGTAGACGAAGCCCGAGCAGGCGGCGGAGACGTCGAAGCAGGGGATGTCGCGACGGAGGCCCAGCTTGGCCTGGAGGAAGCAGGCGGTGGAGGGGAAGGGTACGTCCGGCGTCATCGTCGCGACGATGAGCAGGTCGACGTCGGCCGGGGTCAGTCCGGCGCGGGCGATGGCCTTGGCGGCCGCCTTGGCGCCCATGTCCGACGGGTTTTCGCCCGGTCCGGCGATGCGGCGTTCGGCGATGCCGGAGCGGGTCTTGATCCACTCGTCGGACGTGTCCACCATCTTGGACAGTTCGGCGTTCGTGAGCGTGCGTTCGGGGGTATGGACCCCGATGGCCCGGATAAAGACTGATAGCTCAACGCTGCTCATCGATGCGTGAGAAAAGACCCCTTGGGCGGGGAAGGGAACACTAAAACCTCAGGCTTCCTCCGGGGTGGAGGAAATCACGGCATTCGCCTCGGCCAGCGAGGTCAGCATGCGGTGGCCGGCGCCGTGGCCGAGGGCTTCCAAGCCCAGGCGGATGGCGCTGGCGATGCCCTGGCGGTTGCTCGAACCGTGGGCCTTCATGACGAGTCCGGTGAGGCCGAGCAGCGGGGCTCCGCCGTAACGCTCGGGCTTCAGCTTGCCCTTGAGGTCGCGCAGGAGCGGGAACATGGCGATGCCGCCGGCCAGGTAGACCGGATTGCTCTTCACCTTGCTGCCGACCATGTCGCGGACCATGTAGACGAGGCCTTCCAGCGTCTTGAGGATGATGTTGCCCGTGAAGCCGTCGGTGACGACCACGTCGCAGGCGTCGCCGAAGACGTCGAAACCTTCGACGGGACCGACGTAATTGATGCGATCGCCCATGGCCTTGAGCAGGGCGTGCGTGCGGTTGATGCGCGGGCCGCCTTTGCCTTCTTCGGTGCCGACCGTCAGGAGGCCGACGCGCGGGCGGGCGATGCCGAGGGCGCTCTGGGCGTAGATGGAGCCGAGGACGGCGTTATGCAGCAGCTGGGCGGGCGTGGCCTCGGGGTTCGCCCCGACGTCCAGCATGATGAAATGGCCTTCGCGACGCGGCATGATGGCCGCGAGGGCGGGGCGTTCGGCGCCTTCCATCGGGCGGACCTTGATGGTGCCGGCGGCGACGAGGGCCTTGGTGTTGCCGGTCGAGACGACGGCGTCGACTTCGCCCGCCTTGAGCATCTCGAGCGCGATCACCATCGAGGAGTCGCGCTTGGACTTCAGGACGGCCATCGGAGCGTCGTCGGGGGCGACGATGCTGGTGGCGTTGCGATAGGAGACGCGCGCGTTCTTCAGCGCCCGGTGCTCGCTGGCGAGCATGCGCAGGTTATCTTCGTGCCCGACGAGCACCAAGGTGTCGTCCGTCCCGATGATTCCTTCCTTGAAGGCGAGGGCGGCGGCGGCGACGGCTTCCGAAGGGCCCATGTCTCCGCCCATGCAGTCGAGGGCGACACGGTGGCCTTTCTTCGGAGTGGCTTCGCTCATGAGATCGGGCTTAGCCCGGGGTGGAGCTTAGGCTCCGGTGTCCAGGACTTGGCGGCCGCGATACTTACCCGTGGTCGGGTCGACGCGGTGGGAGCGACGAAGGGCGCCGGATTCAGCGTCTTTGACGAGTTTCGGGGCGCGGAACTGGTTGGCGCCACGACGGAGTCGGCTGCGGCGTTTGGACTGTTTACGTTTCGGATTGGCCATGGTTCTACGCTTGGATGAGGGTCGGTTCTACCCCTCTGGCCCCCTCGGTCAAGCCCCCTTTCCATTCCCTTGCGATTGTGGGCAGGTTTGTTTGGCTGGCCGGATGCCCGGCCATCCCGCCCTTTTCCTCGATCGCGACGGAAACCTCATCCGCGACCATCACCACACCTGCCGGGAGGAGCAGATCGAGGTCATCCCGGGGGTGAAGCCGGCTTTGGAGGCCTGCCTCCGCGCGGGGTATCGCCTGTTCGTGCTGACGAACCAGAGCGGCATCAACCGCGGCATCTTCACCTGGGCGCAGTATGAAGCCTGCAACCGCCGCATGCTCGAGCTGCTGGCGTTGCCTGCGCCCGGCATCCTGGAGATCAAGGCCGCCCCGGAACGCCCTGACGAACCTTCGCTTTATCGTAAGCCGAGCCCGCGCTTCATCTTCGAGAAGATCGCCGAACATGGCCTCGACCCTGCGCGCTGCTGGATGACGGGCGATCGCGTCACCGACTGGGAGGCGGGCTTCAACGCGGGCATCCGTTCGTGCGCGATGCGCAGCGGCGCGGCCAAGCCCGAAGAGCTTTTGGAGGCCGCCCGTCGCGGCTTCGCGGTGCATGATGATTTTCCGGCGTTCGTGCGCGCCGAGCTGAAGCTGGACTTCTAAGCCAACAAAAAGGACGAACCGGGTGGTTCGTCCTTTGATCGCCTGGTGCGAGGAACTTAGGCCTTCGGCTTTTCCTTCTCGCAGGGGCACTTGCCGTCCTTCGAGGGTTCGTCGGCGGCGACGAGGGCCTTGGGCTTTTCCTTTTCGCACGGGCACTTGTCGTCCTTCTTGGGTTCTTCCGAGACGATGGCCTTCGGCTTTTCCTTTTCGCACGGGCAGTTCGGGCACTTGCCGTCGCCCTTCTTTTCTTCGGCGCTCACGAAAGCGGCGGAGAGGGCGAGGAGGCCGACGGTGAGGGTGAGGAGCTTGAGGAACTTGGAGTTCATGGTGGGATGCTATGGTCGCCGTTCTCTGGCCTAAGTCAATCGGGCCGAGGCCATTTCCGGCGGGGATTCACCTCAGGGGTGAAGGTCGTTACGGAGCTTGCCGAGTTCGGGTAGTATTTTTTGCAAACCACTGCCAGGCAACCAGTTGCTTCCACTTTTAGCCTGATAGACATGCCCCCGATTGACGCAAGTGAGGTCCTTGATCGCCGGAATCCGACCCATTTCGGCGATTTTCTCAGGATAGGCTTCGAGGGGGCCGTTCGTCGCGGAGTTCTGGATCCAGAGCACGGCATCGGGCTTGGCCGTCGCCAGCAGCTCCCAGTCGAACTTCACCCAAGCGCCCTGGCTGAGGCCCGAGCGGAACGCCGCGTGGGCCAGCGGTTCGGCCAGATAGCTTTCCGGCCCGGCCATGACGCCGTCCCAGATGATGATGATTTTCTTCGGCGGCGCCGATGAGCCGGCCGCCATCCGGACGACGATTTCTTGGGCGGCCTGGCCGCGGCTCGTCGCCTCTCCGAGCAGGGTGATGTCCTTGCGCACCGAATCACGGGCCTCCGCGTGGAGCACGATGGTGCGGAGGCCGGCCTGCGCGCACTTCTCGGCCCAGAGCGGATTCGTCATGCGCGGGAGGATCACGAGGTCAGGCTTGGCCTTCAGCAAGCGTTCGAGGTCCGGCAGGAAGACGTCGGCATCGCGTGCGGCAGGATGATCCTTCGGCAGCGGGCACCAGCGGGTCGCCATGACGATCTCCTCGGAACACCCGAGGTCGAGCAACGTCTGCGTCGCGCCCGGGCTGTAGCTGGCGATACGCTGTCCGGCCGCGCTCAGCGTCAGGCAGGTCGCGAGCCAGAGCAGCAGCGGGCGCATCAGGCGGAAAGCACGCGTGCGAGCCGCATCGCGGAATCGAAGCTGCCGCGGTCGGCCTTGCCTTGGCCGGCGATTTCATACGCGGTACCGTGGTCGGGGCTGGTCCGCACGTGCTTCAGCCCGAGGCTGAGGTTGGCCGAGGTCGAGAAGTCCACGGCCTTCAGCGGCGCGAGGCCTTGGTCGTGATAGGTCGCGGCGACGGCGGCGAATTCACCCTGCAGGTGGCGGTGGAAGACGGTGTCGCCCGGGAGCGGGCCGACGACGTCATGGCCTTCGGCGCGGAGCGCTTCGACGGCGGGGCGGATGACGGCGTCGTCTTCCTTGCCGAGCAGGCCCCCTTCGCCGGCGTGCGGATTGAGTCCGCAGACGGCGATCCGCGGGCGACGGTCGCCGAGCTTCGTGCGCAGCGCGATCAGCGCGAGGACGGTGCGACGGATGTCGGCGCCGGCGATCGACTTCGGTACGTCGGCCAGCGGGATGTGCCAGGTGACGAGGCCGACGGTCATCTTGCCGCCGGCGAAGGCCATCACGGGCTCGCCGCTCCAGCGCGAGGCGAAGAACTCGGTCTGGCCGGGGAAGACATAACCGACGCCGGCGAGGCCTTTCTTGTTCACCGGTCCGGTGACGACGGCCGCGAAGCGCGCGCCGGTGGCGCCGCGGGCGGCGAGCTCCATCGCTTCGATCGCGATCAGCTGGCCGGCGTCGTCGGGTTGGCCGGGGTGGGTGACGAAATCTTTCGGGCCAACGGCGAGGCCTTGGCCGAGGCGCGCGATCCAGTCGGCCGGTCCGATGGGTACGACCGACGAAGCCTGCTCCGGGTGGGCTCGCAGCCAGCTCGCGAGGAGTTCCGGGCCGACGCCGGCCGGGTCTCCGCAGGTGACGGCGATGGGCAGGGCGCTCATTCGGGCGAGGCGAAGCGGCCACGCTTGCCGCCGAGGAAGAAGTTCAGGAAGTCGCGCGCTTCCGCGGTCTCGTAGCCACCCGTCGCCAACGCCTGCTGGGCGAGCGTCGGACAGGCTCCGAAGGTGGCGTAGACGGCGTGGTAGGCGCGCTTGAGCTCCGCGACCGCCGGGGCCGGCACGGTGCGACGGCGCAGGCCGATGAGGTTGAGCCCGGCGACGAGGTTGCGGCCGTGCGCGAGCGCGTTCGGCGGGACGTCCTCGGTGATGACGGCGTTGCCGGAGACGAGCGCGCCGCCGCCGATGCGGCAGAACTGGTGGACCGCGACGCCGCCGCTGACGAAGGCCTTGTCGCCGACGTGGACGTGCCCGCCGAGCATGCAGCCGTTGGCGAGGATGACGTGCGCGCCGAGCACGCAGTCATGGGCGACGTGGCTGCCGGCCATCAGGAGGCCGTCGGCCCCGATGAGCGTGCGTTCGCCGGCCTTGGTGGCGCGATGGATCGTGACATGCTCGCGGATGACCGTGCGGTCGCCGACGAACGTGCCGGACTCCGTGGCCGGATCGAAGGAGAGGTCCTGCGGGTCGCCGCCGACGACCGCGAAATGGTCGACGCGCACGCCGACGCCGAGTTCGGCGCGGGCCTTGACGATGGCATGGGCCGCGAGGCGGCAGCCGGCGCCGAGCTTCGCGCCGGCTTCGACGATCGCGAACGGGCCCACCTCGACGTCGGGGGCGAGCTGGGCGGACGGATGGACCTGGGCGGAAGGGTGGATCACTTCGGAGGGGTGGCGGTGCCGAACAGTTCGAGCTGGGCGGCTTTGACCATATCGTAGACTCGGAGCAGGCGGAGCAACTGCAAGGTGTCGGATTTCGCGTAGCTCTGGTTCGATTCGACCGCCTGGACGAGGTTCTCGAGGATGGTCCGGAACGTCAGGACGTGGTCGACGCCGCTCTCGCGGAGCAGGGTGATGCTCTCGGAGCGCTGCGGCTCGGTGGCCGGGATGCCGGGCAGCACCAGTACTTTCGCCAGCGGCTGGCCCTCGGTCGGGGTGAGGTCGGCGAACGCCTCCTTGGCGGCTTCGACCGCTTCCTTGCGCACGAACTCCAGCAGGTCGCCTTTCTTGATCATCGTCGGCGTGATCGCCTTGGTCGTATGCCAGGCCTTCACCGCCACGACGGCGGCGCCGAGGCCGGGCAGGTCGGAGCTGAACAGCTGGAAGGGCATCTCGCCGCCGCGCCGGGGCGAGGGATTGATCACCAGCAGGTCGCCTTCTTCGTCGGCGCGTTTCCTGCGGGATTGGACGGCGTACTTGCGGGACTGCCGCACGAAGAAGCCGTTCATCTCGAAATACTCGCGGACCAGACTGTCGTCGAAACCCGCCATTGGCCGCAAGGATGCGGCCGACCGGGCGGTCTGGTCAACCCACGATAAGCGTCAGAGGACGAACTCGGCCGGGGCGATCGCCACGGTGAACTCGCCCTTGAGCGAACCGTTCTTCAGCGCCGGGACCAGCTCGGCCAAGGGCGCCGTGCGGATCGTCTCATGCAGCTTCGTGAGTTCGCGGCCGACGCAGACGACGCGCGCCGGTCCCAGGATCTCGAGCATCTCGTCCAGGAAGTCGCCGATGCGGTGGCAGGATTCGTGCAGCACCACCGTCTCGTCCGCGGCCTTGAGGCCTTCGAGGAAGCGGCGGCGGGCGGCGGACTTCGGGGCCAGGAAGCCCACGAAGCGGAAGGCGTTGGTCGGCAGGCCGGAAGCGGAAAGCAGGGCGACGATCGCGCAAGGTCCGGGGAGCGGCGTCACGGTGAGCCCGCGGCGGCGGCATTCGCGGGTGACGCGGAAGCCGGGGTCGCTGATGCCCGGCGTGCCGGCGTCGGTGATCAGGGCGATCTTGGCGCCGCCGGCCACCTTGTCGGCGATCAGCACGGCGGCGTCCTTCTCGTTGTGCTCGTGGTAGGCGAGCATCGGCTTCGAGATCGCGAGGTGACGGAGCAGGCCGCCGGTCACGCGCGTGTCTTCGCAGGCGACCAGGTCGCACTCCGCGATGGCTTCGCGGGCGCGGGCGGTGATGTCACCGAGGTTGCCCAAAGGCGTCGCCACGACCCAGAGCCTGCCGGTCGGACCTTGCGGGCGGCCGGAGGCACCTGCGTCGGGCGACGACATCAGCGGCGGTAGCCGGCGCCCGGCGTGGACACGCCCGGGAGGCCGCCCTGCCAGCTGGCAGGCTGAGACTGAGGCAGCATGGAGTCGGCCGGCTTTTCGACGGTCTCACATCCGGCCAGGCCCAGGAGGCAGGCGAGGAGGGCGAGGGCGATGAGCGTGCGGCCGGACATCAGTTGCTGGCGAGCTTGGTGGACGGAACGAGGGAGACGGCGCCGGCGTTCGAGATGGCGCGGAGGTCGAGTTCCTTGTCCGGCTGGAGCTGGCCGAAGGAGAGGGCGCCCTTGACGGACGAGATGACGACGCGGCCGACCTTCTTGCCGGCGACCTTCACGTCGAAGACGGACTTCTCCTTGATGCCGTTGGCTTCGCCGACCGAGAAGGCGACGATGCCGGACTTGGCGTCGAGGGCGAGGACGTTGGTCAGGACGTTGTCCGAGACGGCTTCCACGGCGGCGGCGACGTTGGCCACCGGGGCTTCACCGGGCTTCGGGGCTTCGCCGAGCGGGTCGCGGGGGAAGCCGAAGGGGGCCGGGTTGTTTTCCATCGCGAGGGAGACCTTGCCATGGAGGGCGGCGTACTTGCTGCGGATGAGTTCGGCCTTCTCTTCGGCCTTGGTGGCCTTGGTCTCGATCTCGGCGAGCTGTTCCTTGGTGAACATGCCGGCGGCCTTTTCGGTGGCCTTCACGAGTTCTTCCTTGGCGGTGGCGAGTTCGGCGATGGCGCCGTCCTTCTTGCTGTTGGCGTCGGTGAGCTGGGCGGCGAGTTCGTCGCGCTTGCGGGTGAGCTCGGCGCGTTCGCCTTCGAGGTCGGTGTTGGCCTTGGTGAGGCCTTCGATCTTGGTCTTCTTGTCGGCGACGTCGGCCTGGAGGTCCTTCTTGGCGAGCTCGAGGTCGGCGATGGACTTGCGCTTGGAGTCCAGCAGGGCGGACACCGTGGAGAGGGACGTCATGCGGGCGTCGAAGTCCTTGCCGGCCTTGACTTCGGCATCGGTGACGGCCCAGGCGGTCTTCGTCAGGGCGGCGTCCATCTTGCCTT
The DNA here is from genome assembly GCA_024638885.1 of Coraliomargarita sp. Classification (GTDB taxonomy): domain Bacteria; phylum Verrucomicrobiota; class Verrucomicrobiia; order Opitutales; family UBA953; genus UBA953. The sequence goes on along the minus strand of JAHEJL010000016.1, from coordinate 3,665 downwards.
TCAGCAGGAAGGCGAACACGACGGCGGCGACGGCGGCGACGGCGGTCAGGATGCGGAGGAAGGCGTTAAGCTTCTTGTTCATGGGGTAGGGGAATTGAGGGGTTAAGAATGGCGGAAGAGGGTCTTCCCGGGATCAGGAGAATCCTGACGGGAAATCGCACCGGGGTTGGACGAAACGTGCAGGAGGACTTTAAAGACCAATTCCTCCTTACCCTCAAGTGCAATTTCCTCGCAAACCTGCGAGACGGAGAGCCATTTGCCCTTCGACTTGGCCAAGGCGGCGAGGGCGGCGGCGCGGAGTTTCAGGGTCTCCGAGGCGGCCTTCTTGCCGGCTTCGACGCCGGGCTGGTGGTAGGCGTTGATGCCGAGCAGGTTGGCGTACAGGCCGACGGCGCGTTCGAAGAGCGCGATCAGCATGCCCACGGCATGGGCGTCCACCTGGTTGATGGTGATGGTGATGTTGGCGCGGCCGCTGCCGGACAGGGCTTCGCGGGTGCCCAGCAGGAAGGCCTGCAGGTAGTCGCCGGAGGTGACGCCGGGCTCGACTTCGAGCGAGCCGCCTTCGCGGTCCTTGAGGACTTCGATGAAGACCGCGAAAAAGTTATTCACACCGTCGCGGAGCTGCTGCACGTAGGCGTGCTGGTCGGTCGAACCCTTGTTGCCGTAGACGGTCAGGCCCTGCAGCACCTTGCGGCCCTGGAGGTCGAGCTCCTTGCCGAGCGACTCCATGACGAGCTGCTGGAGGTAGCGGGAGAAGAGGAGGAGGCGGTCCTTGTAAGGCAGCACGACCATGGCCTTGGTGCCGCGGCCTTCGGTGAGGTGATGCCAGGCCAGCGCGAGCGCGGCGGCGGGGTTCTTCTGCGCGTCGGGCACGCGGGTGAGCGCGTCCATGGCGCGGGCGCCTGCGAGCAGGCCGCGGATATCGATGCCCTGCAGCGCGGCGGGGAGGAGGCCGACCGGGCCGATCTCGCTGGTGCGGCCGCCGACCCAATCCCACATCGGGAAGCGGGCGAGCCACTTCTCGGCGACGGCGACCTGGTCGAGCTGGCTGCCTTCGCCGGTGACGGCGACGGCGTGGGCGGGGAAGGAGAGGCCGGCCTGCTTCCAGCGGAGCGCGGCTTCGAGCTGGCCGTTGCGCGGCTCCGGGGTGCTGCCGGACTTCGACGTCACGATCGCGAGCGTCGTGCCGAGGCGCGCGCCCAGCGTGTCGAACACGCGGTCGATGCCGTCGGGGTCGGTGTTGTCGATGAAGTGGACGCGGAGCTTGTCGGCCTTGCCGCCGAGCGCGTCGGCGACGAACTGCGGACCGAGCGCCGAACCGCCGATGCCGATGCAGAGGAGGTCGGTGAACTTACCGGCGGCGCCCTTGACCTGGCCGGCGTGGACCTGGGCGGCGAAGCCGGCGATGGCGTCGACGGCGGCCTTCACTTCGGCGGCGATCTTCGCGTCGGGCGCGAGCTCCGGCGCGCGCAGCCAGTAGTGGCCGACCATGCGCTTCTCGTCCGGATTGGCGACGGCGCCCTTCTCGAGCGCGGCCATGTCGGCGAACGCCTTGGCGAGGGCCGGGGCCATCTTCTCCTCGAAGCCGGCCGGCGCGGGCGCGCGGCTGAAGTCGAGCGAGATGCCGAGTTCGGGGAAGTTCTGGAGCTGCTTCCGGAAGAGGTCGAAGGAGTTGGCCACGGTAGGGTAGTTTTCCCCGCCGCGACCCGCTTTGGCAACAAAAAGGGCGGTCCGCCGAGGCGTCCGCCCTTTCATTTCCGCTCAGTAAATCCCTCAGTCGCCGTCGGTGATGGCGCCTTCGGAGGCCGAGGACACGAGCTTGGCGTATTTGGCCAGCGTGCCGCGCTTCTCCTTGCAGGGGGAAGCCTTCCAGGACTTGAGGCGGGCGGCGATCTCGTCGGCCGGGACGACGAGGTTGATCTCGTTCTTCTGGGCGTCGATGGTGATGGTGTCGCCGTTCTTCACGACCGCGAGCACGCCGCCGACGGCGGCTTCCGGGGTGATGTGGCCGACCACGAAGCCGTGGGAGCCGCCGGAGAAACGTCCGTCGGTGATGAGGGCGACGGTCTTGCCGAGGCCCTTGCCCATGACCGCGCTGGTGGGTCCGAGCATCTCGCGCATGCCGGGGCCGCCCTTGGGGCCTTCGTTGCGGATGACGATCACGTGGCCGTCCTTCACTTCGCCGTCGAGGATGCCGCGGAGCGACGCTTCTTCGGATTCGTAGACGATGGCCTTGCCGGTGAAGGCGCTGCCTTCCTTGCCGGAGATCTTGGCGACGGAGCCTTCGGGCGCGAGGTTGCCGCGCAGGATGCGCAGGTGGCTGTCGGCCTTGATCGGGTTGGAGAAGGGACGGACGACGTCCTGGTCGTCGGCGTACTTGCCGACGTTCGCGAGGTTCTCGGCGACGGTCTTGCCGGTCACGGTCATGCAGTGGCCGTGGAGCAGGCCCTTATCGAGGAGCATCTTGAGCAGCGGCTGGAGGCCGCCGATGCGGACGAAGTGCGCCATGTTGTACTTGCCGCTCGGCTTGAGGTCGGCGAGCACCGGCACGCGGCGGCCGACGCGTTCGAAGTCCTCGAGGGTGAGCTTGATGCCCGCGGAATGGGCCATCGCGATGAGGTGGAGCACGGCGTTCGTCGAGCCGCCGAGGGCGATGACGACGGTGATGGCGTTCTCGAAGGCTTCCTTGGAAAGGATGTCGGAAGGACGGATGTTCTTCTTCAGCAGCTCGAGCACGGCCTTGCCGGCGCGTTCGCAGTCGGCGAGCTTGTCCTTGGAATTGGCGAGCTGCGCGGAGCTGTCCGGCAGGCTGAGGCCGAGCGCTTCGATGGCCGAGGCCATGGTGTTGGCGGTGTACATGCCGCCGCACGAGCCTTCGCCGGGGATGGAGCAGGCTTCGATCTCCTTGAGCTCGCCGTCGCCGATCTGCTTGCCGGCGTGCTTGCCGACGGCTTCGAACACGGTGACGATGTCGGCGGACTGGCCGCGGTGCAGGCCGGGGACGATGGTGCCGCCGTAGACGAAGACGGAAGGGCGGTTGAGGCGCGCCATGGCCATCACGCAGCCGGGCATGTTCTTGTCGCAGCCGCCGATGGTGACGAGGCCGTCGAAGCCTTCGGCGCCGGTCACGGCTTCCACGGAGTCGGCGATGATCTCGCGCGAGACGAGCGAGTAGCGCATGCCGGGGGTGCCCATCGAGATGCCGTCCGAGACGGTGATGGTGCCGAAGATGATCGCCTTGCCGCCCGCGTTGTCCGCGCCCTTGGCGGCCTCGACCGCGAGGCGGTCGATGTGCATGTTGCAGGGGGTCACCATCGACCAGGTCGAGGCGACGCCCACGACGGGCTTGCCGAAGTCGGCGTCGGTGAAGCCCACGGCCCGGAGCATGGCTCGGCTGGGGGCGCGGTCGGGGCCGTCCACGACGATGGCGGAGTGTTGGCGGCAGTGGTTGGCGTCGGTCATGATGGGTGTGAAAAGTCTGCGGTTGTCAGTCGGTGAGCGCCCCCTAATAAGAGGGCAGGGAGCGGACACTGAACCGCCCCGTCGCTCCCGACAATCCGATTTAAGCCTCCCCGTCCCGTGGAATTCAACCTCAAGAAAATCATCAAGGCCCTCCTGTTCTCGACCTCCGAGGCGGTGTCCATCAAGGACATCCAGAAGGTCGT
>JAHEJL010000002.1 GCA_024638885.1 Coraliomargarita sp. | reverse complement strand
CGTCGAGGAGGAAGGCGTATTCGAACTCCATGCCTTCGATCGCGCAGTTCTTGCGGACCTGCTCCATCTTGCCGTTGGGCAGGGAGTCGGTGTCATGGAGGAGGCGGCCGACGAAGGTGGATTTGCCGTGGTCGACGTGGCCGACGACGACGACGTGCATCTTGCGATGGTCTTCGGCGGTGGTGTGGGAAGTGCTCACTGGGAGGAAGTAGGTTGGAAGGTTGCGGGTTGGTGCAGGCGGCTCACATGAAGCCCTTGGCGCGGAGTTCCTGCATCGAGTTGCGACCGACGTGGTCCTGGGCGCGGCCGGCGCGTTCGCTGGTCTTGGTCAGCTTCAGTTCCTCGATGACCTCGTCGATGTTGCTCGCCGGGCTGTCGACCGGGTGCGTGATCGGGTGGCAACCCAGGGAGCGGAAGCGCTTGCCGTTGCGGGCGAAGTAGAGGGTCGGGTTCGGGATGTTCTCGCGGCGGATGTATTCCCAGATGTCGAGCTCGGTCCATTCGAGGAGCGGCTGCACGCGGACGTGGCCGCCGTCGGGAGCGGAGCTGGCGAACTGGCCCCAGAATTCCGGCGGCTGGTCCTTGTAGTCCCAGTTGCCTTCGGCGGAGCGAGGGGAGAACCAGCGCTCCTTCGCGCGGGTCGGGTCTTCGTCGCGGCGGATGCCGGTCACGAGGGCGTCCCACTTGAACTCGTCGATCGCGGCCTTGAACGGCACGGTCTTGAGCTCGTGCGTGACGGTCACCGGGTCGTGCGTGGCGTAGCCGATGCCGCGACGGATGGCGTCTTCGTTGACGCGGACGATCAGGTCGATGCCGTGGATGACCTTGGCCTTCTCGCGGAACTCATACATCTCCGGGAATTCGTAGGTCGTGTCGATGTGCAGGAGCGGGAAGGGGATCTTGCCGCAGAACGCCTTGCGGGCGAGCCAGATGAGGACGTTGGAGTCCTTGCCCATGGACCAGGGCATGCAGACGGAGCGGAAGTTGGCGAAGGCTTCGCGGAAGACGTGGATGGAAGTCTGCTCGAGGCGGGTGAGGTGGTCGTTTTGGGCGTTGCGGGACATGCTGGAGAAAGCGGTTGGCGGTTAGCGGGTGGCGGTTGGGAACACGGAGATGCTTAAGGAAGGGGGAATCGGTTGGCGGTTAGCGGTTGGGAAAGGGGAGGTGTTAGCCGCCCAATCCTTTCTTGGTGCGCGTGTGCAGGCCGCATTCCTTCTTCTCGAAGCCGGGCCAGCGTCCGCCGCGTTCGTCGCCGCCGGAAGTCGGCAGCGTGCAGGGGAGGCAGCCGATCGAGCGGTAGCCGCGGTCGTGCAGCACGTTATGCGGCAGGCCGTGCTCCTTGAGGTAGCCCCAGACCTGGTCGCGGCTCCAATCGACGAGCGGGTTGAGCTTCCAGACGTCGGAGTTGTCCGGACGCGCGGCGAGCGAGAGGAGCGGGGTGACGGAGCGCTCGGCGCTCTGGTCGCGGCGCATGCCGGTGATCCAGAGGTCGAGGTCGAAGAGCTTCTTGCCGAGGGAGTCGACCTTGCGGAGTTCGCAGCACTTCTCGGGGTCGCGCTTCCAGAGTTCGGCGCCGTATTGGGCGGCCTGCTGTTCGACGGTCTGCGCGGGAAGCACTTCCTCGACCTTGATGCCGAGGTGGGCTTCGAGCTTCGCCTTGAACTCCAGCGTCTCGGGGAAGAGCAGGCCGGTGTTCAGCGTGAAAGCCTGGATGGGCAGTCCCGCGGTCTTGGCGAGGTGCAGGATGACCACGCCGGCGGGCTGGAAGCTCGTGCCGATGCCGGCGCGGGCGCCGAAGGTCTCGTAGGCCCAGCGCAGACGGTCCACCGGCGCCAACGTCGAGAGACGGGCGTCGAGTTCCGGGATGCGGGCTGGGTCGAGGTCGGCCATCGACTGGCTTAGGCGGCGGGAGCGGCGGGCCAGACGGCGGCCTGGTCGACCCAATCGCCGAAGGCCTGGCCGGCCTTGCGTTCCTTGGCGTACTGCTGGAAGAGGGCGCCGATGACGACGGGGATCTCGTCCGCGGGGACGGATTCCTTGAAGAGGCGAGCGAGGCGGGTGCCTTCGCGGTTCCCGCCGAGCATGAGGTTATACTTGCCCGGGGCCTTGCCGACGAAGCCGATCTCGGCGTTGTACGGACGGGCGCAACCGTTGGGGCAGCCCGTCATGCGCACGACGAGTTCTTCGCCGGGGAAGCCGGCTTCGGCCTGGGCGTCCTCGATCTTGGCGAGGATCTTCGGGAAGACGCGTTCGGATTCGGCGAGCGAGAGGCCGCAGGTCGGGAGAGCCGGGCAGGCCATGCCGCGTCCCTTGACGAGACCCGGATTGAAGACGATGCCGCAACCGTGGTCATGCAGCGTCTTCTCGATGGCGGCCTTGTCGGCTTCCTTGATGTCGGAGAGGATCAGGTTCTGCGTCGCGGTGAGGCGGAAGGTCGGGGAATACTTCTCGGCGATGATGCGGAGGGCGGTCTTGAGCTTGTAGTCGCCGGCGTCCTTGACGCGGCCGGTCTCGATGAAGAGGCCGAGGAACCACTTGCCGTCCGACTGCTTCGTCCAGCCGAAGGCGTCGCCCTGGCCCACGAAGAGGAAGGGCTTGGCGGCCGGCAGCGGCGCGCCGAGGTGCTTGGCGAGCTCGCCCTTGAACCATTCGACGCCCTTTTCCTGGAGCACGTACTTGATGCGGGCGTGCTTGCGGTCGGTGCGGTCGCCCCAGTCGCGGTGGATCTTGATCACGGCCTCGCCGACGGCGACGACCTGTTCGCGGGTGAGGAAGCCGATGACGTCGGCCAGGCGCGGGTAGGTGGCCTTGTTGCCGTGGGAGGTGCCGAGGCCGCCGCCGACGAGCAGGTTGTAGCCGACGAGCTTGCCGCCTTCGACGATGGCGACGTAGCCCATGTCGTTGGTGAAGACGTCGATGTCGTTGTTCGGGGGCAGGGCGAAGCCGGTCTTGAACTTACGCGGCAGGTAGGTCTTGCCGTAGAGCTTGTCCGTCGGGGCGCCGGACTCGTCGAGGTCTGCGGGCGGGGGCATGTACGGGTTGGCCTGGTCGACGGAAGCGCGGGCCTTGGCGATCTTGTCGCCGAGACCGAGATCGAGCTGGACGCCGTCCACCCAGATCGAGTGATAAGAAGTCGTCTTCGGCAGCAGCGCGCGGGTCAGCGTGAAGGAGTCGTCCTCGATGGCCTGGGTGATCGCGTCGACCGGAGGATTGGAAGGAGCGGTGACGTTGCGGTTCACGTCGCCGCACGTGGCGAGGGTGGAGGAGAGGGCTTCGTTGATCGACTTGATCAGGCTGCCGATGCCCTGCTGGAGCACGCCGTGGAACTGGAAGGTCTGGCGCGAGGTGATGCGGAGCGTGCCGTTGGCGAAGCGACCGGAGAGCTCGTCGTAGACGAGATACTGGGCGGCCGGGACGATGCCGCCGGTCTGGCGCGTGCGCACCATCACGGAGTATTCCTTGGCGACCTTGCGCTTGTCGCGGTCGTCCTGCTGGTAGATGCCGTGGAACTTGATGAACTGCTCGTCATCGCCGCTGAAGCGGTCAGCCGCGGGGTTGGCGAGGGTTTCGCGGATCGTGCCGGAAAGGTCGGGCTTGTCGGCCTTCAGGAGTTCGTTCTTTGCGAGGGGCTTGCCGGAGGTAGGGTCCATGATTTAATACTTGATAAGATGGGTTAGGATTACATAAATAGGGGTCAAGTTTAAATAAATGGTAAATTGCGACATCGGCCGGGTGGCCTTCGTCGGTGCAGGACCGGGCGCCCCCGACCTGATCACCGTGAGGGGCCTGCGTCTGCTCAAGCAGGCGGATGTCGTCATCCATGACGCCTTGCCGGGCGACGCCTTGCTGGAGGAGATCCCGGCGACCACGAAGATCGTCCCGGTCGGGAAGCGCTGCGGCGTGCACTCGATGACGCAGGATGAGATCAACGCCGTCCTGGTGCGCGAGTCGCGCCAGGGTGGGCTGATCGTCCGCCTCAAGGGCGGCGACCCCGGCGTGTTCGGCCGTCTCGGCGAAGAGATGGACCATCTCGCCGCGCATGGCATTCCGTTCGAAGTCGTCCCGGGCGTCACCGCCGCGACGGCCGCCGGCGCTGATGCCGCGTTCCCGCTGACGCATCGCGGTAAGGCCGCCTCCGTCACGTTCCTGACCGGCCACTGCGCCGATGGCAGCGACCAGAATTGGAAAGCGCATATCGAGACCGGTGCCACCCTCTGTCTTTACATGGGCGCCAAGGCGCTGCCGTCCGTCGCCGTGAAGCTTATCGCCGCCGGCGCCAAGGAGGATCTCCCGATCCGCCTGCTTTCGAAGGTCTCGCAGGACGGCGCGTCCGACGTGCTCACCACGCTGACCGACCTTGCGTCAGGTAAGGTCGACGTCTCCGTGCTGCCTACGCCGCTCATCGCGGTCGTCGGCGCGGTCGTCGCTCCGCCTCGTCATGCCGGCCTGATGGGCCGCATCGCGGCGTTCGCCTGAGTTCAGGCCTTCTTCCAGACCTTCGCCTTCAGGAAGAAGAAGAGGCCGGCGAAGATCGTCACGACTCCGCCGAACCAGATCATGAAGCGTTCGAGCATGCCCAGGCTTTTCGGGGCCAGGGCGCCGATCAGCACGGGGAGCAGGCCTACGGAAAGCACGGTGATGATGCCGGCGATCTTGGTCAGCTTGAAGCCCGGCGTGTAGAGGTGTCGGCGGAAGAGCAGCGCCGGCAGCGCCGGGTGCGTGCCGAGCAGCGGGCTGAGCTTCCAGCGCAGGCCGGCGGGTGCGTGCTCCTTGGCGATGGTGGCGACGTCTCCCTCGGCGCCGGCATGACGACCAGGCAGGAGGAAGAGCATCAGGATCACGGCGTCGCCCTTGGCCTCCTGCAGCGCATGCTCGAGCAAGGGCTCGTTGAAGTCATACTCCGCGCCTTCGCGTCGTTCCATCGAGCAGGCGATGAGCTCTTCCGGCTTGAGGCCGAGTGCTTGGCGCAGCGACGCGGCCAAGGCGTTGCGGCAGGCGGTGACCTCGGGGATCGGCGAACCGTGGTCGCAGAGCAGGACCGTGCCGCTGCCCTTGGTCCAGCCGGTCGCGCGGAGATTGTCGGCCAGCATACCCGTGAGTTCGGCGCCGTCGTCTCCGAAAAGCGGTTGGCGGATGCTCAGCTTCATCGTGCCTGATTGGCCGTCGGCGAAGACTTTGGGCAGGTACTCCGTGATCGCGCGGCTCGGTCCGATGAAGAGCGGGAGGACGACCAGTTCGTCGATGCCGTCGGCCTTGGCTTGTTGCACAGCCTGTTCGAAGATGACCGCCGGTTGGCCGCCGAGGAGGGCAGGGTCGATCTTCGTCGAGTGCATCGTCGAGACCGGCCGGACTTCCTGGCCGATGAGCAGGCCGACTTCCTTGGCCAGGCCGCGGAGGGCCAAGGTCGCGGCGGGCTCATAGGAACCGTTGTCGACGAGGAGGATGCGCGTGCCGGCCATAGGGGGTAAGTGAGGGATAACCTGCGTATTTGCAACGCAGGGTTGGCCGATTGCGGGTTGCCTCGTTTCGGCGGCGGAGTTTCCTAGAGGCATGCCCCGTCACCTCCTGGCCTGTCTCGCGCTCTGCCTGAGCGTCCTCTCCCTTTCCGCCGCCGAAGGCTGGCTGACCGACCTCGATGAAGGCATCAAGGTCGCCAAGGCCGAGAAGAAGGCGATCCTGGTCGACTTCACCGGCAGCGACTGGTGTGGCTGGTGCATCCGTCTGAAGAAGGAAGTCTTCGACCAGAAGGAGTTCGCCGCCGTTTCGAAGGACTTCGTCCTCGTCGAGCTCGATTACCCGCAGCGCAAGAAGCAGAGCCCGGAAGAGAAGGCCAAGAACAAGGCCTGGGCGGAGAAGTTCGCCATCGAAGGCTACCCGACCATCCTGCTTATGGACTCCAACGGCGAACCCTTCGCGCAGACGGGTTATCAGGCCGGCGGCCCGGTCAAGTATCTCGCCCACCTGAAGGAACTGCTGAAGGACAATACCTCGAAGGGTAAGTCCGCGTTCGCCCAGGCCAAGAAGGACGAACTCATCGTCCGCGCCTACGGCGAAGAGATCAGCGGCCTCGTCGGTCCGCTGGTGGAGAAGAAGGACCTCGCCGGCGCCGAAGCGGCCCTCGCCAAGTTCATCAAGGACAAGAAGGTGACGGGCTCCGCCAAGTTCAGCCTCAATCTCAACGCCCGTGTCGGCATCGTCCAGGGCTGCAAGCCCGGCGACCAGGGGGCCCTCCTCAAGGTCCTCGACGAACTCATCGCCGAAGCCCCGGCCGACACCAAGGACCTCGATGACGTGAAGCAGTTCCGCGCCCAGGTCGCCGCCGCCGCCAAGGAGAAGAAGTAATCCTATGAAGAAGCTCCTCCTCGCCCTCACGCTCCTGGCTGCCGTCGTCGCGCAGGCCGCCCCCGTCTGGCTCACCGACCTCGACGCCGCCAAGGCCCAAGGCGTGAAGGAGAACAAGCCCGTCCTCGTCGACTTCACCGGCAGCGACTGGTGCCCGCCTTGCAAGGCGCTGCACAAGGATGTCTTCCAATCCGCCGAGTTCGCCGCGGTCGCGTCCAAGTACGTGCTCGTGGAGCTCGACTACCCGCGGACCAAGCCGCAGGACGCGGCCCTCAAGGCCAAGAACCGCGAGTGGCAGCAGAAGTTCGGGATCACCGGTTTCCCGACCGTCCTGCTGATCGACGCCAAGTCCGGCGACGTGTTCGGCAAGTCCGTCGGCTTCGGCGGCCAGTCCGCCAAGGAATACCTCGCCAAGCTGGCGTCGTTCAAGAACACCCCTGAAGGGAAAGCCGCCTTGGAGAAAGAGTCGAAGGACAACGCCGCCCGCTCGGCCAAGAGCCGCGAACTCGGCCAGAAGATCGAAGCCGCCATCGCGGCCAAGGACTTCAAGGCAGCCGAAGCCGCGCTCAGCGAGATCTTCGCCGACGTCTCGGGGCCCCGTAAAGGCGTCTTTCATTATAACAAGGCCCGCATCCTCCTGCAGATCGATCCGACCGCCAAGGAGGAGGCGCTGAAGTATCTCGACGAAGCCCTCGCGGCCGCCGCCGGTGACGCCGCCATGACGAAGTCCTTCAAGGCCTACCGCGACAAGGTGAGCGCCGAAAAGCCGGCTAATACGAAGGCCGCCGGCGACCCGAAGAAGGGCGCTTAACCCTTCAGCCCAGCAGCTGGGATAAAGGCGCCGTGAGGACTTCCTCCGGCGCCTTTCCTTTTTGACGGAGTTCCCGGATCGAAAGACCGGCGCTTCGCTTGGCAAGGCGCTTGCCCTCGGCATCGACGATCAGCGGCGCATGGGCCCAGGAAGGCGCGGCCCAGCCCAGGGCCCGATAGAGCAGCAGCTGGCGGGCCGTCGATAGGAGCAGGTCGGCGCCCCGGACGACTTCGGTGATGCCCATGGCGTGGTCGTCGGCGACGACGGCGAGTTCGTAGGCCGGGAAGCCGTCCTTGCGCCAGACGAGGAAGTCGCCGAAGTCACGTCCGGCGACGAACGCCTGCGGGCCTTGCAACGCGTCGACGAACGCGATCGTTTCGCCGTCGGGGACGCGGAAGCGCCAATTGGTCGGACCGGGCTCGCGGGCGTTTTGGCCGGCGCCGAGCGGCGCGCGCAGGGCGGCCGGAAAGATCGGCTCGGCGTCATCCTCGGCGTGCGGGGCGGTCAGGCTGCGTTCGACGTCCTTGCGGGACTTGTCGCACGGGTAGATCGCGCCGGTCGCGTGCAGGCGCTGCCAGACGTCGCGGAACCATGGCAGCCGCTGGGATTGGACATACGGGCCGTGCGGTCCGCCGACGTCGGGGCCCTCGGACCACTGCAGTCCGAGCCAGCGCAGGTCTTCGATCGCCGCGGCGGCGAACTCCGGGCGGCAGCGTCCGGCATCGAGGTCTTCGGTGCGATAGAGGAGCGTGCCGGCGGCGGCGCGCTTGGCGGCGAGGGCGAACGTCCGCGCGTGGCCGACGTGGAGATAGCCGGTCGGGGTCGGGGCTATCCGTCCGCGCGTCATCAGAGCGGATTACCGGTCGGGATGAATTCCCACTTCACGCCGAACTCCGCGGCCACCGCGGCGGCGAGGGCCTTCACGCCCCAGGTCTCGGTGGCGTAGTGGCCGCAAGGGTAGAGGTTCCAGCCTTGCTCGTGGGCTTCGTTGAAATGTTCTTCGCGCAGCTCGCCCGTGATGAGCGTGTCGCAACCTTCGGCCTTCAGGTGTGCGAGGGCGCTGCGGCCGCTGCCGCTGAGGATCGCGATCTTCTTCGGCTTGGCGGCACCGAACTCGATGCCCTTGTAGGTCTGCGGATAGGAAGCCTTGAGACGCTGGCGCAGCGTGGTGCGCGGGATGCCTTGGCAGATGCACGCGATCGGCAGGCCTTCGTAATCGACGAACCAGTCGACGACCTTGAGGCCGAGGTCCTGGGCGATGAGGGCGTTGTTGCCGATGACGGGGTGCGCGTCGAGAGGGAGGTGGCTGGAGTAGAGCGACAGGCCGGTCTTCTTCAGCGCGGCCTTGCGCCGGGCGCGGACTTCGCGTTCGGGCGAGACGGGCCGCCAGTACATGCCGTGGTGGACGATCAGGAAATCGACGCCGCGGCGGGCGGCTTCGGCGAAGACCACGGCGCCCGCGTCGACGGCGGCGCCGACCTTGCGCACCGGGCGTGTGCCTTTGTGCTGCAAGCCGTTGCGGGAGCCTTCGAAATCGGCGATGTGCTTGCCGTTGGTGATGAGGTCGCAGAAGCGGGCGACCTGGGCGGCGGTGACGGGGGTCTTCACAGTTTCTTGAAGTTGGCCGGCTGGGTCGCGGGGGCGGTCAGCGTGGCGGGTTCGAAGATCGCGGGGAGGAAGCGTTCGCCGAGCGCGGCTTCGGTGATGCGCAGGAGGTCGGCATCGCGCGTCTTCTCATCGCGCACGCTGCACGCGGCGAGCATCCATTGGTCGTCGACCTTGGCGAATTCCTCGACCTGCGTCGTGCGCGTCTTGGTCTCCTTGGCGTCGAAGCAGACGGCCTGCACCAGCACACCGTAGACGTGGTCGACGGCGAAGTTCACCTTGGCCGGTTCGGCGCCGACCTGGTTGAGCGCGTCGAAGACATGCACCGGGCGGCGGCGCTTTTCCGTACCGAGGTAAGCCGTGGCGGGCCAATGCGTGAAGGGCAGCTGAAGGTCGAACGGGGAGAGCAGGAGGCCGTCGGCCAGCGGGATGAGCGGCTGCTTGCCGTCGAGCTCCTGCGCCGGGGCGCCTTGGCGGGAGATCCACACGCGGCTGAGCTTGGCGGACTTCACGGTGAGGAACGCCAAGGCGGGCTTGCCTTGCGCATCCTTGATCTCCCCGCGCAGGAGCTGGGCGTCGTCGCGCGAAGCGGCCCAAAGGGTGCCTTGGACGGCGGGAGCCGATTCACCTTGGCGAGGCTTGTGGACGATTTCGAAGCGCAGGCAGAGGTCACCTGTCAGGCGGGACTGGCGGAAACCGGCAAGGAAAGCCTGACCTTGTTCAGGCGTCAGCTGTTCGAGCGCCGGCGCAGCAGGGACCCGCGATTGCGCGAAGGTACCGAACGCGATGAGACACGCCACCCAGCGGACGGACAGGCTGAGCAGTCGGGTCTTCACTCAGGCTTACTTGGCCGGAGCCGGAGCAGCAGGCTTCGCCGGAGTCGTCGCGGCGGGAGCCGGGGTGGACTGGGGCTTGGCGGCCGGAGCGGCGACGGGAGCAGAAGGGGCGGCAGCGGCCGGAGCAGCGGGGGCAGTCGTGGCAGCCGGAGCGGCCGGAGCGGCGACCGGGGCGGTAGCCTTGGCGTCGAGGGCCTTGGACACCGGCTTTTCGCGGGCGACGAAGCCGAGGTAGAGGCCGAAGCTGAGGATGAAGAGGATGACCGTGAGGGTCGTGGTCATCTTCGAGAGGACGTTGGCGGATTCGCCACCGAAGACGGTCTCAGCGGCGCCGCCACCGAGGGCCGAGCCCATGCCGGCGTTGGCGCTGGGGCGCTGCATGAGGATCACGAGGACCACGAGGATGCAGACGAGGAAGAGGGCCACCACGGAGGCGTAGAGAAGGAAGTCCGACATGCCCCCCATCCAAGGGGTCACTTTCCCATAAAACAACGCCAAAATCAGGCCCGGAGGTAGCTGCCCCCGGCGACCCGGTAGGTCAGCCAGTCGCCCGAAGGCGGCGGAACCGTGCCCGTCGCGATAACCTGATGCTTTTCCCCGACTTCGTTCCAGAAGGCCTGGCGACGGGTGCCGTCGAGTTCGCCGAGGACGTCGTCGGCCAGGATGACGGGAGGGGTGGGGGCGAGCAGGGTGTCGCGCTGGAGGCGGGCGAGGCACAGGGCCAGGACGAGGAGGCGCTGCTGGCCTTCGGAGGCATAGTCCGCGGCGTCCTGGCCGGCGAAGAGCATCCCGAAGTCGTCGCGCTGCGGTCCGCGCAAGGTCGTGCCGGTCGCGAGGTCGGCGACGCGGGTCTTCGTCCAGATTTCGGCGAGCTGCTCGGCGGCGACGTCGGGTTGGTAGACCAGGTCGGCGCCTTTGTCCGGGAAGCCGGCGCGGGCGCACGCGTCGCGCAGGGTCGCGGCGAGTTCGGGCAGGATGCGGGCGCGGGTCGAGGCGATGAGCTGCGCGGGCGCGAGCATCGCCTTCTCGAAGGCGCGCAGTTCTTCGTCGGAGCGTACGGTCGCCTTCAGCAACGCGTTACGGCCGTCGAGCGCCCGGCCGTAGTCGCGCACCGCGGTCAGGTAAGTCGCATCAGTGCCGCCGATCGCGGCGTCGAGCCAGCGGCGGCGGTTCGACGGCGAGCCGCGCACGAGGCGAAGGTCGTCGGAGCAGAAGACGATGGTCGGGAACTGGCCGAGATGCTGGGCCACCGAGGCGACCGGCGTGCCGTTGAGCAGGGCCTTGCGCGAGCCCTTCGCGAGGCGGATCTCGATCTCGGCGTTCTCTTCGGGCGAGAGACGCACGTCGAGGCGCAGGCGGGCCTCGGCGCAACCGGAGCGGACGAGCGGCGAGATGTCGGTCGTCCGGAAGGAGCGGAAGGAGGAGACGAGCGCGGCCGCTTCGAGGAGGTTGGTCTTACCTTGGCCGTTGTCGCCGAGCAGGAAGACGCGCGGCGCATCCGTGGAGACGTCCGCGAAGGTGAGGTTGCGGAAATCGGCCGCCCGGATCCGCGTCAGCCGCATGGCTTACTCCGGAAGAAGGATCACCGTGCCGATCTTCGGCAGGGTGTTGATGGACGTCATCTTGTCGCGGTTGGCGTTGAAGATGGCGCTGACGCGGGCCGGGGTCGATTCGCCGTAGACCTTGCGGGCGATGCTCGAGAGGTTGTCGCCCTTCGCGATGGTATACTGGCGGAAGCGCTGGGGCTTGGCGTTTTCTTCGGAGGCCTTGGGCGCTTCGGTCGTCTTGTCGCCCGTGGTCTTCGGCGGGAGGACGAGGGCTTTCTGGGTGCGATTGGTGTCGGCGAGTTCGCGCTTCAGCTTCTCGTTCTCGAGCTGGAGGCTGCGGAGCTTCGCGTTGAGGTCGGCGCCGCCCAGGGCGTCGGGTTCCATCGGGCGGCCGGGCAGCTGCTGCATGAACTGCTTCTCGGCGGTCTTGATCATCTGGCGGACGATGTTCGACTGCTCGGACGTCGGCTTCATCCGGATATACTGGTTGAAGTGGTAGATCGCCGGCAGGGGGTCCTGGAGTTCCAGGTACATGCGGCCCGCTTCGAGGTGGGATTCGGCGGCGCCTTTACGGTTGTCGATGACCTTCAGGTAGCACTCGAGCGCCTTGCGGATCTCGCCCTGCTTATGGAAGGTCTGGCCGGCGCGGAATTCCGGGTCGTCGACGTCGATGGTGCGGGAGTCGGCGCGCGAACCGTCGTCGCAACCGACGAGCAGCAGCACGGTGAAGACGAAGGCAGCGCGAACCATGGGCGGACAATCTCCCTCCGCCTTGCGGCCTTCAATCCAAAATCATTCACTTACGGCCTGATGCAGCGCGGAGGCGAGGTCGGGCGTGCCGAAACGGAAGCCGCCGGTGAGCGCGAAGCGCGGGCTCGCGGCCAGGTCGCCGAGGACGGTTTCCCGGCCCATCTGGCCGAAGAGCAAGGCGATCGCCCAACCCGGCATCGGCAGGAAGCTCGGCCGACGGAGGACCGCCCCGAGGGTGCGGGCGAACTCGGCTTGGGTGACGGGCTGAGGCGCGACGGCGTTGAGCGCTCCGCGGACGGCGGGGTTTTCCAAGGCCCAGACGATGAGGGCGACGAGGTCGGGCAGTCCGATCCAGCTCAGGCGCTGCCGGCCGCCGCCGATGGGGCCGCCCAGGCCGAGGCGGAACGCGGGCAACATCTTCTTCAAGCCGCCGCCGGTGGCGGAAAGCACCAACGAGGTGCGGAGCAGGACCGTACGAATCCCTCCCTCGCTGGCCGGTAGGGTCGCGTTTTCCCAGGCTTCGGTCACCGCGGGGAGGAAGCCGTCGGCCGAGACCGCGGAGGATTCGTCCAGGGTTTCGGCGCGATGCAGGCCATAACGATTGATACCCGACATCGAGAGGAAGACCGTCGGTTTCTGGGACAGGCCGGCCAGCGTGGTGGCGAGCAGGCGCGTGCCTTCGCGTCGGCTGGTGAGGATGCGGTCCTTCGCGGCCTCGGACCAACGTTGGGCGATCGATTCGCCCGCGAGGTGGATGACGGCGTAGGCGCCTTCGAGGGCGGCCCGGTCGATGTGCCCGGTCAGATGATTGAAGCCGCCCGGGCCGTCGTGGCGGGAGCGGAAGGGGACGACCTCGTAGCCCAGGGATGTCAGCCGTCCGGACAGGGCCTGCCCGATGAGCCCCGTGGCTCCGGTGAGGATGATGCGTCGGCGGGCGGTCATCCGGGTCAAGTTGGCAGGAATGCTTCCGACTTCAAGCCGCCGGCTTGTTCACCACGAGGATCCAGGGCTTACCCGGGGTCGGGTAATAGCCGATCTTCTCGACGTGGAGTCCGGCGCCGGCCTGTTCTTCGGCGAAGCGTAGGACGATGTCGGATTCTTCGGGGCCGCCGGGGTGGCCGGTGTAGGCGACGCAGATGAGGCGGCCGCCGGGACGCAGGTGTGCGAAGGCCGTGCGGATGGCGTGGTCGGTCGAGGCCGGCTGCGTGATGATCGACGCATCGCCGCCCGGCAGGTAGCCCAGGTTGAAGATCGCGACCCCGAGTTTGCCGGCTTGGGCGGGCGTGAGGACGTCGGCCAGCTCGGCATGGCTGCGCAGGTGCAGCGAGACGCGGCCGAGCAGGCCGGCGACCTCGATGAGGTTGCGCGTCGAGGCGATCGCCTCGGGTTGGATGTCGAAGGCGTGGACGTGCCCGGACGGCCCGACGGCCTGGGCGAGGCACGCGGTGTCACGGCCTTTGCCGGCGGTGCCGTCGACGGCGATGTCGCCGGGGCGGAGGATCTCGGTCGCGAGCTTCTGCGCGCGCTCGGTGACGCGGATCGGGTTTACGGGAGCCAAGGGAATCTGCGGAAGTTGGGAGCGCGTTTCTCGTTCCAAGCGGCGCGACCTTCGTCGCCCTCTTCCGAAAGATAATAGAGCAGGGTGGCGTTGCCGGAAAGTTCCTGGATGCCGGCCTGGCCGTCGAGCTCGGCGTTGAAGGCCGACTTCAGGCAGCGGATGGCGAGCGGGCTCTTCGTGAGGATCTCCTGCGCCCACTTCACGCCTTCGGCGTCGAGCTGCTCGTAAGGGACGACGGTGTTGACCAGGCCCATCTCGAGCGCCTGCTTGGCGTCATACTGCCGGCAGAGGTACCAGATCTCGCGGGCCTTCTTCTGGCCGACGATGCGGGCGAGGTAGGAGGCGCCGAAGCCGCCGTCGAAGCTGCCGACCTTGGGGCCGGTCTGGCCGAAGACGGCGTTGTCGGCCGCGATGGTGAGGTCGCAGATGACGTGGAGCACATGGCCGCCGCCGATGGCGAAGCCGGCGACGAGCGCGATGACGACCTTGGGCATCGAGCGGATGAGGCGCTGGAGGTCGAGGACGTTGAGGCGCGGGACGCCGTCCTTGCCCATGTAGCCGCCTTTCTTGTCGCCGCGGATCTTCTGGTCGCCGCCGGCGCAGAACGCGAACTTGCCGTCATGCTGCGGGTTGGCGCCGCGGAGCAGCACCACGCCGATCGAGGCGTCGTCACGGGCGTCGGCGAACGCCTTGAGCAGTTCCGCGACGGTGTCCGGGGTGAAGGCGTTGCGGCGGGACGGACGGTTGATGGTCACGCGGGCGATGCCATCGGCTTTCTCGTAGACGATGTCGGTGAAGTCTCCCTGCTTTTGCCAACGGATCTCGGACTGCATGGGGCTAACTTGGCGGGCAGGGGGCGGATTTCCAACGAATAAGCGACGAGACGCTTGAAAATCGGCGGAGGCTCCCACACTTTAGCCGCCTATGGCCCGACTGACTCCCGAACAGATTTCCAAGGTTTCCGCCTGGGTGGCCGAAGGCGCCACGCTTTCGCAGATCCAGGAACGTCTTTCTACGCAGCTCGAAGTCTCGATGACCTACATGGACGTCCGCTTCCTCGTGGACGACCTGAACCTCGCCCTCGTCGAGAAGGAAGAGCCGAAGAAGCCCGAGGAAGTCGCCGCCGAAGCCGCGCCGGCCGAGGCCGCCGCGCCCGCTCCGGCCGCCCAGGGCGCCGGCGTCGTGACCGTCGAAGTCGACACGATCGCGCAGCCGCACGCCATGGTCAGCGGCCACGTCACTTTCTCCGACGGCGAGAAGGCCGATTGGTATATCGACCATCAGGGCCGTCCGGGCATGGCCGCGCGTACGCCGGGCTACCGTCCGACGCCGCAGGACATCACGGACTTCCAGGTCAAGCTGGACGCCGCGCTCCGTCAGGCCGGCTACTGAGCGCTCAGCGCGTCTTCAGGATCGCTTCCGCCAGGACGAAGTCCGCCGGACGCGTCAGCTTCAGGTTCACCGAAGGGTTCTCGACCAGGGACACGTCCTGGCCGACGAATTCCACGGCGGAGCTGTCGTCGGTCACCTTGCGCTGCAGCTCGGCGACCTTGCGATAAGCCTTGAGGACGATCGAGGTGCGGAAGACCTGCGGCGTCTCGGCGGTCCAGACCAGGCCGCGGTCGGGCGAGGTGTCGACCGAGGCGGAATCCGCCTTGGCGATCTTCACCGTATCGGCCGCGCGGCCGGCGAGGATGGCGGCGCCGGTTTCCTTGGCCTTCTCGCGGACTTTGCGGATGGCTTCGGCGGAGACGAGCGGGCGGGCGCCGTCATGGATATGCACCAGGCCGGCATGGCCTTCGCAGGTGTTGAGCGCGGCGAGGACCGAATCCTGGCGCGACTCGCCGCCCGGGACGAAGTCGACGACGGCGCCGGCCGGAGCGTGTCCCGCGAGCTGGGCCTTCAGCTTGGTCAGCTGGGCTTCGTCGCGGTAGGTGATGACCACGCGACCGATGAGGCCTGTGCTCAGGAAGGACTGGAGCGAGTGGACGAAGACCGGTTTGCCGGCGAGGAGCGCGGTGATCTTGTCGTCGACGACCGCCTGCATGCGCCGCGCGGAACCCGCGGCGAGGAGGATCAGGATGTCGTCGCCGGCGCTCATGCGATCTCGCCGATGTCGCGGCGGATGCGGAGCGTCTCGGCCGCGGGATCCTTGGCCTTGAGGATCGGGCGGCCGACCACGATGAAGCTGGCGCCCGCGGCGGCGGCCTGGGCCGGCGTCATGATGCGGTTCTGGTCGTCGCCGGCGGCGTCGGGGTAGCGGATGCCCGGGGTGACGAGCGTCGGACCGGCGCCGAGGTCTTGGCGGAGGATCGGCAGTTCGAGGGGCGAGCAGACCAGGCCGCCGATGCCGGCGCCGATGGCCATGCGACCGAGGAGGCGGACCTGTTCTTCGGGCGTGCGGGCGACGCCGGTGGCGGTGAGCTGCGCCTGGTCCATCGAGGTGAGGACCGTGACGCCGAGGACGGTGCAATCGGGCAGGGTGGCCTTCGCGGCTTCGGCGGCGCGGGCGATCATCTCGGGGCCGCCGCACGCGTGGATCGTGAGCAGCGAGCAGGGGCGACCCTTCAGGCTCTTGATCGCGGAGGAGACGGTGTTCGGGATGTCGTGGAACTTCAGGTCGAGGAAGACCTTGAAGCCGAGCGCATGGAATTCATCGACGATGCCCGGGCCGTGGCGCGTGAAGAGCTGGAGGCCGAGCTTCACCCAGGCGAGGTTGCCGGCGAGGGGGCGGGCGAGGGCCAAGGCTTCCTCCTTGGTCTCTACGTCGAGGGCGAGGATGAGTCGGCAAGGCGAAGCCATGCCCACTTTATGGAAACAGGCGGGCTTTCCCGCCAGCGTAAATCTTCCGCCGGGACGCTTACTTCTTCACGGCCGGCTTGGCGGCGACGGGCGTGCTGGGCAGGGTCGACTGGTCGAAGTTGAAAGGCCGGGCTGGCTGCTTACCGAGGAGCTGCAGGTCGAACCATTCCGCCATACGTCGGGTGTCTTCGGTCATCTCGACCCAGCCGCCATGGCCGGCGCCCTTGCGGACGGTAACCTCGCAGACGGCGCCCAGTTCATGGCACTTGGCGAGGAAGCGCAGCGACTGCGTGACCGAGACGCCGGGATCGGCGTCGCCGTGGACGATGTAGATCGGCGGCTGTTCCTTGTGGACCCAATAGATCGGCGAAAGTTCGCGGCCGAGCTTCGCGCGGCCTTCGGGGGTGGTCGCCTTCGGGCCGAACGCCGCGGCGTAGGCGGAGAGCTTGCCGATACCGACGGCGTCGTCGCCGGGTTCGAACCAGTTGAGGTAATCCGTGGGCGGATAGAAGCAGGCGACCGCATCGGGACGGCTGCTGAAGGCGTCGACGGGATCCTTGCCTTTCGGGCCCGGAGCGCCGCGGGTCGCCAGCATCAGGCTGAGGTGGCCGCCGGCGCTGCCGCCGGTGACGCCGATCTTCCGAGGGTCGACGCCATATTCCGCGGCATGGGCGCGGACGAAGCGGACGGCGCGGTTGAGGTCTTCGACGATCTCCTCGACCTGGAAGCGCGGCTGGGTGCCGTGGACGACGACGAAGGTCGTGTAGCCATGGCTCGGCCAGGTGCCGTCGTTGATGCCCTTGTGGTCGGAACGCCAGCCGCCGCTGATGATCTTGACGACGGCGGCGCCGTTGGGCTTGGCCGGCTTGAAGACATCCATCGTCAGCGCCACGCCGTCATGCTTGGCGTAGATGACGTCGCGGATGCGGGTGGGTTCTTCGGCGTGAAGCGCGGAAGCGCCGAGCAGCGCGAGGCAGGCGAGGGTAAGGCGGGGAAGCATGGGGTATGCCTAGCCGACCCTGGCCCGGAGGCAAGGTTCCCTGCTCAGGCCTTCAGCCGGAACTTGATGACGACCTTCAGGATCTCGCCGGGGGCGCCGACCTGCACGCCGGGCTGATGGCCGTCCTGCGGATGGAAGATCGCGAAGTTCCCTCGGCCGAGCGTGAGCAAGGCGGACGGCGCGGAAGGGGCGGCGTATTTCTCGACGTCCTTCTCCGGGACGTAAGGCTTGGTCACCACGAGCGTCCGCTGGTCCGTATGGCCGCAATACTCGAGGCCTTGGTAGACGACCTGGATGTCGCCGTAGACCTGATGGGCTTCCCACATCTTGTCGGCGGACGGCGCCGTCTGGTAGCGCTGGACGATCGCGACGAGGTCCTGGCCTTGGAGCTCATATTTGCCGTCGGGCGTGTGCACGTCGAAGGCGCGGAGGTAGGCGAAGGCCTTCGGGAAGAGCGGGTGCAGTCCTTCGTAGGCGGCGGAAGCGGAGAGCTGGTCGAGGATCATGTGGAAGGGCTAGGGGCAGGGCTGGGGCGTGGGCCAGATTATTCAGGCTTCGTCGGGGAGGCCTTCGACGTCGTCGAGCGGCAGTTCGACGGGTTGGTCGGAGCCGAGGATCGAGAGCAGGAGGGCGATACGTTTCTGCGGCGACTCGAGGCGGATGATCTCCCCTTCCGAGCCGCTGAAGATGCCGCGGATCACGCGGGCCTTCGCGCCGACCTTCAGTTCCTCGTCGAGCATCGAGAGGATGGCGTCGGGGCCGAGCGCGTTGAGTTCGTCGATCACCGCCTGTTCGACGTCGACCGGCCGGCCTTCGCGGCTGACGAGATGGAGGACGCCGCGGGTGCTCCGGATCGTGGACTGGAATTCCATCGGATCGAAGCGGGCGAAGACGTAGCCGGGGAACAGCGGCTCGACGACGACCTTGTTCTTGTCGTGGCCGCGGCGCGTGCGCCGGAGGCGCGGGAAGACCAGCTCGCCGATGCCGACGGCCCGCAGGTTCTGCACCGCCACCGCCTCCTGGCGGGGCTTGGCCTTGATGCAGAACCAGGTCGGGCCGACGGCTTCGGTCATGCGGACTGGGCGGACTTGGAACGGTCAGGCAGCCAGCCGAGGGCGATGAGCGCGAGCTGCGAGGCCCAGAAGATCATCAGCCAGAAGAAGCCGGATTCCGTGAAGCCGTAGCTGTGCAGGCCCACGCCGAGGAGGTTGGTGCCGAACCAGGACCAAGCCGTGACGATGTTGCCGAAGATGAGGAGCTGCATGAGCCCTTCGCGGCGGACGAGGCCGCCCCAGCGGGCATGGAGGCAGATGGCGCACCAGAGCACGATGAGGATCGCGCCGTTCTCCTTGGGGTCCCAGCCCCAGAAGCGGCCCCAGCTCTGGTCGGCCCAGATGCCGCCGAGCATCGTGCCGATGAAGCTCGCGAGCACCGCGAAGGCGAGGATGCCGTAGGCCGCGCGGGCGACGCTGTCGCCCCAGACGTAGTCCTTCTTGAAGGCGCGGAGCGCGAGGTGCAGCGCGCCGAGCAGGCCGGCGACGAAGGTCGCCGAATAGCCCAAGGTCACGATGGTCACGTGCGTCGCGAGCCAGAAGTTCGAGTCCAGCACCGCGCGGACGCTCTCGAGGTTGTCTTCGCCGGAGAGGCCGAGGTTATGCGCGATGATCAGCGAGACGAAGCCGCAGATGCCGGTGGCGGCGGCGCCGATGCCGTTCTTCCAGACGCGTTCGAGCAGGATGCCGAGGGCGACGGCGCCCCAGGCCACGAAGATGCCCGACGAGTAGAGGTTCGTCACCGGCGGGCGGCCGTGGAGCCACATGCGGTAGCCGAGGGCCAGCGTGTGCAGGACGAAGCAGGCGAGCAGCAGGCGATACGACCAGGCGCGCAGGCTTTCGGAGGAGGTCAGCCAGGAGGCGAAGACCATCAGCACGGTGATCGCGTAGGCGATGAGCAGCCAGTAGAACGGCTGCAGGCGGCCGAAGGCGGCTTCGGACTCGGCCTTGGCGGACCACGGACCCTTCAGCGAGGCCGCGATCGCGGTGCTGAGGCGGGAGCATTCGTCGTCCTTGCCGTCGCGCCAGGCGACGGAGAAGTCGGCGTAGCGTGTGATGACGCCGTCCTCGGCGAGGCCGGCGCGGTGTTCCTTCTGGTCCTTGATGACGCCGAGGAGCGAGCCGCCGAGGTTGTCCCAGCGGGCGAGCGAATGGGCGTCGCGAGGCGGCAGGAGGCCGATGGTGCCTTCGCGTTCGAAGTCTTGGTAGCGTTCGACGAACGTGCGCACGGTCTTCTGCAGCTCGGGGTCGAAGGCATTGCCGGAACCGCCGTTGGCGCGGCTCTCGTTCATCTCGGTGAGGGCGCGGTTGAGGGCGCTGATCCAGGCGCCGTATTCGCGGCGCGGGGTGACGTCGGCCGGCAGGTCGCCCGGGATGAACGTCATGCTAAGGGTCGCATACTGGCGGGCGGCGCTCTCCAGCTGGAGCAAGGCGCGGTCCTCGGCGTCACGGTCGGCCTGGGCGCGGCCGCGGGCCTGTTCGGCCGCCTTGCTGAGTTCGGCGCTGTTCTTCAGGATGCCGTCCCAGCTGACGTAGAGGCTCTTCTCGGGGTTGCCGCCGACGCGCTTGAGCACGTTGGGGTGTTCGACGCGGAAGGTCGGCAGCTGGCGGGCGATCGGGGCGCGGAAGGAGACTTCGATGAGCCAGTCGACGGAGCCGATGGCGCCGCCGGTCAGGCGGACCGGACGCTTCTCGAGCAGGGCCTGGAGCTTGTCGTCGAGGGCCGGGAGCTCCTTGGCGATCTCGGCGCGCTGTTCGGCGGTCCAGGTGGACGGACGCTGGCCGAAGGCCACGCGTTCGAGCTTCGTGAGGCTGATCGAGGTGCGCGAGCGCATCTGGAGCAGCGAGCCCGTCGCGAGGGTCTCGATGGGGACGATGCGACCGCCGCTCTGGACGGGGATCTCGCCGAACTCGCGGGTATTCCAGGTACCTTCGGCGGCGTCGGCGGAAACCGTCAGGCAGCCGAGGGCGACGAGGGCGGCGGCCTTGGCGGCGCGGCCGCGGAGGAAGCGGAGCAGGGAGAAGCCGAAGTGCCAGAGCAGGCCGAGCGACATCACGGAGACCGAGACGTAGGGCAGGAGCCAGCCCGGGTTGCGGACGACCTGGAGCACGCTGAGGCTCTTGCCGTCCTTGGTGCTGCCGAAGCTCGACTGGAAGAACGTCAGGCCGGCGTGGCGCAGCGGTTGGTTCATCGAGACGTTATAGGTGAACGAGCTGGCGCCTTCCTTGACCGTGACGTCGCTGGCGAAGCGGCGCGGGGTCTCGGTTCCGGGGTATTTCTCGTGGGTGAACTTGTCCAGCTGCACCGTGAACGGCACGTAGTGGCGGGCGCGGCGGAGGGAGAGCTCATACTTCTTGCCGCCTTCCTCGAAGGACTGCGCGTCGAAGGATTCGGTCAGGTTGAGGTTGAGGGCCCAGGTGCCGAGGGACTTCTCCTTCGTCTTCAGTTCGACGATGGCGGTCGGGGCGTTGGGGCGGTTGTCGTCGAAGCTTTCGGGCATCGGCTTGTAGGCGAGCTGGGTGCGGGCGCCGATGCCTTGCGTGGCCTTCAGGTCGAGGCCGTCGGGCATCTGCGACTTCGCGCGGAGCATGGCGTTCGGATGGAAGGCCTGGACGACGAGCGTGAACGGCGTGCCGGGCAGGGCGACGTCGGCCGGGGCTTTCTTGGCGGCGATGTCGCGCAGGAGCGCGTCGGGCACGGCGACGACGGCGTCGCGGCCGGCGGACTTCTCGACGAGCGCGATCTCGAAGTCGCGGAACGCCTCGGAGTAGTCGCGCTGTTCGCCTTCAGGTATGATCATCGCGGACTCTTCCTGGTAGACGGCGGTGATGAAGCCGCCGACGAGCAGGAGCAGGAGGCCGGCGTGGATCATGCTGATGCCGACCTTGGCGGCCGTCGCCTTGAAGTGGCGGAAGTGCGCGAAGGTCAGGTTGACGATGAGCAGGGCGCCGATGAGGAAACCGCCGGGCAGCGGCATGCGGAAGGCCGCGGTGGGGTCCATCGGGTAGAAGCACAGCCAGTCGCTGAAGTAGACCTTCTGGACGTGCCAGACGCCCCAGTGGACCTGCTCGAGCGTGCCGAGCAGCACCAGGATCATCGACAGCACCAGCAGGAAGACCGTCAGCTTGAGCGAGGCCAGCGTGTCGACGAGGCGGCGGCCGCTGTCGGCCTTCTTTTCGAATTCTTCGGTGTTCACGGGAGCTTGGAGGCGGAGAGGAAGGCGGCGAAGGCGGCGGCGTTGGCTTCGACGGCGGCGGTCTCGCCGTTCATCTTGAAGAACCAGGTGGCGCCATCCTTGGAGGTCATCACCGCGTCGACGGTCTTCTTGCCGTCGGCGGAGGTCAGCACGAAGCGCTGGCTGTCGAGGCCGCCGACCTTGACGGCCTTGGCGGCGGCGGCGATCTCATCGGCGCCGGCGGGCGGGAGGCCGATCTGGCCGCGCCAGCGGTTCACGTTGGCGGTCAGGCCGCCGACGGTGCCGGGGAAGACCGTGACGGCGATCTCGGCCTTGGAGCCGTTGGGGCCGCTGACGATCCAGGTGGCCTTGCGCATGGCGTTCTCGGGGCCGACGGTCCAGCCGGCGGGCAGGGCGGCCCACTTTGGGGCGTCGAAGGAAGCGGCTTCGGCCTTCATGGACGCGGGCGCGACCATCGGTGCCGGCGCCGGCGCGACGCCGGCCGAAGGCTGGGCCACCGGCGTGGGCGCGGCGGGGGCGGCGGCGGGCGCGCCGTCCGCTTTCACTTCATAGCGGGCGACCTGCGGCGCGGGCTTGCAGCCGAAGGCGAGGAGGGAGGCGGAGAGGAGGAGGAGGCGCATGGGTTTAAGGAGATTATTTCTGGGCGGGCTTCTTGCCCTTTTTCTTGGCGGCGACCGCGGCGTCGCCGTCGGTCGTGCCGGTCTTGAGTCGCTCGGCGTATTTCTCGTCGCGCGGCAGGATGATGCCACGCTGCACGAGCTCTTCCGGAGACAGGTCGGCGAGCGGTCCGCAGCGGGCGAGCCAGGCGTCGCACTCGGCGCGGAGTTCGGCGAGCTTGGCGGCGTAGGCCGGATCGCCGGCGAGGTTCTTCACTTCCCAGGGGTCGGTCTGGGTGTCGAAGAGTTCTTCCTTCGGGCGGTGAGGGTCGAAGTAGAGCGCCTGCAGCGGCGTCAGCTTGCCTTCGGCCTGCGCGCGGCGGAGTTCATGCATCGTCTGGCCGACTTCCTGGTAGGCGTTCTTGCCGGCTTCGTCGACGCCCGGGGCGAGGTTGCGGACGTACCGGTAGCGGATGTCGCGCACGGAGCGCACCTTGTCGAAACTCTCGTCCATGTAGTCGCGGAACGAGTAGACGTACTTCGGCGGGTTCGCGGCGGTCGGGAGGAAACTGTGTCCGTCGAACTCGGCCGGCACCGGCACCCCGGCGAGGGTCAGGGCCGTCGGGGCGAAATCGATCCAGCTGGCGAAGTCTTCGCGCACGGAGCCCGGGGCGAGCTGGCCGGGCCAGCGGACGATGAGGGGCACGCGGGTGCCGGTATCCTTCGGCGAACGCTTGTAGCGCGGCATGCCGCGTCCGTGGTCGCCGGTCAGGATGACGATCGTGTTCTTCTCGAGGTCGTGCGCCTTGAGCCAAGCGAGCACGCGGCCGAGCGTGTAATCCACGGCCGTGACGAGCTCGTGGTAGTGGGCGACTTCGCGCCGGACCGCCGGGGTGTCAGGGTAGAAGGGCGGCAGTTCGATCTTGGCCGGGTCGCGGCGGTCGGACGGCTTGAGGGCGGCGGTGTTCTTGGCGTGCTCCTCGTCGGAGGCACGCACCTGGCTCTCATGGCTGACGGTGTCGTTGATGTAAGCGAAGAAGGGTTCCTTCGGCTTAGGCGTCAGCTGGCCGAGGGGCTGCTTGGAATAGTTGACCCAGAGCTTCTTGTCGTCGGCCAGTTCCTTTTCCGGGACGCCCTGGAAGTCGGTCTTGCCGGGCCACATCACATGGTAGCCGGCGGCACGCAGTTTCTCGGTGAACGGGTGCGGCGGGTTGATGACCTTCGAGCGCATGTTCTGCGCGCCATACTTGAGCGGATACTGCCCGGTGATCATGCCGCTGCGGGACGGGGCGCAGACGCCGGTGTGCGTGAAGCTCCGGGTGAAGAGCGCGCCCTCTTTGGCGAGGCGGTCCATGTTCGGGGTGATCGCGTCCTTGCAGCCATAGGCGCCGATGTCCGGGCCCATGTCTTCGCCGACGACCAGCACGATGTTCGGACGGGTTTCCGCCACGACCGCCAGAGGGGCGAGCAGCAGCAGGGCCAGGGTGGCGAAGCGTCGGGGCATGCGGGTTGGACAAGGTCCGTCGCCAATGGTTGCGGGGAGGCAGGGTATGGCAAAAAGAAAGGACGCTTTTTGGCGTCCTTTTTAGGGGGTAGGGTGTTCGGCCTACGCGCCGGTTCAGTCCGTGAAGCGGAACAGGGCGACGTCGCCGTCCTTGAAGAGGTACGACTTGCCTTCCAGGCGGTAGCGGCCGGCGTCGCGGGCCGCGGCGACCGAGCCGTTCTTCACCAGGTCCTCGTAGGAGACCACTTCGGCCTTCACGAAACCCTTCTCGAAGTCGGTATGGATGACCGCGGCGCACTGCGGGGCGGTCATGCCGCTACGGAAGGTCCAGGCGCGGACTTCCTTTTCACCGGCGGTGAAGTAGGTGGCCAGGCCGAGCAGGTGGTAGGCGCCGCGGATAAGCGAGGAGACGCCGGAGTCCGTCACGCCGAGGGACTGGAGGAACTCCGTGGCTTCGGCCGGGGAGAGGTCGCAGAGTTCGGCTTCGACCTGGGCGCAGATGACGACGTGCTCGCAGCCATGGCGCTTGCCGATGAGTTCGGCGACCGCGGCGACGTGCTTGTTCTTGGACGGGTCGGCGAGGTCGGCCTCGGAGACGTTGCAGGCGAAGAGGACCTTCTTGGACGAGAGAAGGTTGTAGGCCTTGAGGCGGACGCGCTCGTCGTCGGAGACCTCCATCGAGGAGGCCGGCAGGTTCTCGTTGAGGTGCTTCACCAGGCGGGTGAGC
Source organism: Coraliomargarita sp. (assembly GCA_024638885.1). Taxonomy (GTDB): domain Bacteria; phylum Verrucomicrobiota; class Verrucomicrobiia; order Opitutales; family UBA953; genus UBA953. The sequence continues at coordinate 477,508 of JAHEJL010000002.1, read as the reverse complement.
AGCTCGACGTTGGCGATGGCGTCCTTGTCCTGGCTGCGGACCTTCTTCTGGTTGCGGTCGAGCTGCTGTTCGGCGGACTGGATATCGGCCAGGATGAGCTCGGTCTCGATCACGCCGATGTCGCGGACCGGGTCGACCTTGCCCATGCTATGGACGATGTCGTCGTTGTCGAAGCAGCGGACGACGTGGATGATCGCGTCGCACTCGCGGATGTTGGAGAGGAAGTCGTTGCCCTTGCCTTCGCCCTTGGAGGCGCCGGCGACGAGGCCCGCGATGTCGACGATGTCGATCGTGGCGGGGATGACGACCTTGGTGCCGGCGATCTGCTGCAGCTTCTGCATGCGTTCGTCGGGGACGAGCACCACGCCCACGTTGGGCTCGATGGTGCAGAAGGGGTAGTTCGCCGCCTCGGCCTTGCGGGAGCGCGTGAGGGCGTTGAAGAGGGTCGACTTGCCCACGTTGGGAAGTCCGACGATGCCTGCCTGGGTCTTTGCCATGGAAGACGCACCGTGGGCATCCGCCCCGCCGAGGTCAAGAGCCGGGAGTCAGGGCGCCAGTTCCCGCGAACGCTCGGCAAGGTCGGCCGAAGGCAGGACGACTTCGTCCTTCGGCTGGGGTTGCCCGCGGACGATGCGGGCGACGGCGAGCCGGCCGCGCAGCGCGGTGATCTCGAGGACCGCGGTCGGGTTGAGGCGAGGGTCGCGGGACACGACGACCATGCGTTCCTGCGCCAGCGTGCCGGGCAGGAGCTGGACGGGCACCGACGGGCTGCCGAGCGGATAGCCTTGCACGAAGCCGATGCGCACGTTGCGCGGCGAGCCGGCCGGGAGCGCGAACGGGTTCGGCTCCTCGGCGGCGGGCGGGGGCGTGGGCGCGACGCAGCCTGTCAGCAGCGCGAGCAGCAGACAGACTGGGCGGAGGCGGTTCACTCGCGGCTGGAAGCGCCGGGACCTTCCGGCGGCTTGCCGATGAAGGCGGCCAGGGCGGAGTTGGGCGGGAGGCCGCCGGGGAGGCCGCCCGGAGAGAGCGGACCCGGGGTCTGCTCGGCCTTGTCTTCTTCGGAGATGAACTGGTCGAAGCCGGGGCCCGAGGTGTCGAGCTCGCCTTCGAACATGCCCTGCAGCTGGCGCATGCGCGTCGGGTGGCGCATCTTGCGGAGCGCCTTGGCTTCGATCTGACGGATGCGTTCGCGGGTGACCTTGAAGTGGCGGCCGACTTCCTCGAGCGTGCGCTGGACGCCGTCGAGGAGGCCGAAGCGCAGGATGAGGACTTCCTTCTCGCGTTCGGCGAGGGAGCGGAGGACGAAGTCGATCTTCTCGCGGAGGAGGCGGGTGGAGGCCGTGTCGGAGGGGTTCTCCGCGGACTTGTCCTCGATGAAGTCGCCGAGCGAGGTGTCTTCGCCGTCGCCGACGGGCGACTGGAGGGAGATCGGCTGCTGGGCCATCTTCATGATCTGCTGCACGCGGTCGATCGCCATGTTCATCTCGTTGGCGACCTCCTCGGCGGTCGGCTCGTGGCCGAGCTCCTGGGTGAGCTGCTTCTGGACCTGCATCACCTTGTTGAGCGTCTCGATCATGTGGACCGGGATGCGGATGGTGCGGGCCTGGTCGGCGATGGAACGGGTGATGGCCTGACGGATCCACCAGGTGGCGTAGGTGGAGAACTTGTAGCCGCGGCGGTATTCGAACTTCTCGACCGCCTTCACGAGGCCCATGTTGCCTTCCTGGATGAGGTCGGTGAAGAGCAGGCCGCGGTTCTGGTACTTCTTCGCGATCGAGATCACGAGGCGGAGGTTATGCTCGACCATCTCGGTCTTGGCGCGCTGGGCCTCGTCGAGGTGCTTGCGCACGTTGCGGGAGAGGTGGAGCAGCTCGGCCGGCGTGAGGCGCCAGCGGAGCTCGATCTCGCGGGTGCGCGAAGCGGAGATCTCCGGCTTGACGGCCTTCTTGGCGCGGACGGGGCCGCGGGCGATGATGGTCGGCTCGACCAGGTTGCGGGAGTCGTCGATGTCGCCCTTGATGTCGGGGAGCTCGAGCCATTCTTCGAAGAGCTTCATCTTGAAGCAGAACTTCCGGAGGATGTCCTTGCAGCCTTCCTTGGCGGTCTTCTCGAGCTTCACGTAGGCCTCGCGGGCCTTGGCCTTCTTGCCGGCGTCGGTCTCGTCGAGGTATTTCTGCCAGCCCTTGTCGAGCTTGGCCTTGAGCTTGGTGCACTCCTCCGTGGCCTTGGGGAGCATCTTGTAATAGGCGTCGCGGGACTCGACCTTCTTGTCGATGACGACCTTGTCGAAGCGTTCTTCCTTGCGGAGGACCTTGAGGGCGAGGTCGAGCTGGTAGGGCAGGGTGAGCCAGCAGGAGAAGAGGAATTCCTGGGCGCGGAGTTCGGCGTCCTCGATGCGCTTGGAGATCTCGACTTCCTGTTCGCGGGTGAGCAGCGGCTTATGGCCCATCTGCTTCAGGTAGACGTTGAACGGGTCGTACGGGGCGTCGGCCGGCACGGTGCGCGCGGCTTCTTCCTCGGAGTCCTCGACCTTCTTGCGGTACGTCTCGACCTCGTCCTCGTCGAGGAGCTTGATGTCGAGATTATCGAGGATGTTCATGATGTTCTCGATCAGCTCCGGGTCGGTGGCGCTGTCGGGGATGACCTCGTTGATGTTCTGGACGGTCACGAAACCGTTCTTCTTGGAAAGGCTGACGAGGAGCTGGACCTTCTCGTTGATGTCCGGACGGATGGGCGTGGGCACGGGCGCCTTGCCGACGGTCTTGGGCACGACCTTCACGACCGGCGCGGCCTTGGGGGCGGTCTTCGGGGCGACGGCGGCCTTGGTCGGGGCGGCTTTGGCGGGCGCGGCGGCCTTCGCGGCGGCCTTGGCCGGGGCGGCCTTCACGGGCGCCTTGGCGGCGGGAGCTTTGGCGGCGGCCTTGGCCGGGACGGCTTTGACGGCGGGCTTGGCCTGCTTCGAGGCTTTGGCCGGCTTGTCGGTGGTCTTCTTGTTCTTCTTGTCGGGCATCTTGGGAAAATCAGGCGGCGGTGAGCGTCGGAGGGGTCGCGTGCGATTTGCGGAGGGCGATCTTCTCGGACTGGAGGCGGTTGAGGGTGGCGACGTCGTCGCGGGGCGTGGCGGCGATGCGGGCGTCGAGGCTGCGCATCAGGGCCTGGACGTGGCGGCCGTGGAAGGACTTCAGGATGGTGTTGGCGCGGGGGAGGATGTCCTTCTCGTCGTCGCGACCGGCGTAGCTCTCGGCGGAAAGCCGGGCGGCTTCGGTGCGCAGTTCGTCGTCCAGGGCGTTGATGGCTTCGCGGAGTCCGGCGAAATGGCCGTGGGCGGCTTCGTTGAGCAGGGCCATCAGGAGCTGGCCGCCCCGGCCGGACTGGTCGATCCACTCGAGGGGGAGCGACTGGGCGATGGGGACGAAGTAGGAATCATGCCGCAGGAGGAAAAGTATCAAATCCTCCTCCGTCGTTGTCAAGCCCCCCCCCTTGACAACCGGGGCTGGGTTCGGGTCGGCCGGGCCGCCGAGCTGCGCGGCGGGGCGCTGGGACTGGGATTGGGCGCGGTGGCGCTCGTAGGCCATGTGCATCTCGCGGATGCCGATGCCGGCGTGGCGGGCGGCCTCGTTGAGGGCTTCGCGGACGATCTCCTCGGCGCCGGCCTGCTCGACGATGGGGAAGATGGCTTCCAGCAGGCTGAGTCGGCTGGTGAGGGGCAGGTTGACGGAGCCTTCGGGGACGAGCGACTGCACGCAGAACTGCATGGCGCTGCGGGCGCCGGCCACGAGGCCGGCCCAGCCGGAAGCGTCGTGCGTCGAGAAATACTCGTCGGGGTCTTTGCCGCCGGGGAGGGAGAGGAAACGGATGTCGAGCCCTTCGCGGAGGCCGATGGGGAGCAGGCGCAGGGCGGCCTTCTGGCCGGCGGCGTCCGAGTCGAGGAAGACGATCAGCCGCTGGGTGAAGCGGCGGAGCTGCTGCAGGTGCTCTTCGGTGACGGCGGTGCCTTGGGCGGCGATGGCGCCGGGGATGCCGGCCGAATGGCAGCGGATCGCGTCGAGCTGGCCTTCGACGAGCACGAACGGGTCCGCGTCCTTGCGCGTCATGCGCGCGCGGTCGAGGTTGAAGACGGTGCGGGATTTCTTGAACAGCTCGGTCTCCGGCGAATTGACGTACTTGGCCTCGCGGGACGGGTCGTCCTGCGGGGTGATGTCGAGCTGACGCGCGGTGAAGGCGATGACGCGGCCCTGGATGTCGCGGATGGGGATGATCAGGCGGCCGCGGAAACGGCAGCGCCAGCGCAGCGGATCGGGCACGCGGTCGACGCCGAAGAAGAGGCCGGTCTGCGCGAGGGCGTCCTTGGCGTAGCCCTTGGCGAGCAGGCCGGGGATGAGCTTGGAGTCGTCGACGGGCGCGAAGCCGATGCCGAAGTCGTCGGCGACCTCGGGGGAGAACTTGCGCTGGCGGGTCCAGTAGTCGCGGATCCATTCGCCGTGCGCGGGATCCTCGAGGAAGCAGCGGCGCCAATAGTCGGCGACGAGTTCATGGATCTCGAGGAGCTGGCCGCGGAAGGACTTCTCGTTCTTGCCGTCCCCGCCGCTCTCATAGTCTAGCTTGAAGCCGAAGCGGGTGGCGACGCGTTCGACGGATTCCGGGAAGTCGAGGCCTTCGCGGTTCATCACCAGCTTGAAGGCGTCGCCGCCTTGCTGGGTGGAGAAGCAATACCAGAGGCCCGTCTCGGGGTTCACCTTGAACGAGGGACTCTTCTCGGACTTGAAGGGACTGAGCCCCCACCAGTCGCGGCCGCGCTGCTTCATCTGGGTGTAGTCCCCGGCGAGCGCGACGATGTCAGCCCGTTGGCGGAGCTCATCGATGGATCTGCGGGAGATACGGGCCACGGTTGTCAAGGGGTGCCTGTCAAGGGGTGCGGTGCAAACGTAAATAATTCCCAATCGGTGGTAGGGACTTCCCCGTGGTATGCCCGGGGGTGGCCGGCCTGCAAGGGGTCAGGCCCCTGTCAGCATTCGTCGCAGAGCTTATGGCGGATCCGCTTGGCTTCGTCCCGCAGGCGACCGGCTTCGGCGATCCGACCGGTCTTTTCGAGGACCTCGGCCAGATTATCGAGGACCGAGGCGGTTTCCCGCTTTTCGGCCCCATGCAGCTTCTGGACGCCCATCAGTTGGCGGCGGAACAGGGCTTCGGCCTCGGGGAGCTGGCCTCGCTTGAGTTCGAGCCCGCCGAGGATGCTCATCGTGCCGAGCGGGTCGGGGTGTCCTTCTCCCAGCGAGGCGACTTCCAGGGACAGGACCGAGCGGTAGAAGCCGGCGGCCTCGTCGAGGCGTCCTTGGCGGTAGCAGAGGCCGGCGAGCTGCGTGCGCAGGTTGATGATCGCGTCGTCGGAGCCGCGCGGCCGTGCCTCCAGCAGGACAAGCGCCTCGCGGTAGAGTTTCTCCGCGCCGGCCAGGTCGTCGGCCGAAATCCGGAGGCTGGCGAGTTCCCGGCGCAGGTCCGCGGCCGCGGAGCGTTCGACGCGCGAGGAGGTGCGTTGAAGGGCGATCGCCTGCCTGAGGGTGTCGGCGGCCTCGTCGGTCTTGCCGGCGCTCCGGAAGGCGACGGCGCGTCGGCGCAAGGCTTCGGGGCTCACCGACGGCGCCAAGGAGGTCTCGCCGCAGCCGGCGGCGAGGAGGGCGAAGGCGATGAGCGCCGAGCGGGTCATCAGTCTCCGAGGAAGCTGACGTCGTCGCACTGCGCCTTGAAGTAAGGCGCGTTGCCGTCGACCTCGACCGTGAGCACGTGCTTGCCGGCGGCGATCGGGGTGGCGTAGGCGCCGGCCTTCAGGTCGATGGCCTTGTCGTCGAGCCACGCGGCCTTCACGCCCGTGAGGACGAGGGGCTTGGTCGTGGCGGCGGCGGCGCTGAAGCGCGCGGTGGCGTAGAGGCGTCCCGGATTGAACTCCTTGGGCAGCTGGCCGTTGACGAGCGTATAGACCGGCGTGGGCGCGGCGGACTTGGCGAGCGCGCCGGGCGGCTGGTCGTCGAAGACCCACAGGCGGGCGACGTTACCCTTGCTGGCGTCGAACGGACCCGGTTTGCCGATCTCGCCGAGGAAGGCGTAGAGGTTGCGGCGGGGGACGCCGGTCAGGCCGTCGGCGAGGCCGGCGGGCATGATGCTGCCGATGTTGTCACGGCTGACGATGTTGGCCTTCAGGAGCGGGATCTCGACGCCGGGTCCGGGACGGATGAACAGCTCGGTCGCGTTCTCGCGGGCCGGGATGCCGGTCATCAGCGAGCCGTCCTTCATCTTGAACGTGAAGGCGTGGTAGCCTTCCTTCACCTTGGCGGCGGGGTTGAGCACGCTCTCGATGATGTAGTCGAGCGGGGCGCTCGCGCCGAGGCTGCTGAGGTCGGGGCCGAGATGGCCGCCGGCGCCGCCGATGGCGTGGCAGATCGTGCAACCCGACTTGCGATACTGCAGCTCACCTTCCGCGGGGTCGGCGCCTTTCTTGATGGTGTCGATGATGCCGGCGATCTCGGCTTCGAAGTTGCGCGGGCCGGTCTTGGCGCCGGTGAGGGGTTCGAGCACCTTCACGAGGGCGATGCCGCCGCGGCCGAGGGAGCGCGCGGCCTTGAGGGCGGCGGCGAGGTTGTCGGCGCTGAGTCCCTGGGGGAACTCCTTGACGAGGCGCTGCGAGAAGCCGCCGAGCTGGAAGAGGTTCGTCCAGATCGCCGTGGCTTCGTCCTTCGACTTGATCTGGGCGAACACGGACGGGATGGCCTTCAGGGCCTCGCCCGGGGCATGGACCGCGAGGGAGGGCAGGGCGTCGCGACGGACGACGGACGGACGGCCCTCGGCGGTGAGGCTGCGGAGCGCCTTGAGCGAGGCCTGCTGGCCGATGGTGCGCAGGGCGGCGATGGCGGCGCGGCGAAGTTCCGCGTCCTTCTCGCGTCCGGCGAAGTCACCGAGCTGAGGCACGAACTGCACCAGCTTCCACTGGCCGGCGAGGCGGACGGAAGTGACGAGCAGGTTGCGCTCGGTGTCGTAGGTGAGCAGCTTGCCGAGGCCGGCGAGGTCGCCGGCGGGGCGGACGTTGCGGTTGGCGGCTTCGACGAGCGCGAAGGCGATGCGATGGCGGGTCGAGGCCTGGAGGGTGGCGTCGTCCATGAGCGCGCGGAAAAGCAGCGTGGCTTCGTCGGCCGTGCCGGCCTTGCCGACGAGCTCGATCCACGGACCGTTGCCGGCGGCGTCGACCTTGCGGCCGGCGAACAGGCGCTGCACGTAAGGCGTGGCGATGCCCGGATCGATCGCCTTCACGATGGCGTCGAGCGCGGCTTCCTGTCCGGCGACCTTGGCCGGCTGGGCGGCGACGTCCTCGAGCCACGGACGGGCGAGTTCGTTGATGCTGGTCCACGCCGCGAAATCGAGGAAGGTGTCTTCCGCGTTCTTCGGCAGGTGGGTGAGGACCGCGCGGGCGCTTTCCGGCGTGCGGACGCGGGCGAGGGCGCGATGGGCCTCGAGCTGCACGCGCGGGTTGGCATGCGACAGGAACGGCACGATCAGGCTGATGTCGGTCGCGCCACGGGCGCCGAGCGACTTGCCCAGCTCGCGGAGGCCGACCTGGAGGCTCACCGGATCCTGGCTCTTGAGGAGCGCGGCGAGATGGGCCGTGTCAGCGGTGCGGCCGCTGAGCAGCCACGCGGCGTGGCGGCGGGAGACGTCATCCTTGGCCCAGTCCTTGAGCGCGGCCTGGAGTTCGGCGAGCGGCAGCTTGGCCAGTTCGCGACGGGACTGTTCGAAGTCCCAGCGGTTGGGCGAAAGCAGGCCGGCGAGGAGGTCCGCGCTGTTGCGGCCGAGGACCGGCTTCCAGGCGAGCGGCTTGGCGTTCTCGGGCAGGATGCGCCAGATGCGGCCGTGGAGCTTGTCGCGGCGCGGGTCGCGGAAGTCGACTTCGCCGTGGTTGATGATCGGGTTGGTCCAGTCGGCGACGTAGAGGGCGCCGTCCGGGCCCATCTTCGGGGTGATCGGGCGGAAGGCGACGTCGCTGGTGCGGACGACGTCCGGGAGTTCCTTGGTCACGTAGCCGGACTTGGCGGCGTCGGTCACGCTGAAGTCGTTGAAGCCGAAGCGGACGATGCGGTGCGCGCGGAAGTCGCAGGTGATCGCGTTGCCCTGCCAGTCAGGACCGAAGAGCGGGCTATGGACGAGCTCGAGGCCGCTGAACTTCGGATAGGAACCGGGGCTGATGCTGCCGATGAGGCGACGGGCGCCTTCGGAGGGCGGGAAGGTCGCGCCCGGGAAGGCCCAGTGCACGCCGGAACTGTCGGCGCCGGAGGTGAGGAACGTCTGGCCGTTGAGGTCTTCCTGCTGGCCCCAGGCGTTGACGAGGCCCTTCGAGTGCACTTCGAGGCGTTCGGTGTTCGGATCGTAGGCGAAGGCCACGCCGGAGTTGGCGCGCACGAGGCCCCACGGGGTCTCGACGTGGGAGTGGATGTAGATCGTCTGGTGGAAGAACAGGCGGCCATCGATGCCCCAGTGGAGCGTATGGATGATGTGGTGCGTGTCTTCGGTGCCGAAGCCGCTGAGCACGATGCGTCGGTCGGCCAGCACGCCGTCGGCGTTCGCGTTCGTGAGGTGGAGCAGTTCCGTGCTGGCGCCGACGAAGACGCCGCCGAAATTATCCGGGGCCACGCCCGAGGGGATCAGCAGGCGGTCGGCGACGATGCGCGAGACGTCGGCCACGCCGTCGCGGTCGGTGTCTTCCAGGAGGATGATCTTGTCGTTGCCCGTGGAGGGGCCGAATTTCGAGGAGTTGCCGGCCATCTGCGCGGCGAGGTCTTCGGGGTTCACCTGCGGATAGGTGTTGGAGGTCGCGACCCAGAGGCGGCCGGAGGTGTCCCAGTTCATGTGGACGGGCTTCTCGAGCAGCGGGTTCTCGGCGAAGAGGGAGATGCGCAGGCCGTCCGAGAGCTTGAACTCCGGCGCGGGCAGCGAGCTGCGCACGGTCAGCTTCGAAGGCGTCTTCGGTTCGGGCGGGAGCGTGCTCGGCTGGCCGGCGGAGACCGCGATGGCGTCGGCTTCGGCGGTGTCGATCAGCGGGTCGAACTTCGGGATCTCGACGGCGTTGCGGCCTTGTTCGCGGCTGCGGAAGCCGAAGATGTAGGTGTAGTTCGCGGGGCGGCTGCGGTGGAAGAAGAGGGAGTTCTTGCGCAGGACGGAGGCGCGGAGCGCTTCCGCGGAGGCGGCGGGCTTGTCCCAGCCGGCCTTGTTGACGCTCCAGCCGAGCTGGGCGGCGACGCCTTCGCTGAGGGCGCGGTAGCCGCGTTCGGTCAGGTGGATGCCGTTGTCGGTGCCGAGGTCGAGGGCGATGCCGTGCGGCTTCCATTCGGCGGCGACGAAGGGGATCTGCTTTTCCGCGGCGAGTTCGGCGAGGCTGCGACCGTAGGCGGCGAGCAGCTGGTTGTGGGCGGCGGGATCGGGCAGGCCCGGACGGGAGCCGCGGAGGTCTTCATGGGCGATCGGGCCGAGGATGACGAAGCGCACCTTGCCGCCGGGGCTGTGCTGCGTGATGAGGTCCATCAGTTGCGTGACTTCGCGCTTCAGGCGGGCCGGCGTGTGCTCGGTGCCGTATCGGGCCGGATCTGGATTGAGCGCCGGATCGTTCTGGCGGTAGGTGAGTTCCTCGAGCGACGCGGCCATGCCGTAGCCGATGATCGCGACGGTCGGCTTCACCACCTCGAGCTGCTCTTTGAGTCGGTCGACGCCTTTGGCGACCGGGTCGAAGCTGGCGCGGGATGCGCCGAGCGGGGTGTCGCCGGAGTAGCCGAGGTTACGCACGGCGAACTTCTTGCCGGGGAATTCCTGGCGCATCTTCGTCTCGAGCAGTCCGTAGTTGTTCTCACGCTCGATCAGCACGTCGCCGATCAGCAGGACGCGGTCGCCGTCCTCGAGGGTGAGCTTACGCTGTTCGCCCGCGGCGTGGGCGCTCTGGTGCAGGGCGATGAGGGCGCAAAGGGCCAGCAAGGTGGGGAAGCGGGGCATGTCAGGATTGGAAAGGGTTTTGAGGGTATGGCGAGGCGACTTTCGACCCCAAGGGCCGGAAGTTGTTGCCAACGAAGAACGTTAAAAAACCGCCAATTAGCCGGCCGGCCCGAATCACTCGGCGAATTGCGGCCAGCGGGCCCGGAAGGCGAGCTGCGCGTCCTTGTCGGGGATTACGGGCCGGGCGGGGTCGGTCAGGAACTTAAGGGGGAAGGCCGGCTTGAGGTGCAGGATGCGCACGGTCGTCGCCTTGACCTCGAAGACCGCATACCAGGCGCCGCAGCCGATGTCGAAGAGGTCGCCGTGGCGGCTCCGGATGCGACGGGTGCGGTGCGGGCTCGGGTCGCGGCTGAGGATCTCCAGCAGGCGTGCCTCGAAGTCGATGGACCAGGCCTGCTTCAGCCAGGCCATGTGTTCGGCCGCCTGCGGCGTGAACTCCACGGAGAAGGGCGGCGGGGCGTTGAGCGCGGCGTCGACTTCGTCGATCCAGCCGGCTTTCGCCTCAGGGAAGGAGTCGTAGGAAGGGATGTACGGCTTGATGTCGAACACCGGGGTGCCGTCGACGAGGTCGCACGGGCCGAGGATGAGCTGGCCCTTCTTGATGCCGAGGAGCTGCACCGGCGTGATGCCGATCGGGTTGGGCCGATGCGGCGAGCGGGTCGCGAAGACGCCGCGACGTTTCGAAGGTCCGCGCGGAGGCAGGACTTCCGGACGCCAGTCGGTATTGCGATGGAACCACCAGATCAGCCAGATGCGGTCGAAGCCCTCGAGGTCCTTGAGCGCTTTCTGATACTTGTCGCCCGGCAGCATCTCGAGGACGTTCGTCTCGGCCTGTTTCTCGTCGGGCTGATGCCGGGCGTCGAACTTCAGCGGCTTCCCTGAGCGGATGAAGCCGATGGGCGTGATGGTGAGTCTCGGTTCCAAGATGCCCAAGGCGTAGGCTTCGCCCGGCCAAAAGGCAAAGATTCATTGTCTTGGCAGGACGTCGCCGTTAACCGTCCGGTTCCGAAATGTCCGCCGAGGTCATCAATCTCTCCTGCTATAAGTTCGCGCCGCTCGCAGGCCTCGAGGACCTGCGCGCCCGACTGCAGGCGGTCTGCCGGGAGCAGGGGCTCAAGGGCACCATCTTGCTCGCCCCGGAAGGCATCAATTTCTTCCTGGCCGGCACCAAGGAGCAGCTGGCCGCCGGGCTCGAGGTCATCCGGGCCGTGCCCGGACTCGCGGACATCCGCCCGAAGGAGAGCCCCAGTTCCGCGCAGCCCTTCAAGCGTATGCTCGTGAAGATCAAGAAGGAGATCATCGCCTTCGGCGTCGAAGGCGTCGACCCGGCCCGTCGTCCGTCCGCCAAGATCTCGGCGCAGCAGCTCAAGCAGTGGCTCGACGAAGGCCGGCCGGTGACGTTGCTCGATACGCGTAACGACTACGAAGTCCGCATGGGTACCTTCAAAGGAGCGGTGGTGCCGCGGATCTGGAACTTCCGGGATTTCCCCGCGGCGGTCGAAAAGCTGCCGGCCGAGCTCAAGACCCGTCCGGTCGTGATGTTCTGCACCGGTGGCATCCGCTGCGAGAAGGCCGGTCCGTTCATGGCCATGCAAGGCTACACCGACGTCCTGCAACTCGACGGCGGCATCCTGAAGTATTTCGAGGAAGTCGGCGGGGCGCACTATGACGGCGAGTGCTTCGTGTTCGACGAGCGCGTCGGCGTGGGGCCTGACCTGCGCGAGACCGGTTCGGTCATCTGCTTCAACTGCCAGATGCCCCTGACGGTCGAGGACCAGCGACGTCCCGATTACGTCTACGAGAAGACGTGCCGTCATTGCGTGGACGGCAAGCCGAAGGGCCGCGGCAACACCGCCCAGCGCGGGGCCTGAGCCTTACCAGCGTAGTTCGGAAAGACTGAAGACGCGGCGGGCGCCCTGCGGCAGGCGCGCCTGCAAGGAGGCGTCGTCCTTGTCGCTGAGGATGCCGGTGCGCAGCAGGACGCTGTCGAGGCCGGCGCCGGCGGCGCCCGCGATGTCGTGCTCAGGGCTGTCGCCGACCGCGAGGACGGTCATCGGCGGCGGATTGCCGAGCGCCGCGAGCGCGGTGCGGTAGATGTCGCCATGCGGCTTGCCGAAGTAGCGAAGGACGGCGCCTTTGCGGGCGAGCTCCAGGGCGATCGCGCCGGCGGAAGGGCGTACGCCCTTGGGCGTGAGCATCTCAAGGTCGGGATTGCAGACCGCGACGGTCACGCCGCGGTTCGCGGCCTTGGTGAGGTCGCGGATCTGTTCGCGCCAGTTGCGGTCCGGTTCCTGCGAGGCGGCCAGGATGATGCCCTCGGCTTCGTCGGGCCAGGTCAGCGCGAAGCCCAGGTCGCCGAAGCCATAGTCGTCGCCCGGCTTGCCTGAGATGTGGATCTTGGCGCCCGGGCGGAAGCCTTCGCCGAGCGAGCCGGAGCGGATCGCAGCCTGGGCGGCGTCTCCCGAGGTAACGACGGCGTCGAAGTGTTCCGCCCCGAAGCCGAACCTGGCCAGGCGCACGATGTTGTCGGCGCCGGTCTTCGCGGAGTTGGAAAGGATCGCGACCTTGCCGCCGCTTTCGCGGAAGCGACGCAGCGCTTCGGCCGCATGCGGGTAGGCCACGGTGCCGTCATGCAACGTGCCGAACTGGTCGACGAGCAGGGCGCCATATTGTTCGGCGACCTCCGAGAGGCCGGCGATGGGAGAAAGGGTGCTCATGCGAAGGTCATCTCGTGGCCGAGCGAGCGCCAGGCCAAGCGTGCGGCGCCGGCGGCGGCTTCTTCGCTCCAGGCCGGCAGCTGCGGGACGCCGAGGGCGGCGGCGCGCAGGCTCATCCAGGCGGCGCTGCGGGCGCCCCCGCCGGCATGACGGACGTCGCGGAGGGCCGGGCCGCCGAGCGACGCGAGTTTCGCGTAGCCGGTCTGCTCGACGCGGGCGAAGGCTTCGTAGATGCCTTGGAGGAAGCGGGCGTCCGACGTCGGGCGCGGCGTGAGGCGGGGCGCGAGCTGCGCATCGGCGACGGGGAAGCGTTCGCCGACGGCGGGCAGGGGATAATAATCGGTGCCGGTCGGCTGGAGGGGATCGAGCGAGGCTTCGAGCGCGGCGAGCTGGTCCGGCGTGAAGAACTGCAGCAAGGTCTTGCCACCGCAGTTGGAGGCGCCGCCGGCGAGCCACGTGTCGCCGAGGCGATGGCTGTAGATGCCCAGTTCGGGCGCGAAGATCGGGCGCTCGCTGAGGAGCTTGAGCACGATGGTCGAACCGAGGGCCGTGGAAGCTTCGCCCGGTGCGCTGGCGCCGCTGGCGAGGAACGTCGCGCAGCCGTCGGTCGTGCCCGCGGCGATGGTGATGCCTTCGGGGAGGCCGAGCGCGATCGCGGCCTGGCCGGAAACCTGGCCGATCGGCGTGCCGACGGGCACGACTTCCGGAAGGATGCCCGGTGAAAGTCCGAACCCGCGCAGCCAGTCGGGCCAGCGGCGGCTGACCGGGTCATAGCCGGTCTTCAGCGCATTGTTCTCGTCGGTCTGCCAATCGGTCGCGCCGAGGCAGCCATTGATCCAGTCGGCCTGATGGATGATGCAGTGCAGGCGCGGGAGTTTCGTCCACGCGAGGGCGCGCGCGGCCGGGGAAGTGGCGCCGTGCGCCGCGCTTTCACGCGGGGCGAGCGCCTTGATCTTGGCCGCGAGGTCCGCCGTGTCGGCGTCGTCGTACATGCGGGCCAAGGCGAGCGGACGGTTATGATGGTCGACCGGCAGGATCGTGCCCGAGGTCGCATCGACCGCGATGGCCTGCGCGCCGGCGAGGTCGACCTTCTGGCCGAGCTCATCCAAGGCCGTCCGGCAGCCGTTCCACCAGTCCTCGGGCGACTGCTCCCGGCGGGAGCCGGTCACGCGGGTGGCGGGCAGGGTGGCCGAGCCGAGGCCGAGGATCTTGCCGGAGGCATCGACGGCGACGGCGCGCATACCGGAGGTGCCGAGGTCGAGTCCGATGACGAAGCCGTGCATCCTGACTTATTGAGGGGCTGGGAAGTCAGGGGCAAGGATGGAGCAGGTCTTGGCGGTGACCGCTATCCGCTCACCGCTGCTTACTTTGGGGATAGGTCATCCCAGCCCTGCAATCCGCAGGTCTTGAGGTAAGGTTCGGCGGTCGCCTGCCACTCCGGTGTGCCCGCGGCCTTGACCGCCGACCAGAGCGGACGTTTCTGGTCGGGTTCAAGGATAGTGCCTTCCTTGTTGCTCCAGAGGCCCAGGCGAAGGCCGCCTTCTTTCGCATGGTCGACCTGACGATGATAAAGGAAGGCGTCGATGGAGCCGGGCAGGCGGGCGATCTTTTCCCAGGCGTAGGCGTAGGCCGCGGCTTGTTCCGCGAGCGCCTCGGGACGTTTGGTGACGTTGAAGCCCTGTTCGGTGAGGCTGAGCCGGCGGGGCTTGCCCTCGTAGAGCAACTCGGGCGTCGACAGTTTCTTCGTCAGCACCTCGAGGTTCTTGAACGTGATCTTCGGCGTGGCGTCATCGAACGTCACCTTGTCGAGCCACGTACGCGGTTCGCGGAGATTCGCGGGGTAGGGGTGGAAGGCGAGGTGCCAGTCGAAGTCGCCGCGTTCCCGGGCGCGTTGGGCGAACGCTTCGAGCAAGGGGCGTCCCGGGCAGGCCTTCAGCGGGTCGGGGTGGTTCTTGGCGGTCCAGTGATGCTCCATCGACAGATAGACGCGGGCATGGGCGGAATATCGGCGGAGCGAGGACCAGGCCAGGCGTACCTGGTCTTCGTATTGGGTCGCGAGCTGGTCGACGGTGACCGGACCCATCTGATGCCATTCGTGGTGGGAGTTGACCTCATTGCTGATCACCCAGCCCCAGAGGCGGCCATGGGAGGTATCGGCCGAGCACCAGCGCCGGGCGATGAATTCGGTCAGCGCCTTATAGCAGGCACGGCCTTCGGGGGTGACCGTGTTCGCGGCCATCGTCGTGCCCTTGGTCGCGTCCGCGGCGGGGTGCACGGTGAGGGCGCGGATCCGTTCGTCGGGCGAGCGATAGGTGATCAGGATCGCCGTTACCACGACGCCTTTGTCGCTGAGCGGCTTGATCACGCGGTCGAGCGCACGGACGTAGCCGTCGTTGAGGGCGAAGACGAAGCCGTCGGCGGAGGCCGTGCTCTGGCCCGGCTTCGGTTCCTTGGCCGGGGAAAGCAGGCCGTTCAAGGTCAGGTTGATGCCCGCGTGGTGGATGCCCAGCGCAAGCGCATCCGGGACCATCTGGATCTGGAGGCCTTTGGGGTTCGGCGTGGCCGGGTAGGGGGTCTGGTCGACTTCGGCCGAGGCGACGAGGGCCTGGAGCAGGCAGAAGCCGAGCAGGAAGCGCATGAGAGCAGGACAAGGCCGCCGCGGGTTGGTTGCATAATAATAACAGGTTGCGGCCTCCGGTCCTTATGACTGGATTCGGCATACCCCCCATGCGATCCCTGGCACTTCTCCTCTGTCTGGTCGGCGGCCTGCTGTCCGCCGCGCCTGCCCAGCAGCCGAACATCGTCTTCATCTTCTCGGACGACCACGCTTACCAAGCCATCAGCGCCTACGGCGACGCCCGTAAGCTCAACCAGACGCCGAACATCGACCGCCTCGCCAAGGAGGGGATGCGTTTCGACCGGGCGCTCGTCACCAACTCGATCTGCGGACCGAGTCGCGCGGTGATCCTCACCGGCAAGTATTCGCACCTCAACGGATTCTACAACAACACCAACTCCGTCTTCGACGGTTCCCAGCTGACTTTCCCGAAGCTGCTGCAGAAGGCCGGCTACCAGACCGCGGTCATCGGCAAGTGGCACCTCATGAGCGACCCCACGGGCTTCGACTTCTGGCAGGTGCTGCCCGGCCAGGGCGTCTACTACAATCCGCCGATGAAGAACGCGCAGGGCCCGGTGAAGACGCAGGGCTACGTCACCGACATCATCACTGACCTCTCGCTCGATTGGATCGACAAGCGCGACAAGACGAAGCCGTTCATGCTCATGTGCCAGCACAAGGCCCCTCACCGCGAATGGGAGCCCAACATCAAGGATCTCGGTTTCGACAAGGATCGCGTCTACCCCGAGCCGCCCACGCTCTTCGACGACTTCGCCCACCGCGCCAAGGCCGTCGCCGAGAACGACATGACGCTCGAGAAGACCATCACGCCCAAGGACGTGAAACTCGTGCGCCCGCCGCAACTGGACGCCGAGCAGGCGGGGGTCTGGGACGCCTATTACGAGCCGCGCAACGAGGCCTACCGGAAGGCCAACCTCTCGGGCAAGGAGCTCGTCCGCTGGCGTTACCAGCGCTACATGCATGACTACCTCGCGTGCGTGAAGTCGGTCGACGACAACGTCGGCCGCGTCCTCAAGTATCTCGAGGACCATGGGCTCGCCGAGAACACCATCGTCATCTACTCCGCCGACCAAGGATTCTATCTCGGCGAGCATGGCTGGTTCGACAAGCGCTGGATCTTCGAGGAGTCGGTCCGCACGCCGTTGCTGGTCCGCTGGCCGGGCGTGACCAAGCCCGGCTCCGTCAGCAAGGCCCTGGTCTCGAACGTCGACTACGCCCAGACCTTCCTCGACATGGCCGGCCTGCCTTCGCCCGCCGAGATGCAGGGCCGCAGCCTCAAGCCGATCCTCGCCGGCGATACCCCCGCGGACTGGCGCAAGGAGTTCTATTATCACTACTACGAGTATCCGCAGCCGCACCACGTCGCGCCGCATTACGGCATCATCACCGACCGCTACAAGCTCGTGCGTTATTACGGCAACGGCGAGACGAAGACCGACCTTTTCGACAGCGAGAAGGATCCGCTCGAACTGAGGAGCTACTTCGGCCAGCCTGGCTATGAGACCGTCCAGGCCGACCTCGAAGCGCGTCTGGCGAAGCTCCGCAGCGACCTGAAGGTGCCTGCCGTCGACGACGAATATGCCACCGGCGAGAAGAAGCGTCCCGGCGCCAACCAGGGGCAGGGCAAGAACGCCGGCAAGAAGGGCAAGGCGGCGCCGAAGGCTCCCGAAGCGAAGTAACCCTTACTCGCCGACCTTCTTCGCGGCCTTCTTGCCCTTCGCCTTGCCTGCATGGTCGGCGGCAGGGTCGAAGGCGGGGTTGGTCGTCGGCAGCTGGGCGTCGACCGACTTGAGCCAGGCGTCGAGGCGCGTGCGGAGCGCCTTGGCGCGTTCGGGCTGGGCGGCGGCCAGGTCCTTGGCTTCGCTGACATCGTTGGCCAGGTCGTAGAGTTCGTCACGTCCGTCTTCGTAGAAGTGGACAAGTCGGAAGTCGCCGCTGCGGATGGCACTGTAGGGCGTGGCGCCTCCCGGATGGTAGTGCGGGTAGTGCCAGAAGATCGCGTCACGGTCGGGTTTGGCGCCCGACTTGAGGAGAGGGGCGAGGCTGATGCCGTCGACAAGGGATTGGAGCGGCTTCACGCCGGTCATCTCGAGGAGGGTGGGGTAGAGGTCGACCGTGATGGCCGGGGAGGCTTCGACCAGGCCGGCCTTGGTCACGCCGGGCCAGTAGACGATGAGCGGGACGCGGACGCCGCCTTCGTAGGCGGAGCCCTTGCCGGCGCGAAGCGGGGAATTGTCGGTCGTCGGCAGCAGGCCGCCGTTGTCGGTCGTGAAGACGATGATCGTGTCGTTTTCGAGCTTCAGGCGCTTGAGCGCGGCGCGGATCGTGCCGAGCGCGTCGTCGACGCTCGCGACGAGGGCCGCGTAGGTGGCGTTCTTCTGCTTCAGGTCGGGCGTCTGCTCCGCCTTCGCCTTGAACTTCGCCACGACCTCGGGCTTGCCGGCGATCGGCTGGTGGACGGCGTAGTGCGGCAGGTAGATGAAGAACGGCTTATCCTTGTTCGCCGTGATGAACTTCACCGCCTCGTCGGCTTCGCGGTCGGTGAGGAATTCGCCGGCGGGGCCGTCCTTGAGCGTCGGGATGCCGTAGGGTGAGACGTAGCGAGGGGGCTGTCCGCGGGCGTAGCCGCCGACATTCACGTCGAAGCCATGCTTGTCCGGGTAGTAGGCCTCGTCGCCTTCCTTCAGGCCCGGCGTCAGGTGCCACTTGCCGATGCTCGCGGTGGCGTAGCCCGCCGACTTGAACTGTTCGGCGAGCGTGATCTCCTCGAACGGCAGGAACTTCTGCCAGTCGGGGATCTTGAGCTTCGCCTTCGGGCGTTCGTGGCCGGCGATCCAATCGGTGAGGCGGAGGCGGGCGGGGTATTTGCCCGTGAGGAGCGCCGCGCGGGTGGGCGAGCAGACCGTGCAGGCCGCGTAGCCGTTCGCGAAGCGCACGCCGTCCTTGGCGAGCTGGTCGATGTGAGGGGTCTCGTAGAAGCGGCTGCCGTAGCACGACAGGTCGGTCTGGCCCATGTCGTCGACCAGGATGACGATGACGTTGGGGTGGCGGAGCGGAGTCGGTTCGGCGGCCAGCAGGCCGGAGAGACCGAGCACGAGGGCGAAAAGGGGGCGAAGCATGGGGTTTGTCCCATTTGAAGGCGGCCATTCCCGCAGGCAAGGCATCTCCCAGCAATGGGGCCGAAAGCCTATAAGAATGGCGTAAAATGGGTTTGTCAGTATTTGGACACCGCTTATCTTGTTCGCAGGTCTCCCCTTAACCTAATTCCTCGCATGTCCAAATTGTTCTCGTTCCTTTCCGTCCTGTTGCTGGCCGCTTCGTCGTTCGGCGCCGGCTCCGTGTCCACGGGCCGCCTTAAGGGCACGGCGGTCGCCGTCGAAGCCTCCGACGAACGGATGAGCATCGCCGCCGCCAAGGCCGGCTGGACGCTCGCTCAGGCCAAGGAAGCCGCCGCCAAGGACCGCGACCTGCACGTCTCCGCTGATAACCGTCTTTTCTATGTGTGCCGCATGGAGGCCCCGGCTGGCTCTCAGGCGGGCTCCGGTGCCGCCGCGATCCAGACCGGTCCCGATACCAGCACCTACACCGGCGTCCCTCCGACCGTCACCGCGACGACCGCCTTCCAGCTCCATAGCCGTCCGGGCGCCGCCCGTGTCCTGTATCTCGACTTCAACGGCCATTCCACGCTTTCCTGGGGCAGCCCGGCGATCGTCACGCCCGCTTTCCAGCTGCCGGGCACGGCTTCTCCGACCGATCAGGCTAACCTCAACGCCATCCGGGACATCTGGCTCCACGTCGCCGAAGACTTCGCCTCCTGGGATATCGACGTCACCACCGAGCAGCCGCCCCTGACGGCCCGCGGTCAGCGCTGCGTCATCGGCGGCAGTTCGATGGACTGGCTCGGCGCGGCTGGCGTCATGGGTATCGCCCAGCTCAACTCCTTCGGCGGCATCCTCAACGGCAACGACACCGTCAACTTCGTCTTCCTCGACAACAACTACCCGTCGATGAAGCCCACGACCTCGAACTACGAAGTCACCATCCTTTGCATCGCCCACGAGGTCGGCCATACCTTCGGTCTCCAGCACTGGGGTGAGACCGCTTCCGGCTCCGGTCAGGCTTACACCGTCGGCCACACCGTCACCGGCCACACCGGCGTGACTTCCACCTGCCCGATCATGGGTAACAGCGGCCTGGTCGGCTGGCCCTCCGCCTGTAACGTCAATCAGTGGTCCAAGGGCGATTATCCCTTCTCGAATATCGTCCAGGATGACATCGCGATGATTTCGGCCCGCGTGGCCAAGCTCACCGGCGCCAACGACGACCATGGCGACACCTTGGTCGCCGCGACGAACGTCACCGGCACCAGCATCACCGCCGGCGGTGTCATCGCCGATAGCACGGACGTCGACCTCATGCGTATCACCGTGGGCGCCGGCCCCTTGACGCTCACCGCGACGCCGCACCTCAAGTATCGCACCCTCAACGGCAACCTCAAGATCGGCCTCTCCTTGCTCAACTCGACCGGCACGGTCGTCGCCAAGAGCTACGTCACCACGGCCCTGGGCAATACCCTGAGTTATAACGTACCGGTCGGCGGCACCTATTACATCAAGGTCAACGGCCTCGGCTACGATCCTTCCAAGTCCGCCGCGGCCCAGGTCTGGACCAATACCGGCATCACCGGCACCGTCGTCGGCACGAGCGCCGGCTTCACCAACTACGGCTCGCAGGGCCGCTACGGTCTCACCGGCAACTGGCAGCCGCTGATCCAGCTTCCTGTCGCGGTCATCACCTCCGACCGAACCGGTGGCGTGCGTCCTTGCACCGTCGCGTTCGACGGTGGGTCGTCCAGCGACCCGGATGGTCTGGTCGTCGGCTACAGCTGGAACTTCGGCGACTCTGCTTCCGGTAGCGCCAACACCTCGACCCTGCGCAATCCGGTCCACACCTACGCCGCCGCGGGCACCTACACCGCGACGCTGACCGTCACTGACAATCAGGGCAACGTCTCGGCCCCGGCTTCCCGCGTCATCTCCGTGACCGGTACGCCGCTGCCTAACTCGCTTCGCGTCGCCTCCATGACCGCCAGCTGGGCCCGCATGACCAACGTCGAGGTCGCCGGCACCGCCGTCATCCAGGTCGTCAATCAGTATGGCCAGCCGCTGCGTGCGGCCGCGGTCTACGTCCGCGTGACCGGCTCCGCTTCGGGCTCGGCCTCGGCCAAGACCGACCTCAACGGCTTCGTCACGATCCAGATGCCCAAGCAGCGTGACACGCTTCCGAGCACCTTCACGTTCACGGTGACCAGCCTCGTCTATCCGGGCTACACCTACAACGTGCTCGCGAACACGCCGACCCCGGCGGCCGTGACGATCTCGCGCTAAATTCGGCTGCGATCCCGGACCCGGAGGCGACCCTGAGGTCGCCTCCTTCGTTTGGGCTGGAGCGGGCAGGGTGCCTCGTTAGATTGCCTTCCGAATCTTATGGCTTCCGAACCCCAGCCTTCCTCCCGTCGTGAATTCCTCGGTGCCGCGGCCTTCGCCCTGGCCGGTTTCGCGACCGCTTCCCGCCTCGCCGCCGCCGAGTCGCCCAAGGCGGCCCAGACGCCCGTGAAGCGCCCGCCGAACCCTTACGTCTACAAGTTCAATATCGGCAAGATCGAGGCGTTCTCGATCAGCGACGGCCACATGCTCTTCCGCCAAGGGCTCGAGCTCATGTGGCCCGAGGCCGATCGCCCGACGATGAAGGAGGCCCTGATCTTCAACCGCGAGCGCCTCGACGCGCTGCCGCTGTACGTGAACATCATGGGACTCAGGATCGGCGACGAGGTCGCCCTGATCGACGCCGGCTTCGGCGAGCGTCACCCGAACCCGAACTTCGGCTGGCTGGCCGAAGGGCTGCGTCAGCTCGGCATCAAGCCCGAGCAGGTGACGACCGGTTTCCTCAGCCATTCGCATTCCGACCACCTCGACGGCTTCGTCGACAACGGCAAGCCGGCCTTCCCGAACGCCAAGATCTACCTGCTGCAGGAGGAGTATGACTTCTGGCGCGGGCCGAATCCCGACTTCTCCAAGTCCAAGCGCGACAAGAAGCCCTTGCCCGCGATGGTGAAGACCGTCTGCCGCAACTTCGACATCCTGAAGGAGCAGCTCGTCATCGCGAAGGACGGCCAGAAGCTCTTCCACGACGCCGTCACCGTCATCGCCGCCCCGGGCCATACGGATGGTCATGCCTGTTTCGAGATCCGCTCCGAAGGCGAATCGCTCGTCCATATCAGCGACGTGGTCCATCACCACGTGCTGATGTTCGAGAACGTCGGCTGGACCGTCGCGATGGACCACGACCCCGAGACCGCGGTCAAGACGCGCAAGAAGCTCTTCGCACGCATGGCGAAGGAGAAGAGCCGGGCGTTCGGCTTCCATCTGCCCTGGCCGGGCATCGGCACCGTGGTCCCGAAGGGTGACCAGTATGCTTGGGTGCCCGAGCGCTTCAGCTGGGGTTCCTGAGCAGGCCGCTTACTGGAAGACGATCGGCGCCGGAGGCGTAGGCGCCGGGTTGCCGCCGTTGGCGCCCGTCGTCGGCGTGAACTGGCCCGGGCCGGTACGCTGCAGCGTCGTCCCTCCTTCGGGCTGGCTGTTCAGACGCTGGATCTCGGCGAGGAGCATGCCCACGCCTTGTTGGCGTAGGGTGTTCATCTCGCTGAGCATCCCCTCGCGTTCGCCTTCGGGGGCGTTGGCCCAGGCGGCTTCGATCTTATGCCGGCGGTCGACGAGCTCGCGGTATTCCGGCCGCTGGACGATGGCCTGGTAGGCCTGGGCGGCCTTTGGATCGTTCGCGAGCAGCGTCTCGCGGATGCGACGGCCTTCTTCCTTCAGGTCGGTGAAGCGTGCTTCCATCTGGGCTCGCTGGGCGGTCATCTTCCCGGGGGCGTCCGGCGCGGCGCGCGGGGCCGGGGCGGCGGAAGTCGCCTTGGGTTCGCGGATTTTCTCGACGGGGCTGACGGCCTTCATCCGTTCCAGCGGGTTCTTCGGGGCCGGAGCGGGCGCCAGGAAGCGCCAGGCGCCGAAGCCGACGGCGGCCAGGAGGCAGAGGGCGAGCAGGGTCTTACGCATGGGGGTCTTGGGGTTTGTCAGGCAGGTGACGGCGGAGTTCCTTGATTTCCGCGTGCAGGGAGCGGATCTCGTGGCGAAGCTCTTCGTGGTCGCGGGTCTCCTTCGGGAGGATGAGCTTCGAGGTCACGATCGCGGACATCGCGCCGAACAAGGCGATGCCGATGAGCATCAGCACCGCGGCGATGATGCGGCCTTCGGTCGTCACGGGATACATGTCGCCGTAGCCGACCGTCGTGACCGTCGTCAGCGCCCACCAGAGCGCGTCGCCGCCGGACTTGATGGTCGCGTTCGGCGCGGCGCGTTCGACCTCGACCATCAGCATCGTGCTGAAGAAGACCATCACCAGCGCGATGCCCGGGAGGGCGAGCAGCTTCTCGTTGAGGGAGGTGCCGCTCGTCAGCGTGTTGAGCTTCTTGAGGACGCGGATGAGGCGGATGAAGCGGTAGATCCGGATGGCCTGCAGCGAGCGGAAGGCCGGGTCGAAGGGGATGCTCGCGAGGAGGTCGATCCAGCCCCAGCGCCAGAACGAAGCCGACCAACCCTCGCGGCGCCAACGGACGACGATGTCGGCGAGGAAGATGAGGCAGGAAAGCCGGTCGATCTGGTGCAGCAGCGGCAGGATGGTCGCCGGGATGTGCAGGAAGGTCTCGAGCAGGACCAGCAGCAGCGATACGACCGCGACGACGAGGACCAGCCAATCCCAGGGATTGAGGCGCTGTCGGAGCTCTTCGTTGATCTTCATGGCTTAGCGGGATAGCTGCGCGTCGGTCTCGCTCAGTTTGAAGCGGACACTGACGACCGAGTTCAGTTCCGTGCCGACGGCGTATTTCACGTAGGTCGTGGCGACGATCGTGCCGTCGGCGAGGAGCTCGACGCCGGGATAGCCGCAGTCGCCGAGGGCTTTGCCGTGATGGTGCAGCAGCTTGACGCGATACTGGCCGGGGCGGCCGGCTTTCAGTTCGTCGTAAGTGCCGACCCAGGCGACGAAGTGTCCGCGGGTAGGGCTGTTGAGAGCTTGGTCGCGGAAGCAGACCACCATGCGGCCGTCCGACGTGAACACACCGTTATGGCGGTCGCCGGTGAGCCCCCAGTTCGTGTCGACGGGCTTGGACCAGGTCACACCTTCGTCTTGGCTGAACATCATCAGACTGCGTCCCTTGTGGGTGTTCTCGCGGAGCAGGCAGGCGAGTTCCTTGCCGTCCGGCGAGCGGAAGACGAACGGCTCACAGGGGTTCTTGCCGACGACCTCGGCCACGATCTGCGGTTCCGACCAGGTGAAGCCGCCATCAGCCGTGATCGACTGCAGCGTGATGAGCGGCGCTTTGTCGGCGCCGCCGGGCCCGCGGTGATAAAGCCCGAGCGTGCGTCCGTCCTTCAGGCGTACCATGCTGCCGAACGTCATCACGCAGGGGAAGCCGAGCGGCGGCATCTCTTTCCAGGTCTTACCTTCGTCTTCGCTCATGATGCTCGGCATGCCGGGCCCGCCGCGCTTGCCGAGGGCGGCCGAATAGACCCACAGGCGTGCTTTGCCCGACGCGTCGACGATCCGGTAGAGGCTGGGGCAGTTCTGGTGCGTGCTGAAGTTCTTCGGCAGCTGGTCGTCGAGGCGGAGCCAGGACTTGCCACCATCATCGCTGCGGGCCATCGGACCGGAGTGGCCGCCGTGGCCGAGCGTCCAGGCGCAGAAGATGGTCTGGCTGTTCGGGAGCAGCAAGGTCGTCGGATGGCCTTGGTAAGTTTTCTCCGTGCCTGCCGCCACGACGACGTGGCGTTCCTTCTGGCCGGAAAGATCGACCACCTGCAAGTCGGGCTTCTCGGCGGCCATGGCCAAGGCAGCCAGGCAGAGCAGGGCGGGGAGCAGGGGGCGCATGGAGACAGCCTGCGAGAAGACCACGGGGGCTGCCAAGTCGATTGGCTGTGGGGTGGGGCTGGGGTATTGTTTCTCGTCCGTTTGCGGTGGGAGTGGCTTCCGCTTTGGTCTGGGCATGTCCCAGTCAGCAAGCTTCATCCCGACCCGCGCCGCCGCTCTGGCGCGCCTGGAGGAGTTCCTGTCGGTCGCCGGACGCTATGCGGCCGATCGGAATTACGTGAGGGAAGGGCATACGAACGTCTCGCGTTTGTCGCCGTGGGTGCAGAAGCGTCTCCTTTTGGAGTCGGAGGTCGTCGCCGCGGCCAGGGCCCGATGGTCTTTCCCGGCCGTCGAGAAGTTCGTGCAGGAGGTCTATTGGCGGACTTACTGGAAGGGCTGGCTGGAGCAGCGTCCGGCGGCTTGGAGTCGTTGGCAGGAGTGCGTGCCGCGGTTGCGCGCATCGTTGCATGCCGAACAGCTTCTGGCATTGGAAGCCGCTCTCGCCGGTAAGACCGGTATCGCGGGTTTCGATGCGTGGGCGCAGGAGCTCGTGGCCACGGGCTACCTGCACAACCATGCGCGTATGTGGTTTGCTTCGATCTGGATCTTCACGTTCCGTCTGCCCTGGGAGCTGGGCGCGGCGTTCTTCATGGAGCACCTGCTCGATGGCGACGTCGCCAGCAATACGCTCTCGTGGCGCTGGGTCGCCGGGTTGCAGACGCCGGGCAAGACCTACGTCGCCCGGGCGGACAATATCGCTTTCTACACTGACGGTCAGCATGCGCCTGAGGCTGGTCAGCTCGCATCGGCCCAGATTGCCATCAAGGAGGAGCCTTTGCCCAAGGTCGCGTTGTGGACCGAAGATGCGGCGCAGGTGACCTCGCTCGTCGGCTACGAGCGGCTTGGTCTCTGGCTGCATGCGGAAGACCTGGCGGTCGCGACGGGTGAGCTCGCGGGATTGAAGATTCACGCCGTCAACGCCGCCTGGCCGAAGGGTATCGTCGAACGAGCCGGATGGTCGGAGAAGGTGGCCGCCTGGACGCAGGCCGCAGTGCGCGACGGCGCGACGCAGGCAGGGCGGCACTTCGGTGCCGAAGTCTCTTTGGAGGAGACATCCAATCTGCCGGTGTCGCTGGTCGAATGGGCTAAGCAGAATCGCCTGCAGGCGGTCGTCGCCTATCGTCCCTTCGTCGGATCTTGGTTGGCGGAGGCGCTCGCCCTCGAGGCCGCCCTGTCCGCCGCCGGCATCCCGCTGATCTGGCGTCGCCGGGCCTGGGACGCGGAGCTTTTCCCTCACGCTACCCGTGGTTACTTCCCGTTCTGGGAGAGGATCAAGTCCTTCGGTTGAAAGTTGGTGGGCCCACCGGGATTTGAACCCAGAACCAAGGAATTATGAGTTCCGTGCTCTAACCGTTGAGCTATAGGCCCGTGCGTCAGAGATAGGACGAAATCGTCCCTGAGGGAAGGACGAACGTTTACTTGGCGACGACGTCGATCAGCTGGCTGCGGACGGGCGTGACGGTGGCGCGATGCTTCTCGATGGCGGCCTGGATGCGGGCGACGACGTCCGGATGCGCGGCGGCGACGTCGTGGTTCTCGGAGGGGTCGACCTCGAGGTCGAAGAGCAACGGCTGGGGCGGCGTGACGGGCTTCTCGCCATAGCCGGCCTGGGTGACGAGGTGCAGTTTCCAGGCGCCGAGGCGCGCGGCATAGAGCTTCTCGCCGCGATAGTAGCAGAACACGTCGCGCTCGAGCTTCTCTTGGTTGAACAGCAGGCCGGACAGGTCGACGCCGTCCATCGGACGGTCGGTCGGCGACGAGCCGCCGGCCAACCGTATGATCGTCGGGAAGAGATCGAGGGTCGACGCGACGTTGCGTTCGACGGTCGGCTTGATCTTGCCGGGCAGGCGGAAGATTCCGGGGACGCGCATGCCGCCTTCCCAGGTGCTGCCTTTGCCGTCGCGGAGCAAACCGGCGCTGCCGCCGGTCTCGGTGCCCATCAGCAACCAAGGGCCGTTGTCGCTGGTGAAGACGACCAAGGTGTTCTCGTCGACGCCCTGTGCCTTGAGCGTGCGGAGGATCTCGCCGACGCTCCAGTCGAGTTCCTCGACGACGTCGCCGTAGAGGCCGCGGCCGCTCTTGCCCTTGAAGCGATCCGAGGCGAAGAGGGGCGTGTGCGGGAAGGTGTGGGCGAAGTAGAGGAAGAACGGCTGGGCTTTGTGGTCGGCGATGAACTTCACGGCTTCCTCCGTATAGCGGCGGGTCAGCTGCGTCTGATCCGCCTTCGGGTCGATGAGTTCGTAGCCACGGAAAAGGGGCGCGTTCCACCAGGCCGGATCCTGGTCGCCGCGCGCGTTCGCCTTCGGCGGATTGCCGGCGGACGGATTCATGTCGTTCGAGTGCGGCAGGCCGAAGTGGAAATCGAAGCCGTGCTTCAACGGATGGTGTTCGGGGTTGTTCGTCCAGACGCCCAGATGCCATTTGCCGACCATGCCCGTCGCGTAGCCTTGCGCCTTGAGCGCTTGCGCGAGCGTGAGCTCGGAGGCGGGTAGTCCGCCCTTGGAGAGATTACGAAGGACGCGGAACTGGTTATGCGCCATCCCGGACCGGATCGGGTAGCGCCCGGTCATGAGCGCGGCGCGGCTCGGCGTGCAGACTTCGGCGGCGACGTAGAACTGGGTGAAGCGGGCGCCTTCGGCGGCCATCTTGTCCAGGTTGGGCGTGCGGATGGTCGGGTGGCCGTAGCAACCCAGATCGCCATAGCCCAGGTCGTCGGCTAGGATGATGACGACATTCGGTTTGCCCGCGGCGAGACCGGCGACGGAAAGCACCGTGAACAGGGCAAGGAGCAGGGGGCGCATGGGGATGAGAAAGGCGACAGCCCGGACGCTGGCAAAGGTGTTTTGGCCCGGGGCAGGGGAAGGGGCTTGAAACACGCGAACATTCGGCGTTTTTCGTAGTCATACCCCCATGCGATCCGCCGTCGTCCTGTCTGCGCTCACTTTCGTGGCTGCCTATGCCGCCGAAGAAAAGGCTTATGAGCCCGACTTCACCCCTCAGCCGCCGGTCAAGGCGCTCTCGCCGGAGGAAGAACTCAAGACCATCGAGCTCCCGGAGGGCTATCGTCTCGAACTCGTGCTCAGCGAGCGCGACGGTCTCCGCGAGCCGGCCAACCTGACCTTCGACGGCAACGGCCGCATGTACATCGCCGAGCTGCGCACCTACATGCAGGATATCGACGGCAAGAACGAGCACGACCCGATCGGCGTCGTCTCGCGCCATGAGAGCACGAAGCGCGATGGCAAGTTCGACAAGCACGTCCTCTTCCGTGACAAGATGCTCCTGCCGCGCATGGTGCTGCCGCTGGACGATCGCGTGCTGATCAACGAGACCGACACCCTCGATGTCTTCGTCTACCGCGACACCGACGGCGACGGCATCGCCGACACCAAGGAACCTTGGTTCGTGGGCGGTCCCAAGAACGGCAACCTCGAGCACCAGCAGAGCGGCCTCATCTGGACGATGGATAACTGGATCTACCAGACCTATAACGCCTATCGACTCCGCTGGAACGGCAGCAAGGAGCCCCTGAAGGAGAACATCCCCAACGGCGGCGGCCAGTGGGGTCTCGCGCAGGATGACCAGGGCAAGATCTGGTGGTCCAACGCCGGCGGCGAAAAGGGGCTGTGGCATTTCCAGACTCCGATCCTGTACGGAGCTTACGACGTCAAGACGCAGTTCCCCGAGGACTTCATGCAGGTCTGGCCCAAGATCGGCCTCGCCGACCACCAGGGCGGCCCCGGTCGGACCCGTCTCGACAAGACGCTCAATCACTTCACCGCATCCTGCGGTCAGGAAGTCGTCCGTGGCGACCGCCTGCCGGCCGACCTGCGCGGCGACGTGCTCATCTCGGAACCCGTCGGTCGTCTGATTCGTCGCGCCAAGGTGACGAACGACGACGGCATCACCCGCATCAGCAATCCGCACGGCCACTCCGAGTTCATCCGCTCGAGCGACCCTAATTTCCGCATCGTCAACATGGTGAACGGCCCGGACGGCTGCCTCTACCTCGTCGACATGTATCGCGGCATCATCCAGGAGGGCAACTGGGTCAAGGAAGGCAGCTATCTCCGCAAGGTCGTCCAGCAGTACTCCATGGACAAAGTCTTCGGCTACGGACGTGTCTGGCGTCTCGTCCATAAGGACTTCAAGCCCGGCCCCCAGCCGCGCATGCTCGAGGAGACTCCGGCCCAGCTGGTCGCGCATCTCTCGCATCCGAACGGCTGGTGGCGCGACACCGCCCAGAAACTGCTCGTCCTGAAGGGCGACAAGTCCGTCGTCCCGGCGCTCACCGCGCTCGCCCTCGACGGCAAGGAGCCCCTGGGGCGTATCCATGCGCTCTGGACGCTCGAAGGCCTCGGCGCCCTCGAGGCCAAGACCGTGCGGGCGTTCCTGGCCGACAAGAACCCTGACCTGCGTCGTCAGGGTCTCCGCGCGGGCGAATCGCTGGTCCGTGCCGGCGACAAGTCGCTCATCGAAGACTTCGCCAAGCTCGGCGCCGACCAGGACCCCAACGTCGTGCTCCAGACGTTGATGACCGCCAAGATCCTCGGCTCGAACGACGTCAAGGCCTGGCCGGAATACGCCAAGTTCCAGCAGAAGATCCTGCTTACTTCCGCTTCGAAGGGCGTGAAGGAGCTCGGCGCCATGATCCTCACCGGCACCGACCAGGTCGGCGGCCGCGAATACACCGACGAAGAGAACAAGTTGATCGTCAAGGGACAGGCGATCTACCGCGAGCTTTGCTTCGCCTGCCACGGTTATGATGGCAAGGGCATGGCCGTGGACGGCCCGAAGCCCGGCATGACCATCGCGCCGCCGCTCGCCAACGCCGCCACCGTGCGCGGCCATCGCGACGGTATCGTGCGCGTGCTCCTGAACGGCATGGCCGGTCCGATCGGCGGCAAGACCTATGACGCCCAGATGGTGCCCATGCCCATGAACGACGACGAGTGGATCGCCGCCGTCACTTCCTATGTCCGTAATTCGTTCGGCAACAAGGGCGCGGTCATCTTCCCGAAGGACGTCGCCCGCATCCGCGAAGAAGTGAAGGGCGTCAGCGCTCCGTGGACGCAGGAGACCCTGCAGGCTTCGCTCCCGCCGATCGTGAAGGCCGCCAAGGATTGGAAGGTCTCGGCCAGCGACCAGGCGGACATCGCCCAGAACGGTTGCGATGCCGACGGCAAGACCCGCTGGGAGACCAAGTCCGACCAGAAGAAGGGCATGTGGTATCAGATCGAGCTGCCGGCCGCCCAGACCGTCGCCGGTGTGCGTCTCGACGCCGCGGGCCGCCCGAGCGCCTTCCCCAAGAACTTCAAGGTCGAGGGGTCCCTCGACGGCAAGAAGTGGTTCCCGCTGGGCGCCAGCCATGGCCTCTACTCGCTCTCCGAAGCCTACTTCGAAGCCAAGCCGACCAAGTTCGTGAAGATCACGCTGACCGACCTCACGAAGAAGCAGCCTTGGGCGATCCAGGAAGTGCAGCTCGTCGCGCAGAAGTAAGCTCCGCGTATTCTCCGTTCGACAGGGCGACCATGGTCGCCCTGTCTTGTTTACCGAACATGACCCCCGAGCAGCGCGCGCAGTTCATGCAGGCCGTCTTCCGGTTCGAGCCGTTGCCGCCGGATTGGCCGACGGAGTTCGCCATCATCACCGCGTATGACCCGGACGGTCGGCCGACGACGGCCGAGCAGAACCTCGCGGCTGACCAGGCTTTGGCGGATGAACTGCGGGCGGCCGGCTATCGTCTGCATCGAATCACCGGCGGCTCCGCAGACGGCGTCCATCGCGAGCCCGGTTGGGGCGTGCCCATCGGTCTGCCCGGGGCGGTCGAGTTCGGCCGGCGTTATCGGCAGGTGGCCGTCTTCTGCGTCCGGGGCAGGGAAGTCTCCTTGGTCGCGTGTGCCGACGGCACGGCCGAGCCCATGGCCCGGCCCTTCCGGGCCGTCTGACCATTTTCGGGTTGGAACACCTCGGGATTTCGGGACTCTAACCCGTAACCCCTGCACCCCATGAAGCGACTCCTGTCCCTCCTCGCCGTCCTGGCCGCCGTCATCGGCGTCCGCGCGGCCGACGCCCCCGGCCTCGTCAACGGCAACCCGCCCGACATGCGCACCCTCAAGAGCGGCGACGCCGCCCCTGACTTCGAGCTGCTCGGCACGGACGGCAAGAAGCACAAGCTCGCCGAATACACCGGCGGCGAAGCGCTCGTCGTGCTCTTCACCTCCAACCATTGCCCGACCTCCCACAGCATCGAGCGTCGCCTCCAGAAGTTCTACGAAGAATACAAAGGCAAGGGCGTGAAGCTCGTGGCGATCAACCCCAACCATCCGGACGGCCTCAGCAAGGACGAGCTCGGTTATGGCGAGTTCGGCGACTCCTACGCCGAGATGAAGCCCTACGCCGAGAAGAACAAGTGGACTTTCGACTACCTGTACGACGGCGACACCCAGACCATCGCCCGCGCCTACGGCTGCCTCGCGACCCCGCACGTCTTCGTCTTCGATAAGAACCTCAAGCTCCGCTACCAGGGCCGCTTCGACGACTCCCGCTTCTACGACGACAGCACCGTGAAGTCCAAGGACTGCCAGAACGCCGTGGATGCCATCCTCGCCGGCAAGAAGGTCGAGGTCGAACTGACCAAGCCCATGGGCTGCTCGACCAAGTGGCGCGAGAAGAAGGCCCTTCATGACGCCAAGCATGAGGAGTGGGCCAAGACTCCGGTGACCGTCGAGCTGATCGATAAGGCCGGCATCGCCAAGCTGCGCGCCAATACCTCCAACAAGTATCGCGTCATCAACGTCTGGGCCACCTGGTGCGGTCCGTGCGTGAAGGAGTTCCCCGACCTCGTCGAGATCTCCCGCAAGTTCGACATGCGCGACTTCGAGCTCGTGACCATCAGCCTCGATAAGCCCGAGGACAAGGCCAAGGCCGAGGCGTTCCTCTTCAAGCAGGCCGCCGGCCTCAGCAAGAAGGTCGCGAACTCCCTCAAGAAGGAAGGTCGCACCACCAACAGCTACCTGTTCGCCGGCAGCGGCGACGACCTCGCGGCCGCCCTCGACAAGGAGATGCCCGGTCCCATCCCGCACACCATCGTCGTGGCTCCGGGCGGCGAGATCGTCTACCGTCACACCGGCGTCATCGACCGTGCCGAGACCGAGAACGCGATCCTCGACAAGATGAACCGCTTCTACTCTCCGGCCGCGCCGAAGAAGTAAGCCGTTCCGCCCAAGCGAAAGCCCCGGCCGCAGCGATGCGGACCGGGGCTTTTCGTTGGCCGTGACTGCGGACTCAGACCGCGACCGCGAACGTCTGGTCCAGCGGATTGAGCCAGACCTTCACGCGCGGCATCCAGGACGGACCGATGATCGCGTCGATGTCGAGGGCGCGGAGGAACGGACTCATCGGCACCGGGGAGACGCCGCCGCCGAGCGTGCTCGGGGCTTCGCCGACCTGTTCGAGCAGGTCATGTCCGGCCAGCGTGAAGGAGACGACGTAGGACTGCGGGAGCTCCATGTCGCCGAACATCGGGCTGAAATCCTTGAAGCCGGCCAGCGGCTTGAGGCCCGTGACGAACTTGCGGCCGGTCACGTAACCGTACTGCGCGCCCGTATCCCAGAGCACGCGGGCCGGGTGGCCGTTGAGCGTCACGTGAAAGAGCGGGATGTCGGACATCGGCGCGAGCTCGTACGGCTGGGACTTGAAGCCGGCGGGCATCTCGTCGCCGGCCGTCAGCGTGCGATGCGCGACGTCGAAGAGCAGGGTGGTCTGGGCGAGGAGATCCATGCCCAGCAGCGCGTCGACCTGGGCGCCGATCTCGGCGGACAGTTTGTCGAAGGTGAAGCCCATGTAGCCGCCCTTGTTGACACCGTGGTTCTGGTTCTGCCAGGTCAGGCGACCGGTCGTCGAGGAACTGAACGGGGCGCCCGTGTCGATCAGGGCACGGCCTTCCGGGAGGTCGACGAACAGGTGACGGTTGAGGAGATAGAGCTTATAGGTGCAGACCATGGAAGAAATGTGGGTTTTACGGGACATAGGCGGGATTGCTCACAGTTGTAAATGGTAACAGTTTGATGTCAAGCCGAGGCACACCTGAAAAGGGAGACCGGAAACCGGATGATTGGCAGGGGGCTCGTTCTCGGGTGTCAGGTCTCGGCTGCAGGTTCGGGAGCGGGAACAGGTACGGGTGCAGGTTCCGGGGCCTGTCCCTGAACCAGACGCTCGGAGCCAAAGACCTGAAAATTAACCCGAAGCATCTTTGCCGGTTTCCGGTCTCCCTGTGAGCCCATGCCTTATGGGCATAAAGAAGCCCCGGATCGGGTGATCCGGGGCCTCTGGAAGGCGACTGGAGGGCTTCTTAGGCCTTCTTCACCTTAACCCACTGCTTCGTCTTGGCGGACTCCAGGACGGCGTCGCAGACGTACTGGGTGCCGAGCGCGTGGCGGAAGTCCGGGTAGGCCTTGGGAGCCTTCGGGTCGTCGAGGCTCTTGAGGAACTCGGCGAGGGCGTGGGTGAAGGAGTGTTCGTAGCCGAGGCAGAGACCCGGGACCCACCAGTTGCCAGCGTACGGATGGTCGCTGTCGGACGTGTGGATGCTGGACCAGCCACGACGATCGCCCGGGACGGAGTGATCGAAGTAGTTGAGGCGGTTGAGGTCGTGGAGGTCCCACTGGAGGGACTTCTTCTCGCCGTTGATTTCGAACGTGTAGAGCGCCTTGTGGCCACGCGCGTAGCGGGTGGATTCGAACTGGGCGATCGAGCCGTTCTCGAAGCGGCAGAGGAAGATCGCGGCGTCGTCGATGGTGACGGCCTGCTTCTTGCCCGTGGCGGTGTGGACGCGTTCCTTGATGAACGTCTCGGTGAGCGCGGAGACTTCGGTGATGTCACCGTTGATCCAGCGGGCCGTGTCGATGCAGTGCGCGAGGAGGTCGCCCGTCACGCCGGAACCGGCGGCGGCGGCGTCGAGACGCCAGAGACCCGCGCCGCCCTGCGGCAGCTCGGTGGAGATCGTCCAATCCTGGAGGAAGTTGGCGCGGTAGTGGAACACGCGGCCCAGCTCGCCGGCGGCCACGATGTTCTTCGCGAGCGTCACGGCGGGGAGGAAACGGTAGTTGTACCAGACGAGGTTCGGGAGGCCGGACTTCTCGACCGCGGCGACCATCTGCTCGCCCTGGGCGCCGTTGAGGGCGAGGGGCTTTTCGCAGAGGATCATCTTGCCGTGCTTGATGCACTCGAGGGCGATCTCGGCGTGCGAGTCGTTCGGGGTGCAGATGTCGACGGCGTCGATGTCGGCGCGGGCGACCAGCTTGCGCCAGTCGGTTTCGTAGGAGGCGTAGCCCCACTTCTCGGCGAAGTCCTTGACCTTGGCTTCGTCGCGGCCGCAGACGGCCTGGCGGACGATGTGGTGGCCGGCGGTCACCTTGTCCTTCGGGAAGAAGTGACCGACCTGGGAGTAGGCGTTGGAGTGGGTACGGCCCATGAAGCCGTAACCGATGAGACCGATGCGAATGGCTTTAGACATTGTCGTGTGGGAGAGAGGGTGAGGGGAGCGGGGCTCAGTTGAACAGGTCGGTGAGCGGGGAGTGCCAGGAACGGCGGGCCTTCTTCACCTTGACCATCGCGCCGAGGATCGTGTTCCAGGTCTTCTGGTTCTCGAGGACGGCGTTCGGGAACATGCAGCCATCCCAGCAGATGTGCTTCATGCCGCGCTTCTCGGCGCCTTCGAGCCAGAGCTTGGAGCAGGCGGTGATGTCGAGCTTGCCGTTGGCGTCGTCGGCCTGGCAGTGGCGGCCGGTCTTCTCGTGGGAGCCGGTGCCGTGGACGGTGCCGTCGTTCTGGGCCACGTGGAAGTCGAGGGTCCAGGGGCGGAGCTTGCCGACCATCTCGCGGTAGGCGGGCCAGAACTGTTCGTCGGTGTAGCCTTCCTTCAGCAGGGCGGCTTCCGGTTCGTTGTAGCCCATCAGGTAGAGGTAGGTGTGGGCGAGGTCGGCCTGGAAGCCGAAGGAGTTCGGCATGCCGACGCCTTCGAGGGTGTCGAGCATCGCCTTCCAGGAGTGCATGCCGGCCCAGCAGATCTCGCCTTCGGCGGCGATGCGTTCGCCATGGCCTTCGGCGATCTTCGCGGCCTTCTTGAAGGTGTCGACGATGCGGGCCGTGTTGGCCTTCGGGTTCTCGCGCCACTTCTGCACGCCGAACTCGGCGGAGTCCACGCGGATGACGCCGTACTGGCGGACGCCGTGCTTGTTGAGGAGCTTGGCGATGCGGCAGGCCTTCTCGATGGCGAGGAGGAACTTCTGCTGCTGTTCGTCGCTGCCCATCGCGGAGTCACCCACCGTGCCGCCCCAGACCGGAGCGACGAGGGAGCCGACCTTCAGGCCCTTGGAGGCGATGAGGTCCGCCATCTTCTTGAGGTTGTCCTCGGAGATGTCGGGGTCGGTGTGCGGGTGGAACAGGAACAGGTCGACGCCGTCGAACTTGTGGCCGTCGACGTCAGCGGCGACGGTCATGTCGAGCATGCGCTCGAGCGAGATCGGGGGGTGGTCGGTGTTGGGCTCCTTGCCGACGAGGCCGGGCCACATCGCGTTGTGCAGTTTCATGAGCGTGGGGTGGGGTGGAGGGTTGGGCGACGAAGCGAAGGCTTACTTCTTCTTGGCCTTCTTGTAGGCGCCCATGGCGGGGGCGTCCGGGTTCACTTCCGGGCCGAAGTAGCGCAGGCAGACCAGCGGCTCGGTGGTGGAGGTGTTGCGGAAGGTCACGCCCTTCTTGGCGCCGGCTTCGGTGCAGAAGTATTCGTCTTCGGTCAGCTCGTTGAAGCGGATGAGCTTCGGGCTGTTGAGGACCTGGCCGTTGATCGTGCCGGAGCCCTGGACGCAGATGAGGCCGTAGGCGCCCTTGTCGGTGATGACGCACTCGGCGCCCGGCTCGACGGTCAGTTCCTTCGCGGTGAAGTACTGGAACTTGTCGACCTTGCCGTAGACGATCCACTTGTCCACGTAGCCCTTGCCTTCGACGGAGACGACCGGCTCGAGGTAGTGGTTGTCCTTGAAGTTCGGGTCGACGTTCTTGTCCCAGTCGAGCTGGTCCACGATGAAGTCGACGTCCTGGTGCTTGGACTTCGGCATGTCCTTGACGAGGAGGGCCCACGGTACTTCGCGGCCTTCGACGAGGTTCTGGTACATGCCGAACACGTCGGAACCCCACTGCGGCTCATAGGTGCAGAGCGAGCCCGGAGCGTGGAGGATGCAAGGGTCGATGAGCCAGCCGGTGCCGGGCTCGAGCTTGTAGGCCTTGGAGAGGGCGAGGATCTTGTTGTCCCCCTTGTGCCAGTTGGCGATGCACTCGCGGACCTGGGCCTTGGTCGTGCCGGGCTCGAAGCCCATGAACGTGTAGGGGAAGTTGTTGCCGACGTTGTTGTGCTGGGGCGGGAAGTAGTAGGACTCCGGCTTGCCTTCGAGGCCGAGCAGCTTGGCCTGCTTGGCGTTCTGGTGCATGTGGTGCGGGATCGGACCCATGTTGTCGAAGAACTTGGAGTACACCGGCCACTTCTTGTACTTGTTCCAGATCTTGGAGCCGATCAGCTCGGCGCCGCATTCCTGGACGGCCTGCTTGAGCGTGAAGCGGGTGTTGCCGATGACGACGTAGGACAGGCCTTCGTCGGGCGTGCGGTTGTCGTTGGCGGCTTCGGTGGTGGAAGCGAACCAGCGTTCGTCGATGCCGCCGCGGCTCAGGCCGAAGGCGTAGAGGTCATCCGGGTGGAGCTTGAGGCGCTTGCCGGGCTGGAGGAAGGAGCGCGGCACCCAGCACGGGGCGAGACGCAGCAGGCCGCCGGTCTTGGCGAGTTCCTTCTCCACGAGAGAGGCGACGCCGCTCTTCTTGGTGGAGAGATCTTGGACAATCTTGGGGGAGGACATGTGGGGGGAAAGGAGGGTCGGGGAGGTCGGATTTAGGCGACTCCACGGGCAGGGACAAGAATTGAGTAAGCCGACTTACGACTTCAAAAACTGCCAATTAATGGGGCAGGTCACGGCCAGGCCGTTTTCGCCCGTGATCCGGACGGCTTCCGGGCCGGCCGGGACGATGCTCTGCACCTGGCCGAAGTCGGCCGGCACCGCGGCGGCGGCCTGGATCAGGGGTAGGCGGACGCGCTCGTCCTTGCGGAAAAGGCGGCTGGTCGGGATGCCCTTGGCGGCGAGGCGATCCTCGCGGGCGATGTCGACGCCGTCGCAGAAATGGGAGCAGACTTCCTCGAGGCCGAGGCGACCGAGGTGGCGCTTTTCCCACGGGTGGCCGGGGCGGCCGCCGTTGGAGAGCCAGAAGAGGGTCGAGGGGAAGTCGGCGACGTCCTTCAGCGAGAACCAGACGTAGCCCGGGAAGGTCACGGCGGTCCAGGCGAAGGGCTGGGCCTCCGTGGCGGGGACGTTGACCAGCATGATGAGGTCGTCGCTGCCGGCGCGGGCGGGGTAGCGGGTCAGGTCGGTCTGGGAGCCGTCCTTCATCGGCACGGACTTCAGCGAGGAGAATTCGCCGAAGGGCTTGAGCACGCCGGTCTCGCCGGCGGCGGGGTTCGAGAATTCGCCGGCGTAGACGGAGCCGAAGCGGAAGGCGCTCGTCGCGATGCGGGCCGCGCCGGCGGGGACGCCGGAAAGGTCGAGCACCGGGTGGTTGCCGTAGTTCCAGCGGCCTTCGAGGTTCTCGATGATGTGCTCCCAATAGATCGCGTGGTGGCCCGGGATGAGCGAGAAGTTCTTGGCGACGGTCGCGCCGGTGTCGGTGCCGGTCTGCGTGAGCTTGAGCGAGGTGCCGGTCGCGGACACGAGATGCCAGGTCGCGTTGGCGGTGTCGCCATGGGGCGGGCCTTTCTGCTGGCCGCCGAACGGCAGGCACATGAAGTCGCCGCGCAGGTAGGTCAGCAGGGGCGGGAGCGATTGGTCGATCTGCGTGGGCGTCCACGGCGAGAGCGAGTAGGGCGAGGCCTTGAGGCCGGGGAAGTGGAACGTGACCGGCGCCAGGTGGCCGGCGGTCTGGGTGACGGCCAGTTCGACCTCGGCGGTGCGGAGTACGTAGCTGGGGGCGCCGTGAATGGTTTCCATGGGGAGGCGGTATTTCCTGCAAGAGACGCGAGGCTGTCAACGCCTCGGGTGTCTCCGCTTGCTAACCGCGGCTCCGCTCGCTTGCTTTGCCGCATGCCGCAGCCTCTGCCCATCTTCTACACCAAGCCCGGTTGCCCGTGGTGCACGCAGGCCTTGGCCTTCTTCGCCGAACAGGGCGTGCAGCTCGATGTCCGCGACGTCAGCGCCGACATGCATCAGATGCGCCAGCTGATCGCGCTGACCGGACAGTCGAAGTGCCCGTCCTTCCGTTACGGTGACTTCATCGTGGCCGACTTCAGCGTGGATGAGTTCCTCAACAAGGCCCGGAAGCACCCGGCCGTCTGCGCCGAGCTGGGGTTGAAGGTCTAATCTTAGGCAAAAGGGTCGGCGGCCCTGATTAAGGCTTGGAGCCATAGGGGGAAACCCCTATGAATTGGTTCATGAGGTTTACCCCAACCTTGGGCCTCCTGCTGTGCGCATGTCTCTTCGGCGCCCGGCCTAACGTCGTTTATATCATGTGCGACGACATGGGGTGGGCCGACCCGGGTTGCTACGGTTCGACGCAGAACGTCACGCCCAACATCGATCGCCTCGCCCAGGAAGGGCTTCGCTTCACGAGCTTCTACGCGACCCAGGCGGTCTGCACCTCTTCCCGTACGGCCTTGCTGACCGGTTGCTATCCGAACCGACTCGGTCTCGGCGGCGTCGCCCTCGGTCCGCAGGCCAAGACCGGCCTGAACACCGAGGAGCAGACGCTCGGTGCTTTGCTGCGCGACGCCGGCTACCACACCGGCGTGGTCGGCAAGTGGCACCTCGGCGACGCGCCGAAGTTCCTGCCCCCGAATCACGGCTTCGATGATTCGATGATCCTGCCGTATTCCAACGACATGTGGCCGCTGGGCTACGCCGTCGGGGACGAATCGCGTCGGAAGATGTATCCGGAACTGCCGCGTTACGTGAACGGCCATCCGATGGGCTGCGTCCGCGATTGGACGGACATGGATGCGCTGACGACTGCCCAGGGCCTGCGGGCCGTCCGTTTCATCCATGACAGCGCGGGTAAGGAGAAGCCGTTCTTCCTCTATCTGGCCACTTCGATGCCCCATACGCCGCTCGGCGCTTCGGCCGACTTCAAGGGCAAGTTCGCCACGCCTTACGCCGACACGATGGCCGACATCGACCGCACGGTCGGCGCGGTGATGAAAGCCCTCGTCGACAAGGGCGTCGACCAGCAGACCCTCGTGGTCTTCACGAGCGACAACGGGCCGTGGCTCAATTTCGGTCGTCATGCCGGCTCCGCCGGTCCTTTCCGCGAAGGCAAGGGGACGACCTTCGAAGGCGGCGTGCGCGTGCCCTTCATCGTCCGCTGGCCGGGCGTGGTCAAGCCGGGCGCACGCACGGACGCCCTCGCCGCGAACATCGACGTGGTGCCTACGCTCGTCGAGGCCTGCGCCGCCCAGCCGCCGAAGCGCGAGATCGACGGCCGCTCGTTCCTGTCGCTCCTCAAGGGCGCCAAGGACGTCGCCCGCGACTCCTTCACCTATTACTACGGCGACCGCCT
Organism: Coraliomargarita sp.; assembly: GCA_024638885.1. Lineage (GTDB taxonomy): Bacteria > Verrucomicrobiota > Verrucomicrobiia > Opitutales > UBA953 > UBA953. The sequence continues at coordinate 438,460 of JAHEJL010000002.1, read as the reverse complement.
CGAAGCGGTCCGTAAGGGGAAGTGGAAGCTGCATCTGCCGCACGCCTATCGCAGTTACGTCGGCATGGTCCCCGCCCAGCGCGACGGCCTGCCGGCGACGACGCATCAGCGCCAGATCACGCTTTCGTTGTATGACCTGGACGCCGACCCCGGCGAGACCAACGACCTGGCCGCCGCCAATCCGGAGGTGGTGAAGGAACTGCAGGAGTTCGCCGCTTCCGAGCGCAAGAAGCTCGACGCCGGCAAGCGCCCGGTCGGTCGTCTCTGATCAGACGAGGCCGGCCAATCCCGCCAGACGCCAGGCCATCACGCCGAAGCCGGCGGCGCCGACGGCGAGGCAGAGCGTCCGCCGTAGCTTCGTTTCGGGCAGGCCGGCGCGCAGGAGGATCCAGAGCAGGCCGGCCGAAGCGAAGATCACGGTCACTTGAGCCAGTTCGACGCCGACATTGAAGCCGACCAAGATGCGGACGATGCTGCCGTTATCCCATTCCTTGAGGCGGTCAGAGACCGCGGCGGCGAAGCCCAGGCCATGCACCAAGCCGAAGGCGGCGGGGACGAGCAGCATGCGACGATTCGAGGCCGTTCCGCGGTAGGCCATCCAGCCGCCGACACCGATCGTCAAGGTGATGAACGGTTCGATCCATGGGCCGGGGTGGCCGAGCCAGCCGAGCGCGACGGCGCTCAGGGTGACGCTGTGGCCGAGCGTGAAGACGAGCGAACGGCCGAGCGCCTGGCGGAGGGACGTCGCGCCGAGGAACATCGCCAACATGAACAGGCAGTGATCCCAGCCTTCAGGGAGCACGTGGCCGAAGCCGTCGGCCAGCAGCTGCACGGTCGTCTTCGGGTCGGAGCGTGCCGGACCGTCCCCGATCTGGATCTCGCCGGGTTCGTTCTTCGCGACCGCCATCACCGTCTGGAACTCCATCCCTTTGCGGACGTTCGTGAAGACCGTGCCTAAGGCGTCGGGGAAACGGAGGACGAGCTTGGCGGTGCCGGTCGGAAGCTTCGCCACGAGCTTCGCGTTCATCATCACCGGATAACGGTCCGCTTCGCCTTGGCGGGCGGACTGGGCGAGGATCTGTTCGGCCGTCGGGAAGGCTTCCAGCGTCCAAGTCACCGGCTTACCGTCGGCCTCGAGGCGAAGGCCGGCGAGGAATGACTTGCGGCCGGGTTCGACGGACATGGCCAGTCGTCCCGGCGTGAACATCAACGCGTCGAGTTCCTTGATCGGGGCATCCTTCGGCAGCTGGCCGAGCAGGAACGACGGGACGTCGAACTTCACCGTCAGCGCCAGGCGCTCCTGTTCGTCGATGACGCCGAGGCAGGAAGCTTCCTTCCACTCCGGGTGGGCCCAGAGCAGGGCCGGGAGGAGGGCGAGAAGCCAGGGGAGCAGGGTGCGCCGCATGGATGGGGAGTACGACGACCGGCCGCCGTCTTCCAATCAAAACCGCTTACTTGGCGGCGTCTTCGCGGCGCGGCGGACGTTTCTCTTCCTTCTCCTCGCTGGCGCCGGCCGGGCGCGTGTAGATGACGTTGAGGTCGGCGGCGGCGAGGATCTTGCCTTTCATCGCCGCGAGCAAGGGGTCGACGGTCAGGGGGCTTTCGGCCTTGGACAGGTCAGGCTTGGCCGAGAGCGCGAAGAGCGTGAGTACGTACTTCTTCTCGCCAGGTCCTTTGGAGTGGGGCGGAGCGTATTCGACGCGGTTGTGGACGGTGCTCAGGCCCATCTTGCCGAAGTCGGTCGCGTTCTTGGCCGCGCTCGTCGTCTTCGGGTCGATGTCATGCATCAGCCAATAGATCTTCGTCTTACCTTCCGGGTCGAGGTGGTGCATGATCAGCACCAGGCTCTGCGTGCCTTTCGGTACGCCGCTCCACGCCAGGGGCAGGGAAGCGCTTTCACCGTCACCCGTGAATTCGACCGGGAGTTTTTCGCCGTCCTTCACCGCTGGGCTGGTGAGCTTGAGCGTGGGATTCTTGTCGGCCGGCTTGGCCGCGGCGACGGTGTCGATCGCGCCGGCGGGCGGACCGCCTTTGCCACCTTTGCCGCCTTTCTTGCCATCGGCCGGAGCGGCGACGGCGGTGGCGATCAGCAGGCAGGCGAAGCAGGCGGCGAGGAAGCGAAGCATGGGAGAATGATACCAGGGTTCGCCTTAACCTAGGATTAAGGCCGACGTCATTCCGTGCTGCCGGCGTCGTCGCGACTGCGGAGCGGACGGGGATGCTTCAGGGCGCCGGGCTCGAAGTAGACCTTCTCCATGAACAGGCCGCGGGCGGGCGCGGTGGGTACTTCCGAGGTGATGACGCGTTCCTTGCGGTAGGCCACCAGACGCTCGGGCGGCATCTTGCCTTCGCCGACGCGGAGGAGCCCGCCCACCAGGCGACGGACCATCTTATAAAGGAAGCCGCTGCCTTCGGCGATGACCGTGATGCGCTTGCCGCGGCGACGGACGTCCAGGCGACGGAGCTCCTTCACCGGGTTCTCCTTCTCCATGCCTTGTCCGTGGTTCGCGCCGAAGGCGAAGAAGTCGTGTTTGCCGAGCAGCAGCTTCGCCGCCTGGCGCATCAGCTTCACGTCGACGGTCTTGTTGCCGAGGCCGAGGCAGTAGCGCGCCTCCCAGGGCGGCGGGTAGCCGTCGCAGATCTCGTAGCGGTAGCGTTTGCCGTTGGCGTGCCAGCGGCAATGGAAGCCGGGGGCCACGCGTTGCAGGTGCGTGACGAGGATGCCGTTCTGCTCGCAGGAGTTGAGCGCGTGGACCAGGTAGCAGCAGGGGTGCGGCCAGAACGCGTCGAAGTGGAAGCGCTGGCCGACGCTGTGCACGCCGGAGTCGGTGCGACCGCTGCCATGGATGTCGATCGGCGTCTTGAGGATGCGCGAGAGGCGTTCCTCGATCTCGCCCTCGATGGAGAGGCGGCCGGTCTGGACCTGCCAGCCGATATGGTCGGTGCCGTCGTAGGCGACCGTGGCCAGGAAGCGTTCGAGCTTCGGCGTGAAGGGTTTCTTGGGCTTGGCCGGAGGCATGTCAGGCGCCGATGCCGCGGCTGTTGAGGAAATCCTGGAGCAGGACCGCGGCGGCGCGGGAATCCCGTTCGCCGGTCTTGGCCTGCTGCTTGCGTTCATGGGCCGAGCGCGCCTTGCGTCCGCCCATCTCGTCGGCGGCCTGGCTGGTGAGCGCCTCGTCGACTTTCTCGATCGGGAGATGGAAGCGCTTGGTCAGCTCGGCGGCGAAGACGTCGACCTCGTCGCAACGCTTCGTCCGCTCGCCTTCCACGGAGAGCGGGTAGCCCAGCACGAGGAGGGTGACCTTGAGGCGGGCGATTTCCTTGCCGATCTGCGCGAAGCGTTCTTCGGCGCTTTCGGCGACGGCCGCGGGCAGGGGGAAGGCGAAGCCGAGCTCATCGGCATGGCTGAGCCCGACCCGTCGGGAGCCGTAATCGATGCCGAGGAAGACCTGTGCCACGGGGTCAACTTGGGGGACTCCGTCCGATTATTCAACCCGACACGTGGGCGGGGCGGGTTTGACACGATGGGAGGCGGGGGTTCCACTGTCCGCATGTCCGCGGAACCGCGTCTCACCGACCACGAGAGGGCCTTGTACTCCCGGCAGATCCGTCTGCCCGGAGTGGGGGAGGCCGGTCAGCTGCGCCTGCGCGACGCCAAGGTGCTGATCCTCGGCGCCGGCGGTCTGGGTTCGCCGGTCGGATTGTATCTGGCCGCCGCGGGCGTGGGGCTCATCGGCATCGCCGACCCGGACAAAGTCGAAGTCTCCAACCTCCATCGCCAGATCGTCCATGGCTTCGATACCTTGGGGCTGCCGAAGACCATCTCGGCCGCCGAGGCGCTCGGAGAGATCAACCCGGGCCTGAAGGTGGCGCTGCACCCTGAAGGTTTCACGGTCGAGAACGCGGCCGAGCTCGTCGCCCGTTACGACCTGGTCGTCGATGGCACCGATAATTTCGCGACCCGTTTCCTCGCCGCCGACGCCTGCGTCCTGGGCGGTAAGCCGCTCGTGCATGGCAGCGTCCTGCGCGGAGCCGGACAGGTCGGCGTCTTCCTGCCGCGTGCCGGTTGCTACCGTTGTCTCTATCCGGTGATTCCGGACGCCGCTTCCGTGCCGACCTGCGCCGATGCCGGCGTCTTCGGCGCGACCTGCGGCGTGATCGGATCGTGGATGGCGGCGGAAGTCATCGCCGTCCTGCTCGGCAAGCGTCCGGCCTCCCGTCTGCTGGTGGTCGATGTCGAAGCCGGCACGTCCCGGTTGCTCGCCCTTTCCGCCGACCCGGCCTGTCCTTGTTGCGGCGCTGCTCCCGTCATCCGCACGCTCGAGAAGTCCGCCTATGCGCCGACCGTCTGCGCCGCCCCGATCCTTATGTCCGAAACCCCGCTCGAAGTGACCGTCGAAGAAGCCCAGCGCCTGCTGGCCGGTCCGAATCCGCCCCTCCTGCTCGACGTCCGGGAGATGGACGAATACGCGATCTGCCGGATCGAAGGCTCCCGCCTCATCCCGATGAACACCGTGCCGACGCGTCTGGCCGAGATTCCGCAGGATGTCCCGGTGCTGGTCCAGTGTCACCATGGAGGCCGCAGCATGAAGGTGACCCAGTTCCTCCGCTCCAAGGGTTATGCCCGCGTCAGCAACGTGAAAGGCGGCATCGACGCCTGGTCGCTGAAGGTCGACCCCAAGGTCCCCCGCTACTGAGCGAGACAAGGCTTGCCGACACCCGCCCGCTATTCTTTTATTCCCGCCACACCATGAAGCGTTTCACGTTCCTTCTCGCCGTCGCCGCCCTGAGCGTCGGTTGCACCTCCCGCATCCCCGAGGGTTTCAGCCCGCTGTCCTCCGGCAACTCCGCCGGCGGTCCTGATTCCCTGGACACCCGCTCGGTCAACGCGCGTCGCGACGCCCTCGCCAACGCCATCCGTTCCGGCAACATCCCGCCCGAAGCCATCCTGACCACCGTCTACTTCGAATTCGACAAGTACACCGTCTCCGCCTCGGAGCGCGCCAAGGTCGACGCCGTCGCCGGCCGGGTCAAGGCCACCGAAGTCATCATCGCCGGCTACACCGACCATTTCGGTACCGAAGAATATAACCTCGGTCTCTCCGATCGCCGAGCCCAGTCCGTCCGTGACTACCTCGTCAAGCTCGGTGCCAACCAGGGTAAGGCCGAAGTCATGGCCCTCGGCTCCCAGCACGCCGACAAGAACGCCGCCGGTCGCCAGTCTGGCGCCAAGGACCGTAAGGCCATCATCGTCGACGTGAACTACTCCGGCCCGGTTTCCTCCGGCGCCGCTCGCCCGGCTACCCCGGCCGCCGCGGGCGCTGCTCCGGCTCCGGTTCCTTCCGCTCTCTGAGCGGTCGGCTAACGAAAGCAAAAGGCCCGCCGATCGGCGGGCCTTTTTGTTGTCCGCTGGACCTTGCTTACGGCAGGGTCGCGTAAAGGTAGGCCAGCGTGCCCACGAAGAGCAGGCCGGCCAGCAGGCGCGCCGAGATGCGCTCCATGACGCTCCGGTGCAAGGCACCCCAGCGGCCGAGGATCCAGCAGGACGTGGCGATCACGGCCAGTCCGAGGGAGGCGTCGCGTACCCAAGCCGCGTCTTCGATCAGCGCGTTGAGCACCCACAGCAGGTAGAGGGCGTAGGCGAAGAGCGGGAAGGACATGCCTTGCTTGAGCGACTCCATCCACTCGCCAGGACGAGGCAGCAGGGCGGCAAGACGCGGGAAGACCGAGAGCAGCAGGTAGGGCAGGGCCATGCCGAGGCCGATGACCACGAAGAAGAGCAGGGTTTCGCCGGTGGAGCGTTCTTTGTCCAACGCGAAGCCCAGCGCCGCACCGAGACCCGGGGCCGTGCAAGGGGTGGCCACGACCGTGGCGAGCACGCCGGAGAAGAAGGTCGCGATCCGTCCTTCGCCTTCACCGGCCGAGAGGCCGCCGAGGCCTACGCCGATCTCGAAGACGCCGGCCAGGCTGAGGCCGAGCACGATCATCAGCACGCAGGTGCCGAGGACGAAGCCCGGTGACTGCATCTGGAAGCCCCAGCCGACGGAGCTGCCGCCCGACTTGAGGCCGATGATGAGCAGCGCCAGCGCGAGGAAGCTGACGATGACGCCGGCGGAGTAGAGCAGGCCGTTGAGCACGACCGTGCGCCGCGAAGCGCCGGCTTCCTTGGCGAAGCCGAGCACCTTGAGGCCGATCATCGGGAAGACGCAGGGCATCAGATTGAGCAGGATGCCGCCGCCGAAAGCCAGCAGCAGCCAGAACCCGAAGGCGTGCGTGGTGGCGTCGGCCTGATAGGTCTTGCCGGCGGAGACGGCGCCGAGCGCGGCGATGACTTCCGTGCCGGTGAGGGCTTCGGAAAGGATCGCGGGCGGTTGGCCGGTCCTGAGGAAGACGTTGAGCGGAATGCCGGTGCGACCGTATTTGCGGAGCTCGTCGGCGATGACGGCGTCTTTCTTGGTCCAGTCGGCCTTGAGCAGCACGACGCCGGCGGCAGTCAGCGCCTGGTGCACGTCATCCTGCTTGTAGACGCGCTTGTTCACCTGGCAGGTGGCGCACCAGCGGGCGGTGAAGTCGACGTACACGATCTTGCCGTCGGCAAGGGCTTTGGCCTGGGCTTCGGGCGACCAGGGCTGCCAGTCGGAAGTGCTCGGATGGGCGGAGGTGGGCGCGATATCGGTCTCGCCCTTGGTCGTCGCACCGACCGGAGCGGTGGCCACGAGGCGGACGAAGCCGCCTTTGCCGTCGGAGCCCACGAAGCTGACCGGACCCGCGTCGAGCTTCTCCGTGGCTTCCTTCAGGTTGAAGAACAGCGTGGTGGCGTTGTGCTTCTGCTTCGCGGTCGCGTCGGGAGTGAGGAAGTTACGCTCCGGGAACCAGACCTTGGAGAGATCGAGCTTGGCGCCGGCGGCGGGGACGACCTGCAGCTCGTCGCCGACCACGCGGAATTCGCCGGCGAGCGGCGCCTTGAGGTCCGGGTAGAGCTTGGCGTCATATTTATAAGCAGGATTGCCCGGCCCGACCTTGAGCGTGAGTTCGACCAGCGTGTCATGGGGCCAGCAGCCCTTGTCGTCGCACTCGAGCCACTCCGCCTTGCCCTTGAGCACGATCGCGCCCGTCTTGCCCGCGGGGACGGCGACCTCCATCAGGATGAGCGTCTCGTTTTCGTAGACGAAGTTCATCACCCCGGCCTGGTCGAGCAGCTTGGGGCCGGGCCAGATGAAGCCGCCGACTTCCGTGCCGGACTTCTCGGTCCATTCGACCGTGGGAGGAGCGCCGGCGTCGCCGGGGTTCTTCCAGTAGATGTGGAAGTGGGGGTCGCAACGGTAGCGGAGGGCGACGAGGGCTTTCTCGCCGGCGCGGACGTCGGGAGTCAGGTTGACCAGGTCGACCTTCGTGCGGACGGCGGCGCTGAGGTCGCCGAGCAGGGCGAAGAGCGAGAGCAGACCGAGGGCGAGGAGTCTCATGCGCCTACCTTGGGCTCAAACCCGGCAGGAAGCAAGGCGCCGCAGGGCCTCAGGGCACCAGATGGCAGGGCAGCAGGGCCGCGTCGCTCATCCCGTGGATGATCTTCTTATCGGCCGGGCAGAAGGTCGACAGGATGCCCGAGAGCTCGACCGCGTCCCCGTCGACGAAGAAGTACGGGCAGAGGCGGACGCGTCCGTCGGCCGGGACCACCGACCCGTCGTCGGCGAAGACCGGGTGGGTCAGGCGCGACGGCTTGTGGTATTCCTGCATCACGTGGAAGGTCTCGTTGTCGGGGCTCAGGGCGTTCTCGATGGCCTCGAGCCATTCGTCGCGGGAGACGTCGCTGCCGAGGGTCACCGAGCGGGCGCCCCAGGCGGTCTCGTGGAACCCGCTGGCCTTGATGATCAGGTTGCGTTCGCGCTGGGAGGCTTCGGCGAGCTCGGACCATTCGCGGATCGGGCGGCCGGCGAAGCCCGGCGCATGCAGGACCGCCGTCGGGGGCAGCTCGGTCTTCTCCATGATCCACGTCTTCGGCACGATGCGGAAGAGGGCCTCGTGATGGTCTTCGGGCAGGTTCTCCTTCCAGAACTCGGCGAGCTGCGGGTGGTGCAGCAACGCGAGGCCCAGCTTCTCTTCCTGGAACGCCTTCATCGGCGGGGTCAGGGTCAGCGTGCCGGCCTCGACCGCGTTGAAGATGCCGTCGGCGCCCTTCACGTTGGCGAGGTCGAAGAGTTCGAAGAAGCGGTACAGGATGTCGACGCGGCGCGGGGCGCCATCGACCGGGATGTAGGACCCGTCGCCCATCTGCATGATCTGGGCCGGCTCGACGATGTGCACGTCGTGGCCGAGCGTCCGCAGCTTCTCGCCGAGCCATTCGAACTCCGGACGGTAGGTGGCGGCTTCTTCGCTGACGACGATCGCGACCAGCGGGAATTTTTCCTTCGGCGTCAGGCGCGCGAGCGAAGCCATGAAGCGGTCGGGCATCGCGGCGGAGCCGATCACACGGGGGAAGTCCTCGGCGTACACCTCGTTCAGGTAGGCCGTCAGGCCGACGCCGCCGGGGACGCTGTCGAGCTCGGTCATCGTGAACCCCTGGTCCGTGATGAGCAGGTCCGGGCGCAGGACGACCGGGCACTGGCCTTTGACGGCCCGATGGCGGCCATGTTCGATCAGGCCCGCGGGCTTGTAGCGGTCGAGGTATTCGGCGACCCAGGGGGCGAAGACCTCGCGGTTGCGCAGGATCTTCTTGCCGGTGAACGAGCGGACGTAGAGGCGTTCGAGCGCGCGATGGTAGCTCAGGCAGGCCGCGCCGATGCGCTTCAGGTCACGCAGCTGGGCCTCGGTGATCGGCCACGGTTCCGGGGACAGCTTCCAGATCTTCTCCGCGAAGAGCGGGGTATCGAGGAGCTTCTGACGGAGGACGTCCCGGGTGGGCATGGCAGGGGAGGACTTAGTCCTCGATCTTGATGTCCTTGTTGCGCGTGCGCGGACCGCCGGCGCGGAGCCAGCCGTTGATGAACGCGTCGATGTCGCCGTCCATGACCGCCTGGATGTTGCCCGTCTCGACGCCGGTGCGGAGGTCCTTCACCATCTGGTAGGGCTGGAAGACGTAGGAACGGATCTGGTTGCCCCAGCCGATGTCGCCTTTCTCGCCGTAATATTTCTCCATCTCGGCGCGCTTGTCGTCGATGGTCTTCTCGTAGATGCGGGCGCGCAGGATCTTCATCGCGAGCGCGCGGTTCTTGACCTGGGAGCGTTCGCGCTGGCACGCCACGACGATGCCCGTCGGGATGTGCGTGAGGCGGACGGCGGACTCGGTCTTGTTGACGTGCTGGCCGCCCTTGCCGGACGAGCGATACACGTCGACGCGCAGGTCGGCTTCGTTGACCTCGACGTCGATGTCATCGTCGATTTCGGCGACGACGTCGACCGAGGCGAACGAGGTGTGGCGACGGGCGTTGGCGTCGAAGGGCGAGATGCGGACGAGGCGGTGGACGCCGCGCTCGGCCTTGACGTAGCCGTAGGCGTTGGGGCCTTCGAGGCGGAAGGTCGCCTGGCTGATGCCGGCGCCTTCGCCTTCGGCGATGTCTTCGACCTCGATCTTGAAACCGCGGCGTTCGGCCCAGCGCGTGTACATGCGGTAGAGCAGGTCGGCCCAGTCGTTGGATTCGGTGCCGCCGGCGCCGGCCTTGACGGTGACGATGGCGTTGGAGCGGTCGTGCGGACCGGAGAGGAAGGAGGCGATCTCGAGGTCGGAGACGGCGGTGATCAGGTCGGCGGCGAGCTTGCGCAGTTCCTCGACTTCGGCGTCGGCGGTGCCGTCGGGCGACTCGGTGATGAGTTCGGCGAGGGTCTTGGCGTCGTCGATCTGGCGGCGGAAGGCGACCTGGGGGCCGACGATGTTCTTATAGCCGTTGCATTCCGAGATGACCTTCTGGGCGGCCTTCTGGCTGTCCCAGAAATTCTGGGCGCCCATCTGTTCCTCGAGCTTGGCGATCGCGGTCTGCTTGCCCGGGACGTCCAGGAACTTCCAAAGATAGCCGGCCCGACGTTCGACTTCGTCGAGGTTGGCGCGGATTTCAGGCGGAATATACATCGGAAGTCGGGAGAGGGGGCTGGAAACGTCCGCCGGAGGCGGGGAAGGGGTTGGGCATACGGTGCGCAGTCCCTGTTTTCAATGTCAGAGTGCGACTCCCAGTCCGAGGTTTGCCAAGCACCCCGTTTGGGCTAGGTTATGGGCATGAGCGCCAAGGAATCGCCGGTACGCCTGAGCATCGGACACGTCCACCTGAAGGTCGCCGACCTCGAGCGGGCGACGGCCTTTTATCAAGGCGCCCTCGGCCTGGACGTCACCCAGCGCTACGGCACGCAGGCGGTCTTCCTTTCGGCTGACGGCTACCACCATCACGTCGGCCTGAACACCTGGGAGAGCCGGGGCGGTCGTCCGCCCGCCCCCGGCACGACCGGACTCTACCACGTCGCCTTACTTTATCCGACCAAGGCTGACCTGGCGCGCGGCATCCGCCGGGCGGCGCAGTTCGGGGTCCGGCTCGAAGGGGCCGCCGATCATGGCGTCAGCTTGGCGGTCTATTTCAGCGACCCTGACGGCAATGGCATCGAACTCTACTGGGACCGCCCGGCGGCCGAGTGGCCGCGCGACGCTGCCGGTCAGCTCGCCATGACGACCGATCCGCTGGACTTGCCCGCGTTGCTGGCTTTGGCCTGAACTTGGGGTCGCACTTGCGCCCCGTCGGGGGAAGGGCATACATCCAGCCCATGTCTTACCTCGAAGGTCTGAGTTTCGCCCAGATTGCCGGCCCGTTGCCTGAGCGCCGGGTCCTGTCCAACGGACTCGAGGTCATCTACTCCCACCGCCCGGGCATCGGCCTTTGCACCGTCCAGGCCTGGGTGCGCACCGGCAGCATCCACGAGGGTCGCTGGGAAGGCTCCGGCATCTCGCATTACCTCGAGCACATGGTGTTCAAGGGGACGGGACGCTTCACGAACCGCGAGCTGACCGAGGCCATCCACCGCAGCGGTGGTTCCTCCAACGCCTATACGACCTTCGACCGCACGGTCTATTACGTCGACGCCCCGCAGGAAGGTTTCGAGACCGCGATGGAAGCCATCGCCGACATGGTCTTCGACCCGCTGATCACCGATGCCGACGCGAAGATGGAGCGCGAGGTCATCCTCCGGGAGATCGCGATGTGCGACGACGAGCACGACCAGGTCCTGGCCAAGTCGGTCCTGGAAGAAGCGGTGCGTTCCCATCCGCTCCGTCAGCCGGTCATCGGCCATCGCGACCTTTTCGTCCGCATCACGCCGGATGACCTGCGGGCCTATCACGCCAGCCGTTATGTGCCGACCAACGTCGTGCTCGCCCTCGGCGGCAGCATGCCTCCGGAGGAAGTCTTCGCCTCCGCGGAACGCTGGTTCGGCCGCTTCGGCCGCCGTCCGCTGATCGAGATCGCCTGCCATCAGGAACCGCCGCAGGGCGGCGTCCGCCGGGCCGACCTCGTCCGCGAGGTCAATACGTCCAAGGGCGTCGCCTGCTGGCGTATCCCGGGTTATTTCGACGACGGCCGTCTCGCGACCGACCTCTTCCTCGGTGTCCTCGGCGCCGGCAACAGTTCCTTGCTCTGGAGCGAGCTCCGCGAAAAGCGTAAGCTCGTCCATGGCATCGATGCGTCCGGTTTCGGCATCCGGGACCTTGGTCTCGCCTGGTGCAGCTGGACCGGCGAAGCCGGGACGACCGCCTCGGTCGTCGAACAGGCGATCGCCGAAGTCGTCGACGGTCTCCTGCAGAAGGGCGTCTCGCCCGCGCAGTTCGACAAGGTCCGCCGCCAATCCGTCGTCGCGATGGTCAACGGCCAGAAGAACATCCACGGGCTGACCAGCCGGGTCGCCCATGCGGCTACCATCGGATACGACATCTCCTGGCCGCAGCGGGGCGTCGAGCATCTCGCCCGTCTTTCGGCCGACGACCTCACCCGCGAGGCGCGCAAGTGGCTCCGCCCGGACAACGTCACCTACGGTACGATGCGAGGCGGCAAGGCGGAGGCTTCGGCGACCGCGGCCGTCGCCACGTCCACGCCCGATCGTTTCGAGACCTTCAGCCTGGAGAACGGCGTACGCGTGGTCTTCCAGCATGACGCCACCATTCCCAAGGCCGGCATCGGCGTCTTCCTCGCCGGCGGCGTTGCTTACGAGGAGGCCGCCAAGCGCGGTACGACGGGCCTGCTCGGGACGATGTTCGCCCGCGACAACGTCCACCGCACCAAGGAAGAGGTCGCCCAGCTGGTCGACAGCCTCGGCGCCACGTTCGCCGACCATGGTTCGCAGGTCTCCTGCGGCCTCTGGGGCGAAGCGCTGAGCTCCGATTTCCCGCAGATCGCCGAGCTCGTCGCCGACGGCATCCTCGGTCCCAAGATCCTGCCCGAGACCTTCGCGCTCGAACGCGCGGCCATCATCACCGCCTGCCGCGAGGCCGAGGATGATATCGTCGAGAAGGCGCGCCTTCGCCTGCAGCGTCAGTATTTCGGCGAGCATCCGCTCGCGGTGGACGCCTGCGGTACGCCCGAGACCTTGGCCCGGATCCAGCCCGCGGACCTGGCCGCCCTGCACCAGTCGCTGGTCGTCGCGGATAACATCGTCGTCGGCATCAGCGGGGCGTTCGATCGTCCCGCGGCCTTGGAGTTCGTGAAGCGCCGCTTCGGCTCCCTGCCGAAGGTTGCCCTGTCCCGTCAGACCATCCCTAAGCACGTCCCGGCCGCCGCCGCCAAGGTGCTCGAGCGCGCCCAAGGCGAGCAGGCCGTCGTCGCCATCGCCTTCCCGCACTGCGGTTTCGCCCCGGACGAAGTGGTCGCCGCCAACGTCACCGAGGAGCTGCTGAGCGGCATGGCCAGCGGCCTGTTCCGTCGTGTCCGCGAAGAGAAGGGCATGGCTTATTTCGTCGGCGCGACCCGTGTCGAGATCGTCGACCAAGGGATGTTCTACCTGTACGCCGGCACCGCGCCCGCCTCGGCCCAGGAAGTCGTCAAGGAGATGCGCCTCGAACTCGATCGCCTGAGGAAGGGCAAGTTCGCCCCCAATGAGATCGAGGACGCCAAGCGTCGCATGCGCGTCGCCCGCCGCCAGGGTCGCCAATCCGCCGGCGCCCGCATGCAGGGCGCGCTCGTCCGCGAAGTCGCCGGCCTCGGCGCCAATTTCGACGCCGAGTGGGAGCGCCGCATGAGCCTGACCGACGAGGCCGCCGTGCAGGCGTTCGCCCAGCGCTTCCTGGACCCGAAGTTCGAGCAGGAACTGATCGTCCTTCCGAAGGAGTGATCAGCCTTCGCGGAAGTAACGCTTCGCCCACCAGGCCGAAAGGATCCCGGGGATGGCGAGGCTGAGCGCGAACAGGAAGTAGTGGGCGTAGCCGAGTCGCTCGGCCAGCGCGCCGGCCCACAGGCCCGGGAGGTAGTTGGCCAGCAAGGCGAAGGTGGAGAGCGCGGCGTAACGCACGGCGGCGCCGGGACCGGCGGCGAGTTTCATCATCGCGAGGATGAGCGCGCACAGGCCGGCGCCATAGGCGATGTATTCGATGACGAAGACGCCGCCGATGACCCAGACGTCATGGGAGCCGGCGTAGGCCAGCCAGGCGAACGCCGCCAGCGGCAGGTGCATCATGATCCCTAGCGGCAGCAGCGAGCGGCCCAAGCCGAGCCGGGCGACCACGAAGGAGCCGATGACGCCGCCCAGCGCCAGGCCGCCGACGGCGGACAGCATGCGGAGGATGGCATAGGTCTCGTTGCTGAGGCCGAGACCGCCGTGCGTGTCGGACTTGGAGAACAACGGGATGATGCGGGCCATGTGCACCTCGCTGGCCCGGTAGAAGAAGATCAGCCCGAGGACGGCGAGCAGGCGCGGGTCCTTCAGGAGGTCGCGGAGTCCGGCGAGCATCTCGCGGAAACGCTCTCTGACCGTGCTGGCTTCGCCTGGGTTCGTCGGTTCCGCCGCCAGTCCCCAGGCGTTGGCGCCGAGGGTGAGCAAGGCCAGCAGCGCCGCGGCCACCATCGCCCAGGACCAGGCGTCGGCGGTCTGCGGTCCCTGCGCCATGATGCGACCGACGAGCCAGACCAGGCAGGGACCGGCCAGCACCGCGCCGACCTTCGTCGCGACGTTGAGGATGCCCGCATGGGTCGCCCGGGTTCGGTCATCGAGCGCGGCGACGAAGTAGCCATCGAGGGCGAAGTCGTGGGCGGCGGCGAACAGCGAGAGCAGGATCAGGCAGCCGATGATCGGGGTCGTCGCGTTCTGGTCGGCGCCGAGGAAGCAGGCCAGCAGGCCGAGCACGGCGGCGATGGCGAGTTCCGCGGCGAGGATGAAGCGACGCGGGTTGAAGCCGGCGACGAACGGGGAGAGCACGATCTTGCAGCCGACGATCAGGCCGAACATCGCCACCGCCTTGGTGTTCTGGGCGTCGGGGTAGCCGAGGTCCTTCAAGGCGACCGGCAAGGCCTCGTCGCGGACCGCCGCGGGGATGGCTTGGAAGAGGTAGGCCGCGATGACCCAGAGCCAGGCGCGCCGGGGGATGGCCGCAGGCTCGTGCATCGCTTAGGCGCCTTCGCCGAGCTGGGCGCGTCCGAAGTGGTCGACCGAGCGCAGCAGGCCGTCGACGAACTTGGCGACGGTGATGTTGAGGCCGAGGAGTTCCGAGTCCGTGAGGTTGAGCATCTCGCCGGGCTTGAAGGTGCGGGTGGTGTCCGTGAGGCGGGCGACCATCTTGGGCTTGTTGTCGTCGCTCAGGGCATGGCGCGTGACGCCGGGGGGCAGTTCGGGGGCCGGCTCGTTCTCCTTGGCCGGTTCGGCAGGGACTTCGAAGTCCTTCATCGCCTTGAACTCGAGGGTCAGCGCGCCGTCGGGCGTGATGTCGTCGTTGGTGACGAGGCCGCCGCGGACGAGCACGCGCAGGGCGGCGGCGAGGCTGAAGATCCCGTCCTCCAGGTCGCAGACGATCCCGAAGTTCTCTTCGAGGGCGGTGAAGCGGTCCTGCAGGGACATCTTCTGGAAGGCGTTCTGCTTCTCCGAGATGATCTTCTCGATGAGCGGATCGCGGCGCGGGTTCTTGCCCTGTTCGCGGATGAAGAGGCAGAGCAGGTGGCACTGCACCATGCATTCGGAGGAAAGGGTCAGCAGGTCGTTGATCGTCGTCCGCATCATCAGGCCGCGCGCATAGGCGAGCATCTGCTCCGGGGGCAGGTGGGCCTGCGGGACCGGCATCACGCGGGAGACGGACGAGAAGTGTTCGTAGGCCTTCGGGTCGGCCGTGTGCAGGCCGGCGATGCTGAACGCGAGCATGTCATGCTGGCGCTGGAGGGCCGTGAAGAACGTGCGGCTGATGTTCTGGAGCGAGAGGACGTTCTCGCCGTTGCCTGGCTGGGGCTGCGACATGGGGGTTAGCTGTTCGGATTGGAACCCTTGTCCTTGGCGTGGCGAGCCCTTTTGCGGGACAGGAAGCCGTCGGCGCGCGGCTGGGGCGTCGAGGCGAACCAAGCGATGGCGAGGGGGGCGATTTCCGAGAGAGACAGGGCGGGCTGGCCGACGAGGCCCGGGAAGCGGTAGCAATGCTCCACGCGGGGCTGGATATCGGGGTCGAGGCGGCCGCCCGGGATGAGCAGGGCGAGGTGGCGGGCCGGCACGCGGACGGGGACGGCGAGGTCGATCTTGCGGCCGATCTCGGGCGAAAGCGCCACGACGCAGCAACGGTCTTCGACGAGTTTGAGGAGGCCGCCGAGGGCGGCGGCACGCATGAGGCGAAGCTGTTCCATCGCGCCGCGCGACAGGTGCCACGCTTCGGGGTGGAAGGAAAGCTTCTCGGTGCCGCCGGAGAGCAGCAGGCGCTTCAGGCCGAACGCGGCCATCGAACGGGCGATCGCGGCGAGGTCGGCGGGGTCGGTCACGCCGTCGGCGATGACGATGCTTTCCTTGGACTCACGCCATTCGGCGAAGTCGGAGATGCGGGCCAGGCCGAAGTCGGGGCGCATGGTGAGCGCGCAGACGTCGTCGCAGGGGCCTTCGGCCGTCTGGGCGAGCTCGATCGGGCCGACGATGCGGGTCTTCACGCCGAGTTCGGCGAAGGTCGCGTCGTGTTCGGCGAGGTTCGGCGCGAACGCGGCGGTGGCGACGACCTCGCGCAACGCCTTCGGGTGGTGCTTGAGGCAGGCGAGCAGCGCGGCGATGCCCCGGATGACCAGGCGGTTGGGATGGGGGTCGTTGGTATTCACAGAATGCGTCCTTCGTCGAAGTCGATCATGTCCGCGAAGGAGATCACGTCGGTGCGGTGTTCGGCGCCCATCTTGCGCTTGGCGTCGTTGAGGGCTTCGCGGCCCATCTCGCTCATGCCTTTCTGGACCAGTTCGCGGTTCCAGACGGCGACGCGGAGGTCGGCGGGGAAGAGGGCCTTGAGGCGGACGTCGAGTTCGGCTTCGGTCTGCGTCTCGCGGACGCAGGCGATGACCTGTTCGGGGTCGACGCCGAGGTGGAGGCAAAGGAAGCGGTCGAAGCCCTTGCAGAAGTTGCGCTGGTAGGATTTCGGCAGTTCGCCCTTCAGGTGCTTGCGGATCTTGGCCAGGAAGCGCGGGAGGTGCAGCAGACCGGTGGCCAGGTGCGGGATGTAGGCCGACGGCAGGTCGTAGCAGATCTCGCCGGTGGCTTCGGAGAAGCCGTTGGGTCGAGGCGTGGAGGGAGAGGTCATTTCGAAACGGGAGAGGGGGTGAACAGCTTGGCGAGGTCCTGGGTCAGCGAGGCCACGTTGGCCGACTGGACGCGGACGAATTCCGTCGGCGTGCGTTCCTTGAGCGGAGCGGAGCGGGACAGCGTGCCGGTCGCGAGGGTCGTGCCATCGGACTTCTCCAGACGATAGGTCACCTGCAGGATGGCCGTATCCTTGTTCTCGGAGGTACCCGGAAGGGTGAACAGGGAGCGGCCGGCCGCGGCGGCCGTGAAGACTTCCATGCGGTCGACGGTCAGCAGGAGGACCTGGTGGTCTTCGGCCGGGGACTGGGCGACGGTGGCCACGCCGGTCAGCGCGGTCAGGTGGCGGCCGACCGTTTCGGCGAAGGCGCGGTCCAGCGGCGCGATCCAGCGGTGCGCATCTTCGACGCGGACCCAGCCGGTGTCGTCGAGCAGGACGAGGTTCGGTCGGCGGAGCGCCGAAGGGATGATGGCGCGCGGCACGAACACCAGCGGGCCCCGCTTGGCGGGCGCGATCGTGGTCGCGGCGGGCGAAGCCAGCTGATGGAAAGTCACCGCCTCGCTCTTCTTGTCGAAGATGATGCAGCCGCTGAGCAGCGCGGCGCAGGCGAGGAGCAGGAACCGGGCCTTCATTTGGCGGCCGGCTCCTCCTTTGGCTTGGCGTCCTTGACCGTCGATTTGCTGCGACCTTGGATGATCGTCTCCGGGTTGCGTTCGATGAAGTCCGCCAGCGAGCGGATCGCCTGGGCGGCTTCGGAGACGTCGGCCAGGGCCTGGTCCAGGTCGCGACGAGCAGGTGATCCGGGCTTGGTGAGGGTGCGCAGGTTCTCGGAGGTCTCGTTCAGGCGTTCGAGCGCCTTACGGCCGGCGGTCGCCATCGCCTTGATATCGTCGGTGACCGGGTCGACCTTGCCGCTCAGGCGCTTGACGAGCGCATCGATGCCTTGCATCGCGCCGGAGAAGTCGGTGACCGCGCGGGCGATCGCCGGATCGCCGGTGATCTTGGAGATGTTGGCGGAAGCCTGGACGAGGTTGCCGTTGATCTTCTCGAACTCGATCTTCGAGGCGCCTTGGTCGATGCGCGTCAGGATCGAATCGACCTTCTTGGTGATCGAGACGAAGTCGATGCGGCTGAGCTGGTCGAGGGTCTGGGAGACCGCGCGGGTGAGGGCGCCGAGGTTCGAAGGCTGGGTCGGGATCTCGGGCATCTCGCCGTTCGGGTCATGGAGCTTGTAGGCCGTGTCCGGGAAGTAATCTAATTCCACGTAGAGCACGCCCGTGACGACGGACTGCTGCTGCAGCTTGGCGCGGAGGCCTTTCTCGAGTGACAGCCGAAGGCCTTGTTTCTGGAGCAGGGCCTGGTCGAGGCCGCGACGGGTGAGGAGGTCCGGCGAGAATTCCATCACCACCGGCACGGAGTAGTCGGAATTGGCCTGACCGGAGGTACGCAGGAGCACCTGGCTGACCTTGCCGATGGTCACGCCGCGGAACTTCACCGGGGCGCCGATGTCGAGGCCGCTGACGGAATCTTCGAAGTAGGCGATGGCGGTCGGCTTGGCGCCCGTGAAGGAACCGGCCCCCAGGAGGATGATCGCGGCGATGATGAGCACGATGCCACCGACCACGAAGGCCCCGATCAAGGTCATGTTGGCGGATCTGCGCATGTTCAGTCGAAACGGGCTTGGGTGAAGAAGGCGTGGACCTTCGGCGATTGGCCAGCCTGAAGGAAGGTCTTCGGAGGCCCGTAGGCGCCCATCGTGCCCGTGTCAGGGTCGAGGTAAACGCAGAAGTCGGCCGTCCGGAGGATGCTCGGGATCTCGTGGCTGACGAGGACGACGGTCGTGCCGAAGGCCTCCCGGAGCCGCAGGATGAGTTCGTCGAGGCGGCCCGAACTGACCGGGTCGAGGCCGGCGCTCGGCTCGTCGAGGAAGATGACCGCAGGGTCGAGGGCCATCGCGCGGGCGATGCCGGCTCGCTTGGCCATGCCGCCGCTGATCTCCGACGGCAGCTTGTCCATCGCGTCCGCCAGGCCGACGAGGGCCAGCTTATACTCGGCGAGCTGACGGATCTCCTTGCGGGGCGCCTTCAGGAACTCGCGCATCGGCATCTCGATGTTCTCGCGGAGCGTGAGCGAGGAGAAGAGCGCCGAACCTTGGAAGAGGAAGCCCATGCGTCGGAGGATGTCCTGCCGTTGCGTGCCGCGTGCCGCGTTGAGGTCGACGCCCATCAGGGTGGTCTTGCCGCCCAGGGGTTCGTCGAGCCCGCCGAGCGCCCGCATCAGCGTGCTCTTGCCGCAACCGCTCGGGCCGACGATCGCGAGGATCTTGCCGGCCGGCAGGGCGAGGTTCAGCCGGTCCATGATGACGCGGGAGCCGTGGCCGATGGCGAGGTCCGTGCAGGTGAGGATGGCGGACGCGTCGCTCACAGGTTGAAGAGGTTGAAGATCACCGCGAACAAGGCGTCGGAGATCACGATGAAGGTGATGCCCAGCACGGCGGCCGACGTGGCGGCCTCGCCGACGCCGAGCGCCGAACGCTTGGCGACCGAGCCGCGATAGCAGCCGGCCCAGGCCGCGATGAAGCCGAAGGCGATGGACTTGAGGAAGCCCACGAGGAAGCTCTTGAAGGAGATGGCCCGGATGGCTTGGGTGAGATACTGTTCGATGCTCAGGTCGCCGGCGCAGGCGACGATCATGCCGCCGAGCACGCCGATGAAGGTCGCGAAGACGGCGAGCAGCGGGACCATGAGCGTGACGGCGAGGATGCGAGGCACGGCTAGGTATTCGACGGGGTTGATGCCGAGCGCCCGCAAGGCGTCCGTCTCCTGGCTGACGTTCATGCTGCCCAGCTGCGACGCGTAGGCGGTCGAGGTGCGTCCGCAGGCGATGACGCCGGTCATGAGCGCGCCCATCTCGCGGGTCATGGCCAAGGAGACCAGGTTCGCGACGTAGACCGTGGCGCCGACCTGGCGGAGCTGGATCAGGCCGACGTAGGCCATGATCAGGCCGGTGAGGAAGCCGAGCAGGGCGACGATCGGCAACGCGTCGACTCCGGCCGTCTGAAGCTGGAGCGTGAAGTCGGACCAGTTGACCTTGGCGCGGCCGACGACCATGCGGAGGAATCCGACGGCGGTATGTCCGATATGCTCGAAGGCCCGACCCCAGGACGAGCTGCTTTCGACGCCCCAGGTCCCGAACTGTTCCAGGAAGCCCGTATCATGGGCGTGCGTGTCCGTGAAGGTGGCTTTTTCCGCCATCTGGACGAGCGACTGCAGCCGAGGCGGCAGGGCGGAGAGGTCGAGCTGGCGGACGTTGCGGAAGTTGGCGTAGAGCCAGGCGGGCAGGGAAGAGTCGAAGTCGGATAGGTCGTCGGCCACGACCCGGACCCGGTCGCCTTTGACGACGATGGCCGGCAGGGTGTCATCGAGCTTCCAGGAGCCTCCGACGGTGACCACGGCGCAGCCATCGGCCAGGACTTCCGTCCGGGCAAAAGGCGAGCCTGTGGGCGCGTGGGACATCCTGACAGTCAATTACTTGGAGGCGCCTTTGTTCACAAGTCAGAAAGGCGTTGTCGCGTCCTCCGTGACGGTGTTTGCTGTTGCTTCCGCAATGTCACCTCGCCGCCTCATCGCCTTCGCTTTGGCCACCACCGCGCTCCGGGCGGCGGAGGCACCGGTGGCGTCCGCTCCTTCGTCCGTCTGGGTCGTCTCGCTGACCGAAGAGAACGACAAGTTCGCGCCCAAGAACAAGGACCGCTATTACACCCAAGGCCTGAAGCTCGCCTTCAATCGTGGCGACCAATCGTTCTTTTCCGTCACGCAGGAGATCAATACGCCGTCGGACACTTCGAATCCGAACCCTTCGCTGGATGACATGCCTTATTCCGGGGCCCTCTATTTCGGCTGGGGCTACGGCAAGATCCTCGATCGAGGCGGCCGCAAGGACTGCTTCTTTTCCGTCGAAGGCAAGCTGGGCGTCATCGGTCCGTCGGCCGGTGGCGAGACCATCCAGAACAAGTTTCACGACCTGATCGGCACCGCCCCGGCCGCCGGCTGGGGCACCCAGATTCCCGATGAGGTGCTGGTCAACGTGGATGCCGAATTCCGTCGCCGTTTCGACCTGGATGCGAGCGGTCACGGTTACCGCGACCTGATCGCCCGCGCCGCCGTCGAGCTTGGCACGATGCGCTCCGAGTTCCTGGTCGGCGCCCAGTTCCGCTGGGGCGTGAACCTCGATAAGTCCTGGGGTCATTCCTATATCCGCCATTCCAACGGTTACGACCCGGTCGCGACGTTGCGTGCCGAGGCGAAGCCGAACTTCTCCTATTGGGCGTTCGCGGACACCCAGCTCGAGGTCGTCGTCCGCAATTACGCCACCGACGGGACCAACTTCAAGGAGTCCCGCGGCGTGACGCGTTCGCCGATCGTGCTGCAATGCGCCGTCGGCACGACCTTCCAGGTCTACTCCTGCTCGGCCACTTATTTCATCGCGATGCGCACGAAGGAGTTTGAAACCCAGGACGGCGTCCATTTCTTCGGCGGACTCAAGGGCCAGTTCCTCTTCTGATCATGTCTGTCATCGCCGTCGTCGACGTTGGGTCGAATTCCATCAAAGTGGCCGTCGTGGACGGTCGAGACCGCAGCGAACTCGGGCGGTTGTCCGAGTCCGTCCGCCTGCAGCAGCCGGCCAACCCGGGCGACCCGTTGCCGCCTGAGGCCATCGAAGACGGCGCCGCCGCCATCGGGCGCCTCCTTGACTTCGCCCGCTCCAAGGGCGCCACGCGTTTCACCGTGCTAGGGACCAGCGCGGTGCGCGAATGCGCCAATCGCCAGGCGTTCGCCGAACGGGTACGCGCCGTCACCGGCGTCCCGCTGACGATCGTCTCCGGCGAGGTCGAGGCCCGACTGGCCGGCGCCGGCGTCCGCACCGATCCGGCTTATCAGTCCTACGCCAACATCCTGACCTTCGACCTCGGTGGCGGCAGCCTCGAGGTCACCGCCATCCGCGGCCAGCATACGGTGCTCGCCCGCAGCTTTCCGCTTGGTTCGGTGCGCATGACGCACGGCTATCTGCGTGGCGGTGCCAACCCGGTGGACGAGCTCGACCAGCTTTCGATCCGTACGCACCTCACGGGCGTCCTGCAGCAGGTCATCCCGGCTCAGGCCGCTGAGAACTGTCTGATCATCGGGGCCGGCGGCGCTTTCGCCGCGGTCGCCCTGCACCTCGAAGCCATCGGCGAGGCCCCCGTCGGCGGCCGTCTGCCCGTCCTGCGCATCCGGGCGCTGCGCGACCAGATGTGCGCCCTGGCGCTCGAAGCCCGCCGGAAGGTCCCGGGCATCCCGGCCGACCGCGCCGACATCATGCCGGCCGCGCTCATCACCCTCTGCGTCTTGGCCGACCTGACCGGCGCCGAGGCTTTCCATCTTTCCCATCGTGGCGTCCGTCATGGCATGATCGAACTCATGCTCGGGCCCTCGGGTGAACACCTCTGACCATGCTCCGCTTCCTTGCCCTCATTGCCGCCGTCTCGACGCTGTGCGCCGCGACCGAGACCGGTAAGGTCGTCGAGGTTTCCGCCGATGGCTGGGCGACCATTGCCCCGGCCGAAGGTCAGGGTAAGCTGCTGCGCCGCTTCTCCGAAGGCGACCGTAAGGTCGGCTGGACCGGCCGGATCGTCCGTTATGAAGCCGTGACGGAAGGCAAGGAGACCCAGGCCCGCGGGGTCGTCTCCGCCGATCCCGAAGAGCTCCGTCGGGTCGCCGAAGTGACCGATGCCCTCCGCCGTGAGACCGCCGACAAGGGTCGGATGGTCACCCGGATGCCCAATGAGCTCATGCCCAACATGGCGCTCTGGGATCAGGACGGCCGTCTCGTGACGAAGAAGGATTTCCTCGGCCATCCGTTGGCGCTCAACTTCATCTTCACCAGCTGCCGGGCCGCCCGGATGTGTCCGGCTTCGACCGCGTGCATGAAGCAGCTCGGCGACGTGCTTGCCAAGCACCCGTCCGCCGCCGACATCCGGCTTGTCACCATCACCTTCGACCCCGAGACCGACGTGCCGGCAGTCCTCCGCACTTATGCCGACGGTTACGGCATCGATGCCAAGCGGCATCGCTTCCTCACCGGCGACGCCGGCCAGATCAAGGACCTGATGCGCCACTATGGCATCCAGACCCTGCGGGATGACGGCACCATCGTCCATAACGCCGCGTTGATCGTGATCAGCCCGGAAGGTCGCATCGTCTACCGTAGCGAAGGTCCGTCCTTCGATGCGGAAGAAGTCGCCAACCGTCTGCTCCCGCTGTCCGGCACGGCCGGCACCAAGGGTCGATGACGCCTTTCCGCCAGGCGTTGGTCATCACGGGCCTCGCGGCCGCGGGCTTCTTCGGCCTGCGCGCCTTGCCCGACACCCAATGCGCTTTCCTGCATGCGGACCATCAGCCGGTGGTCGTGGACGGCGTCGAGTTCTGCGGCATCAACGAGGAAGCCAATTTCTATTCGCCCAAGGCCCTGCAGTTTCCGGTGACCTTCAAGCTGTCGCTCGCTCCGGATGGCGCGAAAGGCGAAGTCGTGCTGCTGAAGGAAGACGGCCGTCCGTACTACGACCATGAGGTGGCCGTCTCCCATACGCGCAAGGTCCACCTGCATCTTCGACAGTCGGGCGGAGTCCGCGCCTATGCGCACCTTCACCCCGTGCCGGCCCAGGACGGGTCCTGGCGCTTCGACTTGCCGCCGGCGCTCCGTGGGCACGCTCTCGAAGCCTACGTCGATTTCGCCGACGCGCGGACTTCTCGGATCATGCTGGCGCAGGCCGAGGCGAAGGCCACCACGGTGGCGTTCGACGCCTTCGTGGTGCCGACTCGTAACGCCATCGTCTCGACGGAAGCCTCGACGCTCAAGGCCGGTGCCTCCGCCACGATTCGGGTGAAGCTGTCCGGTCCCGAAGGTAAGGCGCTGAAGCTGCTGCCTATCATGGGTTCGCTCGGCCATGCCGTCGTTTTTTCCGCCGAACAGCCGTCGGCCGGTTATGCGCACATGCACCCGACGCTGGAGGGCGGCGAATACGCGCCTAATCCGACGTTGTCGTTCCGGCTGCGCCTGCCTCCGCCCGGCAAATACGACCTTTGGCTGAATCTCAACGACGGTCAGGAAGAACTCCTGCGCACGACGTTGGTCATCACGCCTTGAGCGAGCGGAAGTAGTCGACCGTCTCGGCCAGGCCGGCGCTGACGCTCGACTCGGGCTTCCAGCCGGCGGCGACCAGGCGTTCGGTCGAGGCGAGCGAGTGACGCACGTCGCCAGCCCGCGGAGCGAGGTGCGTGATGGAGGACTTCGATCCCGTGAGGCGAACGATCTCCTGCGCCAGCGCGAGGATGGTCTGGCTGCGGCCGTAGCCGACGTTGTAGGTGCCGGCCATGTCGGCCGAGCCGGCCGCGTAGGTCAGCGCGCCGACGATATCCTGTACGTGGATGAAGTCGCGCGTCTGGCCGCCATCGCCGTGGATGCCGATCGGTTCGTCGCGCAGGGCCTTGGCGATGAAGATCGGCACCGCGGCCGCGTAGGCGGAGCGAGGGTCCTGGCGAGGGCCGAAGACGTTGAAGAAGCGCAGGCTGGCGGTGCCGAGGCCATGGTCGCGACGGTATTCCTCGAGCAGCCGTTCGCCGGCGAGCTTCGTCTCGGCGTAGGGCGACTTCGGTT
Source organism: Coraliomargarita sp. (assembly GCA_024638885.1). Taxonomy (GTDB): domain Bacteria; phylum Verrucomicrobiota; class Verrucomicrobiia; order Opitutales; family UBA953; genus UBA953. The sequence continues at coordinate 414,063 of JAHEJL010000002.1, read as the reverse complement.
CGGGGGACATCGTTTCGACCTTCGGCACCGTCGGGTTGTCCCCGTAGATCGCCGCCGAGGATGCCAGGACGACCTTGCGGGCGCCCGCCTTGCGGGCGGCGGCCAGCACGCGACGCGTGCCTTCGGTGTTCAGGAGGGCGCACTCCGCAGGTTTGTCGACGGACTCCGGCACCGAGATCATCGCCGCCAGGTGGTAGACTTCTTCGGCGCCGGCGATCGCTTCGCTGAGCGCGGCTTCGTCCAGGATCGAGCCTTGGAGGAAACGGCAGCGGACGCCTTCGAGGTTGCGGGCGTAGCCGCTGCGTAGGTCGTCCAGGACGGTGACTTCCGCGTGCTGGGCGAGCCGACGTGCGAGATGGGAGCCGATGAAGCCGGCGCCGCCGGTGATGAGGACGCGGCGGCTCATGAGCGGTCGACCAACGCCTGCATGGCGGGGAACTGGGCTTCGATGGATTCCACCAGCTTGAACTGGGTGCGGGCGCGGTCGAGGTTATGTCCCGGTCGCTTGACCTTGAAGTACGTGTCGCCTTCGAGCCAGTCCGTCAGGAAGCGCAGCCCGATCTCGAAGGTGATCAGCTTGCCGGCGAAGGGGAGGAGCGATTTCTCCTTCGGGGTCAGGAAGCCGCGGGCCGACGCAAGGTAACCTTGGACCAGCGCTTCGAACATCGGGAATTGCATGCGGACCTTGGAGAGATCGGTCTCATCTTCGGCGGCCGGCGAAGTGGATGTCCGGACGAGGTCGCCGAAGTCATAGAGCACCGAACCCGGCATGACCGTGTCGAGGTCGATGACACAGATGCCTTCCTGCGTCACGTCATCGAGGAGCACGTTGTTGAGCTTGGTGTCGTTGTGCGTGACGCGTTCCGGCAGGCTGCCGTCCCGGAGCGCTTCGACGACCACGGACACTTCATGCCCACGGGCCAACGCGAAGGCGATCTCCGGGACCGTGGCGGCGGCTCGGCCATGGCTGTCTTTGGCCAGCGCCTCCTGGAAACGAGCGAAGCGGGAAGGCGTATGGTGGAAGTCGGGGATGGTCTCGTGGAGACGGCCTCCGGGGAGGTCGGCCAGCAGGGCTTGGAACGCGCCGAAGGCCTTGGCCGCGGCGTAGGCCTGCTCGGGCGAACGAATGACGTCGTGGCCGGTCGCGTCGTGGACGAAGTGGTAGCAGCGCCAGCGGTTGCCGAGGGGGTCGGTGAGCCAAGCACGGCCCGCGGTGGTGGGGATCAGGCGGAGCGTGCGGCGATCGGCATCGGCGAAGCCCGCCTTTTTCAGCTTGGCGTGGGCATGGGCGCAGACGCGTTCGACGTTCGCCATCAGTTCGTCCGGCCGGCGGAAGACGTTGTGGTTGATGCGCTGGAGCACGAACCGATGCGGAGCATGGCCGGGGTTCGTCTCGATCAGGTACGTATCGTTGATGTGGCCGCTGCCATACGGCTTCGCCGTGACGACCTCGCCGCCAAGGGCGAACTCGCGGGCGATCGCGACGGCGTCATGTGCGGCCGGAGAACCCATGTTCAGCGCCAGAGCGGCGAGGGGTAGGCGCCGGCGGAGACCTGTTGGGCGATGCTGGCCTGGACGATCGGTTTGTCCTCACGATAGGTGACCCCGAACCAGGTCGAATCCGAACGGAGCACCTGACAGGTCGCCTGGCCGGCGCCGATCAGTCCGCCGACGGACATCGGAATATAGGCCTCGCTCTTCAGTTCGCCGCCCTTCGCGGCGAGGAAGGCGCGGAAATCAGCCTCGAGCTGGGGGAAGATGGCCGGCGTGAAGCCCCACATGTTCATGGACACAGGTTCTTCGCCGGTGAGCGCGACGATCTTGCCGTCCTCGCCGCGGTGTTCGGCGCCTCGGGCCAGCTTCGCGATCTTGGTCAGCTCCTGGATGTCGGTCAGCTTACCGGCGGCATCGGTCTGGCAGACGCCGCGCGCGACCGTGCCGTGTTCGGACAAGGTGTTCTTCAGGGTGAAGCCCACCATGGCATAAGCGGTCGAGGTGTTGCTCAGGGCGGAAAGGTAACGTCCGAGGGTCGCATAGGAGTCGCGACCGTAGAAGTCGTCCGCGTTGATGACGGCGAAGGGGGTGTCCACCGCGTCGCGGGCGCACAGGATCGCGTGGGTGGTGCCCCAAGGCTTCTCGCGGCCGGCGGGGACGGCGAAGCCGGCGGGCAGCTTGTCGATGGTCTGGAAGGCGAAGCCTACGTCGATGCGGCCGGCGAACTTGGTGGCGATCCGTTCGCGGAAATCCTGTTCGAAGTCGGGACGGATGATGAAGACCACCTTGCCGAAGCCGGCGCGGAGGGCGTCGAAGACGGAGTAATCGAGGATGGTCTCGCCCGAGGGGCCCATCGGGTCGATCTGCTTCAGGCCGCCGTAACGGCTGCCCATGCCGGCGGCGAGGACGAGGAGGGTGGGCTTCATGTCAGAGGGATTTGCGGATACGGGCGGTGACGTCGGCTTTCAGGCGGTCGATGAAGCCGACCGTGTAAGCGAGAGGGTCGAGCTGGTCGTCCGCGATGAGCGGCGTCAGGTCCATGGCCCATTGCATCGCGGTCTCCTGGTCGGTCGCATGCGCGTTGCTGAAGGTCGCGTTGGCCGTGCGACGTCCGAGGACCGCGAGGTCGTAGCGCTTGCCGCCGGCGATCTGGGTGGCGAACACCTCGTTGAGGGCGCGGGCGAGTTCAGGGCGCGCGGAGATCGGCATAGCGGTCTTCTCGTCGTCCACCAGCCAGTCCAGGTCGCGCCACACTTCGCAGCCGTAGACCTGCTTGGGGCGGTCGGCTTTGGGCATCAGGCGCATGGCCTCGAGGCAGCGGAGGGCGCAGCCGACATGGGTGTCGTGTTTGTCGGCGAGATTGTGGAGGTAGACGACTTCCGGCCGGGCTGCTTCCAGGATGGCGCGCAGGTCGTCGCGGACGGTCGTCTGCCGGGCGTCGCGGACCGCGGCGCTGCCATGGCCGAGCTGGGCGATGAACGAATATTGTCCGATGACGGCGGCGGCTTCCTGTTCGCGGATACGTTCGGCGGCGATCTGGTCATCGGTCCAGTCCTTGAATTGGCCGGCGCGGGAAGAGCCGCGTCCGTCGGTGATGGTCACGCCGCCGAACCAGCGGTCGGTGCGATCATAGCACGCGAGGATGCCGTGGAAGGCCATGAACTCCAGGTCGTCCTGGTGGGCGCCGATGCCGAGGTGCGTCGTACGCGCAAGCGCCGGGAGGCCCTGGGAGCCATCCGGGATCGTGAGGCGGGCGAGCGGGTTCAGCTTGATCATCGTCGGAGGGGTGGGAGGGAGGCGGCGGCGACGGCCTGTCCGTGGCGCTTATCTTTCTCGTCCGGCACGACGAGGTCGATGCGAAGTTCGGGGAATTCGTCGCGCAGGACGGCGCGGGCCTGTTCGATGATCACCGTGCCGCCTTGGCCGGACGTGACGCGTCCCATGATCAGGAGGCAGCTGAGGTCGTAGAAGCTCGCGAAATGGGCGAGGGCGTAACCGAAGGCGATGCCGATGGCCTCGTAGACCTGTCGGGCGCGGGTATCGCCGGCGGCCATCAGCCGCTGGAGTTCTTCCAGCTGCTCCGGCAGGCGCAGGCCGGCGGGCATGGCGAGACCGGCGAGGGGGAGCAGCCTTCCGACGCCTTGTTGGCTGAAATACTGGACCGCGCAGCCGCGATCGCCGGACCATTCGTCGGTCGGACCGGCATGGCGGTAGTCGACGGGCACGAAGGCCAGTTCGCTCAGCCAGTTCGTGAGGTTGCCGGCTTGGTCGACGTAGCCGGCGGCGACGCTGGTGCCCATGGCCACGCCCAGCACCGCGTTCCGTCCAAGGGACATCGAGCCAGCGAGGGCGGTGACATCACCGTCGTTGAGGACTTCGAACGGCACGCCGTAGGCTTTGGCGAGGTCCAGGAACATGTCCCGGACCTGTGAATCAAAGAGCGCCGGATCCGTGATACCACGGAACAAGGAAGCGACGCGGACCTTGTTGTTAACGTAGACGCCCGCGGAGGAGCCGCCGATGGCGTCGATGCGCGGGAGGTGCTTGGCCGCGAGTTCGAGCGAGTGGCGGATGCCGGCCAGGTGATAGGCGGGGTCCGCCTGGAAATAGGGGTCCCATTTCACTTCCTCCGAGAAGACCACCTTGCCGTCGATCAAGGCGGCGCACTTGCGGTCGGAGCCACCGAGGTCGAAGCCGATACGGCAACCGTCGAGGTTACGCCCGAGCGGCAGGTGGGACGTCGAGGCGTTCGGGAGCTCGGCGTCGCTGATGGCACGGATAGTCAGGGGGCGTTCGAAGACCTTGCGTAAGAACTCCGCGTCAAAGGCCCGTGGGCCGTCCGGCGAGTAATCTCGCCGCAGCTTGGCGCTGAGTTGCTCGGCGGAAGATCCGGCCAGATGCACTTCGGGCGCGCCACGCGACCAGAGCAGGAACTTGAGGGTCCGCTCGACGTGGAGGTAGGTGGCGGCGTCGTCGATGCCTGCGGCCAGTACCTTGGTCCGGAACAGGGAAGCGGTCCCGTCGTCACGACGCAGCGCGATCGTCAGGTCGGTGGAGCCGGCGACGGCTTCGCAGCGTCGCAGGTAGGCGCGGGTCCAGAGCGCCGCGGGCACGAGGTCCGGGTCGATGGGCGAGCGATGACGCGGGGTGACGTCCATCGTGCGTTCAGAGCGCTTGCGCCGCCCCGGCGTCGAGGTGGAAGGTGCAGGCCGGGTGGCGCTGCAACCAGGTCGCCGGGCAGCCGTCCGAGGGCGTCTCCTTGATGGCCCGGGCCACGATGTCGGCCTTGGCTTCGCCGAAGGCGAGGAGTTCGATCCGTCGGGCTTCGAGGATGGTGGCGACGCCCATGGTCAGGGCTCCGTGCGGGACCTGATTGAGGTCGCCGAAGAAGACGGAGTTGTCGCGACGCGTCACCTCGTCGAGGTGGACCCAGCGGGTGCGGGTTTCGCATGACGACGGCGGTTCGTTGAACCCGATGTGTCCCGTGCGCCCGATACCGAGGATCTGGAGGTCGAGGCCGCCGGCGTCGCGGATGGCCGCTTCGTAGGCCGCGCAATGACCGGCCGCGTCCTTGGTCAGTCCGTCAGGGATGTGGATGTTGGCCGCGGGGATGTCCAGATGCCGGAAGAGGTGCTCTTCCATGAAGCGACGATACGACTGCGGATGATCCGCGCCGAGGCCTTCGTATTCGTCCAGGTTGAAGGTGATGACCGAGCGGAAGCTCAGGCCGGATTCCCGATGGAGGCGGATGAGTTCCGCATACAGAGGCAACGGCGTCGAGCCCGTCGCCAGGCCCAGCACCGTCGCTTTGCCCGATTTCGAGCGTATCTCGATGAGGCCGGCTATCTCCCGGGCGACCGCCTGCGCGGCGCTTTGCTTGTCGGGGTGAAGCCGGGTGGCGATCATCTTAGCCGAGCGTGGCGAGCATGCGCGCGATCTCGTCACGCTTCGCCTTGGCCTCGTCGAGCTGCTTGCGCGCGCCCTCGAGGATCTTCGGCGGAGCCTTGGAGACGAAGGCTTCGTTCGTGAGCTTGGCTGCGCCGGCGGCGACCGCCTGCTCAAGCTTGGCGAGTTCCTTGGAAAGGCGGACCTTTTCGGCAGCGACATCGACCGTGCCGGAAAGTTCGAGCATCACCGTGCCGAGGGCCGTCAGGGAGCCCGTGCGACCGCCCGCGTCGTCGGCGAAGCCGATCTCGGCGAGGCCGGCCATGCTGCTGAGCTTGTCGCGGTTGGCGGTCAGGAGGGCCTTGGCCGTGGCGTCCTTGGCGACGACCGTGATGACGGAATCGCGGCGGGTCGCCTGATTGGCCTGCGACTTGAGGCCGCGGACGGAAGCCACGAATTCGCGGAGCAGGGCGACGTCGGCGACCTTGGCGGCGCTGAGCTTGATGCCGTTCTCGCGGAGGACGCGGAGGAGATCGCCACCGGTGCCGGTGTGATGGTTCTGGATGAAGTCGTTCTCTGCGCCGTAGCCGAGCAGGTGCCAGAGCTCTTCGGAGATGAACGGAGCGACCGGGTGCAGCAGCAGCAGGAACTGGCGCAGGACGAGGTCCTGGACGGCCAGGCAGTTGCCGAGCAGGGCGGGGTCCTTGAGGCGGGCCTTGGAGGCTTCGACATACCAATCGCAGAAGTCGCCCCAGAAGAAGGTGTAGAGACCCTGGGCGTAGGCGGTGAACTCGTGCTCCTCCAGGTTCTTGGTCGTGCTGTCGGTCAGTTCGGCGAGGCCTTGCAGGATCGCGAAGTCGTCGTCGTCGAGCTGCGAGGCCTTGATGCGGCTGACCACGGCGGCGAGCGTCGAGTTGTCGGCCATCGGGCCCGACATCTGGCGGAAGCGCGCGGCGTTCCAGAGCTTGTTGCAGAAGTTGCGGCCCTGGCCGACGCGGTCTTCGTCGAAGAGGATGTCCTGTCCCTTGGGGGCGATGGACAGGAGGCCGAAGCGGAGGCCGTCGGCGCCGAACTTGGCGATGAGGTCGAGCGGCTCCGGCGAATTGCCGAGCGACTTCGACATCTTGCGGCCGAGCTTGTCGCGGATGATGCCGTTGAAGTAGACGCGCTTGAACGGGACGCGCTGGCGGATCTCGTCGTCGGTGAGCGTCTTCTTCTCCGGACCATGCAGCTCGAGGCCGGCGATGATCATGCGGGCGACCCAGAGGAAGATGATGTCCGGGCCGGTCGCGAGGGCGCCGGTCGGATACCAATGCTTGAGTTCTTCGGTCGTCTCGCCGGGCTTGCGCCAGCCGATGGTCGCGAGGCACCAGAGCCAGGACGAGGCCCACGTGTCGAGCACGTCGGGGTCCTGTTCCCAGTTCGCGGCGTCGGCGGGGGCGGTGAGGGAGACGTGGAGGTTCTTCGGGTCGTTACGGTCGGCGCCCTTGCGATACCAGACCGGGATGCGGTGACCCCACCAGAGCTGGCGGCTGACGCACCAGTCCTGGATGTTCTCGAGCCAGTGCAGGTAGGTCTTGGTCCAGCGTTCCGGGTGGAACTTGATGATGCCCGAGGTGACGGCGCGCTTGGCTTCGTCGATCTTCGGGTAGCGGATGAACCATTGTTCGCTGAGGCGAGGCTCGATCGGCACGTCGGCGCGTTCGGAGAAGCCGACGGTGTTCTCGTAAGGCTCGGTCTTCACGAGCGCGCCCAGCTCCTCGAGGAGCTTCTCGGCGGCGTGGCGGGCCTTGAAACGTTCCATGCCCGCGAGCGGACCCGCGTCGGCGTTCATCGTGCCGTCGGGGTTCATCACGTCATTGACCGGCAGGTTGTGGCGCTTGCCGATGTCGAAGTCGGTACGGTCGTGGGCCGGGGTGACCTTGAGCACGCCCGTGCCGAATTCCTTCTCGACGGCCGTGTCGCCGACGATCGGGATCCGGGCGCGCGGGAAGGGGCGCCAGACATGCTTGCCGATGAGATGCTTGTAGCGCTCGTCGTCCGGGTGGACCGCGACGGCGGCGTCGCCGGGGATGGTCTCGGGACGGGTCGTGGAGATCTCGAGGAAGGTGCCGGGGATTTCGGCGACCTCGTAACGCATGCGGTAGAGCGAGCCCTTGGAGGGCTTCATGATGACCTCTTCGTCGGAGAGGCCGGTCTGGGAGACCGGGCACCAGTTCACCATGCGTTTGCCGCGATAGACGTAGCCGCGCTCATAGAGCGTGACGAAGGTCTGCAGGACCGCCTGCGAGTAGCCGGCGTCGAGCGTGTGGACGGTGCGATCCCAGTCGCAGGAGGCGCCGAGCTTGCGGAGCTGCCCGAGGATGATGCCGCCGTGCTTGTCGCGCCATTCGGACGCGACCTGGATGAACTTCTCGCGGCCGAGGTCGTGGCGCGTCTTGCCTTCCTTCTGGCGGAGATCCTTCTCGACGCGGGACTGCGTCGCGATGCCGGCGTGGTCGGTGCCGGGGAGCCAGAGGGCGGACTTGCCTTCCTGGCGGGCGCGGCGGACCATGATGTCCTGCAACGTGTTGTTGAGCAGGTGGCCCATGTGGAGCACGCCCGTGACGTTGGGCGGCGGGATCATCACCGCGAAGGATTCGCGGGAGTGGTCTACCTTGCCCTTGAAGCAACCCGCGGCGACCCAGCGGTCGTACCACTGCTGTTCGACGCCTTGCGGCTCATAAGATTTGGGGATTTCGGCCATCGGAAAGGGGAATGATTAGGGGTTAAGTTGGGGATTGAAAAGAACGGACTAGGCGGGCATCAAGATAAGCAAGCCAGGCCCCATGCAACGGGCGGCTGACGAATCCCGCCAGGTCCGGAAGGAAGCAACGGCAGTCAGTTCATCCGTGTGCCGTGGCAAGCCTGGCCCCTTGCCTTTGATTCGACGCCTTCCCTTCGTTTGGGAGGGCGTCTTCGTCTGGGCGTAAAAGCAGAAAGGGTGCTATTCGCACCCTTTCGTTCGAAAACTCCGGACGCCGCTCAGAGCGAGTGGATGCTCGACTTGCTGACGGCCATCGCGGCTTCCTTGAAGGATTCGCTGACGGTCGGGTGGGCGAAGCAGGTGCGGGCCACGTCTTCGGCGCTGCCGCCGTATTCCATGTGCGCGCAGGCGGCGGCGATCATCTCGGAGGCGCCCTTGGCGACCATCTGGACGCCGAGCAGCTTGTCGGTCTTGGCGCAGGCGATGACCTTGACGAAACCGGCGGTGCCGTCGGAAGCGATCGCGCGGCCGTTGCCGGCGAGCTGGAACTTGCCGATGGCGACTTCGATGTTCTTGGCCTTGGCGTCGGCTTCGGAGAGGCCCACGCAGGCGACTTCGGGGTCGGTGTAGATGACGCCCGGGATGATGCCGTAGTTCACGTGGCCGTGCTTGCCGGCGAGGTTCTCGGCGACCGCGACGCCTTCTTCTTCGGCCTTGTGGGCGAGCATCGGGCCGGTGACGACGTCACCGATGGCGTAGACGCCGGGGAGGTTGGTCTGGAAGTGGGCGTCGATGACGATGCGGCCACGCTCGTCGAGCTTGAGGCCGGCTTCCTGGGCGCCGAGACCGGTCGTGTTGGCCTTGCGGCCGACGGCGACGAGGATCTTGTCGGCGGGGAATTCGAGGGCCTTGCCGTCGCGTTCGGCGGTGAGGGCGGAGCCCGCGGCGCTCTTCTTCACGCCGGTGACCTTGGCGCCCATCTCGAACTTGAGGCCCTGCTTCTCGAAGGCGTTCTGCGCGGCCTTGGCGACGTCGGCGTCATAGGCCGGACCGCCGATGGACGGGAGCATCTCGACGACGGTGACCTGGGCGCCGAGGCGGGACCAGACGGAGCCGAGCTCGAGGCCGATGGCGCCGGCGCCGACGACGACCATGTTCTTCGGGACTTCCTTGAGGGCGATGCCCTGGTCGGAGGAGATGACGGTCTCGCCGTCGAACTTCATGAACGGCAGTTCGACCGGCACGGAGCCGGTGGCGATGAGGATGTTCTTGGTCTCGAGCGTGCGGTCGCCGGCGGTGGAGCGGACGAGGACCTGGCCGGACTTCACGAGGCGACCGAGGCCGCGGACGATCTCGACGTTACGCTTCTTGAGCAGGGCGCCGACGCCCATGTTGAGCTGGGCGACGACCTTCTCCTTGTTCGCGAGCATCGCGGAGACGTCGAAGGTCAGCTTCTCGGCGCCGACGAGGCCGTGCTTCTTGCCGTGCAGGGCGTGCTGGTAGACTTCGGTGGAGTGGAGCAGGGCCTTGGAAGGGATGCAGCCCACGTTGAGGCAGGTGCCGCCGAGGGAGTTGTCCTTCTCCACGAGGGCCACCTTGAGGCCGAGCTGGCCGGCCTTGATGGCGGCGACGTAGCCACCGGGACCGGAGCCGATTACGACGAGATCGAATTGAGACATTGAGGTAGGTGTATGAGAAAGGGAATCAGACGCCGAACAGCAGGCGCTGCGGGTCTTCGATGTACTGGCGGACCTTGACGAGGAACGTCACGGCTTCCTTGCCGTCGATGATGCGGTGATCGTACGAGAGGGCGAGGTACATGATCGGACGGATGACGACCTGGCCGTTCTCGGCCACCGGGCGCTCGACGATGTTGTGGAGGCCCATGATGGCGGCCTGCGGATGGTTGAGGATCGGCGTCGAGAGCATCGAGCCGTAGATGCCGCCGTTGGAGATCGTGAAGACGCCGCCCTGGAGTTCCGGGAGCTGGATCTTGCCGTCACGGGCGCGCTTGCCGAAGTCGCCGATCGCCTTCTCGATGCCGGCGAAGTTGAGCTGGTCGCAGTCGCGGACGACCGGGACCATCAGGCCCTTGTCGGTGCCGACGGCCACGCCGATGTCGAAGAAGTTGTTCTCGATGATGTCGTCGCCGTCGAGCTGCGCGTTGATCGCGGGGACTTCCTTCATCGCCTGCACGGCCGCCTTCACGAAGAAGGACATGAAGCCCAGTTTGACCCCGTATTTCTTGAGGAATTCTTCGCCGTGACGTTTGCGGAGTTCCATCACCGGGGCCATGTTGACCTCGTTGAAGGTCGTGAGCATCGCGGTCTCCGACTTCGCCTGGACGAGGCGTTCGGCGATCTTGCGACGCAGCGGCGACATGCGCTTGCGGGAGGTGCGGCCGTCGCGCGAAGGGATGGCGACCGGCGCGGCGGGAGCCGAGGCGGCGGCCGGAGCGGCCGGGGCGACGGCCTTGATCGGGGTCGCGCCCGAGAGCGCGGCGAGCATGTCGCCCTTGGTCACGCGACCGGCCTTGCCCGTGCCTTCGATGGCGGCGGGGTCGAGACCGGTTTCCGCGGAGATGCGACGGACGGCAGGCGAAACTTCGGCGGCGGCGCCGGACTTGGCGGCGATCGGCGCGGCTTTCGGCGCAGGTGCCGGAGCGGCCGCAGCGGCGACGGGAGCCGCGGCCGCAGGCTTGGCGGCGGCCGGAGCGGGAGCAGATGGAGCGTTACCGGCGGCGCCGGCTTCGATGGAGGCGACGACCTGGTTCACCAGCACTTCGGTGCCGGCTTCGACGGTAATGGTGATCTTTCCGTCGACTTCCGCGGTGCCTTCGGAGGTCACCTTGTCGGTTTCGTAGGAAAAGAGGGCTTGGCCCTTGCGAACAGCGTCACCGCTTTTGACCAGCCAGGCGGCCAGGAGGCCCCCGGTGATGGATTCGCCCATGGGAGGGATTTTGACTTCGACGGCCATGAAAATTAGGTAGGTTCCACCTTGGAACCCATTCCTGTCCGTTTCAACGGGGAAATGACCCTTTAAACGACCCGGGACGGGCGTTTAAGGGGTAGTAGGACCGGTTCCTGACCGAACAATCCCGGCTTCTGATGGCTATTAGGCCGTAAAAGCCTGCTTCACCATGTCGGCCTGCTCGATCTTGTGGACCGCCAGGGAGCCGACGGCAGGGGAGGCGGCAGCGTCACGACCGGCGTAGGTCGGGCGGGTGCCGAGGGTGGCTTCGATCAGGTCGGCGACGAAAGACCAGCCGCCCATGTTCTTGGGCTCGTCCTGGACCCAGACGACCTTCTTGGGCGAACCGAGGGAGGCGTGAATCTTGGCGAGGGCTTCGCCGTCGAAGGGGTAGAACTGCTCGAGGCGCACGATGCTGGTCGCGGTGTCCTTGCGGGCGGCGCGTTCGGCGTCGAGTTCGAAGAAGACCTTGCCGGAGCAGAGGATGAGACGCTCGGTCTTGGCGGCCGGGGTGGCGTCGGGCAGGACGGCCTGGAAGCGGCCCTTGGTGAGGTCGGCGAGCGTGCTGACGCAGGCCTTGTGACGCAAGAGGCTCTTCGGGGTCATCACCACGAGCGGCTTACGCAGCTCGGACTTCACCTGACGGCGCAGCGCGTGGAAGAGCTGGGCGGGCGTCGAGGGCTGGATGACCTGGAGGTTGTTCTCGGCGCAGAGTTGCAGGAAGCGTTCGAGGCGCGCGGAGGAGTGTTCGGGGCCCTGGCCTTCGTAACCGTGGGGCAGGAGCATGACGAGGCCGCTCGTCTGACCCCACTTCGATTCGGCGGAGGCGATGAACTGGTCGATCATGATCTGTGCGCCGTTGGCGAAGTCGCCGAACTGGGCTTCCCAGATCACCAGCGAGTCAGGGGCTTCGAGCGAGTAGCCGTAGTCGAAGCCGAGGATCGCGTATTCGGAGAGGGAGGAGTTGACCAACTCGATCTCGGCGCCGGCGATGGAGCCGAGCGGGCAGTATTCCGCGTCGTTCGAGGGGTCGTGCAGCACCGCGTGACGGTGCGAGAAGGTGCCGCGTTCGCAGTCCTGGCCGGAGATGCGGACCGGGTAGCCTTCGGCGAGGAGGGAGGCGAAGGCGAGGCCTTCGCCGAGGCTCCAATCGATGTTGGCGCCCGACTTGTAGGCTTCGGCCTTGGCGTCGAGGAGGCGCTTGATCTTCGGGTTCGGAGCGAAGTCGGGCGGCATCTGCCAGAGCACCGGCGCGACCTTGTCGAGCAGTTCCTGCGGCACCGTGGTGTCGACGGCGTGTTCGTAGGGCGACTTGAACGGGCGCACGCCGACCGGGTTTTTCTTGCGGTCTTCGACCTCGAGGGCGAGGGCGGCCTGCGCGCGTTCCTGCGCGGCGTTGAGAAGGATGTCGAATTCGGTGCGGAGGGCGATCAGCTCGCCGTCCGGCGCGGACCCGGATTCCGTGAGGCGCGAAGCGTAGAGCTCGGCGACGGAAGGGTGGGCGGCGATCTCCTTGTACAGGACGGGCTGCGTGAACGCCGGCTCGTCGGTCTCGTTGTGGCCGTAGCGGCGGTAGCAGACGATGTCGACCACGGCGTCGGCGCCGAACTTCTGGCGGTACTCCAGCGCGATCTCGGTCGCGAGGATGACGGCGTCGGGGTCGTCGCCGTTGGCATGGAAGATCGGAGACTCGGTGAACTTGGCGATCTCGGTGCAATGGCGACCGGAGCGGGATTCGTCGGGATTGGTCGTGAAGCCGACCTGGTTGTTGCTGACGATGTGGAGGGTGCCGCCGACCTGGTAGCCCTTGAGCGCGGCCAGGTTGAGGGTTTCCATGACGATGCCTTGGCCCGCGAAAGCGGCGTCGCCGTGGAGCAGGATGGGCAGGGCCTTGGAGCGGTCGGTGCCGCCCTGGAGATCGACGAGGGCGCGGGTGCGGCCGAGGACGACCGGATTGACGGCTTCGAGGTGGCTCGGGTTGTAGGCGAGGGTGATGCTGACTTCCTTGCCGTCGACGACGCGGGCGCCGGCGTAGCCGAGGTGATACTTCACGTCGCCGTCGCCGTGCGTGGTGTCTGGGATGTGGTTCTCGGAGAACGCGCCGAAGAGGGCTTCGGCCTTCTTGCCGCAGACGTTGACGAGCACGTTGAGGCGGCCGCGGTGGGCCATGCCGATGACGAGGTCGGTGACGCCGAAGCCCGGCGCGCGATGGATGACCTGGTCGAGCGCGGAGAGCATGACTTCGCCGCCTTCGACGGAGAAGCGCTTGGCGCCGACGAACGTCTTGTGGAGGAAGCGTTCGAACTGCTCCGCCTGCACGATCGAACGGAGGAAGCGACGGCGGGCGGCCGCGTCGTAGGCCGGGCGGAGACCGCAGGACTCGATGCGTTCCTGCAGCCAGCGACGACGTTCGCCGTCCTGGATGTGGGAGACTTCGACGCCGATCGGGCCGCAATAGGTGGACTTCAGCTTGGCGAGGATCTCGCCGAGCGGGAGCATCTTGCCGCCGAGGAAATCGCCGGTGTGGAAGACGCGGTCGGCCGGGATGCCGTCGAGGCCGAGGGCCTTGTCGGTCAGTTCGAAGTGCGCGACCGGGTCGGCGAGGGGATTGATGCGGGCCTGCAGGTGGCCGATCATCCGGTAGGCGTTGATCGCCGCCAGGACCTTCCACTGGGCCGCGGCGTCGACGCCACCGGCCACGGCGGCGCCGCCCTTGGCGGGCTTAGGGGGCAGGCTGACGCCCAGTTCGAAGCCTTCGAAGAAAGCGCGCCATTCGGCATCGACGGACGAAGGGTCCTTGGACCACTGTTCGTGATAAGAGGATACAAGGTCCGCATTCCAGCGGGTTCCGACGCTAAGATGTTTCATTTCTTTGCCTGTAAAGGGTCGGAAACCATAGACCCGGAGGCGTGGTCTTCACAAGCCCAGAACCCTGCCCAAAATTGGCACAGTTTGGGGATTGTAAGGGTAAAAACGGGTTGGTTTACTGGGGTTCCGTCGATGTCTTCCCCGCGTCCGGCTAATCGCTCTTACTCCACGGAGGCCCTGGAGCGGTGGTTCGTGTCCCTGCCGGAAGAGTGGGAGTCCGCCTTCAAGGAGGCCGACCTGGTGGAAGGTCGTCGGCTTTATACCGAAGGACTGGTCAGGCAGATCGAACTCAAGACCGAGAACGCCGAAGCCGTCACCCGCACCGAGTCCCAGACGGTTCGCGCCGTCATCGAGATCAACGGTGATAGCCTCGAATGGCGGACTTCGCTCCCGGAGGAGGAGAACGGCGCCCCTTTCGCCGTCGCCGCGATCTATGAGATCGAGGAACTCATCGCCGACGAGCTGCCGGCTATCGATGATTCGGCGGTCGCCGTCGCCCCTGAGGCCCCTAAGGAGCCGGAACGCAAGGATGCCGGCTCAAGAGCCTCGCTGAAGCTGCAGGTCGCTTTCGAACTCTCCTCCGACGGCCTCAAGATCTCGGCCGCCTGGGCCGGACGCGGCGGCCATGCCTGGAACTGCTTCGGTCCGGGCGCGATTCCCGGCGACGAACTTTCGGACGAACAACGCCAGACGCTGTTCCGCTTCAACACCGTCGCCCACCGCGCCGGCTTCGTCTACAGCAAGCCGACCGGCGCCTGGGCCATCGACAACATCGGCCGCATCGAACGTTTCGTCCGCGAAGAGCTCAACGACTGGCGCAAGCGCTTCAAGCTCGTGGGCGAAGATGCCCTCAACATCTTCCGCAACGAACAGCTCCAGGTCGCGGTCGATGCCGAGGCTGAGTCCGCGACCGACGGGAAGTCCTTCAAACTCAACTGGCGCCTGAAGGCCGGCGGCCATCGCCTCCTGGCCGAAGAGCAGAAGCTGCTGCTCAAGGCGGGCGGCCGTCCCGTCATCCTGCCGGGCAAGGGCGTGGTTGCGTATAACGCGGCCGTCGCCGATTTCTCCGAAGACTGGCGGGCCAAGGACGGCGAGGTCCCGCGCTATCTATTGCTTTCCCTGTTCGATCACGCCGCGGTCGGCGCGCTCAAGCTGAACGACGACCTCAAGGCCTGGAAGGACAAGCTCCTGCAGGAGCCGACGCCGCCCGACAACCTTCCGGCCCACCTGCGCCCCTACCAGGCCAAGGGTGTGGCCTGGCTCGGTCGCCTCTGCGAACTCGGCGCGCACCCGCTCCTGGCCGACGAGATGGGCCTCGGCAAAACCGTCCAGGTCCTCGCCTTGCTGGCGTCCCGTCCGGTCGGCGAACGTTCCATCATCGTCTGCCCGGCGAGCGTCATCCCGGTCTGGCTCGGCGAAATCAAACGCTTCCACCCTGAACTCAGCGCCGGCGCCGCGGTGCTCACGGCCGACGACGATTTCGTCCGTAATCCTTCGGCCAAGCTCTGGATCTCCAGCTACACCCAGCTGCGTCGCCATGCCGACCTGCTGGCCAAGACCCGTTTCGGCTACGCGGTGCTCGACGAAGCCCAGGCCATCAAGAATCCCGAGTCCAAGACGACGCAGACCTGCATCGCCGTCCAGGCGGAGCATCGCATCGCGATCACGGGCACGCCGCTGGAGAACCGCCCGACCGACCTCTGGACGATCTTCCGCTTCCTGATGCCGGGCCTGCTGGGCAAGCGCGCCAACTTCGAACGCATGATGCTGCGCGACGCCTCGGTCGCCCTCGGCAAGGTGCGCCGGCAGGTCTCGCCGTTCATCCTCCGTCGTCTCAAGCGTCACGTCGCCGCGGACATCCCCCCGAAGATGGAGGTCGTCCTGCCTTGCCCGCTCACCCACGAACAGCGCTCGCTCTACCAGCACCTCACGCAGGGCAGCGGTCTGTCGGGCGAGCTCGCCTCGTTGCTGTCCAAGGACGCCACCTCGGTGCTCACGCTGCTCATGCGCCTGCGCCAGGTCTGCTGCGATCCGGGCCTCCTGCCCGAGAACTCCAACTGCCCGTCGGCCCATTCGGGCAAGGTCACGTTGCTGGTCTCGAAGCTTTCGGAGATCGCCGCCAACGGCTCCAAGGCCGTCGTCTTCTCGCAGTTCGTCTCGCTCATCGAGCGCGTCAAGTCGGCTCTGGCCCGCGACCTGCCGTCGCTGCCGATCTACGAACTCACCGGCGAGACCAAGGACCGTTCCGCGCCGGTCGAACAGTTCAAGGAGACGAAGGGCCCTGCGCTGTTCCTCGCTTCGCTGAAGGCCGGCGGCACGGGCATCACGCTCAATACCGCCGAATACGTCTTCCTGATGGACCCGTGGTGGAACCCCGCCGTCGAGGCCCAGGCCGTCGACCGCGTCCACCGTATCGGTCAGAAGAATCCGGTGCTCATCTACCGCATGATCGCCCCGGGTACGGTCGAGGAACGCATCGAGGAGCTGAAGCAGGAGAAGCGCGAGCTGTTCTCGACGGTCGTGGGCGACATCCCGGACATGACCGACTGGACGAGGCACTTCTCGTCGCTCGACGCGCTCATCCGCCTCAGCGATTCCCCGGCCGCCGCGGCTTCCGCGGAGACGGCGCCGGAACGCGACGCCGAAGGCTGATCACTTCGCGATCAGGTCGTATTCCTCGGCGCCGGTCACGGTCACCTCGGCGAACTGGCCGACGGGCAGCTTCTTCGGCACCTTGACGATGCCGTCGATCTCCATGGCGTCGCCGGTGCTGCGGGCCACGCCCGGGCTTTCGACGAGGACGCGGAGCTTGCGACCGACGAAAGCTTCGCCGCGCTGCTTGGAAAGTCGCTGCAGGAGCAGCATGGCGCGGGCATGACGCTCGGCCTTCACGTCGTCCGGCACCTGGCCGTCCATCTTGGCGCCCTTGGTGCCTTCTTCCTTGGAATACTTGAACACGCCGACACGGTCGAACTTGGTCTGTTCGAGGAAGGTCAGGAGCTCGGCGAAGTCTTCTTCGGTCTCGCCGGGGAAGCCGACGATGAAGGTGGTGCGGATGACCAGGTCGGGGATACCGGCGCGCATGCGCTTGATCAGGTCGCGGATGTAGTCGCCATCGGTCTCACGCTGCATGGCGCCGAGCATCTTGTCGGACACGTGCTGGAGCGGGATATCGACGTAGCGGACGACGTGCTTGGACTGGCCGATGGTCTCGATGAGCTCGTCGCTCCAGTGGGCCGGGTGCGTGTAGAGCAGGCGGATCCAATGGTCGCCTTCGATCTGGTCGAGCTCGCGGAGGAGCGAGGCGAGGGACTCGCCCTTGGAAGAGTCGACCTTGCTGCGCGGGTTGGGGCGGGCTTCCGTCCAGCGGTCCATGCCGAAGTAGGTGGTGTCCTGGGAGATCAGGTTGATCTCCTTGACGCCTTCGGCGACGAGCTGGCGGGCTTCCTTGACGACGGATTCGACCGTGCGGCTGCGATGGCGACCGCGGATGCGCGGGATGATGCAGAAGGTGCAGGGGTGGTTGCAGCCTTCGGCGATCTTGATGTACGCGGCGTGACGCGGGGTCAGGCGGAAGCGCGGGGTGTCGAAGTCCGGGATGAAGGTCGTGGTCTTGGCGAGGAACTCCGTCATGCCGGCTTCGCCGCCCATGACCTTGTGGATGACCGGGACGATGTTGGTGACCTGGTCCAGGCCGATGAAGGCGTCGACCTTCGGCAGCTCGACGCGGCCTTTGGCGCCTTCGACGACGGGCAGGGAGCCCTGGTAGCGCTGGGACATGCAACCGGCGACGATCAGCTTCTGGCCCTTCTTGCGGGCGGTCGCCTTGCCGTCGCTCATCTCGTAGATGGCTTCGAGGGCCTCGTGCTTCGAGGCGTCGATGAAGGAGCAGGTGTTGACGATGACCACGTCGGCTTCGGCGGCATCAGGGGTCATGGACATCCCCGCCTTGGCCAGGTGGCCGATCATGATCTCGGAATCGATCAGGTTCTTGGCGCAGCCAAGGGAAACGAGGCCTACTTTGACGGACATGGCGGGATAAGGAGCAGAGAAGGGACGGAAAGCAACCCCAGGCGTCAGAGAGTCAGCCAGGCTTCGGCCGGAATCGCTTCCGGACGGGCGAGGCTGGTCAGGCCGAAACGAGGCAGGTCCGCCAGCCAAGCGGCGACGTCGGCGGCCCCGGGGAAAAGCTTCTTGGCGGCGGAGCCCACCTGCTTGCGGCGCTGGGTGAACAGCATGCGGGCGACTTCACGGGCGCGGGGGCTCAGGCGGCGGGCATCCGGGCGGCGGCGTAGGACGAGCAGGCAGGAGTCGACCTTGGGCGGCGGGTTGAAGGATTGGGCGGGCACCGGGTGGACCTTGATCTTCTCGAACGCGAGGTGGACCTGCGCGGTCACGGCGGACCAGTGGCCGGTGCCGACTTCGGCGGTGAGTCGCTCCGCCGCTTCGCGTTGCAGCATGAGCACCATCATCGAAGGATGCGGGCCGGCGCAGATGGCGTCCATCCAGGGCGTCGAGATCGCGTAAGGCAGGTTGGCGATGACCTTGAACGAACCATCGGTCGGGTCGACGAGTCCGGCGCGCGGGAAATCCACGGCGTCGCCTTCCTTCAGATGGAACGTCTTCGGGAAGCGCGGCAGCAACGTCTCGGTCAGGTGGAAGTGCATCGTCCGGTCGGCTTCCACGGCGTAGAGGTCGACGCCGGCGCACAGCAGGGTGCGGGTCAGCGTGCCCAGGCCCGGGCCGACTTCGAGGACGGTGTCGCCGGCCTTGACCTCGCCGAGTTCGAGCGACTTGCGCACGATGTTGCCGTCGATCAGGAAGTTCTGGCCGAGCCACTTCTTGGGCATGTGCGAGAGGCGGGCCAGCAGGTCCCGGGTCTCGTTCGGCGAAAGCGGGCCGTCGTTCATGCGTATT
The DNA here is from genome assembly GCA_024638885.1 of Coraliomargarita sp. GTDB lineage: Bacteria > Verrucomicrobiota > Verrucomicrobiia > Opitutales > UBA953 > UBA953. The sequence continues at coordinate 395,183 of JAHEJL010000002.1, read as the reverse complement.
GCAACGCCTTCATGAGCGCGGCCGGATCCTGTTCGCGCATCAGGGATTCGCCGACCAGCAGGGCATGCGCGCCGGCGGCCCGCATGCGGGCGGCGTCTTCCGCCGTCTTGATGCCGCTTTCGGCGACCTTCAGGACGGACTTGGGCATGTGCGGGATGACGCGCTCGGCGAAGGAGAGGTCGATCTGGAACGTCGAGAGGTTGCGGTTGTTCACGCCGACCATGTCGGGGTCGTGGCGCAGGGCGCGCTCGAGTTCGGCTTCGTCGTGGACCTCGAAGAGCGTGTCGAGGCCGGCGATCTTGGCGGCGCGGTGGATCGGGACGATTTCCTCGTCGGTCAGGCCGCGGACGATGATCAGGATGCAGCGCGCGCCGGCTTGGGCGGCTTCGAGCACCTGGTACGGGTGGACCATGAAGTCCTTGCGGATGCAGGGCAGGGGACGCTTCCAGGTCGGCTGGTCCCGGACGACCTGCACGAGGTCCTTGAGCTCGCCCTTGAAGTATTTGGTCTCGGTCAGGACGGAGAGGCAGTCGGCGCCGGCGGCGGCGTAAGCCCGCGCCTGAGTGACGGCATCCACGCCTTCGCGGATCTGGCCGACGCTCGGGGAGGCCCGCTTGACCTCGGCGATGACGCTTAGGCGACCGGCGACCTGCAGCGAGGCGCGGAAACCAGGCGTGGCATGACGTCCGGCGAAGGCCGCGAGTTCGGCGTCGGTGACCGCGCGGGCGAACGGGGCGATTTCCCGACGCTTGGCGTCCATGATTTCGGTCAGTTTGTCCACTGGCCCTAACCCAAGCGCTCGGCCGGCGTCTGGCAATCGTTTTGACTCCCTTCCTTCCTGCCTTCTGCATCGTCTCATGCCCGGCATCGACCTTCTGCTCGCGACCACTGCCCGACTCCGCGCTCCCGACGGTTGCCCGTGGGACCGGGAACAGACCCACCGCACGATCTGCGACTGCCTCGTCGAAGAGGTCGCCGAACTCGTCCAGGCGATCGACCGCAACGATGACGCCAACCTCCGCGAGGAACTCGGCGACCTTCTTTTCCATGTGGCCATGCATGCCCAGATGGCGGCCGAGGCAGGGAAGTTCACTTTCGATGACGTCGCCCGCGAGGTGAACGAGAAGATGGTCCGCCGTCATCCCCATGTCTTCGGCGACGGCGCCAAGCTCGGCTCGTCCGACGCCGTCGTCACCCAGTGGGAGCAGATCAAATTGAAAGAGAAGGGCGCCAAGAAGCCGACCGTCTTCAAGGAACTGCCCCCTTCGCTCAACGCCATCCTGACCGCGCGCGAAGTCTGGAAGCAGGTCCGTAAGAAGCAGCTCGACGCGGGTGCGACCGTCGATGTCGCGCAGGTGGACGCCCAGGCCAAGGGCCTGACCGAAGAGGAGGCCGGCCGTCGTCTCTTCGAACTCGTCGCCGCCTGCCGTGATGCCGGCATCGATCCGGACTCCGCCTTGCGCCGCCAGACGGCCGCGGTCGTAGCCGAAGCCGAACGTCGCGCCCCGCAAGGCTGAGCATGACCTCGGACGACCAGCCCATCACCGTGCACGTCGCCGGGAAGGCCGTGCAGGTCTGGCCGCGTGTGTCCGAGCGCACCACCCGTGTGCGCCTTTCCGTGAAGCCGGGCCCGAAGGTCGTGCTGACCTATCCGCCGCACGCCTCGCCGGCCTCGGCTCTCGCTTTCCTGCGCGACAATCTTCCGTGGCTCGAACGCGTCCTGGCCAAGGCCCGGACGGTGCAGCCATCGCTGACTTCGCACCTCCGCAAGTTCCCTTGGGTCACGCTCGACGACCGCCTGCTGGCGATCGAGATGGATGAGGGCGCACGCGGGGCCATCCGGATCTCCAAGACCGAAGACAAGGTGAACCTCGTCGTCCCGGCGGCCGACCCGGAGCAGGGTACCGTCCGCGTCATCCGCCGTCTCGCCGAGACCGGGCTGAGCCTGGCCGTGGACCGTCTCAGCACCAAGGTCGGCGTGACGGTCCAGCAGGTCAGCGTGCGTGACCAGACCACCCGCTGGGGCTCGTGCTCCACGGCCGGCACGTTGTCGTTGAACTGGCGCCTGGTCCTGCTCCCGCCGATGCTTCACGACCACGTCATCCTGCACGAACTCTCCCATCGTCGACACATGGATCATTCGGATCGTTTCTGGAACCAGCTCGCCGCGTGGGATCCGGACTGGAAGAAGCACGACCGCGAGCTGACCAAGCGGTGGAACGTCATCATGGACCTCGGACGATGACCCAGCCTCGCGAAGTCGGCCAGTCTCCGGACGAGGTCTTCGATGTCGTCGACGAACGCGACGTGGTCGTCGGTCGCGAGTTCCGTCGTGTGATCCATCGCCGCGGCCTGTTGCACCGCGCCATCCATATCTTCTGGCTGCGCGACGACGGCCAGCTCTGCCTGCAGCGGCGTTCCTATGCCAAGGACAACTGTCCGGGCATGCTGAGCTCCTCTTGCGCCGGACATGTCGACTCGGGTGAGGATTACCGGCAGGCGGCGGTGCGGGAACTGCGCGAGGAACTGGGCATCTCCGTGGACACCGCCTTCCTTAGGGAAGTCGATTATGCGCCCTGGCATGCGGACCTGGGCAACGAGTTCGTCCGCTCCTACGTGCTGCGCGGCGAGCATGCGACCACCTTGGCCGCCTTCGAGGTCGACTCCTTGGTCTGGCGTACGCCGGCGGAGACCGAGGCCTGGGCCTTGGCCGAACCGGACGTGTTTTCGTCGCCCCTGACGCATCTGTTCCGTCGTCCGGCCATCCGGGCGGCGCTGGGCCTGCCTGCGTAATTGTTTGAACTCATCGCCGGGAGGTGAGATAGGGAGGTGTGTCCGACACGCCCCGAGATCCTGCCGATGCGCCCGCCGTGGTGCCGTGGTATCATTGGGTCTGGGTCCTGCCGGCCGCCTTGTTCCTGCGGGTCTGGCTTTCGACCCTGCGCTTCCGTTGCAACGTCGAGAAGATCGATGACTCCGAGGGACCTTCCGTGCTGCTCCTTTGGCACGACAAGCTCTTCGTTTCGTCGTGGATCGCGAACCGTTACTTCAAGCGACCCGTCACCGCGCTGATCAGCACGAGCAAGGACGGCGCCTGGCTGGTGGCCTTCTTCAAGCTCATGGGCATCACCGCCGTCCGCGGATCATCGAGCCGCCGGGGCGCCGCGGCGCTGATGACCCTCACACGGTCGATGCGTGCGGGACAGCATGCCGGCATCACGCCTGACGGTCCCAAAGGGCCGGCCTTGGAATTCAAGCCCGGCGCGGTGTCCTTGGCCAGGTTGACGGGCCGTCCCTTCATGGTCCTGGGAATCCGCTATCATGCCTGCTGGCGGACGCGGAGCTGGGATCGCTTCGGATTACCGATGCCGTTTTCGAAGGTCGAAGTCACCTTGCACGCCGAACCCAAGCCCGCCGAAGGCGAGGCGGATGAGGTCGTCGCCGCCCGTTTGCAGGCGCGCCTTAACGAGACTTCGACCGGGCCGGCCTAAGCCTTGCCGAGCAGCTTCTCGGCATACTTGGCGAGAAGGTCGGACTCGAGGTTCACGCGCTGGCCCGCCTTGCGGCCGGCGAGATTCGTGACCTCGAGGGTGTGCGGGATGATCCAGATGCGGAAGCCGCCCGGGATCAGGTCCGCGACCGTCAGGGACATGCCGTCGACGGCGACGCAGCCCTTGCGGACGACGTGACGGAGGAAGGTTTCGGAAGCCTTTATGTCGAGGCGCCAGTCGGCGCCGTCCTGGCCGAAGAAGGCGATCTCGCCGCAGCCGTCGATGTGCCCCGTGACGAAGTGGCCGCCCATGCGGTCGGTCGGCAACAGGCTGGGCTCGATGTTGACCACGGAGCCCGAGGTCAGGTCGCCGAGGTTGGTCAGACGGAGCGTCTCGGCCAGCAGATCGAAACTGGCTTCCTGGCCCTTGGGGTCGACGACCGTCAGGCAGCAGCCGTTCGTGGCAATGCTGTCGCCCGGCTTGGCCGTGGCGAGGAGGGGGTGGGAGAGGGTGAGGCGGGCGCCGTCTTTCTCCCGGGGGGAAATGCCGACGACCTTGGCCGCGCCTTGGACTAACCCGGTGAACATCGTAAATGAAAAGGGGCCTTTGCAGGCCCCGGAGGTCTTAGTTCTGCTTGCCGTCTTGGGCTCGCTTGGCGCGCTCTTCGGCTTCGATCTTGGCGCGAACGGCGGCGCGTTCTTCTTCCTCGATCTGCTTCATGCGGAACTTCTTGCGCTCGTCTTCTTCGACGGCGTTGCGCACTTCGTCTTCGACTTCCTCGGAAGCCTTCTTGAATTCGCGCTTGGCCTTACCGAGACCACGGGCGAGTTCCGGGAGCTTGGAGCCGCCGAAAAGGAGGACCACCACGACGAGGATGATGAGGGCGGTTTCGCCGTTGAGGAATGCGAGGGGGAGGTGCATGGTCTAAGAGGATTGGTGTGGATAAGTCCCGAAAGGTAAACCAATAATCACATAGGCCCTTATCCATGTCAACCCATGTCTCCCATCGTGATGTCTGGTATACCGGACATGTCCAAGGGGTCGGTTTTCGTGCCCAAGTGCTCAATTTGGCCCGGGGTTACGACGTGACGGGCTACGTGCAGAACCTGGCGGACGGCCGGGTCTACCTCCATGCCGAGGGGTCCGAAAACGAGGTCGAGGCCTTCACCGACCAGATCGCCAAGTCGCTCGACGGCCATATCCGCGGCGAGGAGATCAAGACCTTCTCCGGCCTGCGCACCTGCCGCGAGTTCGCCATCCGCCGATGAGCTCCGCGATCTCGGTTCGCCATCTGACCAAGGATTTCCGGATCGGGCTGCGCGGCCTGAAGCTCCGCGCCGTGGATGACCTCTCGTTGGAGATCCCCCGCGGCCAGGTCTACGGCCTGCTCGGACCGAACGGCTGCGGTAAGAGCACGACCTTGAAGATCGTCCTCGGGCTGGTCACCGCCACCGCCGGGGAGATCAGCATCCTCGGCCAGCCTTCCGCCACCAGCGCCGCCCGCCGTCGCACCGGCTTCCTGCCGGAGGCGCCTTATTTCCATAAGTTCCTCACCGGTCGCGAACTCGTCCGCTACTGCGCCCAGCTCAGCGGCGTCGCTGACGCCGACGTCGACGCCGCCGTCGAAGACGCGTTGGGACTCGCGGCCATGACCGAAGCGGCCGCCCGTCCGATCGGCACCTATTCCAAGGGCATGCTGCAGCGCATCGGCTTCGCCCAGGCCGTCGTCCATGACCCCGAGCTCGTCATCCTCGACGAACCGACCGCCGGCGTGGATCCGGTCGGCTCCGCCGCCATCGGTAACATGATCCAGGCGATGCGCGCGAAGGGGAAGACCATCGTGCTTTGCTCCCATCTCCTCGGCCAGGTCGAACAGGTCTGCGACCGCGTCGCGATCATGGACCGCGGCAAGCTCGTGCTGGAAGGCGCCGTCGAAGACGTGCTCGCGCGCCGCGACCGCCATGTGCTGACGGTCGAAGCCATGACGCCGGCCGCCCGCGCCGCCGCCGAAGCCGCCTTGGCCGCCCACGGCGCTACCGTCACCTCCGTCACCCATCCCCGACGCTCCCTGGAGGATCTCTTCCGCGAGCTCGTCACCGGCAGCCGCGACGCCTGACATGCAAGCCTCCCTCCGCCGCACGCTCTGGATCTCCCGGGTCACCTTCCTGGAGGCGGTCCGTCAGCGTTTCTTCGCCTTCCTGCTGGTGCTCAGCGCCGCCATGGTGCTGTCGTCGGTCTCGTTCCGCGTCTTCGACTTCGGCCACGGCGAACTCAAGTTCATCGCCGACTTCGGCTTCGGCGGCATGTTCTTCTTCGGTTCCGTGCTCGCGGTCGTGATGACCGCCCAGCTGTTCTTCAGCGAGATCGACAACCGCACGGCGCTGACGCTGCTGGCCAAGCCGGTCAGCCGGGCCGAATTCCTCCTCGGCAAGTTCTTCGGCGCCTGGGCCGTGCTCGGCGTCTTCGTCGCGGTGCTCGCCAGCCTGCAAGGGACCGTGCTGTGGGCGCGTGAACAGGAACTCGTCGCGCAGGCCGAGCAGGCTGGACGCATCCCGACCACCTTCAGCTTCGGCGGACTCGTGCAGCTGGCGCTGCTCCAGTGGCTGCGCCTCGGCGTCGTGATCTCGATCGTCCTCGCGATCTCGGCCCTGGCCCGGACCTTCCTGTTCGCCGTGGTCGTCGGCTCGCTCGCGGTCGTCGCCGGCCAGCTGCAGTGGATCGCGCAGGACGCGCTCCTTCGTCCGACCGATTCCCCGGTCTACGCCGCGTTCCTTTGGGTCAGCACGCGCATCATCCCCAACCTGCAGCAGTTCAACCTCGCCGACGCCTTGGTGCTCGGCGCTTCCGCGGTCGAGGATGGCGCCGTTTTCGCGGTCTTCCTTTCCGGTCTCGCCTATCTGGCCGCCTACCTGACCGTGGGCGCCCTGATCTTCCGACGGAGGGAAATCTGATGCGTCGCTTCGCTCCGTGGCTGCTCGTCGGCTTGCTGGTCCTCGGCGCGGGCGCCTTGGCCGAGTCCTCGTGGCGTCGCGTGCGTACGGGCATCCCTGAGATCGGCCGCAAGGAACTTGAACCTTCCCTCGGGCAAGGCGTGCTCCTCGGCGTGCTCGGCGGCCTGCGTACCGTGGTCGCCGACATCGCCTGGATCCGCAGCTACGTCTTCTGGGAACGCCGCGACCGCGCGGGCTGCGAGGCGTTGATGCGCAGCGCCTGCGCCTTGGATCCGCACGCCCGTTACTTCTGGGAGAACGCCGGTCTCCGCATCGGCCTGGACATGGCCCATTGGGAGATCCGTCGTCGTGGCGGCTACGCGAAGGTCCCGGCCGAGACCCAGCAGCGCCTCTTCCAGCAGTATGGCCGGCGCGGCCTGGACGTGCTCGAGGAGGGGATGGGCTATGCGCGTAATCGCACCGCCTTGCTGCTCGCCGCCGGCTTCCTGGCCGAGGGTAAGCTCAAGGATGTCGGCCTGGCCGCGAACTATTACCGACAGGCCGCCGAGGCGGCCGACGCTCCTTGGTATGCCGCTCGCATCAGCGCCGACTTCGAATGGGGCGCAGGGCGCAAGGTCGAAGCCTATCGTTGGTATCGCCGCTACTGGGAGACGCGCCTACGGCCGATCCAAGACGGCTTTCCGGATGACCTCGTCCGGTTGCGCGGCATGGAGAACGAACTGCGTCTCGGTTTGCTGCAACGGATCCCGCGGCAGCCTTGGGAGCGCTGATCAGAACGGTTCGTCGGACTTCTTCTCCGCCGGGGCGCCCTTGGCGGCGCGCGGCTTGCGAGGCGGGAATTCGAACCACCAGCCCTTTTGCTTGTCGGCGACCAGGAAGGCCTCGAACGTGCGCTTGGTGCGGTTGGAGACGAACTTCTTAAGCCCCGTCTTGCCCTCGTTGAGCAGGCGGCGGACGTCGTCGGCCGAGATCGGCGACTTGAGCATCTCGGCGTTCAGGCTGAAAGTCTTCTTCGCGCCGGCCTCCTGGGCCTTCTGCGGGCAGACGCGATAACCGGCGGTCGGCGTATGCTGGACCGGAAGGCCGCTGACCGGGCAGGGGCCGAGGACCGGCCATTCGGCGTCGAAGGCGTCGGGGTTGCCGTCCGCGCCTTCGCGGGGAGGGAAGTAGAGCACGGCCTTGAGCTTGCCGCTCGGAGCCTTGGGCTTGGTCTTGCGCGGAGCCTTGGCCGGCGCGGCTTCTTCGCCTTCGGCGGCGGGCTTGGCTTCGGCCTTCTCCTCGGTGCCGCGCGGCTTGATGGTGTCGGGGTCGACGAGGTCGATGTAGCCCGTGAAGTTCTTGCCCGACTTCATCGAGCGGAAGTCCGAGAACGGTCCGATGCGGCGCTTCTCGATCAGCTCGGCGACTTCCGCCGGCGTGATGTTGTGGCCGTTCATGCCGACGTAGATGGTCATCTTCGGACGGTCGGTGGTGCCGACGTTGTCCTGGGAGAAGTACTTCTCGCCGTCGGTGAGCAGCGGCTTGCCGTCGGTGGGGGAGAGGACCTGGGGGGAGAGTTCGGCGGACGGCGGCTTCACGGCGCCTTTCTTCACGATGATCTCCAGGAGGGCCTTGATCTCCTTCATGAACTCCTTGGCGCCGAGGTTGCCGTGCTCGATCTGCTTCAGCTTGTATTCCCACTCGCCGGTCATCTGGGGCTCGGTGAAGACGCCCATGTCCTTGGCGTGCAGGAACTGGTGGAGCTGGAAGGCCTTGGCGAGCGGGACGAGTTCCTTGCCCTGGCGTTCGATGTAGGTCTTGGCCAGGAGTTCTTCGATCGTGGCGGCGCGGGTGGCGGGCGTGCCGAGGCCGCGCTCCTTCATCGCTTCGGCGAGGGCTTCGTCGTCGACGAGCTTGCCGGCGTTCTCCATCGCGCCGAGGAGCGAGGCTTCGTTGTAGCGGGCCGGCGGTTTGGTCGCGTCTTCCTTGACGTCGATGCCGTTGACCTTGGCCTTGGCGGGCGTGCCGTCGGCGGAAGCGAGGGCGGGCAGGCTCGCGGAGCCTTCCTTGTCCTTGTCTTCTTCGGCTTCGGCTTCCTGGCCCCAGACCGAGCGCCAGCCGGCGACGACCAGCACCTTGCCGGTCGTGCGGAAATGATGTTCGCCGACCGTGGTGGTGCGCACGGTCTCCTCGAACTCGGCCATCGGGAAGAAGACGGCGACGAAGCGTCGGACGACGAGGTCGTAGATCTTCTGTTCGACGTCGGTCAGGCCGTGGGGGACGGTGCCGGTCGGGATGATGGCGAAGTGGTCGCTGACCTTCTTGTTATCGAATACGCGGCGTCCGGCGGAATCGACCCAGCCGTTACGGAGGGCTTCCTTGGCGAAGACGCCGGCCGGGTGGGCGCCTTCGAGGGACTGCAGCGCGTTCTTGGCGTTCGGCAGGTAGTCTTCCGGCAGGTACTGGGAATCGGTACGCGGATAGGTCAGCGCCTTGTGCTTCTCGTAAAGGGCCTGGGCGACGCCGAGGGTGGTCTTGGCGGAGAAGCCGAAGCGGCGGTTGCCTTCGCGCTGGAGGGTCGTGAGGTCGAAGAGGCGCGGGGCGCTCTCCTTCTTCGGCTTGCGCTCGTCGGTGACGACGCCGGTGCCGATCTTCAGGGCCTCTTCGGCGACCTTGCGGGCCTGGGCTTCGTCGTAGAAGCGTTCGGCTTCCTTGCGGTCGGTGACGCCGGGGACCTGGGCCGCGCCGCGGTAGCCGCCGTTGGTCACGCCGAAGTCGCCTTCGATCTTCCAGAAGGTCTTCGGGACGAAATTACGGATCTCCAGCTCGCGCTTCACGATGAGCATGAGCGTGGGGGTCTGGACGCGGCCGACGGAGAAGACCTCGCGCTTGGCGCCGCCGATGATGATCGTCGAGAAGCGGCTGGCGGTCATGCCGACCAGCCAGTCGGCCTGCGAACGGCAGATCGCCGCGTCGAGGAGGCCCTGCTTGGCCGAAGCCGGCAGCAGGTGTTCGAAGGACTCGGCGATGGCCGAGTTCGTCATGCTCGTCAGCCAGAGGCGCTGGCAGGGCAGCTTGCACTTCGCGAGCTGGTAGACGTAATGGAAGATGAGTTCGCCTTCGCGGCCGGCGTCGCAGGCGTTGACGACCGTGCCGACGTCGGGACGGCTGAGCAGCTTCTTGAGCAACTTGTAGCGGTCGCCGTTGTTGCGCTCGCTGATGACGGCCTTGAGGATGTCGGGGCTGGCGGTGCCGTCGAACTTCGGCGGATCGATCGGGAGGTCCTTCAGCGTCCAGCGCTTGAGCTTCGGGTCGATGTCATCCGGATCCACGAGGCGCACCACGTGGCCGATGGAAGAGCTGATCACCCACTTGTCGTTCTCGAAGTAATCGCTGGTGGCCTTAGGTACCTTGAGGACCTTGGCGAGGTCGGCCGCGACCGAGGGCTTCTCGGCGATGACCAGAACCTTGGAACCGGCAGGGGCGGAAACTTCGTCGGACGACTTGGATGACTTCTTGCGCATGCGTAGGATGATAACCGAGCGTCAAATTCGGTTACAGTCCCTGCTCGGCGAAGGAGTCGTCCAGTGCGGCGATCAGCGTGGCGATGGTGGCGTCGGTCTCGTCTCCCATGTTGGAGATTCGGAAGGTCTTGCCCTTCAGCTTGCCGTAGCCGCCGTCGATGACGAGCTTGTGGCGCGACTTGAGCGTCTTGTTGAGGCGCTCGAGGTCGGCGTTGCGGTCGTTCTTGAAGCAGTTGAGGCCGCGGGTGCCGAACTGCACTTCCGGCAGGAGCGAGAAGCCCTTGGCGAGGCCCCAGGCGCGCATGCGTTCGTTGAGACGGAGGTGGCGGGCGTAGCGGTTGTCGAGGCCTTCGGCTTCGACCTCGATGAGGCGCTGCTGGAGACCGTAGAAGAGCGAGATGCACGGCGTCGAGGGGGTCATGCCCTTGACGTGGTTGTCATGGAACTCGATCAGGTCGAAGTAGTAGCCGCGGTCGGGCGACTGCTTGGCGCGCTCGCGGGCGCGTTCGCTGACGGCGAAGATCGCGAGGCCCGGGGGCAGGGCGAGGGCCTTCTGGGAGCCGGTGAGGAAGATGTCGACGCCGAGCTCGTCCTTCTTGATCGGGATGGTCGAGAAGGAGCTGACCGTGTCGGCGATGGAGATCACGTCGGGGAACTCGCGGACCACGGCCATGATGTCGGCGATGGGCGAGAGGGTGCCGGTCGAGGTCTCGGAGTGGATGAAGGTGATGCAGTCGAACTTGCCGGTCGCGAGGGCCTTGCGGACGGCTTCCGGGTCGACGGGCTTGCCCCAGTCGAACTGGAGGGCTTCGGCGTACTTGCCGCAGCGCTTGGCGACGTCGTTCCACTTGTCGGAGAACGCGCCGTTCATGCAGTTGAGCACGCCCTTGCGGCAGACGTTGCGGAGGGCGCCTTCCATCACGCCCCAGGCCGAGCTGGTGGAGAGATAGACGGGGTCCTTAGTATAGAACATCGACTGCAGGCGGGGCTGCATGTCGTTGTAAAGTTTGACGAAGTCGCCGGAGCGGTGGCCGACCATGGGCTTGCCCATGGCCTGGACGATCGAGTCGGAGACGGTGAGGGGGCCGGGGATATAGAGACGATAGCTCATCGTTGGAAGGTGGTGAGGAGGGAGGTGGGGACTTCGGGGTTCTCGAGGCGGACGATGCGACGGTTGCCCTCGGCGAGGGTGGCGGTCCGGGGTTTCCAGGTGGCCGCGGCGGCTTCCTCGACCTCGGTGAAGGACATGATGACCAGGAGGTCGCCGGGCTTGCCGAGGTGGGCGGTCGCCCCGTTCAGGCAGACTTCCCGGGTGCCGGCCGGGGCCGGGATGGCGTAGGTCTCGAAGCGCTCCCCGTTGGCGAGGTTGCCCACGAGGATCTTCTCATAGGGGAGCATCCCGACGAGGGCCATGAGCTCCCGGTCGATGGCCAAGGAGCCCTCGTAATCGAGACGGGCCGCGGTGACCTCGGCTCGGAGAAGTTTGGTGCGCAACAGGTGTACGAGCATGGCGCTGGGTCGTCCTTCTCAATCGGGATGGTTGCCTTCGTCAAACAACTTTGCATCAATTCGTCCATGGCCGCGAAGCACAGAGGGTTCTTTTCCTCCTTGGGAGAGGCTGTGGCCAGCTATGCCGTAGACGTAGTCTACGAACGTCGCAAAGGCCTGGGCGCCGCCGTGCTCGGGGCCTTCCTGAAGGTGCTTTCGTGGATTTTCGAGGCCTTGGTCCGGCTACGCCTCTGGCTGTATCGTAACCGTCTCTTCCGAGACACGCCGCTCGGTTGCAAGGTGGTCGTCGTGGGCAATCTCACCGTCGGCGGCACCGGGAAGACCCCCATCGTGCTCAAGATGGCCCGCGTGCTGTCGGCGCGCGGACGCAAGGTGGCCATCCTTTCCCGCGGCTACAAAGGGGCCTCGGATTCGATGGCCAAGCGCTTCTGGCGCTGGCTCACCCAAGGGAGCCGACCCGACCCGCTCGTGGTGTCGGACGGCAAGTCCGTCCTGATCGGTCCGGATGAAGCGGGCGACGAACCTTACATGCTGGCGCAGAACCTCGCCGGCTCCGGCGTGGTCGTCATCGTCGATCGCGACCGCGTCGAAGGCGGCCGCTTCGCCCTCCGGCGCTTCGGCGTCGACACGATCCTGCTCGACGACGGCCTGCAGTACCTGCCGCTGCGCGGCCAGATCAACCTGCTGCTCGTCGACAGCCGGGACCCCTTCGGCAATGGTTCGCTCCTGCCGCGCGGCGTCCTGCGCGAACCGATCGCCAACCTCAGCCGCGCCTCTTATATCTTCGTCACCAAGTCCGTCGGCGCGCCCGCGCCTTCGTTGGTCAGCCTGATCCGTCGGCACAACGCGAAGGCCGAGATCATCGCCTGCTCGCACAGCGCCTGCGAACTCGTCGAAGTCGACGGTCCCAAGCGCCTGCCGATGTCCGACCTGAAGGGTCGTCGCGTCGCGGCCTTCTCGGGCATCGCCACGCCGGAGCGGTTCGAGGAGATCCTGACGAACAACGGCGCGACGATCGTCGCCAACCGCCGCTTCCTCGACCACCATGCCTTCGCCGACGAGGACCTCGACGAGGTGCTCGAACAGGCCATGCAGGCCAAGGCCGAGTTGATCGTGACGACCGAGAAGGACGCCGTGCGCCTGCAGGCCCGCTTCCGTCCGCCGATCCCGCTGCTGTTCGTGCGGCTCGAGGTCGAGATCCTGGGCGACGCCGAGGGCTTCAACGCGGCCGTCGAGCGGATCTGCCTCGGGCCTTCTTCGTCGGTTCGCTGACCGGCTCTGGTTGGAGCTTCAGGGCGAGCGAAAGGAAGGCATCCTGCGCGCAAGGACCGCGGCGGCCGTCGGGTGACGTGGCGACATAGGTGCCATCGGCCTGCAAGGTCTTCGCGTCGCCGGAGCGTTCGAGGTAGGTGGCGATGACTTCGCCTTCGATCCGCTTGCGGAGCGCCTTGTTCCGGACGGGGAAGACGCACTCGACGCGGCGCAGGAAGTTGCGCGGCATCCAGTCGGCGCTGCCGAGCAGGATGACCGCGTCGCCGCCGGAGTTTTCGAACCGGAACAGGCGGCTGTGCTCCAGGAAGCGCCCGAGGAAACTGCGGACGCGGATGTTGTCGCTGCGGCCCGGTACGCCGGGTTTCAGGCAGCAGATCCCGCGGACCACCAGCTCGACCTTCACGCCGGCGGCCGAGGCGCGATAGAGCGCCTGGATGACGTCGGGGTCGACGAGGCTGTTGACCTTGGCGAAGATGCCGGCCTTACGGCCCGCGGCGGCCGCGGATGTCTCGGCTTCGATGAGCTCGATGATGCGTCGGGACAAGTCGAACGGCGCGACGATGAGGTGCTTGAACTTCGGCCGGCCGAGGTTGCCGGTCAGGACGTTGAAGAGCAGTCCGACGTCGGCGGTGATCTCGGAATCCGCCGTGAACATCGAGAAGTCGGTGTAGATGCGCGCGGTCTTGGGATTGTAATTCCCGGTGCCGAGGTGCGCATAGCGACGCAAGCCGCCTTTTTCCTGACGGATGACGAGGCAGGCTTTGCAGTGGGTCTTCAGGCCGGCCAGGCCGTAGACGACATGGGCGCCGGCTTCTTCGAGCTGGCGGGCCCACTCGATGTTGTTCAGCTCGTCGAAACGGGCGCGAAGTTCGACCAGGGCCGTGACCTGCTTGCCGTTGCGTGCGGCCTCCTTGAGCGCTTCGACGACGGGTGAATCGCCGCTGGTGCGATAAAGCGTCAGCTTGATCGCCACGACGGAGTCATCGCGGGCGGCCTGGCGGACGAAATCGACGACGGGCGTGAAGGATTCGTAGGGGTGGTGCAGCAGCAGGTCCTGCTGGGCGATGCGGGCGAAGAGCTTGGAAGGATCCGCGAACTCCGCCGGCAAGGCCGGGACGAAGGTGGGGTAAAGCAGGTCGGGCCGATGGACCAGGTCGATGAGGCTGCCGAGGCGGAGCAGATTGACCGGTCCGGCGACGCGGAAAGCGTTGTCAGGCGAAAGGCCGATGGACTTCAGCAACCAGAGCATCTCGCCTTCCGGGACATCTCCTTCGATCTCGAGCCGCACGGGCGCGCCTTTACGCAGGTTGCGGATCTCTTCCTCGATGGCTTCGAGCAGGTTGCCGGCTTCTTCCTCGTCGACGTACAGGTCGCTGTTGCGGGTGATCCGGAAGGCCCAGGACCCTTGGAGCTCGAGCCCTGGGAAGAGGCGATGGATGAACAGCTGGATGACGTGGCTGAGCAGGGTGAAGGACTGGCCCGCGCCTTGTCCGACGGACAGCACGCGCGGCAGGACACGCGGAATCGGCACGACGGCGCGGCGGATCTCACCGTCGGTCGGATCGCGGAGCAAGACCAGGAGGTAGAGTCCCTTGTTGGTGAGCACCGGGAAGGGGTGCGAAGGGTCGATCGCGAGCGGCGTCAGGGCCGAGAAGATGTCGGTATCGAAGCGGGGCGACAGCTCGGCCCGGTCGGCTTCGTTGAGCTGTTCGCGGGACTTGAAGACGATGCCTTGGGCGGCCAAGGCCGGGAGCAGCTGATTCTTCCAGCAGGCCTGCTCGGCCTCGACCAGCTGGCGGGCCTTGCCGAGCACTTCGGTCAGGAACTCGCGGGTGGCCGGATGGCTCCCCGATTCTTCCTGTTGCATGACGCCGGCCACGCGGATCTCGAAGAACTCGTCGAGATTGGAACTGGCGATGGACAGGAAGCGTACGCGTTCCAGCAAGGGAACGGAATCGTCTTCGGCGAGTTCCAGGACTCGTCGGTCGAAGCTTAGCCAGCTGAGTTCGCGGTTGAACATGGAGAGGTCGGGACGCCGCCAGCCAGGATGGCATGACAGACTTCGTCCATTAAACTCTCCCCAGCGGCTTCAGGCAAACAAATGCCCCGCCTACATTGTTACATTATGGTGCCTGCGAGGTTTCGGGCGTCCAAAAAACCGTCAATTCGTCGTGGTTCGCCAAACGAAGCTTCGGGGCGGCCGGATGCGGGTGCCGGACGATATCTCCACGGCCGAAGCCGGCGGCGAGTTTCTTGACCTCATGCTTGGACAACCCGCGGGTCGGTACTTCGACCGACTCGATCATCCCGTCGCGGATGGAGATGAAACGGATGAGACCCTTGATGATCTGCACGTCGGAGATGAGGCGACTCAATCCCGCGGGCAGAGCCTTGAGGGGCGCATCGCTGAAGGCCGCGAAAGAGAAGCGGACTTCCCGGAGGTCGCGATGCAGGTGACGGTTGACGAACTCGGTCGAGGCCGGCGCATCCCAAGCGCGGGTCTCATGGCTCCAGTGTTCGCCCGGGCCCAGCTGCGGATCGGGCAATGCGTCCAGCTCCGGAGCGATGCGGGTCATGGTGCCGCCGGCGACGGCGTCGCTCAACCGTTGCAGGCGTTCGGCCGTGACGCGCAAAGCCGGCTCGAGGATCAGGATGAGACCGCCGGGCGCCAGCTTCGCCTTCAGTTCGCCGAACCAGCGGAGCAAGGCGGCTTGATCGAGCTGCGGCATCTCGTTCATCACGAAGCCGGCGACGATGAGGTCGAAAGGACCTTCAGGCCAGGTCTCAGGGCGCGCAGCATCGCCGATCCTGGTCTTGGTCTGGACCGCGTCACCCAGGGTGGCGTGGGCGAAGGATTCCATCGCCGCCAAGGCGGAGGGAGACTTGTCGACGCCATGGAGGTCGACCGTCTCGAAGCCGGCTTGACGCAGACGGTAGGCGGCGGCGACGCCGCAGGAGCCCGGGCCCGAACCGAGGTCGAGCACGGCCGGGCGGGCGCGGGATGGCTTCCAGCCGCGCAGCCCGCAGATCTGGGCGAGCGCGAAGGAGGTCCGGGTGAAGCTCTGCGGCAGGAAAAAGACTCCGTACGCCGCGACCAGTCGCGGGTCGGCGAAGTAGTCGGGGAATTTCTTGTCGGGGCGTTCGGTCGTGAAGAGGTCCGAGAGGTGCGCCACCGCCGGCGTCATCCGTTCGAGGGCTTCGTCCCCGCATTTCTCCGCCACGGCTTCCGCTTGGCCGACCCAGAAGGCTTCGGCGACCGCGGGGTAGGCGATCGGGGAATCAGTTGGCGACATCGCGACGTCCCTCCAGCGCGCTGCGCAGCGTGGCCGGGTCGGCGAAGGTCAGCCCGCTGCCGCTCGGCAGGCCGAAGCCGATGCGCGAGATCTTGATCGTCGGGCGGACGGCATGGATGGCCTCGCTGATGTAATGGCAAGTGGCTTCGCCTTCGATGTCGTTGCCCAGGGCGAGCACGACTTCGGTGATCGGCTCATCTTTCAGGCGTTGCTCGAAGCTCGCCAAGTTGAGCTGGTCCGGGCCGACGCCGTTGATGGGCGAAAGGCGGCCATGCAGGACATGGTAGGTGCCGCGGTAAGCCGCGGAGCGCTCGATCGCCATGAGGTCCGGCACCTGTTCGACCACGCAGACCGCGGAAGGGTCGCGCTTCACGTCGAGGCAGACCGGGCAGTGTTCGGCCTCGGCGAGGCTGCCGCAACGGGCGCAGCGACGGACCGCGGCGGCGGCGGCCTGCAGGGATTCGAGCAACGGGGCGAGCTTGCCCGGACGTTCGACCAGGAGGTGCAACGCGATGCGCTCGGCGGACCGATGCCCCATGCCGGGCAGCATCTTCAGGATCTGGCGGACCTTGTCGAAAGAAGGAGTCACGAGCGATCACATCCCCGGCAGGGAGAAACCTGCCGTGGCCTTCGACATCGTCGCTTCATGAAGTTCGCGGGCCTTCGCCGAGGCTTCCTGCAAGGCGGCCACGAGCGCCTGCTCGACGATGGCCTTGTCTTCCTTGATGAACTCAGGGTCGATCGAAAGGGCGAGCACGAGGCCATGGCCGTTCACGGTGATCTTGATCGCGCCGCCGCCGTGGGAGACTTCGAGTCGCTCCGCGGTGAGCTGTTGCTGGGCCTCGGCGATGCCACGCTGCATCTTCTGGGCCTGTTTGAGGAGTTTGCCTACGCCTGCCATAGTGCTTCCAGAGTCCTGAGCGGGGCGGGGGAGTCAAGGTAGACCCGCCGTCCGCTCCCTGCTTGCCAGCGGGGCCTCCGGCCGCAGGTTGTCCCCATGCGCCCGCCACGCGACCTGCAGATCATCGGAGACTTCGTGGCCATCACGTGGGAGGACGGACTGGAACAGTGCCTGCGCGCCGAGCTTCTCCGCGAGCTTTCGCCCAGCGCCGAGAACATGGGCGAGGTCGACATCCTCGGCCAGCGCTGGGGCGGGGACGGACCGCGGCGCTTCCCGGGGGTCACCGTCACCGGAATGAGCCGCATCGGCAACTATGCCGTGACCTTCGAGTTCAGCGACGGACATCGGACCGGCATCTATAGCTGGGACTATCTGCGCGGTATCGAGGAACCGAAATAATCTCTTTACGGATTGCCCAGTCCGGGGATTCGTTTACGGTGAGTGACGTGAAAAAGACTTACGTCCTGGACACCAACGTACTGATTCACGATCCCGAGTCCCTGTTCAAGTTCGATGAGCACATCGTCGCGGTGCCCGTCGAGGTCTTGTCCGAACTCGATCGTCTGAAGACCCAGCAAGGTCAGCTCGGCGCCAGCGCCCGCCGCGTCAATCGCTCCATCCGGAGTCTTTTCGAGAACCGTTCGCTCAAGGAGATCGCCGAGGGCGACGCGAACAAGCCCAGCGCGTTGCACGCCAAGCTGCGCGACGGCGGCGAGCTCCGCATCGTCATCAACGAATCGCTGATCCGCGACCATTTCAACGGCGCCAAGGCCGAACGCGTCCGCGCGGTCTTCATGCAGGTCGACGCGCCTGACCACCGTATCATCGCCTCGGCGATCTACCTGCGCGACACCTCGAAGGGCCCGGTGGTCCTGGTCACCAAGGACGCCTGCATGGCCCTCAAGGCCCAGGCGCTCGGGATGGACGTCCAGGATTACCGCAACGATCGCGTCGAGACGAGCGACGAGGGCGAATACCGCACGATCAAGGTCTCGGCCGCCGCCATGCGCGACTTCCGTGAGCTCGGCCAGGTGCAGGTCAAGGTGAAGGAAGAGCCGCCGCTCATCATGAACGAATACGTGATGTTCACGTCCGACTCATGGACGGAGCCGGCCCGCCATGTCGGCGAAGGCGCGTTCGTCCCGCTCGGCCTCTATCGCGAGTTCATGTCCGCCGACAGCGGCGCCCGCAAGGGCCTGCAGATGCCCCGCGGCATGCGAGTCATCCCTAAGAACTTCGAACAGTGGATCTTCCTGGACGCGCTGCTTAACCCGGAGATCCGTCTCGTGACCTGCTTCGGTCGCGCGGGCACGGGCAAGACCTTCCTGTCGATCGCCGCCGCGCTGTCCCAGGTGCTCAGCGACTTCTCGCCTTACAAGAAACTCTACGTCTCCCGCCCGGTCGTCCAGATCGGCAAGGACATCGGCGCGCTGCCGGGTTCGAAGGAAGAAAAGCTCTCTCCTTACATCCAGCCTTACTTCGACAACCTCGAGGTGCTGTTCTCCAAGAACGGCAACGCCGCCCCGACGCCGACCGCCAAGGAAGCCGTCGCCACCGATTCGCAGCGCCGCCAGAAGAAGGCCCAGGCGATGAAGGCCCCGCAGCCGATCTTCGGTTCGCAGTTCCAGGCCATCAACCAGCCCCGCAAGCCTTACCAGTGGCTCATCGATTCCGGCCTGATCGAGATCGAGGCGATGACGTTCATCCGCGGTCGTTCCATCGGCCATGCCTTCATGATCGTCGACGAGGCGCAGAACATGACGCCCCACGAGGCCAAGACGGTCATCACGCGCATCGGCGAAGGCTCCAAGGTCGTGCTCATCGGCGACCTCGACCAGGTCGACACCCCTTACCTCGACGGCAAGTCCAACGGCCTCATCCATACCCATGAGCGCATGAAGGGCCACGCCATCACGGCCAACGTCCGCCTGATCAACGGCGTCCGCAGCCCGCTGTCCGAACTCGCCGCCCAGCTGATGTGAGCAACTTCCCGGCCCGCCGGGCCAGGGAAGGGTAGTCCGTTCTTGCGCCTGCGTTTGCGGGCAGTTTCGCTCCACCCAGTGGAAAAAGAAACCCCGATGCAGCGGCAATACCGCGAGTTTCGCGAGAAGCTCGCGGCGGGGACCATCTTGCTCTTCCGCCTAGGCGATTTCTACGAAGTCTTCGGGGAGGACGCCGAGATCGCGGCCAAGGTCCTCGGCCTGACGCTGACCAAGCGCCATGAGACCCCGATGGCGGGACTGCCGCATCATGCCGCGCCTGCCTACGTCAACCGCCTGCTCGCCGCCGGCTGGAAGGTCGCCATCTGCGATCAGCTCGAGGCGCCGGTCGCCGGCAAGCTCGTTCGCCGTGGCCTGACCCGCATCCTGACGCCCGGTACCGCGCTGGAGGACTCGCAGCTGGATTCCCGTCGCGGCAACTACCTCGCGGCGCTCTCGTGGGACAAACAGGGTTGGCACGCCTCCTGGCTCGATGTCTCGACCGCGGACTTCCGCCTGGCGACGGACAGCTCGCCGGCCCGTCTCCTGCCTTTGCTCCATTCGGTGTCGCCCCGTGAGATCATCCTGCCCGAAGGCCTTGAACCTTCGCCGGCCGATCGCGAGGCGTTGGAAGTCTTCCTGCAGGGCAGGGCGGTCTCCCGTCTGCCCGGTTGGAATTTCGACGGCGCCGCGGGCGCCCGGCTCGTCGCCCAGACGCTTTCGGTCCATGGTCTGGCCGGCTTCGGCCTGACGGACGAGCATCCGGCGCTGGGTCCGGCCGGCGCGGTCCTAGGGTACGTCACCGACTCGCTCTGCGATCGCCCGAAGAACCTCTTCCGCCTCATCGAGACGAAGCTCGGCTCTTCGGTCCTGCTCGATGCGGCTTCCTCCCGCAACCTCGAGCTCTTCGCCTCGTCCAACGGTCAGCGCGAGGGCTCCTTGCTCGAGACGATCGATCGGACCGAAACCCCTTCAGGCGCCCGGCTGTTGGCGCTGTGGCTGGCCGAACCCTCGACGGACCTCGCGACGATCGCCCAGCGGCAGGATGCCGTCGGCGAATTCTTCAAGCACCCGGGCGCATCATCGCGGGTCGGCGAATCCCTGCGCGGCGTGCGTGACATCGCCCGCATCCTCGCGCGCCTGCAGAATCGTCTCCGCAACCCGCGGGAACTCGGCGGGGTCCGCGACACGCTCCGCTCGTTGCCTCCGATCCGCGAGGAGCTGCTGGCTTTGCCCGGCGGCGCTTTGGCCGGCCAGGCCGGCCGCATCGATCCTGAGCCCGCCTTGCTGGCGCGTCTCGAAGCCGCCCTCGGCGACGAACTGCCCGTCGACCTGAGCGAAGGCGGCGCGCTCCGCGCCGGCTTCGATGCCGAACTCGACCGTCTCCGTTCGCTCGCTTCCGACAGCAAGGGGTGGATCGCCGAGTTCGAGCGCAACGAACAGAATCGCACGGGCATCAAGTCGCTCAAGGTCCGCTACAACGGCGCCTTCGGCTACGCCATCGAGATCACCAAGGCCAACCTGGCCTCCGTCCCGGCAGACTATATCCGCAAGCAGACGATGGTGAACGCGGAGCGTTTCACCACCGAGGAGCTTCGCACCAAGGAGCGCGAGGTGTTGCGCGCCGACGAGCAGGCCCTCGCCCGCGAGACCGAACTTTTCCAGGCCTTGCTCGCCGAGGTCATCGCCCGCACCGAATCCTTGCTCGCGACGGCCCAGGCCGTGGCGGAGGTCGACATCCTGCGTGGCTGGGCCGAACTGGCCCGCGAGGCCAACTGGACCAAGCCCGTCGTCGACGACTCCGACATCCTCGAAATCGAGCAGGGCCGACATCCCGTCGTGGAACGCATGCTGCAGTCGCGTCCCGGCGCCGGATCCTTCGTGCCGAACGACACCCGCCTCAGCAGCACCGGCGAGCAGATCGCGCTCCTTACCGGACCCAACATGGCCGGCAAGTCGACCTACATCCGTCAGGTCGCCTTGATCGCCATGCTCGCGCACCTCGGTTGCTGGGTGCCGGCCGCTTCCGCCCGCGTCGGACTGGTCGACCGTATCTTCTGCCGCGTCGGCGCCTCGGATGAGCTTTCCCGTGGTAACTCGACCTTCATGGTCGAGATGAATGAGACCGCGAACATCCTGAACAACGCCACGACCCGTTCGCTCGTCGTCCTCGACGAGATCGGCCGCGGCACCAGCACTTACGACGGCATCAGCATCGCCTGGGCGGTGGCCGAACACCTGCATGGCGGCGCCGAGGCCGGCCCACGGACCCTATTCGCCACGCACTACCACGAACTGACCAAACTTGCTGATTCGATGAAGCGTCTGCGCAACTGGTCCGTGGCCGTGAAGGAATGGAAGGATGAGATCGTCTTCGTCCGTCGGGTCGTCCCCGGCGCGGCCGACCGGTCTTACGGAATTCAGGTCGCCCGGCTGGCTGGCATGCCCCCGGCGGTCGTCCAGCGCGCCCGGGAGATCCTCGGCGGCCTGGAGGCAGGCTCAGGTTTGCCCGCCAAGGCGTTGCCGATGCCCGAAGGGGTCAAGCCTCCCGCCGAGCCCAAGAAGGCCGCTGCGGCCAAGCCGAAGACCAAGGAAGCGGGACCGGAACTCGATCTCTTCGCTTAGATCCGCTCGTTCCACTCGCGCGCGGAGAACTTCCCCCAGGTCGCTTCGTGGTCGAACTGATTGTAGATCGGTTCGGCGACGGCGCGTGCCGGGCTCTGCAGCACCTGGCTGAGGGCCTGGACGAAATCCTTCTCGAAACGTTCCCAGTCGCAACCGGCCAGGAAAGGACGCCAGACGTAACCTTCGACGAGCAGGCCTTTGCGGTTCCGCTTCTGGGCGGCGCCGGCGACCTTGCGGCCATCATCGGCACGGACGAGATCGTTCGGTTCGGCACGGCGGGAGCAATCGTCCGGCGACTGGAATTCGCGCGTGCCTGCAGGCATCGGGGCGAGCTTCACGGGCTGGCCTTGGCGGAGGAGCGCCTGCAGCAAAGCCTCATGCACGGCGGCGTAGCTGGCCATGGCGTCGGCCTTGAAAAGAGGGTGCTCGGGCGGGATGACCAAGGCGAACGTCCAGTCGTCGAGGTGGGAGACCAGGCCGCCGCCGGTGCAGCGGCGCACCAACTGATAGCGGGCCGGCACCAGCGCGCGATACTTCGCCCAAGGCTGCGATACGCCGAAGGTGTAAGCCGGCTCGGACCAAGCGTAGGCGCGGAAACGGATGTTCGCCGGCGACGGATAGAACTCCAGCAGCATGAGGTCCGCCGCCATGTTGGCGACGGCGTCGGCGGCTTGGCGCGGGAGGACGTCCATGCTCAGAAGTCTACGCCTTTTTCCAGGCGACGCACGACCTTTCGGCGGGTCGTACGCTCATACCAGTCTTCGCTGCCGCGCGGAACGCGGAGCTGGGCGAGCTGTTCCTCGAAGGATTGGGCCTGGGTGCGCAGTTTGCCGGACAAAGGGTGGAGGCGAAGGCTCAGGTCGCGCGGACGGGAGGCCGCCGAGGGGACTTCGGCCCGGCTGGTCGCCTTCACGAGCGTATCGGCGTCGAGGCCGAAATGACGGGCGATCCGGACGCCGATCTCATGTCGGCTCATCGCCTCGGTGCCGGCCCAGTGGAACAAGCCGTTGAGGTTGGTGCGCTCGCAGAGCTCGATGGTCACGTCGGCCAGGTTGGAGACTTCGACCGGCTGGCGGATCTCGTCGGTGAAAAGGGTGGCCGGACGACCTTCCTTCCAGGAAGCGAACAGGCGCTCATGCAACCCCCGGTCGCCGGTCACCGAATTACCGATGATCGGCGAAGTGCGCAGGACCGCCGCGTGTTCGCGCCCGAAGCGCAGGACCTCGACTTCGGCCGCCGCCTTGGTTTCGCCGTAGAGGTTCAGCGGCGCGGGCTTGTCGGTCGGCTGATAGTTGCCGGCGACGCCGTCGAACACGGTGTCGGTGGAAAGATGCACGAGCTTGGCGCCAAGGTGGAAGCATAGCTGGGCGAGTTTCTTCGGGACCTCCGTGTTCAGCTTCCTGGCGCGATCGGGCTCGGCGAGGCAGGTCTCGATGGTCGGCAGGGCGGCGCAGTGCACGACGGCGTGCGGAAACTCCTCGAGGATGAGGGCCTCGAGCGCGGCCTCGTCGCAAAGGTCGAAGGGGCGGGCCTGCTTCACGTCCGGGACGATCGGCGCACGGGAACCGCCGAGAGCCAGCACCTGGTGTCCGCGACGCAGGGCGGCGAGGCAGACCTCACGACCAAGGAATCCGGAAGCGCCGGTGACGACGAGTTTCATGACGGACGCTTAAGTCGCGAGGGTGCCAGTGGCAAGCGGGGAGGGTGGTCCTGACGCTTGCCAAGCGGGCCAACACCCGCATTTATGGCCTCATCCATGGCTTCCTATTCAGACCTGGCCAACCGTCCCGTCCTCACCCAGCCCGTCTATGAGGCTGGCCGCCCCATCGAAGTCGTCGCCCGTGAGTTCGGACTCGATCCGGCCGCCGTCATCAAGCTCGCTTCCAACGAGAATCCGCTCGGCCCCTCGCCCCTCGGTCTCGCCGCCGCGCGCAAAGCCCTGGACTCCTGCCACCTTTACCCCGACGGCGGTTGCACGTTCCTCCGCGAGAAGCTCGCGAAGAAGTGGGCGCTCGAACCCGGCAACTTCGTCATCGGTAACGGTTCCAACGAGGTGATGATCCTGCTCGCCCAGGCCTTCCTTCGTCCCGGCGACGAAGTCGTCTTCGGGTCCCAGGCTTTCATCGTCTACAAGCTCGCGACGATGCTCTTCGGCGCCACGCCGGTCGAAGTCCCGATGCCGGGCTACCGTCATGACCTCAAGGCCATGCGGGCCGCCGTCACGTCGAAGACGCGCATCGTCTTCCTGGCCAGCCCCAACAACCCGACCGGTGGTACCGACGATCCGGCCGATATCCTGGCCTTCGCCGCTTCGCTGCCTGAGGACGTCATCTTCTGCCTGGACGAGGCTTACACCGAATACCTCGAGGCCTCCGCGGACCTGCGTCCGCTGATGAAGTCCGGCCGCAAGGTCGTCCTGTCCCGCACCTTCTCCAAGGCCTACGGCCTCGCCGGCCTGCGCGTCGGCTATCTCATGGGCTCGACCGAGGTCTGCGGCCTGCTCAATCGCGTACGTCAGCCGTTCAACGTGAACCTCCCGGCCCTCGCCGCCGCCGAGGCCGCCTTGGATGACGATGATTTCGTGCGCCGCACGCGCGAGGTGAACGCCGCCGGCATCGCCCAGCTTTCCGCCGGCCTCAAGAAGCTCGGCTTCGCCTTCATCGATGGTAAGGCGAACTTCCTCGCCGCCCAGGTGCCTAAGGCCGAAGAGGCTTTCACCGTCCTGCAGAAAGCCGGCGTCATCGTGCGTCCGCTGCGTGGTTACGGCATGACCGGCTGGCTCCGCCTGACCGTGGGCACCGAAGCCCAGAACGCCCGCCTGCTGGCCGAACTCGCCAAGCTCTGACCATGGATTTCGACGAAGCCGTCCGCCTTTGCCGCCAGAAAGATCCGCGCTACCAGTCGCAGGCCTATGACGTCGTCCGTCTTGGGCTCGACCACGCGCAGAAGATCATCCACGGCGAACCGAAGAAGGGGAAGAGCATCGTCAACCGTCACGTCAGCGGCCCGCAGCTCCTCGAAGGCTTCCGTCAGCACGTCCTGGAGACGTATGGTCCGATGTCCTATCCGCTCCTCCATAACTGGGGCCTCCGGAAATCTTCCGACGTCGGCAACATCGTCTTCAACATCATCGAGACGGGCCTGTTCGGGCGCTCGCCGGAGGATAACCTCGAGGACTTCAAGGACGTGTACGACTTCAAGGACGTCTTCCAGAAGCCCTTCGAGCCGAAGTCGAACTGATCAGGCGTTCACGAAGCTGATCGACCGGACTTCCTGGCAGCCGCGCAGGAGACGGATCTTCGCGAGCATCGCCCGCTCGTGGAAGCGGACCTCCGACTTGATGACGGAGTTCTCGCACTGCACGACGAGCTTGCCGCCTTCGAGCACGCGCAACGGGGCCGAACGTTTGGCCAGCTTCAACGGGAGCAGCTCATGCCAGTGGGCGACGATGGCATTCTCCGGAACCGGCTTGTCGAGGCGCAGCTTCTTGAACGCATCCTGGACGGCATCGTCGATCGACTTCAGCGGACGGTCGCTCGAGCGGCCGCGGTCCTCGGGCAGGCCGCGCAGGTTGGCGAGCAGGTTCTGGACGGTGCGGGAGAATTTCCCCTTCAGCTTGCCCTCGGTGAGCAAGGCGCGGATTGCGTAGGGAGCTTCGGAAAGCTTCTCGTTCCGAAGGCAGCGGTCGGGCGCATGGGCGCCGCCGACGACCACGCCCGTGGCCCCCGCATCCCTGGCCCCTTCGCCGTCTTCCGTCGGGCTGTCGCCGAAGTGGACCAAGCCGGAGACTGCTCCGCCTAAGGCGCGGGCGGCCTGACCGAAAGCCTTCGGGTCAGGTTTCGTGTAGCCGGTTTCCTCCGAGAGGAAGACGCCGTCGAGATGCTTCATCAGGCCATGGCCTTCAAGCACCGTGCGCATGCGGGCGTCGGCGTTGGAGAGGACGCCGACCTTGACGCCCAGGAACCGGATGGCCGAGATGGCCTGCACCGTGCCCGGAGCGAGACGCCAAGACTCCGGCTGGGCGAAGGCGTCCCAGCATTCCTTGAAGACCGCATCGATCTTCGAGGCGGGCAGGGCCGGACCGAAGCAGCGTTGGACGACTTCCTTCCAGAAGACTTCCGGTTTGGCGTGCTTGGGGCCGCCCTTGAAAGCCAGCGGGAACGAAGCGTCGAGGACCGCGGCTTCGATCTCCACGCCATGCTTCTTCGCGCAAGCCGCATAGACTCCGCCCACCGACGGATGCGGGAAGAGGAGGGTGCCTGCCAGGTCGAAGGTGACGGCTTGAACGCGGGCCATGTCGTGAGGGGAGAGGTGCCGACCGCAAAGGTCAACCCGTCCCATCATGTCCCTGCTTGTCCCGGCGCGAGAACGGGTAATAAACAAGTTATGCACCGTCTACGGTCAGCCATCGTCAGCCTTGCGGGCTGCCTTTTGCTGGGCTTGACCGCCTGCGTCATGTCGGAGCCTTCTCCGCGCATGTTCCGTAGCGTGTTCGTCGCCGACACCTTGGGGTCGCCCTCCGCCGATCTCGCGGCCTGCGCCGACGTGATCCACGACAACTCCGTCCGGACCCTGATGGCCCGCGGCTACGTGGCCGCGACCGAACCTGCGCAGGCTGACGTCATCCTGCGCTCCGCCTGGTCGGCGCGCCCGGTCACCGCGGGGCGCCCCGACGGTAAGGTGTCGCTGCGATTATGGATCGAGGACCCTTCAGGCCGTGTCCTCAAGACGTTTGATGCGATCGTCGATGCGCAGGCGGGCTTGCTGACCAGGGACCGCGTGTCCGAGGCCGTGCGCACGAAAGTTGGCGCCATGCCGATGGCTCCGACCGCTCGCTAAGACGAGCAGCCGCGGGCCGCCAGCCTGGCCTTGATCTCCGCGACGAGCTGGGCGGTCGCGGGCATCGCCACGCCGGCTTCCGTGCCCCGCCGCAACGGTTCGCCCCAGATGCCGTCCACCTCGACCTCCCGGCCTTCGACGAAATCGATGAGGCTCGACGGACGATAGGGCCCCATGCCGGCGGTGACCACGAACTGTCGTTTGATGTGCAGGTCTTCGAAAGGGTGTCCGCGGGCCTTGGCCGCAGCCTGGACTTCCTTCATCAGCTGGTAGGCGCGCTCGTTCAGCGCGGGATCGGCGAGGATGCGGTCCGTCGTCACGCTGCCTCCGGCGATGGCGAGCCCGTTGAAAGGAATATTCCAGCAGAGCTTCTTCCAGAGGACCGCCTCCAGCGAGGCTTCGGCCTGACAGTCGACGCCGGCGCCGACGAAGGTCGCCACGCAGCCTTCGACGGCGGTGCTGATCGGCCCTTGGGCGGCGGCCATGCGGACGTAGCCCGCCATGGAGGTCTCGATGACCCCGGGGGCGAGCCGATTGATGCACACGAAGCACAGACCGGCGACGATCCGTTCGACCGGCAGCAGCGCAGCCAAGGCTTCGACGTTGCCCATGCCATTCTGCAGGGTCACCACGACCGTCGCAGGGCCAAGCAGCGGGCTGACGAGGCCAGGGAGGGCATGATTCGAAGTGGACTTGAGCGTGACCACCACGAGGTCGCAGGGGCCGATCGTCGCGGGGTCGGCGGTGGCGGACGCGACCCGCACGGCGCGTTCGGCGCCTTTGTGTCGGATGATCAATCCTTCGGCGCGGATCGCCTCGAAGTCGCTGCGGGCAAGGCAATGCACCTCATGGCCGGCTTCGGCCAGGAGCGCGGCATACCATCCGCCGACGGCGCCGGTGCCGACGATGGCGATCTTCATGGGCGGCCTTGCGGACGACGGACGGAAGTGTGACGTGCTTCCGCCAGCTTGGCCGGATAATCGAGGGTGAAGTGCAGGCCGCGGCTCTCGCGACGCTGCAAGGCGCAGTCGATGATGAGCTCCGCGACTTGGATCAGGTTGCGCAGTTCGAGCAGCCTGGGCTCGACGCGGAAATTCCAGTAATACTCACGGACCTCGTCGGACAGGGTGCCGATGCGGGTGCGGGCGCGCTGCAGGCGCTTCGTGGAACGGACGATGCCGACATAGTCCCACATCGTGCGTCGCAACTCATCCCAATTATGGGTGAGCACCACGCGTTCGTCCGGGTCGCCGGCCGAACCGTCGATCCAGGCCGGCAGCGCGACCGCGGAAGGGCTGGCGCGCAGGATCTCGTCATGGGCCGCGGCCGCGCCGTCATGGGCGAGGACGACGGCCTCGAGCAAGGAGTTCGAGGCGAGGCGATTGGCACCATGCAGACCCGTGCAGGCGACTTCGCCGACGGCGAAAAGACCGGCCAAAGAAGTCTGGCCATTGAGGTCGGTGGCCACGCCGCCGCAGAGATAGTGGGCGGCGGGCACCACCGGGACGGGTTCCTTCGCGAGGTCGAAGCCGGCCTTGCGGCAGGTCTCGTAGATGTGCGGGAAACGCTCAGGCAGGTGACCTTTCGCCACCTGGGTGGCGTCGAGCAGCACGTGCGGCACGCCATCGCGCTTCATCACCGAATCGATCGCGCGGGCGACGATGTCACGAGGCGCGAGGTCTCCGAGCGGATGGAAATCCTTCATGAACGCGCGCAACGAGAGGTCACGCAGGATGGCGCCTTCGCCGCGGACGGCTTCGGAGATCAGGGCTCGGCCACCATCAGGCGCCTTGAGGGCCGTCGGGTGGAACTGCACCATCTCCATGTCGCGCACCTCGGCGCCGGCACGGTAGGCCATCGCGATGCCGTCGCCGGTCGCGATGTCGGGATTGGTCGTGAACTGGTAGACCTGGCCGGTGCCGCCCGTCGCCAGGACGACCGCGGAAGCGGCCAAGGTCTCGACGCGGCCGGCCTTGGTGTTCAGCACATGCAGGCCGAGCACGCGGTCTTCCGGCGACCCGGCCGGGCAGGCGCCCAGCTTGGCGCGGGTGATGAGGTCGATCGCGAGATGGTGCTCGAGCATCACGACCTTCGGAGAACGGGCGATGGCGCGGAGCAGGGCGGACTCGATGGCGCGACCGGTCATGTCGCGCGCATGCAGGATGCGGCGCTTGGAGTGGCCGCCTTCGCGTCCGAGATCGGGACGTCCGTCGGCGCCGTTCTCGAACTCGACGCCCCAGGCGATCAGTTCGGCGACCCGCGCCGGGCCGGATTCGATGATATGCCTGACCACGTCGAGGTCGCAAAGTCCGTCGCCCGCCGTGAGGGTGTCCTTCACGTGGCTCTGGAAATCGTCGGTCTGGTCCGTGACGCAGGCGATGCCGCCTTGGGCCCAGTTGGTGTTGGACTCCGAGCTCGTCTTCTTGGTCACGATGGCGACCGAATGGCCGCGCTGGGCGAGGTTGAGCGCGAAACTCAGCCCGCCGATGCCGCTGCCGACGATGATTGCCTCGAAAGGGGTGGCCATTGAGGGTTTGACCGTAGGGGGAGGCGGGATGTGAACAAGCGGATTTGACTGAACTGACGGCTCACCCTAGGGGTCTCGGGTGGAATTGTTCGTGATATTGGCCTGCTGGGCGACCATCGGCGTTTTCGAGCTCTCGGAGATGGCCCTGGTGTCATCCAACCGTCGTCGCCTGACCAAGTTGGCCGAGGACGGCAGCAAGGGCGCCAAGGCCGCGCTGGAGCTGCTTGCCAACCCCTCCAAGTTCCTCTCGACCGTCCAGGTGGGCCTGACCTTCGGCAGCATCATCGCGGCCACCTTCGGCGGCGCCCCCCTGGCCAATCATATCAGGCCGCACTTCGAGGCCAGCGACTGGGCTTGGCTCCATGACAACGCCGACGTCGTCTCCCGCACGGGCGTCTCCTTCGTCATCGGTTCGATGACCATCATCTTCGCCGAGATCGTGCCCAAGCGTCTCGGCCTTTCGAATCCGGAAGGCCTGGCGGTCGTGCTGTCGCGGCCGATGATGCTGGTGTCGTTCCTGGCCTCCCCGTTGGTCAGCACCTTGGGCTTCTTCGCCGACATCGTCCTGCGGATCTTCGGCAAGAAGCGCTCGCCGGAGGACACCATGTCCGAAGACGAGCTGCGCATGATGGTCGACCAAGGCATGGCCTCCGGCGTCCTGCATGCCGCGGAACACCGCATGGTGCACGGCGCGCTCTCGCTCGACCTGGTCTCCGCCGAACGCCTCATGACGCCCAGCAATCGCGTCGTCTGGCTCAATCTTGACGACTCGGATGAGGTCAACTGGCGCAAGGTGGTGGCCTCAGGACATACCTGGTTCCCGGTCTACCGTGGCTCGCCGGACCGTCCGTTGGGCGTCGTCTCGGTCAAGCGCCTCTGGGCCAACCTATCCTTGGTCGGCACGGCTTCGATCAAGGACCTGCTCACCGAGCCCCCGGTCGTCCCGCCCAACTGCACGGGCACACAGCTGCTCGAGAAGTTCCGCAAGGACAAGATCCACATCGCGCTCGTGACCGACGAGTTCGGCCGCGTGCGCGGCGTGGTGTCGCTCAACGACGTGCTGGAATCGGTCGTCGGCGAACTGCCCAACGAAGGCTCGCCGATCGCCCAGCCCAAGCCGGTCCGTCGCCGCGACGATGGCAGCTGGATCGTCGACGCCGTGGTCACCTTGGATGATTTCCGCGAGGCCACCGGCATCGTCGGTCGCTTCCCGGGCGAAGGCTCCGGTCGCTTCACCGCGCTCTCCGGGTTCGTCATGCGTACGCTTGGTCGCATCCCGGCCGAAGGCGACCGCGTCGAAGCCCTCGGACACGTCTTCGAGGTCGTCGACATGGACGGCCATCGCCTGGACAAGCTCCTGGTGATGCCGAAGGCCGTCCCGCCGACCGTCGCTTAAAGCCGTACCGGGAGGCCGGCGGCCCGCAGGTGCTCCTTGGCCTGACGGACGGTATAGGTGCCGAAGTGGAAGATGCTCGCGGCGAGCACGGCGCTGGCACCGCCTTGCTTGAGGACGTCCGCCATGTGGTCGAGGTTGCCGGCGCCGCCCGAGGCGATGACCGGGACTTCGACGGCGGAGGACACGGCGTGGTTCAGCGGGATGTCGTAACCGGCGGCGGTACCGTCCCGGTCCATGCTGGTCAGGAGGATCTCGCCGGCGCCGAGGGAGTGGGCCTTGCGCGCCCATTCGATGGCGTCGAGGCCCGTGCGGTTACGACCGCCATGGGTGAAGACCTCCCACTTGCCGGGGCCGACGTTCTTGGCGTCGATCGCGACCACGATGCACTGGCTGCCGAACTTGCGGGCGGCCTCGAGCACGAGGTTCGGGTCCTTGATGGCAGAAGTGTTGAGCGAGACCTTGTCCGCGCCGGCGTTGAGCATCGTCCGGATGTCTTCGACGGAGCGCAGGCCGCCGCCGACGGTCAAGGGCATGAAGACCTGGTCCGCGGTACGCTCGACGACTTCGACCATGGTGCGGCGCTCGTCGCTGGAAGCGGTGATGTCCAGGAACACCAGCTCATCGGCGCCTTGCTTCTCGTAGGCCGCCGCGACGGCGACGGGGTCGCCGGCATCGCGAAGTTCCTCGAACTTGACGCCTTTGACCACGCGGCCGCCATGGACGTCGAGACAAGGGATGATGCGAACGGAAAGCATGGACGAAGGGAGGGGTAGGGACGCCGGGCCCGGAGGTTAAGCCTAAACTATGTCAGGACGACCGTGACAGGGCCGTCGTTGACGAGCTCGACGCGCATATCGGCCCCGAAGACCCCGGTCGGTACGGGACGTCCTTGCAGGGCCGTGAGTTCGCGGACGAAGAGGTCGAAGAGCGGTTGGGCGACCTCGGGCCTGGCGGCGCCATTGAACGACGGGCGGTTGCCCTTGGAGAAGTCGGCGAGCAGGGTGAACTGGCTGACGGCCAGGGCTTCGCCGCCGGCGTCCTTGAGGTTCACCCCCATCTTGCCTTGTTCGTCCTCCATCAGGCGGGCCTTGGAGACATCGGCCGCAAGCCTCCGGACCACGGCTTCGTCGTCGCCCACGGCGAGGCCGACGAGCAGCAGGTAGCCTCGGGAGATCTGGCCGACGATTTTTCCGTCGACGGTCACCGAAGCCGAAAGGACGCGTTGGAGGACGACCTTCATCCTCAGATCAGCGCCTCGAGGATGGTGCGCAGCTTCATCTCGGTCTCGGTCGATTCGGCGTCCGGGTCGGAACCGGCGACGATGCCGGCGCCGGCGAAGGCCCGGGCTTCCGCACCCTTGAGCCGGGCGCAACGGAGGGCGACGAACAGCTTGCCGATGGCGCCATCCGAACTGACCCAGCCCACCGCACCGGTGTAGAGCCCGCGCTGATGCGGTTCGAAGCCGGGAATGAAGGGGAGGGCCAAGGCACGCGGCTTGCCGCCGACGGCGGGCGTCGGGTGCAGTTCGCCGGCGACCTCGAGGAAACGCCGGTCGGCGGGCATGGTGCCTTCGATGGGCGTACGCAGGTGCATCACGTTGCCGAGC
Source organism: Coraliomargarita sp. (assembly GCA_024638885.1). Classification (GTDB taxonomy): domain Bacteria; phylum Verrucomicrobiota; class Verrucomicrobiia; order Opitutales; family UBA953; genus UBA953. The sequence continues at coordinate 363,291 of JAHEJL010000002.1, read as the reverse complement.
CGGAGCAGTTCGGCGTTGCGCGAAGTCGCGGCCAGCACGCCGACCATGCGCAGCCGGCGGAGGATCGAGGCGGTGACGGCGCTGTGTTCGCGCAGGTCTTTGTCGCTGGTGAGCAGGGCCTCCGCGAGGCTGGCGTCTTCGGAGGCGGATTCGCCCCGGCGGGTCGTCCCGGCGACCGACTCCGAACGGACGGCGCCATCGAAAAGCGAAAGGAGGGTCTCGGGCGTGGCCCCGACCAAGGCGCCATCGGCCTCATCGACGAGGAAGGTGTGGCACTGGGGATTGCCACGACGCAGGCGATGCAAGGTGGCGTAGATGCTGAAGGGTTCGGCCCGACGCCAATCGAAGGCGCGGGAAAGCACGATCTTCTCGAAGGAACCTTCCTTGATGAGCTCGGTCGCGCGGACCACCGCCGACGGGAACCAAGCACCGCCGACTTCCGACAGGACGGTCGGCACCGGCGAGCGGGGCGGCGTCGGGTTCGAGCGATAGGTGAACTTACGGAAGCTTTCGGCGCGGATGGCCAGGCGGGCGGCGCAACCGGGCGCAGCCGTTTCGACCAAGGTGACGAAGGTCACGCCGTCTTCGCTGATGACCTGCCAGCTCGGCAGGAACAGCTTCGCTTCGGCGCCGGCTTCGTCGGTGCCTGGATAAAACGGGAAGGTCGCGATGATGCGCGGACGGGCGCCGACGCAGGTGAGCGTGGCATCCGTGTCTTTCAGCCAACGGTCGGCCTGCTCGAAGCGCTTTTCGCCGCGGCCGGACCACTGGCGGATCGGCGAGCCGGCGGCATGGGCACGCTTGCGGGACGGGTTCTCGAAGTAACCGCGAGGAGCGGGCTCGTTGAGGGTTTCCATCACCGCCAGGGGGTCGAGCTCGGGCACCGGGAAGGTGTAGCTCAGCAGGCCTTCACCCGCGGCCTTGGCCTCGGCTTGGGCCAGCAAGGCGGCTTCGTCGATGGCTTTGACGGTATCCACGGCGGTGAAGGTAAGGTCTCCGCGGGGAAAGTCGAATCAGGCCGACGGAGTTTCGGTCGGAGCTTCGATCTTCGGGAAAAGGATGCAGGTTTCCGCGACCTTGGAGCCGGTGCAGACGGCGGACCAGGTCAGCTGACCGGCGAAAGCGGTGGCGACGGGGCGGCCGATATGCGTCAGGAGCTTGTCGCAGGTGGCCGGCATCACGGGGGTCAGCAAGGTGCCGACGAGGCGCAGGCCTTCGGCGACGTGCGCGAGGCAGGAGTCGAGGCGGGCGCGATCGGCGGCGTCCGCGGACTTCGCCAGCTTCCAAGGGGCGCGGGCTTCGATGTAGGCGTTCATCGCGCTGATGAAGACCCAGAGGGCTTCGAGCGCGTGGCTGACCTGGAATTCGGCGAAGGCCTCCGCATACTTCTTGGAGGCATCGATCCAGAGCTGGCGGAGGTTCTTCTCGAGATCTTCATCGGCGGCGGCGGCCGGGATCAGGCCGCCGTAGTTACGGCCGACCATGTTGAGCAGACGGTTGACGAGGTTGCCGAGGTTGTTGCCGAGGTCGGCCTTGTAGCGGTTCTCGAAGGTCAGCGTCGAGAAGTCGGCGTCCTGGCCGACGACCATCTCGCGGCAGAGGTAGAAGCGGAAGGCGTCCGCGCCGTGCGTCGCGGCGAAGCCGAGCGTGTCGCTCGCGTTGCCGGCGCTCTTGGAGGCCTTCTGGTTGTTGACGGTCCACCAGCCGTGCACGAGGAGCTGGCGCGGCGGCTCGATGCCGAGGGCCTTGAGCATGCAAGGCCAGTAGACGGCGTGGGGCGGCGAGAGGATGTCCTTGCCGATGACATGCACGTCGGCCGGCCAGAGGCCCTTGTCGGCGACGGCGGAGTAGTAGTTCGTCAGCGCGTCGAACCAGACGTAGGTGACGAAGGACGTGTCGAACGGCAGCTCGATGCCCCACGTGAGGCGGGACTTCGGACGCGAGATGCAGAGGTCGTTCATCGGCTCCTTGAGGAACTCGAGCACCTGGTTCTGGCGGAAGCGCGGCGTGATGAAGTCCGGGTGGGACTTGATATGCTCGACGAGCCACGGCTGGAACTGCGTCAGCTTGAAGTAATAGTTTTCCTCGGTGGTCTGCGTGACCTCGCCGTAGATCTCGGGCCAGGAGCCGTCGGGCGACCGGTCCTTGTCCGTGAGGAACTGTTCCTGACGCGTCGAATACCAGTCGGTCTTCTGGCCTTTGTAGATGAGGCCTTGGTCGAAGAGCTGCTGCAGGAACTGCTGCACGACCTTCTTATGGCGCGGCTCCGTGGTCCGGATATAGTCGTCGTGGGAGATGTTCAGGTCGCCGAGCATGCCCTTGAACACGGCGGCGATCTCGTCGACCAGCGCCTGGGGTTCGATGCCGCGCTTGAGGGCGGTCTGCTGGACCTTCTGGCCATGTTCGTCCAGGCCGGTCAGGAAGTGGACCTTGCGCCCGTCCATGCGCATGTGGCGCGAGATCACGTCGGAGAGGACTTTTTCGTAGGCATGGCCGAGGTGCGGCGAGCCGTTGGCGTAGTCGATGGCCGTGGTGATGTAGAACGGTCGGGACATGAAGGGATACCCTAAGGAGATAGGGGAGGGGCGGGGGTCAGGACAACCCCGAAGGCAGGCTCAGGCCGGAAAGCGCCTCAGACCGCGTCACCGGCCCGGACGATGTGGGGCTGGTAGGCGATTTCGAAGGCGTAGGTCGTGCCGGCGCGCAAGGGCATGGACTTGTCGCGCTGCAAGGTCTGGTAGAAATGGACCTTGCCCCAGCAGGTGCGGTGCTTGGCGTTGTCGCTCACGACCTTGGTCTCGGCCCAGGTGGAGTGGAAGTCGTCCTTCAGCACTTCGCAGCGATGGGACTCGGCGCCGAGGACGAGGGCGTTGCCCGGCGTCATGCGCGAGTGCGTCGTGGCGATCGGCAGCACGAGGCGGAACTCCTCGAGCGTGACGGCGGCCTTGGCGGTGAGCAGGTAGCGGGCGACGAGGCGTCCGCCGCCGAACTCCCAGTCCACCTTGAGCGAAGCGACGTTGGCGGAAAGCTTCTCGTCGCGGTCGATCAGGTCAGGCTGGTCGTAGCGGAAGTGATAGGTGCCGGCCTTGGTGCCCATGGCGACCTGCGCGTTCTTGCCGTAGAAGGAAGGCGTGAAGACCTTGCCGCCGATCGTGAACTCGGGGATGAACGGGGTCGTCTGCTGGTTGGAAGGCCAGTCGAAGACGCCCGGCATGTGCGGGAAGGCCAGCGAGTCGGAGAAGCGGTGCGAGCCGGCGGAGACCAGCGGCAGGATGACATGCAGGCCGGAAGCCGGATCCTGGTAGGAGAGCAGGCCCTGTTCCTTGCGCGGAGACTTGTCGAAGGAGAAGAAACGGCAGACCGGCAGGCGGCTGGCCGGCTTCACGACGTCCATGGCGCCGCCGATGGTCTTCGCCAGGCGGGACCACTGCGAAAGATAGCGGGCGGCGTCGAAGTTGGCCATGCGGGTCGTGTGGCCCGGGATGGTGTCGCGCTCGGCGTCGCGGACGACGATGAGGCCGTGCTCGGCGTCGAAGAAGGTCGTGAAGAAGTTGGCGTAGAGGCGACGGACGAGGTCGCGGGCCAGGGCTTCCTTGTCCACCGGCACCCAGCGGTCGCGCAGGGCCTGCAGGAGCAAGGTGATGCAATGCATCTGGCCGTAGGCGCCGATGCCGCGGCCGTAACACCAGCCGAGGCCGTCCTCGCGGACGGTGTCGATGATGACGCGGATGTACTTCTCGGCGAGGGCGCGCAGCTTCGGGAGCTTGGAGTCGCGGAGCTGGATGTTGGAATGCAGCTGGAGCGACTGGCGGATGAAGATCAGCGAGACGACGCCGTAGAGGTCGAAGGCGCCGCCGAAGTTCTCGGCGTTGGCGGCCTTGGAGGCTTCGTCATGGAAGCCGCCGGTCGAGGCCGCGGCGATGCGATCCATGAAGCGGTCGACGAGGGGGCCGGTCTCGTCCTTCTTGGTCAGGCCGAAGGAGAAACGGCAGACGGCCTTGGCGACGTCGAAAGCCTGGACGTGGTCGTGGTGGTCGTGTTCGACGGACAGGCGTTCGTCGATGAGGGCGCGGGTGGCTTCGTCGAGCAGCTCCCAGACGGGGTTACGCTCACGGGTCGGGCCGAAGGCGAGGAGGCCGAGGCAGGCGAAGGCCATGCCGTTGTCGGACCCTTTGCTGACGCGCACCTGGGCCGTGATGGTCCGGGCGACGATCTCGGCGATGTTCTGGCGGTCCAGGAGGAGCTCGCCGGTGGCGCGGAAATACTCCCCGAAGGCGAGGGCGGCGTGGCCGGGCTCATCGGCGCGCGAGACTTCCCCGGTGACCGGCACGACGGTGCCATCAGCTGCGAGGGAGTTCAGGTTGAGTTTGAGGAGGGCCTTGGTCTGGTCCAGGCACTGGCTCGCGAAATTCTGCATGCGAAAGGTTTGGGATTGGGGCAGGGCACCCCCCTGTCAACGCATCATCGTAAAAAATTCGTTATTAACGGCTTCCTAACCAACGCCATAAGCCGCCGGGCCACCCCGGTCAGCCTTCGAAGACCACCTCGACCGGGCACTTGGAAAGCCTCGAAAGAAGCGTTCCGTGGGCCTTCAGAGGCCACCAACGGTACAGGTGGATGTCGATGGGCTTCCAGAGGCCTACCCAGCCGCAGATCGTCAGCCCTTCACGCACGAAGTCGGACCAGCGGGCCCCGGTCGGGATGAGGTCCCGGAGGACCAGGGTGGAAGCGAGGAAGAACAGCCCGATCAGCAGGGCGCTGCGCCCCTCCCGGAACAGCTCGCCCAGTTCCCGACGGGAGATCCGCGCGCGGTATTCGAAATAGTGACGGATCGACTCCTCGACGAGGCGGGCGGCTTGAGGGTCGGCCGGCTGGCGCAGCACGACCCTGATCCGGAGAACGGAGTCGCGCTCATGCTCGCGCGCCCAGCTGAGGATGAACTCTTCGGCATCATGGTCCAGGTCGCGCTCATGGAAGGGCGACGGGTCCATGGTATTGAACAGCTGGCCGACGTTGTTGAGCCGGAGTTCGATCAGGCCGGAGGAAGCGGTGGTCATGCTCAGAGGGGGAGGGGTTTGCCGAGGGCGGACTGAAAGAAGCGGGCGCGCTTCTCGCGCATCTCGTTCGATTCGCCGGCACCATGATTGGCGCCCGGGACGACGTGGAATTCGAACTGCTCCTGCTTGCCGGCGGCGAGCAGCGCGTCGCGGAAATCATAGCTGCACTTCACGTCGACGTTCGTGTCGGACTCGCCGACGGAAAGGAAGAGACGTCCGCGCAGGTTAGCGGCATGCTTCGCGCAGGAATTCTCGTCATACCAGGGGCCGAGCGGATAACCGAGCCATTGTTCGTTCCACCAGAGCTTGTCGATGCGGTTGTCGTAGCAGCCGCAATCAGCCGCGCCGGCCTTGTAGAAGTCGCCGTGCAGCAGCATGGCGTGCGCGGTGTTCTGACCGCCGGCCGAACCTCCGTAGATGCCGACGCGGCCGAGATCCAGGTTCGGTTCCGTCTTGGCCAAGGCCTTCATCCAGGCGATGCGGTCGGGGAAGCCGCCGTCCTTCAGGTTGCGCCAGCTTGTCTGGTGGAACTCCTTGCCTCGGTTGTTCGTGCCACGACCGTCCATCTGGACCACGTAGAAGCCGAGGAGCGAGAGTTCGCGGTGGGTGCGGTTCCACCAGTTGAAGGAGCGCGGAGCGAAGGAGCCGTGCGGACCGGCGTAGATGTTCTCGATGACGGGATACTTCTTCTTCGGGTCGAAGGGATGCGGACGTGTCACGACGCCCCAGATGTCGAACTTGCCATCGCGATCCTTGGCCACGAAAGGAAGCGTCGGGGCCCAGCCGGCCTTCCTGAGCGGGGTCAGGTCCGCGTCGCCGAGCTTGGCGAGGGCCCTTCCGTCGACGGCGTTGCGCAGGGTATAGGTGGGTGGCTGATCGACCTTGGAGGAGGCGTCGATGAGCGTCCGGCGGTCAGGAGAAAAGGTCGCTTCGTGGTGACCGTCGCCCGGAGTGAGGTCGACGAAGCCGCGACCGTCGAATCCGACGCGGCAGATATGCTGGTGATAGGGGTTCTCGCCCGGAGTGCGCCCGAGGGCGACGAAGGTGACCGTGCCGGCTTTCTCATCGACCTTGAGGACTTCCTTGGTCACCCACTGGCCGGCCGTGAGCGCCCCCAGCGTCTTGCCGTCGCGGAGGTCGACGGCATAAAGATGCAGCCAGCCCGAGCGTTCCGAAAGCCATAGGGCACGCTGATCGACCAGGTCGTAGCGGAACCGAGTGTTGAAGGAGTAGACGAACTTCGGATCTTCTTCGGTCAGGAGCCTTCGCCAGCTGCGACGGGCTACGTCATATTCGATGATGCCGTGTCCGGTGAAGCCGCGGATGATGAATTCGGACAGCAGTCGCCGGGAGTCGGCGGACCAATCGAGACGATCGGTCGCATACGGCAACGGCAGCACCTCGCGCGACGGATGGCTGCCGGACTTGGTCTCGACGGAGAAAATCCAAGGGGTCCGTTCGGCGCGTTCGTCGCCGGGTTTCTCGTAGTCGACCTCCTTCTTGCTCTGCTTCACGGAGTCGACCACGAGATACTTGCGGACCGGCACGGAGCGTTCCTTCCATAACGCGAAGTGCTTGCCGTCGGGCGCCCAGCTGACCGGCCCGACCCAGCGGTCCTTGCCGTCGACGGCATCCTTGGTGAGCTGATGCTCCTTTGAAAGTTTCACGTCGAGCAGGAACACGTTGCCGCCTCGAAGTTCGACCTTGAGTTCACCCGAAGGAGCTTCCGCCCGGACCTGCGCGAAGTTAAGACGCTTGGAGTCGCCCGGACCACGGCCGGTCTTCTCCGGGGCGGCAGGCTCGGACTTACGACCTGGCCGGGACGGCGTCAGGCGCTGATCGGCTTCCACGATCCATGCGGCCTGATCGGATTCCAGCCGGACCCGACCATCGTCAAGCGGGATGACCCGCTCGAACGGCCATTTGCGGGCGGTGACCTTTTCCTTGGCGAGCGTGGACAGCCCTGCCGCCACTTTTTCATGATCGAAGGCCGGCTTGATCAGGCCGGACGTACAGTCGACGAGCTTCCAGCGGGTGGCGCCGTTCTCACGCCAAGCATAGGCCATGAGCCGGCCGGACTCCGACCAACGGATGTTTTCAGGGCGGGCGAACTGAGCTGGCCAATACCAGGCGTCATACTGTTTCTGCCATTCGGCCGGAAGGTTGCCCTGGGCGAAGGCGACCAGCGGCGCCAGCAGCAGGAGACGGAGCAGCATGGGTTCCATGGAAGCCCAACCGCCGCCGGACTCAACCCCTCATCGGCTATTTCTTGACCTTGGGCACCTTCGGCTTCGTCGTCTTGGGCTTCAGGTTGGAAAGATAGGCCACGACGTCGCGGATCTCCTCCGGCGTCAGGATGCCGAGCATCGGAGGCATCACGGAGACCGGCGGGGTGCGGCTGGCGATCGACGCCAAGGCGACGTTCTGGGTCTTGCCGTCGGGCAGCTTAAGCTCGAGCGCCTTGGCGCTTTCCTTCATCACGCTGCCGGCGAGGGTGGTGCCATCCTTGAGCACGATGGTCTCGATGCCGAAGCCTTGGACGATCTTGGCGGAAGGTTCGACCAACGACTGCGCCAGCTCATCCTTGGTGCGCTGGCCACCGACGGTGCGGAGCATCGGGCCGACCTCGCTGCCTTCTTCCGATTCGACACGGTGGCACGCGGTGCAATTGGCGGCCAGATGTCCGTTCACGATGGCTTTGCCGCGGGCCACGTCGCCGCCGTCGGTCAGCAGTTCGTAAGGGATCTCGGGGCTGGCCATCCTCAGGCCGCCCTTCGGGCCGGCGGACTGATATTTCTTCAAGGCCGCGATGACGCCGGCATCGGCCGACTCCTTGGCCAAGGTGAAGACGTCGAGCTTCAGACCGGCGTCCAGCTTGCGGCTGGCCAGACGGTCGACCAGTTCCTGGAGCAACTTGAGCGAGATGGCGTCGCTACGTCCGCGCAAGGCGGCGACGGCGGCCTGCTTCTCGGGGACCTTGGCGGACTTGGAGTTGATGATCAGGCGCGACACCTCCAAGGCGGCGTTGAGGTCCCGGGCGAAGAGCTGGGTGACGGCCTCGATGCGGACTTCCGAAGGATTGCCTTCACCGGAAGCGTTACGCAGTGCGCGCGTGATGGCCTCGGGCTCTTCCTTCTTGCGACCGAGGAGGCGGAGCGTCTGCAGGCGGACGTCGGGCGCGGCCTTCAGGTCCTCGGCCAGCCCGAGCAAGATCGGGAAGGGGACATCGAGTTCATACTTCACGAGCAACGACAAGGCCAAGGCACGCTCCTCGGGCTTCTGCAGCTGCAGGAGTTCCGCCTGATGGCTGCGCAGGGCGGCGGCGATGACGGCCGCAGGGCGGGCGGCGTATTTCTTCGCGGTGCCGTCGACGAGGTCGAGGACCGGAGGCTGATCGAAGGTAATCAGGGCCCTGAGTGCCTCGTCGCGCAACGGCGCGCCGGCCGGCTGCTTGAGCGTCCACTCGAGGATGCGGCGGAGCGATGCTTCGTCGCCTTGACGCAGGTTCGCGTTGAGCGCGCGACGGGCGGCATGGAACGGCAGCTTGGTCGTGGCGAAGGCCTCGGCCAGCTCGGTTTGGGCGGAAGAGATGCCTTCGTCGTCGTGGATGGCTCGGGCGGCTTCGACCACGACCTCAGGATTGGGGTGCGTCAGCAGCTTCGCGACCAGAGGGGAGTTCTTTCGGGCCAAGGCCAGCGCGGCGAACACGGCTTCGGCGCCGTTCTTGGCCTGGGCCGTGGACAGAAGGTCGGCGGACGATTGGGTGCCGGCAAGGCCGGAGACGAGGCCGTGACGCAGCCAAGGGAGACGTAGTTCGGTTTCGGCGTCCCGGAAGAAGGCGGCGAAAGCCACCTTACCGCCAAGTTTGCCGAGCGTGATCCCGGCCTGCGTTCGCACGCGTAGATTCTCATGGGTTAGCTGCGCCGCGACCTTGTCGGAGATCGCCTGGCTCGGCTTGGCTTCGCTCAGGACCTTGAGCGCTTGGACGCGGATTTCCGCGTCGGCATCATCCAACAAGGAAAGCGACGCCGTGGCATCGGCGACCTTACCGTGGCGAAGCCCCATGCCGTAGCCCCAGATCGCATGGATACGCGCGAAGCGGGGCGAGCCGGGATTCAAGGCGAGGGAGAGCATCTCGGGCCAGGCGCCGAGACGGTCCAGGCGGATCGAAGCATTGACGCGGACGCGCTGGTCGCGATGACCGAGCAGACCGAGGAGCTCAGCCTTAGGCACGGCGACCGAGAACGGCTTGGCCAGGAAAGGCTCGGAGGTCTGGTCGATGTTCGGGGCGACATCGAAGCGCCAGATGGCGCCTTTACCGTCGAGAGGGTAGCCGCCGATCCAGTCGGCGAAATAGCCGCGGCCATCAGGTCCCCAGGCCATGCCGATGCCCATGATGCCGTTGCTGACGACGCGCAGGTTGACCTGGCGGAAGGTGTCCTGGTCGGGTTCGAGGGTGAAGGCGTCCATCTTGCCCTTCGGAAACTGGTCGAGGAGGAAGTGTCCGCGCAGGTCGCCGTCGAGGACGTGACCAGGTTCATGGAGGAAGCCCGCGGGGCCGTCGGAATAGTTGGCGATCGGGGGCGTGATGAAGAGCGGCTGATCGTCGGCGCCCTTAGGCATCCACATGTTCTCCTTCATCCAGCGGCTGTCGGTCTTCTGATATTGGTGCTGATTGCGCCAGCCGGAGTCGGAACCTTCGAGGAGATACATCAGGCGCTCGCGTTCCTTCGGCTGATCGCCGTCGTTATCGACGCCGATCACGTTGCCGAAATCATCGAAGGCGATCTCCTGGGTGTTGCGGATCCCGTGCGCGTAGACCTCGAAGTTGGCTCCGTCGGGCTCGCAGCGCAGCACCGCGCCGCGGTGGGCGAAGAAGAACTTGCGGCCTTCCTTGCTGGTCACGTTGCCGCCCTTGTCGCCGACGGTCCAGTAGATGCGGCCATCAGGTCCGAGGCGGAGGCCATGCATGTCGTGCCCGGCATAGGCGATGTGGCCGCCGAAGCCGGTGGCCACGAGTTCCTTCACGTCGGCCACGCCGTCGCCATCGGTATCCTTCAGACGCCAGACGTCGGGGATCGCGGTGACGTAGACCCAGCCGTCAAAGTATAGCACGCCGGCGGCGATGCCGGAGACGGGCGAGTTGAAGCCCTCGGCGAAGACCGTGATCTTGTCGGCGACGCCGTCATGATCGGTGTCGGTGAGCTTGTAGATGCTTTCCTTGTAGAACGTGAGGTCCTTCCAGTCGATCGACCCGTCCTTGTTGTGGTCCTTGAGGCCGCCGCGCGGGGCCTTCAGCTTACCCGGAGCCAGTTCCCGCTGGTAGAAGGCGAGTTTCTCGGAGGGCGAAGTCAGGGCGACGTCATCCGGAATCCAGACGACATGCTCGCGGATATCGAGGTCGACCGCCTTGCGGCGCGTCGTCGACGAGACGTAGACGTTGCCGGCTTCGTCGACCGTGCAGGCGACGGGGTCGGGGACGTTGAGGTCGCCGGACCATTTGAAGGGCTTCATCTGCGCGCCGAGTCCGGCGAACATGACGATGAGCAGGACGGACGGGCTGATGAGGCGCATGTTCAACCGATGAGGACGAGGAAGAGCTCCTTCGGGCCGTGGGCGCCGAGCACCAGGATGCGCTCGATGTCACCGGTCCGGCTCGGGCCGGTGATGAAGGAGAGCATGCTGGGCATCTGGTCGCCGTGCCGGGCCTTCGCGAGGGCCAGGGCGGAGCCGAGGTCGGGGACGACCTGGGAAGCTTCGGCGACGACGACGTGGACGTGAGGAAGGACCGAAAGGGCGCGACCGCCGGAACTGGCGCTCGAGACGAGGATGGAGCCGAGCTGGGCGACGATGGACTCGCACGTCGTGAGACCGGCGTCGCAGCCTTCGAGTCGCTGTTTGTCGAAAGAGGCGTCCGCTTCCCACGTCTCGCAGGCGAGGCCTGCGGCGACGGGGCGCAGCAGGTCATGGCCGTGATAGGCGACCTTCTTCCAGTTCTTGGCCGCGGAGAGTTCGGCGACGGCCTTGACGGCGGCCGCATGGTCAGGCACGCGGATGAGGACGGCCTTCAGCTTGGCGAGCTGCTCGGCGAGGATCGTCAGGCTGGCGTCGGCGGTTTCGCCGCCGTCGGGCAACCAAGGCTTGGCCACGACGGAAGTCTTGCCCGGATTGGCGTCGGTCTTGAGGTGCGGCTTGGGAGCCTTGACCTTGAGCGCCTCGCGGATGCGGGCGAAGATATCGGAGCGGGCGTCAGACATTCTGGTTCTTCCACTGGTCGCGGAAGGATTGGGAGGGGGCCTTGGGCAGGTCGCGGGTCTTCATCCATGCGCCCATGTAAGGCAGGGGCAGCTTCTGGAGCAGCGGCAAGGTGGCGCGGAAGATCCGGCCGCCGGTCGCGAAGAGCCACGGACGCTTGATGACGAAGTTGAAGCCGTGATGGAAGACGCGGTCGAACAGCGTCGGCGACTCCTTGGCGGCGTTGCGACGGTTGTGCAGCAGGTGGTGGTGCAGGTCGATGCGGACCGGGCACGCGTCGGTGCAGGCGCCGCAGAGCGACGACGCGCCGGACAGGTGGTTCCACTGCTTGAGGCCGCGCAGATGCGGCGTGATCACCGAGCCGATGGGCCCCTGGTAGGTGGTGCCGTAGGCGAGGCCGCCGATGTTCTTGAAGATCGGGCAGACGTTGAGGCAGGCGCCGCAACGGATGCAATGGAGGGCGTCACGCTGCTCGGGGTCGGCCAGCAGGCGGGTGCGGGCGTTGTCGAGGAGGACGATGTGGAATTCTTCCGGACCGTCGCATTCGCCTTTCTTCCGGGGGCCGGAGTAAAGGGTGTTATAGCAGGTCATCGGCTGGCCGGCGCCGGCGGTGGCCAGCATCGGCAGCAGCACGGACAGGTCGTCCAGGTTGTTCACGACCTTCTCGATGCCCGAAAGCGCGATATGGATGCGGGGCAGGGCGGCCGTGAGGCGGGCGTTGCCCTCGTTCTCGGTGATCGAGATCTGGCCGGTCTCGGCGACGAGGAAGTTGGCGCCGGTGATGCCGATGTCGGCGTCGACGTACAACTGGCGGAGGTGGCGACGGGCGATCATCGTCAGCTCTTCGGGGCTGTCGGTCGGCGCCGTGCCGAGATGCTTGGTGAAGAGTTCGCTGATGGCCTCGCGCTTCACGTGCATGCACGGGAAGACGAAGTGGTAGGGGGCTTCGCCGCGCAGCTGCTGGATGAATTCGCCGAGGTCGCTCTCGACCACGCCGTAGCCGGCCTTCTCGAGCGCGTCGTTGAGGTGGATCTCCTCGGAAGTCATGCACTTCGACTTCACGATGGCCTTCGCCTTGGCGTCTTCGGCGATCTTCAGGATGATGGCGCGGGCTTCGGCGGCGTCACGGGCCCAGTGGACGATGCCGCCGTTGCGTTCGAAGTTCGCGGTGAATTTCTCGAGGACGTTGGCGAGGTCGTTGACCGCGCTCCACTTGGCGAGCGAGGCGGCGTCGCGGGCGCGTTCCCAGTCGCGATAACGGGCCTTCTGGAGGTCACGGTTGGTGTAGTAGCCGCCGAGCGCCTTGCGGATGAACGCGCGCTGTTCGCCGTCGGCGGCGTTGACGGTCGCGTCCTTGAGGAAGATGGCCTTGGAGTCGGACATGGTCAGGCGTCGTTGGCCAGGACTTCGGCGATGTGCAGCGGCAGGATCGGCTTGCCTTCGCGGGACAGCCAGCCGCCGATCTGCAGGAGGCAGGAAGGGTCGGACGAGACGACGAAATCGGCCCCGGTGCGGGCGAGCGCGCCGCCTTTGACCTGGACCATCGCGGTGGAGATCATCGGGAACTTCGCGGAGAAGAGGCCGCCGAAGCCGCAGCAGGTGTCGCTTTCCTCGGACTCGATGAGCTCGAGGCCTTTGACGGCGCGGAGCAGCTGACGGGGTTCTTCCTTCAGGCGCAGCTCACGCAACGCGTGGCAACCGTCATGGTAGGTGACCTTCTTGGCGAACTTCGCGCCGACGTCGGTGACGCCGAGCTTCTTCACCAGGAACTCGGAGAACTCGAACGTGCGGGCGGCGAGGTCGTCGGCTTCGGCCGCATGCGGGGTGCCCTTGAGCAGCTCCGGATAGAACTGGCGCATCATCGCGACGCAGGACCCCGAAGGCCCCACGACGACTTCGGCTCCGCGGAAGACCGCGAGCGCGCGGATGGCCGCCTCGCGGGCGACGTCCCACTGGCCGGAATTGAAGGAGGGCTGGCCGCAGCAGGTCTGCGCGGAGCGGAACTCCACCTCGTGGCCGAGGCGCTTCAACACCTTGGCCGTCGCCAGGCCGACCTTGGGGGTCAGCTGGTCGACGAAGCAAGGGACGAAGAGGGAGACGCGCACGGGATCAGCGCAGGAACGCTTCGTGGAGGCCGCCGTCGACGGTGATGACCTGTCCGGTCGTCTTGCTGAGGCGATTGGTCACGAGGAGGAAGTAGGCTTCGGCCTGGTCGGCGGGGGTGATGGGGTTCTTGGTCAGGGTGCGATCGGCGTAGAAGCGGGAGAGCTTCGTCGTCAGCGAATCGGTCGCCTCATCATCGGTGTAGGGAATGTTGTACTTCGCAAGCGACGCGATCACTCGGTCGCGGGGGAACATCGCCGAGCCCTGCACGACGGTGGCCGGGGCCACGCCGTTGACGCGGATCAGGGGCGAAAGCTCCATGGCCATCTCGCGGACGAGGTGGTTGGCGGCGGCCTTCGAGGTGTCGTAGGCGACGGAACCCTTCTTGGCCACGGCGGCGTTGGCGCTGGTGGTCAGGACGAGGTTGCCGCGGAGACCCTGTTCCTTCCAGGTCTTGAAGGCTTCGTCGGCGACGAGGTAGCTGCCGGTGACGTTGAGGGCGAAGGTGAGGGCCCACTTGTCGTCCGGGATGTGACCGGTGGTGTCCGGGGACACGAAGATGCCGGCGGTCACGCAGATGGAGTCGAAGCCGCCGTAGGCGAGCGCGACCTGGTCGAGCATCTTGCGGATCGAGGCGCGGTCCATGATGTCACCGGAGAGGCCGATGGCGGGGCCGCAGTTCGAGAGGCCGGTGCCGGCGACGCCGATGCCCGTGCCGAGCTTGTCGGTGATCTCCTTGGCGGTGGCCTGGGCGGCCTCCACGTTCTTGTCGACGCAGACGATGTGCGCGCCTTCCTTCACGAGGCGGTGGGCGGTCTCCTTGCCGATGCCGGAGCCGGCGCCGACGACGATGATGACCTGGCGGGCGAGTTCCTTCTCGGCCGGCATGCGCTTGAGCTTCGCTTCCTCGAGCAGCCAGTACTCGATGTCGAAGGCTTCCTGCTGGGGCAGGGCGATGTACTGGTCGATGGCTTCGGCGCCGCGCATGACTTCGACGGCGCAGTTGTAGAACTCGGCGGTGACGCGGGATTCGGACTTATCCTTGCCCCAGGCGATCATGCCGAGGCCGGGGATGAGGACGACGGTCGGGTTCGGGTCGCGCATCGCCGGGGAGTTCGGGCGCTTGCAGGCGTTGTAATAGGCGGCGTAGTCCTTGCGGTACTGCTCGAGGGCGGCGGCCAGCTTGGTCTTCAGCGCGGCGGCGTCTTCGGACTGGGGGTTCCAGTTCACGTAGAGCGGCTTGATCTTGGTGCGCAGGAAGTGGTCCGGGCAGGAGGTGCCGAGCTCGGCGAGACGCGGGGCGTCCTTCGAATTGACGAAGCGGAGGATCTTCTCGTCGTCCTGGATCGTGCCGATGAAGCGCTTCTCCTTCGAGACCTGGCCGCGGAGCCAAGGCAGGATGGCGGCGAAGGTCGCATGACGCTTCTCGGTGTCGAGGGTCTGGTAGAGGGCGCCGCCGAAGGCCTTGGCGTCGCCGCCCTTGGCCTGATACTTGGCGTCGATGTAGGCCGCGGCCTGCTCGATCATGGCGAGGGTCAGCTCATAGCAGGCCTTGTCGTCGTCGGCCCAGGAGATGAAGCCGTGCTGGCCCATCATGATGGCTTTGACGGAGGGCTGCTGGCGGGAGATGTCCTGCATGGCGAGGCCGAGCTCGAAGCCCGGGCGCATCCACTTCACGTAAGCCATCTTGCCGGCGAAGATCTCCTTGGTGAGGGCTTCGCAGTTCTTGGAAGCGGCGATCGAGATGATCGCGTTCGGGTGCATGTGGTCGACATGCTTGCCCGGCAGGAAGCTGTGCAGAGGGGTGTCGATCGACGAAGCGCGCGGGTTGAGGTTGAAGGTGGCGTGGTTGTACATCGCGACCATGTCGTCCTCGGCCTGGGACTTCAGGCCCTTGTCGCTGCGGGCGGCGTACGAAGCCTGGAGACCGATGAGCTTGTCCTGGTAGAGGGAGGAGAAATTGTCGCGGTTGCTGGTGCGGAGGTCGCCGCCGGAACCCTTGACCCAGAGGACCTGGGTGTCGGCGCCGGTCAGGGGATCCTTCTCGACGATCTTGGAGGAGGTGTTGCCGCCGCCGGTGTTCGTGATGCGCTGGTCCGCGCCGAGCTTGTTGGAGCGGTAGACCAGACGGCCGACCGGATCGAGCTTCGCGGCTTCGGCATCATTCCAGAGGTGGGAGACGTACTTGTAGTTGGACATGTTTGTTACGTGGAAATGGGTTCGGGTTGAGTAAGGGGATTTATGATTTCTTTAAACCATTAAACTTGGCTTGGGCGGCGGCCCATGCGGAGGTGGGGTTGGGTTTGTAAGTCACTACCTCAAAGGAGTTTCGGACGACCTTACGCAGTTCGTCGAGGTTCTTGAGCTCCTTCATGGCGATGGCCTGGACGAGGATATTTCCCGCGGCGGTGGCTTCGACCGGTCCGGCGATGACGGTGCGGCCGGTGGCATCGGCCGTCGCCTGGTTCAGCAGCGCGTTGCGGCAACCGCCGCCGACGATGTGGAGGCGCTTCAGTTTACGGCCGGTGAGCTTCTCCATGCCGTCCATCTCGACGCGGTAGAGCAACGCGAGGGACTCGAGCACGCAGCGGGCGATCTCGCCGTGCGTCTTCGGCACGGGCTGCTTGGTCTCGCGGCAGAAAGCCTGCACCTTGGCGACCATGTCGCCACGCTTGGCGAAACGGACGTCGTCCGGACGGATGAACGAGCGCAGCGAAGGCGCCTTGAGCGCGAGCTTCACGATCTCGCCGTAATCGGAGACCTCGCCTTTCTCCATCCATTCGCGGCGGCATTCCTGGAGGACCCAGAGGCCGACGAGATTCTTGAGGAAGCGGGACGTGCCGCCGAAACCGACTTCGTTGGTATACTTGGCCTTGCGGACGGTCTCGTTGACCAGCGGCTTGGGGAGTTCGAGGCCGAGGAGGGACCAGGTGCCGGAGGAAAGGTAAGCCCAATCATCGCCTTTGGTGGCGGGCACGGCGGCGACGGCGGCGGCGGTGTCATGCGCGCAGGTCGTGACGACCTCGGCCTTGCCCAGTCCGGTTTCCTTGGCAAGGTACGGCAGCATCTTGCCGAGCTTCACGCCGGGAGCGACCGGTTTGGGGAAAATGTGCTTGGGGATGCCGAGTTTCTTCAGCACCGGCCACGCCCAGTCGCGCTTGCGCGTGTCCCAGCACTGGCTGCCGGAAATCAGCGTCTCTTCGGCGCGGGCCTTGCCGGTCAGCAGCCAGGTGATGTAGTCGCCGATGAGCAGGAACTTGTCGGCGAACTGCAGCATCTCGGGGCGGTTCTCGGCGTCGTCGAACAGCTGGTAGAGCGTGTTGATCGAGATGGAGGCGATGCCGGTACCTTCGAAGATCTCCTTCTGCGAGAAGCGGCGCATGGCCAGCTCGTACGACTTGAAGCTACGCTCATCGCGATAGGTGAACGGCAGGGAGAGCAACGGGCCGTCCCCCTTGAGCAGGACGTAGTCGACGCCCCAGGAGTCGCAGGCGACGGACTTGATCGGGCCGAGCTTGGCGCCCTTGGCGAGACCGATGCGGATCTCGCGGAAGATGCGGATGATGTCCCAGCGGAGCGTGCCGTTGGCGGTGATCGCCCCGTTGGAGAAGCGATGCACCTCCTTCATGGTGAACTTGCCGGCCTTGAGCTGGCCGAGGATGACGCGACCGGATTCGGCTCCGAGGTCGATGGCGAGGTAATTGGACATGGGCAAAAGGGGCAGGGGAGAGGGGTGGGTGGTCACATACCGAGCATCTTCTGGCGGTAATGCTCATCGGGACGGCCGGCGATGCGCTCGCACTGGGCCGCGGTCAGGAAGACGGGGCCGCCCAGGGCGGCCGCGCCGACGAAGATCTCGGCGGCTTTCTCGGCCATCAGCAGCGAACCCAGGACAGCCTTGGGCGAAGCGCCCACGGCGATGATGCCATGGTTCTGAAGCAGGATGACCTTAGGGTCGCGACCGGTGCGCTTGACGAAAGCCACGACCTCGCGGCGGATGGCCTGCGAAAGGCCGAGGCCGGGTTCGGCGTAAGGGACGAACACGGATTCGACGCCGCACATGACGATCTCGTCCGGGCAGGCGCGACGCTCGGCGAACTCACGGGCCCGCGGAGAACATAGGATCTGGTTCACTGCCACGGCATGGACGTGGCCGACGCAACGGACGCCGGGCAACGTGAGCAGGTAAGCGTGGAAGAGGGCCTCGATCGAAGGCTTCTTGGCCGAAGGATCGAGGCGCGAAGCGAGCAGGACCTGATCGACTTCGACGTCGGTCGCCGAGGGGGCGTCGAGCAGGGGGAGCAGACGCGAGAAGGCGCAACGCGTGACGTCGGCTTCCTTCAGCGTGGCGAGATTGGAACCGGAGGCCTTGACGGCGAAGACATCGTCCTCGAGACGCACCGAAGTGTTGCCTTCGCCGAGGATGGCCATGCGCAGACGCTCGCCGCCCAGTTGATGGGACAGCTCAAGCAACGACTGGATGACGTCGGCGGACATGCCTCGGAAGCGAGGAGGATCAGAGCGCGGTCAGGACGCGTTCCGGCAGCAGCTTGACCTTGGCTTTCTGGACCGCCGTGGCATCGGCGTCCGTGACCAGGAAAAGCGAAGTGACGTCGCGCGTGACGGCGCAAGGTCCGCCGCGGCCGAGCTTCACCTTGTTCATGCAGATCAGGACCTCGTCGCTACGACGGATGACTTCGCGCTGCTGATGGGAGATGTCGCGCTGCGAATTCCAGAGGCCGTTCTCATCGATGCCTTCGGCGCCGAGCAGGGCCACGTCGAAGTTCCAGCGGGCGACTTCCTCGAGCGTGCGATCGCCGGCGACCATCGCGTGACGGGTCAGGAAAAGACCGCCCGGGATGTAGACCTCGACGCCCGGCAGGCACGAGATCAGCTGAGCGGTCGGCAGACAGGTCGTGACGATCTGGAGGTCCGGGACGCCGGCGGAAGCGATGGCTTCGGCGGCGAAGAAGATGGTCGAACCGGAGTCCAGGTAGACGGTCATGCCGGCCTTGACGCGCGACGCGGCCATGTTGCCGATCTTGCGCTTGGCTTCGGCGTCTTCGACCTTGCGGTCGTCGAGCGGGGGGAAGTTACGGTTGAAGTCCGAGAGCGCGCCGCCATGCGTACGCGTGATGCGTCGCTGGTTCTCCAGTTCGGTGAGATCGCGACGAGCCGTCGCTTCGGAAACGTTGAACTGCTTGCAGATCTCCAGGACAGGGACGTATCCGACCTTGGACAACAGTTTCGCGATCGCT
Source organism: Coraliomargarita sp. (assembly GCA_024638885.1). Classification (GTDB taxonomy): domain Bacteria; phylum Verrucomicrobiota; class Verrucomicrobiia; order Opitutales; family UBA953; genus UBA953. The sequence goes on along the minus strand of JAHEJL010000002.1, from coordinate 344,618 downwards.
TCGCGTCGGGCTTCGATGATGTGGCGGGCTACTTTCATAAAGTCAGGTGCTCTGGGGTTGGAGTTGAAGCCGTTATGAGCGTTCCCAATCGACCAATCAATAACGCAATTCCCATCGCCGGCCGACCTTATCTATATTTCGCACAATATACATTATGTCTAATTAGATAATGATTCGATTAATATGGGCTAATAACCGCGTAATTCTGTTTTAACTTGGGCTCATCCCCTGAATTCATATGAATCTGGGCTGACCCCGATGAACGCACCGATTCGCTCATATTGCCAGATTGGCCTCTTGGTCGGGGTGTTTTCGCTGTTTTTCACGGGTTGCGCCACGCAGCCGAAGCCGGAACCGAAGTCGCCGACGGAATCGAAGTTCACGGGATTGAGGATCGAACAAGGCCCGGGCTCCTTGGGCTCTGAACCGCGTAAGTCTCCGGTGACCTACCTGGTCCTGCACCATACCGCCGGTTCCCTGCCCTCGTCCTTGGACATCCTTCAAGGCAAAGATCCCAAGCATAAGGTCGGCATCCATTACCTCGTGACCGACGAGCCTAAGCCCAGGGTCATCCGGCTGGTACCTGAACACCTTGCCGCCTACCACGCCGGCAAAAGCGCCTGGGCCAAGGACGTCGGACTGAACCAAGGGTCGATCGGCATCGAGATCATCAATTACGATGGCAATGTCTATCCGTACTCCGATGCCCAGGCTGCGATCATCTTCGCGCTCTGCGACGAGATCGTCCGTCGCCATGACATCAAGCCATGGAACGTCCTCGCGCACTCCGATATCGCCGTCGGTCGCAAGGTGGATCCGGGTTCGAAGTTTCCATGGGCCAAGCTGGCTTCGCTCGGGATCGGCGCCTGGCCCTTGCCCAACGAGGTCGCCGACAACCTGCGCAAGAAACCGAACCTGACGCCGAATCATGTCCGCAGCCTGCTGTCGGCCTATGGCTACGTGCTCGAACCCGGCGACGCCGGTCTCAAGCTCGGTCTCGAAGCGTTCCAGCGTCACTTCCGTCCGAGCAAGGTCGACGGCCTGATCGACCATGAGTCGGTGGCGATCCTCGAGGCCCTGCTCCGTCGCTACCAGCCCGCCGCCTATCGTGCCGTCCGGTTCAAGCCTTGAGCTGGACGCCGATGAAACGCAGCACCTTGTTCGCGTAACCGCGCAGCAGGTCGCGTTCCGGGTAGCCGAGCTTATCCAGGAACAGCGCGTAGAAGACCATGCCCGCCAAGCCGGCGATGCCCATCGACAGGATGAGGTTGATCTTGTCGTTCAGGTGACCGGTGAACGCGTTGTGCAGGAAGAAGTATCCTTGGTAGGCGATCACCGCCATCAGGGCCGAACCGATGAACACCTGGAACGCCGGTTTGAGGAGACTTTCGGTCAGGAACTCCGGCGCATGCTTCTTCAGGTAATGACGCAGGACGAAGTATTGCCAGACGGTGGAGACCGAGTTCGCGACCGCCAAGCCTTCGACGCCATAACCCAGCCAGACGGCGACGGCTGAACCGACGGCGTTCACGGCCAGCGCATGGAGGGCGGCGATCAGCGTGGTCTTGGTCTGTCCTGCCACGTTCAGGGCTCGGGTCACGATGGAGATCATCGCGTAGAACGGCATCGCGATGGCGAACAGCACGAGCAGATGGCTCGTGGCGAGGCAGTTGCCGGCGTTGAACCGGCCATACTGGAACAATAGCTGGACGATGGGCACCGCCAACACGGCCAGGCCGAACGCCGCGCCGACGTTGATGGCCAGGACGAGGCGCATGCCGCGCCCGTAGTTACGAGCCAGCGCCGGTACGTCGCGGCTCGCATAGGCGGTGGCGAGCGCCGGAAAGATGACGACGGCGATGGACGCGGAGAACAGGCCGATCGGGAGTTCGACGATACGGTTGGCGATGTAATAATACATCAGGCCGGCGTCGCTGACCTTGTAGGCGATGCCGCGCGAGATCAGGACGTTCACCTGCTGGACGCCGGCGCCGAGCGCGGCCGGCAGGAACGCGAGGCTCAGGGCCTTCCAGGCCGCTTCATCGGTATTGACCAATCGCTGGTGCCAACCTTCCTGACGCAGCCCCCACAGCGGGATCAGGAGCTGGAAGGCCCCGCCGACCAGCGCGCCGGCGCAGAGCCAGACGGCCTTGCCCATGTCCGTCGTCGCGAAGGCATCCCCGAAGACCCCGAGACCGACGATCATGCAGAGGTTCAGGACGGCCGAGGCGATCTCGGCCAAGCCGAAGCGGCCGCTCAGGTTCACCGCCGAGGTGAACAACGCCGCGACGCAGATCAGCGGCATGTAAGGCATGCAGATCGCGGTCAGGATCGCCACCGAAGCGTCGGCCGGCCAGATGAGGGCCCAGAGCAGAGCCGAACCGATGCCGATCATCGTCAGGCCGAGCATCCACGGGAGGACCCTCCGGAGGACGAAGTTCAGGAAGCCGAACGCCGCGGGCTTGCCGTCCTTCACGGACTTCTCGGCGAGCGCCGGGACGATGGCCGCGGTCAAGGCGCCCTCGCCGAGCAGCCGGCGGAACAGGTTCGGGATCTGGAAGGCGAAGATGAACGCGGAGCCGATGACCGAAGCGCCGAAGACCGCGGCGGTCAGCTGGTCGCGGAACAGTCCGAGCACGCGCGAGACCATCGTCCAGGAGGCGGTCTTCGCCATGGCCTGGTACTGGCGCGTCTGCTCGCTCATGGGCTCAGGGCTGGATGGCGCGCATGCCTTCCTCGAGCACCGCGCGGAGCGCCGGCACGAGGTCCGTGCGCGGGACTTCGGCTTCGGCGCGATCGGCCAGGCTGCGGACCTTGGCGACGCCCTTGGCGACCTCGCTGCCGCCGTAGACAAGCGCATACTTGGATCCGGCGACCTCGGCGGCCTGGATGAGCTTGGGGAACTTGCCGTCCTTGAGATTGTATTCCACGCGGAAACCGGCGCGACGCAGGTTCGCGATGTCTTCGAGCGCGGCGTTCCGGGCGTCGTCGCCCAGGATCATGACGTAGAAATCAGGACCGTCGGCGTAAGCCGGGATGAGCTTCTTGAGCTCGAGCAGGTCGCGCAAGGTGACGTCGCCCATGCCGAAACCGACGGCGGGCAGGTCCGGACCACCGAGCTTCTTGACCAAGGCATCGTAACGTCCGCCCCCCGCGAGGGCGCGGGCTTCGCCGCCGGTCTCGAAGGCTTCGAAGACGAAGCCGGTATAATAAGCGAGGCCGCGGACGATGGTCAGGTCGATGGAGACGCACTCGGCGAAACCCATCGTGGAGAGCGTGCCGAGGAGATGCTTCCAGTCGGCCAGGCGTTCGGTCATCGAGGCATCGCCGGCGGCGAGCTTCTCGAGGTCGGCCAGCGACTTGGTGTTCGCGAAGGCGCGCGCGGCGTCGAGGGTCTTAGCCGGATCGACGGAAGTGCCGGCCAGCGCGGCGGTCATGGCGTCAAGGAGGTCCTTCGGAGCGCCGCGTTCGAGCTTGTCGACGACGCCGAGCACGGCGACGGCCTGGGCTTCAGGCACGCCGAGGCTGGCGAGGTAGCGGAACCAGAGCGTACGGTCGGAGACGCGGATACGGAAGTCGGACTGCGTGAGGCCGAACCCCAGCAGGCAGTCGGCGCAGAGCGCGATGATCTCGGCGTCGGCGGCGGGACCGGCTTCGCCGAGCAAGTCGGCGTTGAGCTGATAGAAGGCGCGGAGACGGCCCTTCTGCGGCTTCTCGTAACGGTAGTTCTCGCCGATCGCGAACCAGCGGATCGGCTTGGGCATGCCGTTGGCCTTGGCGCCGACCATGCGGGCCAGCGACGGGGTCATCTCGGGACGCAGGCTGACCTTACGGCCGCCTTTGTCTTCGAAGTTGAAGAGCTGACGGACGATCTCTTCGCCTGACTTCTCGGTGAAAAGTTCGAGCGGCTCGAGCACCGGCGACTCCCACTCGCGGAAGCCATAACGACGGCAGGCGCGACGCCAGACGTCCATGACATGGCCGAGGACGGCGCGGTCTTCAGGGTAGAACTCCCGGAAACCGGGGAGCGTTCGAATGTCGGACATCGCGGAGCGGAATTACTGAGCGGGCTTCTCGACGTCGAACGACTTAAGCTTGGCCTTCAGTTCCTTGCCGGCCTTGAACTTGATCACCGCGCGCTTCGGGATGACGACATCCGTCTCCGGGCGGTTCGGGTTGCGGCCGATGCGGCTCTTGCGGACCTGCACCTGGAAGACGCCGAAGTTGCGGAGCTCGACGTCACGACCGGCCAGCAGCGCTTCGCTGATGGCATCGAGGGTCATCTGGACCGAGTCGCGGATATGCTTCTGGGGATAGCCCTTGTCCGTGAAAATCTTGAGGACGATGTCGCGCTTGGTGAGGTTGTTGGACATGACGTTGCGTAAGTGTTGATAGACAAAGGCATGGGAAAGCGGGCAAGGCAATACCGCACCCGAAAAACCTTACTCCAGGTTCTGGACCTGCTCCCGAATACGTTCGATCTCGGTTTTTGCCTCCAAAACCAGCTTCGTCGTGGCGATTTCGGACGCCTTGCTGCCGATGGTGTTAACTTCGCGGAGCAATTCTTGGACGAGGAAATCCAGCTTCCGCCCACAATTAGGCAGACCGAGTTCGGCCGTGAACTGGGCCACGTGGCTCTTCAGGCGGACGACTTCTTCGGTGATGTCCGAGCGATCGGCGAACAGCGCGAGTTCCTTGAGCACCCTCTCGTCGCTGACATCCAACGAGAGACCGGCATCCTTGAGACGCTTGAGCATCGCATCGCGATGGCGGACCGGCGCGACCTTCTCAGCTTGCTCCATGCCGCTCACCATCGTGGCCATCTTCGCGAGACGTTCGTTGAGATCCTTGGCCAAGGCGGCGCCTTCGGCCTGCCGCATCGTCACCAGGTTCTGCAGCGCTTCCTCGAAGGCCGTGCGGACGATGGCTTCGACCGAAGTCAGTTCCGGAAGCACGACCGATGGGCGACGGCTGCTCTCGGCCAGTCGCAGCAACAGTTCGCCGTCCGCGGCGAGCTTCAGGCCGCAGTGTTGGGCGATCTTGGCGAGCTCATCCAAGCTGCTGGCGACGGCCTCATGGTCCCACTGGCGTTGCGTCGCCGAAGCGGCGGCCTGGGTGACACGCGCCGTGACCTTGCCTCGCTGCAGACGGGCGCGGATCCAACCGGAGGCGGCGGATTCCAGGGCCGGCCAGGCTTCCGGACCGAAGACCGAGACCTGGAGGTTCTTCTGATTGACCGTGGCGATCTCGACGGAAAGGCGGACGCCGGGGAGATTGATCTCCGCCCGGCCGAAGCCCGTCATCGAGGAAGCCGACATGTTCAGAGCTTGATCTCGGTGCCCATGGCGCGGGCGGCGCTCCACACGTCCTTATCACCGCGGCCGGAAAGATTGATGATGACCACCTGGTCCTTGGGCAGCGAGGCGGCGAGCTTGACGCCGTGGGCGACGGCGTGGCTCGACTCGAGCGCCGGGATGATGCCCTCGGTGCGCGAAAGCAGCTGGAAGGCTTCGAGGCAGGCGTCGTCGGTGGCGTAAGCGAATTCGAGACGACCCTTGTCACGGTAGTAAGCGTGCTCCGGACCGACGGCGGCGTAGTCGAGGCCGGCGGAGACGGAATGCGTGCCCTCGATCTGCCCTTCCCCGTCCATCAGGATGTTCGTCATGCAACCCTGCAGGACGCCCAGACGTCCGCCGGCGAAACGCGCGGCGTGCTCGCCCTTGCTGATCCCACGACCGCCGGCTTCGACGCCGATCAGGCGGACGCCGGGTTCGTCGAGGAACTCGAAGAAGGCGCCGATGGCGTTGGAACCGCCGCCGACGCAGGCGACGATGGCGTCCGGGAGACGGCCTTCGGCGCGCAGGATCTGCTGCTTGGATTCGATCGAGATGATGCGATGGAAATCGCGGACCATCATCGGATAAGGATGCGAGCCGTACGCGGTGCCCAGGATGTAGTGCGTCTCGCGGACGTTGGTGACCCAGTCGCGCATGGCCTCGTTGACCGCTTCCTTGAGCGTGCGCTGGCCGGCTTCGACGCCACGCACTTCGGCGCCCATGAGGCGCATGCGGTAGACGTTGAGGGCCTGGCGCTCCATGTCGGTCGCGCCCATGTAGATGACGCACTTCAGGCCGAAACGGGCGCACACGGCGGCGGTGGCCGTGCCGTGCTGTCCGGCGCCGGTCTCGGCGATGATGCGCTTCTTGCCCATGCGGAGGGCGAGGAGCGCCTGGCCGATGACGTTATTGATCTTATGAGCTCCGGTATGGAGCATGTCCTCGCGCTTCAGGTAGATGCGGGCGCCGCCGACGTGCTTGGTCAGCGACTCGGCATGATAGAGCCCCGTCGGACGGCCGGCGTAGTCGCGGAGCATGTCCGTGAACGCCTGCTGGAAGGCGGGGTCCCGGCGGGCTTCGTCGTAGGCCTTGGTCAGGTCCAGCAACGGAGTCATCAGGGTCTCCGGCACGTACATGCCGCCGAACTGACCGAAACGGCCGCGGGCGTCCGGGATGCGGAAGCGAGGTTCGGTGGTCGGGATGAGGCTGGAGGCCGACATGGTGATGCCTGCATAAAGCGGGAACCTCACCTAAGGGCAAGCGACAAGGGCTTTTGACGGCTTTCCTTGCCCCGGCCGCGACGAAACCCTAATGCTTCGCCATGCTTCGCTTCGCCCTCGGCCTCTGGCTGCTCGCCGCCTTGCCCGCCCTTGCCGGCTTCGGGCCGACGGTGCCGCCGGAGGAAGTGCGCGGCCAATTCACCTACCAGCGGGCCCTGATCACCGGCACCGTCGAAGGCGTCACGGAGTTCCTCCCGGTCAGCTCGACCGGCCACATGATCATCACCGACCGAGCGCTCGGTGTGCCCGCCTTTCCGGATGTCGCCGTCCAAGGCGTCGCCGATCGCAAAGGTCGCGCAGTGTCGCTGGAGCGCGTCGCGGACGATTACATCGTCATCATCCAGCTCGGCGCCATCCTGGCCGTCTTCGTCGCCTTCTTCGGCCGCATCCGCCACTTGCTGGTCGGACTGTGTCGCGGTGAACGCCAGTCCCTCGGACTGTCCGCGTCGATCCTGGTGGCGTTCATCCCTGCGGCGACGCTCGGATTCCTGTTCAAGGACGCCATCAGCGCCTACCTCTTCTCCGTCGAAGTCGTCGCCGCCGCCCTGCTCGTCGGCGGCGTGGTGATCCTGGTCGCCGAGCAAACGCTCCCGAAGACCGCGCAGGCAAAGTCCGACGAAGTCTCGGCCATCGGCTGGCGCACCGCGCTCACGGTCGGCCTCTGCCAGTGTTTCGCGCTGATCCCCGGCACCAGCCGCTCGCTCGCCACGATCCTCGGCGGACGCGTCGCCGGGCTCTCGCATGCGGCCGCGACCGAGTTCTCCTTCCTCGTGGGCCTGCTCACCCTATCGGCCGCCTCGGTCTATAAGATGTGGTCACTCGGACCCGCGCTGACGCAGGTCTACCCTGCCGGACCTGCCGGCGTCGGCCTGCTCGTCGCGGCCGTCACGGCTTTCGTTTCCGTGAAGTGGCTCGTCGGTTACGTATCCCGCCACGGTCTGGGCGTGTTCGCCTGGTATCGCATCGCCTTAGGCGGTGCGATCCTGGCGGTCCTCGCCTTGAAGTGAGCCCGGCTTAGGTGCCGAGTTCGAAGCCCTTGCGGTATTCGCGGCGGACGTAGGCGTTGGCGGCCTTGTCGTTCGTGACTTCCATCTTGGCGCCGTCCCAGAGCAGCTTGCGGTCGGGGAAGCGGGCGGCGAGGTTGCCCATCAGCACCATTTCGGAAAGCGGGCCGGAGTAATCGAAGTTCGAAGAGGCGGCGTGGCCGCCCTTACAGGCGCGGATCCAGTCCTTCTCGTGACCGGACGAATTGCCCGGGATGCGCGGGATGGTCTTGCCGAGCTTCTTGGCCGCGTCGCGGAGGTCGGCGTTCAGGATGCGCGGATTGAGACCGTAACAGCCGCAGACGAGCTTGCCCTTGTCGCCGATGAAGAGGCAGCCGCCATTGGGATCGCCGAACGGCATGTCGTCCTCGAGCTCGTCCGGACGCTGCGGCATGAGACCGCCGTCCCACCAGGTCAGCGTCACGGGCGGCATTTCGCCGCGCGCCGGGAACTTGAAACGGACGATGGAAGAACGCGGATAGGATTCGTTCTTGCCCGTGGTCTTCTTGCCGAAGGTCTCGTAGACCGTCGACACGTTGCCTTCGACGCTGCTCGGATACTGCAGGTTGAGGGCCATGAACGCCGGATCGATGATATGGCAGCCCATGTCGCCCAGGGAACCGGTGCCGAAATCGCACCAGGCGCGCCACTTGCCGGGGTGATAAGAAGGATGGTACGGACGGAAGGCGGCCGGACCGCACCACTGATCCCAATCCATGCCTTCGGGGGCTTTCTGCACGTCCGTCGGACGATCCATCTCCAGGCTCTGCGGCCAGATCGGACGGTTGGTCCAGGTATGGACCTCGCGCACCTTGCCGATGAGGCCCGCGGCGATCCACTCGGTCACCTGGCGGATGCCTTCGCCCGAGTGGCCCTGGTTGCCCATCTGGGTCACGACCTTATATTTGTGGGCGGACTCGGTGAGGATGCGGGCCTCGAAGACGGAGTGCGCGATCGGCTTCTGCACGTAGACGTGCTTGCCGCGGCGCATGCACTCCATCGCGATGTAGGCGTGGGAATGGTCCGGCGTGGCGATGATGACGGCGTCGATGTCCTTCTGCTCGTCGAGCATCTTGCGGAAGTCGGTATAGAGCGCCGCCTTCGGCTGCTGCTTGATCGTGCCGCCGCAGCGGCTGAGGTCCAGGTCGCACAGCGCGACGATGTTCTCGTCGGAGGAGTTGCGGACGTTGCTGGCGCCCACGCCGCCGAAGCCGATCGCGGCGATGTTGAGCTTCTCGTTCGGGGAGACCGTGCGGGCCGCGGAATTGAGCCAAGGGCGGGAGACCGCGAAAGCGGCCGCGGTCAGGCCGGTGTTACGGAGGAAGGACCGGCGATTGAGCTGGGGCGTCATGGGGTTGGGGTGAGTGCTTTCTACGACCCGGCGCCCTGCTCGCAAGTTCCATGCACCTCGGGCGTTCGGGTCCAAACGACGGAAACCACGACGGAAACGCCCTGGCCTGCGAAGCGGCCTCCGCAGCGGCCACCGATGTGAACAGGTCCGCAGGTCGGCTCGAGGGCGGCTCCTATCTCGCTGTCTGGATGAATCTTATGACGCCCCTTCCCCGCTTCGGCCGGCCTAAGTTTCGTTTGACTATGCTGTGAATAAACTGTTCATAAAGGAAACCACCACGACCCTGATGTTTAAGCGCTTCCCCGGGCTATTCACCCAAGCCATCGGCATCGACCTTGGCACGGCCAACACGCTCGTCTTCCTCAAGGATCGCGGCGTCGTCCTCCGCGAGCCCAGCGTCGTCGCCATCCGCACCAGCACGCGCAAGCCCATCGCGGTCGGCAACGAGGCCCGCATGATGCTCGGTCGCACCCCGGGCGACATCCAGGCCCTGCGTCCGATGAAGGACGGCGTCATCGCCGACTTCGAGATCAGCGAGCACATGCTCCGCTACTTCATCGGCAAGGTCGCGCGCAAATCCCTCTTCACGAACCTGACCGTCGTCGTGGCCGTGCCTTACGGCATCACCGCGGTCGAACGCCGCGCCGTCATGGACTCCGCCTACCGCGCCGGCGCCGACGACGTCATCACCATCCCTGAGCCGGTCGCCTCCGCCATCGGCGTCGGCCTCCCCGTCGAAGAGCCCACAGGCTCCATGATCGTCGACATCGGCGGCGGCACCACCGAGGTCGCCGTGCTTTCCCTGGGCGGCATCGTCCACGCCCGTTCGATCCGCGTCGGCGGCGACGAGTTCGACATGTCGATCATCAAGTACATCCGCAATTCGTACAACCTGATCATCGGCGAACGCACCGCGGAAGAGATCAAGATCAAGATCGGCTCGGCCTACGCCCTCGAGCAGGAACTCACCTTCGAGGTCAAGGGTCGCGACAACGTGACCGGCCTGCCCCGCCAGCTCCACCTGACCTCGCAGGAGGTCCGCGAAGCCATGGCCGACAACATCAACCAGATCATCGAGGCCGTGAAAGGCTCCCTCGAGCGCATCCCTCCGGAACTTTCGTCCGACCTCGTCGACCGCGGCATCGTGCTCGCCGGCGGCGGCTCGCTCATCCGCAAGATCGACCGCGCCATCTCCGAAGCCACCGGCCTGCCGGTGTTCGTCGCCGAAGACCCCCTTTGCGCCGTCGTCAACGGTACGGGCAAGATCCTCGCCAACTCCTCCCGCTGGAGCGGCCGCGACTAAGCCCCGCCCGCGGGCCGACCCGCCATGGATCAGAATCGCCAAGGAGCCCGCGCCTCTTACGTCGCGCTCGCGATCTTCGTCGCGGCTTGGATCCTGCTGCCCAGCGCGGTCCGCCGTTTCAACCGCGAGGCGTTCGCCGAATTCCAGGCGCCGGCCCTGCACCTGCTCGGCAAGTCCCGCGACCTCGCCACGTTCTGGGAGAAGAAAAGCCGCTCGACCGAAGAACTCGCCGCGGCCGGCCGTGACCTCGCCCGCATCAACGCCGCGCTGGAGATCAAGCTGAACGCGATGGACGACGTCCGCCGAGAGAACATCCGCCTGCGCGAGATCACCCGCTACAACGTCCCCGCCGAATACCTGTCCGTCGTCGCCCGCGTCGCCTCCCGCGACAGTTCCTCCTGGTGGCAGCGCATCGTCATCCGCAAGGGACGCAACGACGGCATCCGTCCGGGCGCCCCGGTCGTCTTCGGCAACACGGTCGTCGGCCGCGTGACGGCGGTGCACCTCACCACCAGCGAAGTCGACCTCGTGACGAGCCCCGGCTTCCGCTGCACGGCCTACCTCGAAGGCGATGACCAGAACCGCATCGTCCTCGTCAACGGCGTCGCCGCCCCTTCGCTGGGCGCCGCCAAGGCGCGCGTCAGCGTGATCCCCCATGATTACTCGATGCCGGCGGGCCAGCCCGCCCGCGTCTACACCACCGGCATGGGCGGCGTCTTCCCGAGCCGGCTCACGCTCGGCTACCTCGACGGCGGCACGTATTCCACCCAGGTCGGCAACTTCAAGGAAAGCCTGCTCCTGCCTTCGCGCGACCTTTACAACCTGCAGGAAGTCTCCGTCCTCGTCCCGCTCCACCAGAACCCGGGCGAAGCGCTGATGCAGGGGGACCAGTTCCAGTGACCATGGGCTGGGCTTGGCTGATCCTGGTGCTCGCGACCTACCCGTGGATCCTGGGCGCCGACCTCGCGAGCGACACCCTCGCCTCGTCTTCGTTGGTGTTCTTCGTCACGGGCGCGTGCCTGATCGCGCCGGCCCGCCGACTCCGGCGCTGGCAGGCCGTCCTCTTCGCCGCGTGCCTCGGCTTCCTCTTCGAGGCACGGCGACCCATCCCGGACGGCGCGCTCGCGCTCGCGCTCGTGGCCGTCGCGATCTATCTCTCATCTAATCGCCAGCTCCTGCGCACGACCCCGGGCATGCTTCGCGTCGCCGCGGCCGTCAACATCGCCGCCTGCCTTTGCTGGTTCGTCGCCGCCGCTTACGTTTCGCCGGTCCCCGCGGGCGAGCAGTTCGGCTCCCTGCTCCTGCAGCTCCTGTTCGCCGGCGTGATCGGGGCCGTCGGCGTCATCCCGATCGCGCTGACGCAGAACAGCGCGATGGACCGGCTCGGCGTCCCGCCGGCCCCGGAGACGCCATGAAGGAGTCGTCCGACACCCGCGTGCTGCCGTCGACGCCCGTCGAGAAGCTCCGCCTCTACGGCGTGTTCTTCTTCTTCGCGGTCGGCTTCCTGTACGTCCTCTTCGGCCTTGGCTATCGTCAGCTGGTCCAGTCGACCGACCTCAAGGAGCAATCGGACTCGCAAAGCCGACGCGTGGTGCTCCGTCCGCCGGCCCGCGGCCGTATCTACGATCGCAACGGCTTCCCGCTCGTCGACAACCGCGCGCGCTGGAGCGTCAAGGCCGACCTCGCTTCGCTGCAGAAGGAATTCCGCGCCGAATACGTCCGCCTGCTCAACGCGGAGAAGGCCCGCGAAGCCGTCCAGGTCGACCGCGAGAAGCTGATGGAAGACGCCCGCGTGCGCGTGCTCCAAGGCTGGCTCAACAAGGTCTGGTTCGTGATCGATGAGACGAACCGGACGACCAAGCTGCGCAAGCCGACCGCGAAGCTCGCCGCCGTCAACGCCCCGGGCGAACGCCAGGTGAACATCGAGGAGCTGCGCAAGCACCTGCGCGAACGTCGCGCCCTGCCCTTCACGCTCGTCCACGACCTCGCCTTCCCGGGCACCGGCCAGGCCCTCACGGCGGACGACGGCACGAAGTCCGTCGCCCGTTTCATCGAACAGTTCCCGGTCGAAGGCCCCATCCGGCTCGAGTCCGACATCGTCCGGACGTATCCGTTCGGCGCGATGGCCGCCCACGTGCTGGGCTACGTCAAGGATACGGACTCCCTGCCCGACAACGTGGACGACATCTCGGAGATCCGGCTCGAGTCGATGCAGAAGCTGCATTACACCGGCAAGACCGGCGCCGCCGGCGTCGAGCTCAGCTACAACCACGTCCTCAGCGGACTCAGCGGCTGGGAACTCTGGTCCAAGACTTCCTCGGGCTACAATCAGACCCGCTTGAAATACAGCGCCCCGGTGCAAGGCAGCAGCGTGATGCTGTCCCTCGACTACCGCGTCCAACAGGCCGCCGAAAGCGCCTTGGCCAAACTCAAGGACCCGCAAGGCAAGCTGCTGCCGGCCGCCGCGGTGATGCTGGACGTGCACACCGGCGAGATCCTCTCGCTCGCCAGCCAACCCTCCTTCGACCCCAACCGCCTCGCCGACCGCGTCTCGTCCGATTACTACGACGAGATCGAGAAGGCCGGCGGCTGGCTCAACCGCTCGACGCAAGGTCTCTACGCGCCCGGCTCGACGTTCAAGGTCATCACCGCCACGGCCGGCATGCGCAAGCGGGTGGTCGACTGGGACGACGCCCTCGACTGCGGCGCGTTCTTCCGGGTCGGCAACCGCGACTTCCCCGAGCATGAGCCGGTCGGCTTCGGCGAGGTGAACCTCGACAAGATGCTGGCGATCTCCTGCAACGTCTGGAACTACCAGGTCGGCCTGCGGACCGGCGTCGAAGCCTTGGCGGCCGAGGCGCGTCGCTTCGGCCTGGACACCCCTCTTTTGCAGACGGTGAGCGACGTCGAGACCGGCGGCCAGCCGATGACCGAGCTGCCTTACGCCGTCTCCCGCGGGCTGGTCGTGCCTGACCGCGAATACAAGCATCGCATCGGCGCCGGGGCTTGGAACGACGGCGACACGGCCAACATGTCGATCGGCCAAGGCTACCTGCTGACCACGCCGCTGCACATGGCCTGCGTCGCCGCCTCCATCGCGCGCGGCGAGACCCGCACCACCCCGTCCATCATCCATGACGTCAGCCGCGACGGCCGTCATGTCGGCGCCCAGCCCATCGGACTTAACCCTGCGCAGCTCGAAGCCCTCCGCGGCGGCATGGTGCGTTGCGTCGAAGAAGGCACCGCGCGCATCGCCCGCATCCCCGGCCTGCCTTACGCCGGCAAGACCGGTACCGCCGAATACTTCAAGAAGGGCGAGAAGGCCCACCTCGCGTGGATGATCGGCTTCGCTCCCGCCGAGAACCCTGTCGTCGCGTTCGCCGTGCTCGTCGAGGGCCAGGTCGATACCAACACGTGGGGTGGCAAGACCGCGGGGCCGGTCGCCAAGGAGATGCTGGAAGCCTGGTGGCCGACGGCGGTGAAGCTGCCGGCCGAAGACAAGGGCGCGCGCTAGTCGCGGATCAGCACCGGCGTGCCGACCGGCACCTGGGCGTAGAGCCGGATCACATCGCTGTCCGAAAGCAGCACGCAGCCGTGGCTGTTGGGCTGGCCGAGCTTGTCCGCCTGGTTCGTCCCGTGGATGTAGACGAAGCGCCGGCGGGTATCCACGACGCGACCGGCGGCATCGGTACCTTGGTTGTGACCGGCCTCGAGGCCATCGAGCCAGAGGATCCGCGAGGTGATCAGGTTGTCCTCGGGTGTCGGCCAATCCGCAGCGAGCTTGCCGGTAGCCTGACGGGCCTTGAAGACCATGCCCGGGACGGCGTCCTCGCCGAACTTCTCGCAGACCCGGTGCAGTCCCGTCGGCGTCTGCTGGGAATCCTGGACGCAGCCACGACCCGCCCGGGCGGTGCTCACGACGTAGGTTTCGAGGTCAGAACCTCGGAAATGCCATAGTTTTTGCTGGTCAACCGACACAACGATGCAATGTTCAGCGGCAGGCAGACCCAGCCCTTTCAGGCGTTCGGTCACCTCCTTCTTCAAACCTAACTCGAACTCAGAACATGGCATATCGTATCGGCATCGTGGGCGTGACAGGCGCGGTGGGTCAAGAACTGCTGGCGCTCATGGCCAAGCGGAACTTCCCCGTGGCCGAACTCCGCCCCCTGGCGTCCGCCCGTTCGGCCGGCTCCAAGGTCTCCTACGGCGGCAAGGAATGGACCGTCCAGGAAGCCAAGCCCGAAGCCTTCGAAGGCCTCGATTTCGCCGTGTTCAGCGCCGGCGGCTCGATCTCCCTCGCCCTCGCCCCCGAAGCCGTGAAGCGGGGTTGCATCGTCATCGATAACAGCTCGGCCTTCCGCATGTTCGCGGACGTCCCGCTCGTCGTCCCCGAGATCAACGCCCACCACCTCGCGAACCACAAGGGCATCATCGCCAACCCGAACTGCTCCACGGCCATCGCGCTGATGGGCCTCTACCCGCTGCACCAGGCCTTCGGCCTCAAGCGCTTCTTCGCCTCCACCTACCAGGCCGTCTCCGGCACCGGCGCCGAAGCGATGCGCGAACTCGACGCGCAGGCCCGCGCCTGGGCCAAGGGCGAGACCCTCGCCCCGAAGGTCTACCCGCACACGATCAACTTCAACCTCATCCCGCAGGTCGATTCCTTCCTCGAGGACGGCTACACCAAGGAAGAGATGAAGATGCTCAACGAAGGCCGCAAGATCATGGATCTCCCGGGCCTCAAGGTCACCACCACCTGCGTCCGCGTCCCCGTCTTCCGCGCCCACTCCATCGCGATCAGCGCCGAGTTCGAGCGCCCGGTGGACCTCGCCGTCGCCCGCAAGGCCATCAGCGCCTTCCCCGGTTCCGAACTCTGCGACGACCCCGCCAACAAGAAGTACCCGATGCCGCTCGACTACGCGGGCAAGGAGAAGTGCGGCGTCGGCCGTCTCCGCAAGGACACCCTCTTCGACAACGGCATCTCCCTCTGGGTCTCCGGCGACCAGCTCTGGAAGGGCGCCGCGCTCAACGCGATCCAGATCGCCGAAGCGCTCCACGCCCAGGGTCGCCTCGCCCGCAAGTAAGCCGACCATGGCCCGGAGCAACGATCGCGCCCCGCGCCACGCCGACCTCCATCGGCCCATCCGCCTGTTCGACGAAGCCGACATCCCGGCGCTCCTCAAGGACGTCAAGGATCCGCTCATCCTCGTCCTCGACGGCGTGCAGGACCCGCACAACCTCGGCGCCTGCCTCCGCAACGCCGAGTGCGCCGGCTGCGCCTTCGTCGTCATCACGCGCAAGAACTCCGCCCCGGTCACCGACACGGTCCGCAAGGTCGCCGTGGGCGCCGCCGAGTCCCTGCCGATCGTCCAGGCCAACAACCTGCGCAACGCCCTCGTGAAGCTCAAGGACGCCGGCGTCTGGATCGCCGGCACTTCCGACCACAAGGCCAGCCAATCCCTCTACGCCGCCAAGCTGAGCGGCCCGCTGGCGATCGTGCTCGGCGCCGAAGGCGACGGCATCCGTCACCTGACCGCCGAGACCTGCGACTTCCTGCTCCGCATCCCGATGCTCGGCCAGGTCCCCTGCCTCAACGTCTCCGTCTCCGCCGGCGTCTGCCTCTTCGAGGCCGTCCGGCAGCGCGGCCATCGCTGAGGTTCAATTTTTCTTTACCCCTCCCAGCGGGCGTGTCGTAATCGCCACGTTCGGCAGGCCAGATAGCTCAATGGTAGAGCAGTTGACTTTTAATCAATTGGTTCCGGGTTCGAGTCCCGGTCTGGCCACTCCGAACACCCTCTTTGCCCCGTCCGGAAAATCTCTGCCGATTTAAGTGCATTTGCTCTTGAAATCCTGCCCGCGTCTTGCACTCATTCCCATCCCGCTGTCTGGCTGGATAGCTCAATGGTAGAGCAGTTGACTCTTAATCAATTGGTTCGGGGTTCAAGTCCCCGTCCAGCCACCAGCGGGAAACCTTTTCAAGCACGACGCCGTTCGCCCTGCAGGCGACGGTAGCGTTCGGCCATGTAGGCCGCATGGCACGGGCGGCAGTAGCTGTGGTAGCTGCCCGAGGCCCGCAGCCAGTGGAACATCTGGACGGGCAGGTCCTGGCCGCACTGGGCGCACGCCCGGGTGGTCTCCGTCCGGCGGGCGCCCCGCAAGGCCGAGCGCCGGCGGGCCGCCGCGCCCAGGCAAGGCCGGCAGAACGGATGGATCGCCGCGGTGCCTTCCAGTCGGTGGAACAGGTCGAGGGGTTTCGTCTTCTGGCAGCAGCGGCACTTCTTCTTGGTTCGTTCGTTCATGGCACGTCGAGCAAGGTCCGCCCACCGGCGCAAGCAACGGCAAGGGACTGGGGTGTATCGCTGAGGCGATCCCCTTACTCGACGGTCACGGACTTCGCCAAGTTGCGCGGCTGGTCGATCGGGCAGCCCCGCAGGCGGGCCACATGATAGGACAGGAGCTGCAACGCGACGGCGGCCGGGATGGTCGCGACCAAAGGATCGCAATCGGGGATCCGGATGACCTCGTCGGCGATCGCGGCCTCAGGCCCGCCCTCGGTGACCACGGCGATGATATGCGCCCCGCGCGCCTTGCACTCCTCGGCGTTGCCCAAGGTCTTGTCGACGACGGGCGAACGGTTGGCGAGCACGACGACGGGCATGCCGGGCGTCAGCAAGGCGATGGGGCCGTGCTTGAGCTCGGCGGCATGGAAGCCCTCCGCATGGATGTACGAGATCTCCTTGAGCTTGAGGGCGCCTTCCAAGGCCACGGGATACATCGGGCCGCGACCGAGGAAGAACGCATGCTCATGCTTGACCATGCTCGCGGCGACCTTCGCGATGGCGGCGTCCTGCTTCAGGACGGCTTCGATGAGCTCAGGCAGGCGGGCGATCTCGGCGGCCAAGGCCAGGCCGCGCTCACGGGACAGACGACGCCCACGCCCCAGCTTCAAGGCCATGAGCAACAGGACGGCGACCTGGCCGGTGAAAGCCTTGGTCGAGGCGACGGAGATCTCGGGGCCGGCGTGCAGGTAGACGCCGCGGCCGGCCTCACGGGCGATGGTCGAGCCGACGACGTTGACGAGTCCCATGATCATGGCGCCTTTGTCCTTGGCTTCGCGGACCGCGGCCAAGGTGTCGGCGGTCTCGCCCGACTGGGAGATGGCCACGACGAGGTCCCGGCCGTCGACCAACGGATTACGATAACGGAACTCCGCCGCGGGCTGTACCTCTGCCTGCAGCGCGGCCAGGTCCTCGAAGGCGAAGTCGCCGACCATGCCGGCGTGCAGCGACGTGCCGCAGCCGACCATGACGATGCGTTGCAGGTCGAGGAGCTCGCGGGCCGTGGCGCCCATGCCCGAAAGCACGGCCGTGCCGTTGAGGAGGTCGAGACGGCCACGGAGCGCGTTCCGGACCGACTCCGGCTGCTCGTGGATCTCCTTGAGCATGAAGTGCTCGTAGCCGCCCTTCTCCACCGCGCCGGCTTCGAACTCGAGCTCGGCGACATCGCGGTCCATCGGCGCGTGGTTCAGGTCGGTGATGTCGACGTTGTCCGCGGTGACGACGGCCACGTCGCCGTCGTCGAGGTAGATGACGCGACGGGTATGCGAGATGATGGCCGAAGGGTCGGAAGCGATCAGGCACTCCCCTTCGCCGACGCCGATCACGAGCGGGCTGCCCTTGCGGGCGACGACGATCCGGCCGGGTTCGTCGGCGGAGATGACGGCGATGCCGTAGGCGCCTTCGACCTGGCGCAGGGCGCTGATGACGGCCTTACGCAGGTCGCCCTTGTAATATTCGCCGACAAGCCGGGCGACGGCTTCGGTGTCGGTCTCGGACGCGAAGACATGGCCCTTGGCTTCCAGCTTCGCGCGCAAGGCGCGGTAGTTCTCGATGATGCCGTTATGCACCAGGCGGATGCGGCCGGTGGCGTCGGCATGCGGGTGCGCGTTCGCTTCGGTGGGCGCGCCGTGCGTGGCCCAACGCGTATGGGCGATGCCAACGACGCAGCGCGACTGACGCGCCTCCGGCCAATCGGCACGGACCTTGTCCGCGAGCCGGGCGACCTTGCCGACGGCCCGGACGGTCAGGAGTTCCTTCCCGTCCTGCAAGGAGATGCCCGCGGAGTCATAGCCGCGGTATTCCAGGCGACGGAGGCCGCCGAGGAGGACAGGAGTGGCCGCGGAGCGACCGACATAGCCGACGATGCCGCACATGGTCAGGAAAGGAGGTCCTTGTCGACGATCGCGCCCGGGAGCGTCGAGGTCTTGGGCCAGAGCTTCCGGCCGGGATAGAGGGAGGTGTGGATGCCGGTGTGGACGCCGTCGCCCACGATCGCCCCGAGCTTGCGGCGGCCCGTATCGACCATGCGACCTTCGATCGGGCTGCGATGCGCGCCGCCGTCATGCCGGAGGTTCGACGTGATGGTACCGGCGCCGAAGTTGACCTTCTCCCCGAGGATCGAATCGCCGAGGTATGACAGGTGACCGACGTTCGTGCCCGGCAGGAGGATCGAGTTCTTGATCTCGACGGCCTGACCGACGTGGCACTTGTCCCCGATGGACGTCGAGCCGCGGATGTAGCAATTCGGGCCGACCTTACAGTGGTCGCCGATGATGACGTCGCCTTCGATGACGACGCCCGGCAGGATCTTCGTGCCCTTGCCGACCTGGAGCCGTCCGTCGACATAGAGCGAAGGATGCGCGCCCGATTCCTGGACGTAGGCCTTGCGGGCGGTCATCGCTTCGACGTTGGCCCTGAGCAGGTCCCAACTGTACGTGATCGCGAAGGACTGGGCGGCCTGCAGGGCGCGGCTGCCGACCTTGCGGGTCAGGAGCACCGAGCCATCCGCCGCCACCAGTGAGCCATAAGAGGCGTCCGCGAGGAAGGTCGCGAGTTCGGCCGGAGCGAACCAAGCGGCCGGATGGACGACGACGTCCGCCTCGGCGGACGAGACTTCGGTCAGTCCCGACGTCAATAATGCCGCCTGCTGGTGACGACGCAGCGGGACGTTGGCCAAGGGGAAGTCGCCGAGCTCACGCGTCAGCGTCAACGGATGACAGCCTTTCGACTCGCTCGTCGGCGGAATATGGAAAGTGGCCATCTCAGAGGGTCTCGAAATCGGCCTCGACGGCCGTCTTGAAGGCCTGCGACCAGCGGACGACCTCGGCCTGATCCTGGTGTTCGACGAGGATGCGCAGCTTGTTCTCGGTCCCGGAGTAACGGATGAGGTGGCGACCGGCGTTGCCGAAGGCGGCGTCGGCTTTGCGGATTTCTTCCTGCAGGGCGTTGAGCTGCACGAGCGGCACGCGGGCACGGACCTTGAGGTTCACCAAGGCCTGCGGGTATTCGCGCATGCCGGCGGCGAGGTCGGCCAGCGTGGCGCCCTTCTTGCGCATGAAGCGAAGGACCTGCAGGGCGCTCAGGATACCATCCCCGGTCGAGGCGTAGTCCGCGAAGATCAGGTGGCCGGAATTCTCGCCCCCGAAGGAATATCCGCCCTTACGCAGGGCTTCGATGACGTGACGGTCGCTGACGGCCGTGGTGACCACGCCGACCCCTGCCTTGCGCATGGCCTCATGCAGGCCGAGATTGGACATCACCGTGCAGACCATGGTGTTGCCGGAAAGCTTACCCTCTTCCTTCAGCGCCAACGCGCTGAGCGC
The DNA here is from genome assembly GCA_024638885.1 of Coraliomargarita sp. GTDB lineage: Bacteria > Verrucomicrobiota > Verrucomicrobiia > Opitutales > UBA953 > UBA953. The sequence goes on along the minus strand of JAHEJL010000002.1, from coordinate 324,644 downwards.
CAGCACGCGGTCACCGGAGACGGTCGCGCCGCTGGCGTCGCTGAAGATCACGCGGTCGGCGTCACCGTCGAGCGAGATGCCGAGGTCGGCGCCCTGCTCCTTGACGACCTTGCCGGCGAATTCGGGATAAAGCGCGCCGACGCCGGCGTTGATGTTGATGCCATCTGGATCGACGCCGAGTTTGACGACCTTGGCGCCGAGTTCCTTGAAGATGAGCGGGGCCAGCAGGTAGCCGGCGCCATGCCCGCAATCGACGACGATCTTCATGCCGTCGAGCCGCGTGTTGCCGAGGCTCTGCTTCACGAACTCGATGTAGCGGCCGCGGGCGTCGTCGATACGATAGGCCTTACCGATCTTGTCGCCCGTCACGCCGTTCGCCTTCACGTCGTACAGGACTTCCTGTTCGACGAGCGCTTCCAGGTCGTCGGAAAGCTTGAAGCCGTCCGGGCCGAAGATCTTCAGGCCGTTATCTTCGTAAGGATTGTGCGAAGCGGTGAGCATGATGCCCGCGCCGCAGCCCATGGTCTTCGTCAGATGCGCCACCGCCGGTGTCGGCATCGGACCGACGAGAAAGACATCCATGCCGCTCGAAACCAGGCCGCTCGTCAGCGCGGTCTCGAGCATGTAGCCGGAGATACGGGTGTCCTTGCCGATGATGACGCGATTATGGTTCGCGCCGCTGGAACGCAGCACGCGCGAGATGGCTTGCCCGATGCGCAGGGCGATCTCCGGCGTGATCGGGTATTCGTTCGCCTTACCGCGGATGCCGTCCGTGCCGAAGAGTTGGGTGGCCATGCCCTTATTCGGGTTGATTGTGAGCAACTTGCAATACTAAATGATTGAAAACCATCCTTAATGACAGATATGACTGAATCAGTCATTAATAACATCATCCGCAGAGCCTGCACAGGTTAAAGCCCCCAGAAAGCTGGCCCCGATAAGACCGAAACAGGTCGACCGAGCATTTGGCCCCTAAGGAGATCAACTCAAGTCTTCGGATGGACAGGAACAGGCGTCGGAAATTGAGTGTCGGACCCACGATGAAGTCTCACCCCGCTTTCATGCTCCTCGCGGCTTGCTGCCTGAGCGCCGCGGCATGCGCGGAAGAGCCGGCGGTGAGTTTCAATCGCGACGTCCGCCCCATCCTCTCGGACCGATGCTACGGCTGCCATGGGCCCGACGCCAACAAAGGCCGCAAGGCAGGCCTGCGCCTGGACGAACTCGCCGGTGCCACGAAGAAACTGAAGAGCGGCGACGTGGCCATCGTCCCGGGCGACGTCAAGAAGAGCGCGATGGTGGAGCGACTCTTCTCCGACGACCCCGAAGCGATCATGCCGCCGCCCGAACTGCATCGTCCGCTGAGCGCCGCCGAGAAGGACATCCTCGTTCGCTGGATCAAGCAAGGCGCGGTCTACGAACCGCATTGGGCGTTCGTCAGTCCGAAAGCCGCGCCGACGCCCACCGTCGACGACCGCGCCTGGCCGACCGACCCGCTGGATGCCTTCATCCTCAAGCGCGCCGAACAAGCCGGCCTGAAGCCATCGGCGCCAGCCGAACGCGCCACCCTGCTCCGCCGCGCTTCGTTCGCGCTGACGGGACTGCCTCCGTCGGTCGCCGAAGTCGACGCCTTCATCGCCGACCGGTCACCCGACGCGTATGAAAAACGCGTCGACGCCCTGCTCTCCTCGCCGCGCTTCGGCGAACACCTCGCCGTCGGCTGGCTCGACCTTTCACGTTATGCCGACACGTGGGGCTACACCGGCGACAAGCCGATGTTCGCCTGGCCTTGGCGCGACTGGGTGCTGAAGGCCTTCAACGACAACAAGCCCTACGACCAGTTCCTGACCGAACAGCTCGCCGGCGACCTGCTGCCGGACGCGACCCAGGACCAGCGCGTCGCGACGGCCTATAATCGCCTGCACCGCATGACCTTCGAAGGCGGTTCGATCGCCGAAGAATTCCGCCAGGATGGGATCAATGACCGCGTGATGACCGCCGGGTATGGCTTCATGGGCCTGACGATGGAGTGCTCACGCTGCCACGACCACAAGTACGACCCGATCTCCCAACGCGACTACTTCTCGCTGGCCGCGATGTTCGGGGACCAGAACGAGAACGGCCTGCTCTCCTACCACGGCGAGGTCCCGCCTCCGTTCGTGCGCCTCTACAAGGATGAAGCCGAGCGGAAGAAGGAAGCCGCACTCCGCGCCGCGGTATCCGCCGCGGAGATGGCCCTATCCGCCGTTCGCTCGGAATACGTCGGCAAGCCCGAGGTAAAAGTCCCCGTGCCGGTCGCACACCTCCCTCTCGAATCGTTCACGAAGTCCGGCGTCGAGAACACCGTCGCCGGCGGCAAGCCGGCCGTCTTCGAGCGCCGGGGCTCGCCGGAAGACCTGCAACTCGCGCCGGGCGTGAAAGGTCAGGCCGTGAAATTCGACGGTGACGCCGGGTTCAAGCTTCCGGACTTCAAGCAGCTCGGCCGCTTCGATCCGTTCACGTTCTCGGCCCACCTCCGGCTCGGAGAGAAGAACGCCCGCGCCACGGTGCTCCATTCGACCGGCTTCTACACCGGCGACGGCGACGCCACGGGCGTCGAACTGCTCGTGGTCCAGGGGCGCCTCCGCTGGAGCATGATCCATCTCTGGCCCAACAGCGCGGCCTCGATTGAGACGACCGACGAACTTCCCGTCGGCGCTTGGCGACGCGTGACGGTGACCTATGACGGCTCCTCCAAGGCCGCCGGACTCCGCATCTACCTCGACGGTCGCGAAGCCAAGACGACGGTCCTACGCGATACGCTCCATGCCAAGCCCCGCGACAACGCCCTCGAGATCGGTTCGCGTTCACGCGACGCGGGCTTCCGCAACGGGTCGTTGGATGAGATCCAACTTTGGCGTCAGTCCTTGACCGCCGCCGAAGTCGCCGTCCTGCACGGGCTCGACGTCCAGACCCTGCCGCCATCCGTCCTGTCTGAGCATGCCAAGCTGCGCCTCGACCAAGCCTATGCGGCCGCGTGGCAGAAGTTCCAAGACGCCCAGCGAGCCCTCGCCGCGCACCAGGAAAGCGCCCCCGCCTTCTTCGCGATGGAACACTCGGACCTCGCGCCGAAGAGCTACGTCCTCACCCGCGGCGAATACGACAAGCCTGACCTGACCAAGCCCTGCGAACCCGGTGTGCCGACCCGCGTCTTCCCTTGGAACGAGACGCTGCCGAAGAACCGACTGGGCCTCGCCCGCTGGCTCACGGACCCGCAGCACCCGCTGACGTCGCGCGTCGTCATCAACCGTCTCTGGGCCCAGGTCTTCGGCGCCGGACTCGTCGCCACCAGCGAGAACCTCGGCCTGCAAGGCGACCTCCCCACCCATCCCGAACTGCTTGACACCTTGGCCGTCGATTTCGTCCGCAGCGGCTGGAATACGAAGGCGATGCTGCGTCGCTTCGTCCTGAGCTCGACCTTCCGCCAAAGTTCGACCCCGACGGCCGAAGCCCGCGAGAAGGATCCGGCGAACAAGTTCCTCGCCCGCGGTCCGGTTCTCCGCCTGACCGCCGAGATGGTCCGCGATCAAGCCCTGCTGGCGTCGGGTAAGCTCGTCGAAAAGGTCGGCGGCGAAAGCGTCCAGGAATCCGCCAATCGCCGCAGCCTCTACACCTACCGGAAGCGCACCGCGCCGCCGGATAACATGCTCATCTTCGACGCCGGCTCGCGCGAGGTCTGCCAGCCGAAGCGTCTCAACACGAACACGCCCCTGCAGGCGCTCGTCTTGCTCAATAATCCTGGGTTCGTCGAGGCCGCCAAGAACCTCGCCCTCCGGGTCCGCCAGGAAGCCCCGACCGTCGAAGCCCAGATCTCGCAGGCTTTCCGCCATGTCTGCGTCCGGGCGCCCCGCCCGGCCGAACTCTCCGCCCTGACGGCGCTCTATGCCCAGCAGAAGGAGACCCCGCCGCAGCTCGCAGCAGTCACGCCGTCGCCCCAGGTCGACCCCAAGGCCAAGAAGAAGGCCGTCGAGCCCGCCCCTGCGCTGCCCAAGATGCCCGCCGACCCGGCGTTGGCCGCCCTCACCCTCGTCTGCTCCACCATCCTGGCGAGCGACGCCGCCGTCACTTCCCGCTGATCATGGATCCCTTGAAGCCTAGCTATGACAGCCTGCTGCGCCCCACGCGCCGGCACTTCCTCGGCACCTCCGCCCTCGGCCTCGGCGCCTTGGCGATGCGAGGCATCATGGGCGACGCCCAAGCGGCGACGCTCCCTAAGGGCACGCATTTCCCGGCGAAGGCGAAACGCGTCATCTACCTTTTCCAAGCCGGCGGCCCGTCGCAGTTCGAGACGCTCGACCCCAAACCGCTGCTACGCGAAAAGAACACCCAGCCGTTGCCCGACTCCGTCCGCCAGGGCCAGCGCCTGACCGGCATGAGCGGCTACCAGGCGACGTTGCCGCTCGCGGGTTCGTTCGTCGACTTCAAGAAATACGGCCAGAGCGGCGTCGAATACAGCGACCTCCTCAGCCACACCGGCGAAGTCGCCGACGACCTCTGCGTCATCCGCACGATGCACACGGAGGCCATCAACCACGACCCGGCCATCACCTTCTTCTGCTCCGGCAACCAGGTCGCGGGCCGCCCCTCCATGGGCGCTTGGGCCTCCTATGGCCTCGGGAGCATGAACGAGAACCTGCCGGCCTTCATCGTCCTCGTCTCGCAGGATGCGACGAAAGACCAGCCGCTGTATTCGCGTCTCTGGGGTTCGGGCTTCCTCCCTTCCGAACATCAGGGCGTCCAGTTCAAGGCCGGCAAGGAGCCCGTGCTTTACCTGACCAACCCCGAAGGCGTCTCGCCGCATGCTCGTCGCGGCATGCTGGACGCGCTCGGCAAACTCAACGCCGATCAACGCGCCGCCGAACTCGACCCTGAGGTCGACGCCCGCCTCGCCCAGGCCGAGATGGCCTACCGCATGCAGACCAGCGTGCCGGAGGTCGCCGACCTTTCGAAGGAATCGCCCGCCACGCTCGCGATGTATGGCGACAGCGTGAAGACCCCGGGCTCGTTCGCCGCCAACTGCCTGCAGGCCCGTCGCCTCATCGAGAAAGGCGTCCGCTTCGTGCAGCTTTTCCATCAAGGCTGGGACCAGCACGGCGGCCTGCCCGGCGGCATCAAACGCCAGTGCAAGCAGACCGACCAGGCTTCGGCCGCGCTCATCAAGGACCTCAAGCAGCGCGGTCTGCTCGAGGACACGCTCGTCATCTGGGGCGGCGAATTCGGCCGCACGGCCTACAGCCAAGGCAAGATCACCAAGGACAATTACGGCCGCGACCACCACCCTCGCTGCTTCAGCCTCTGGATGGCCGGCGGCGGCGTCAAAGGCGGCCACGTCCACGGCCAGACCGACGAGTTCGGCTACAACATCGTCAAGGACCCCGTGCACGTGCACGACCTGCACGCCACGATGCAGCACCTGCTCGGCGTCGACCACGAACGTCAGACCTTCAAGTTCCAGGGACGCTACTACCGCCTGACGGACGTGGCCGGCAACGTGGTCAAAGCGGTGATTGCCTAGCAGGCCTACGCTCGGCAGAACAGCCGGCGATGTCCCACGCCCACCAGGCCCCCGCTTCCGCCGTCGCGTCACGGTCGTTCCGGTTCTACCTGGCTTCGATCGTCCTCGGCACGTTGGCCATCCAGATTCAGAACGTGGCCGTGGCCTGGCAGGTCTATCGCCTGACCAAGGACGAAGGGACAAACGCCGCCTTGGCGCTCGGCGCCATCGGGCTCGCGGAAGTCATCCCCTTCGTCAGCGCCGTGCTTTTCGCCGGCCATGTCGCCGACACCAACAACCGTCGCCGGATCGCCATCGGTGCGCTCACCGCGATGATGAGCCTGGGCCTGTTCCTGTTCCTGCCCGAATTCCTGTCCGCCCGTTGGGCGCAGCTGACGGTCATCTACGGAGTCATCGTCCTCGGCGGGCTCGCCCGCAGCTTCCTGACGACCGCCCGACAGGCCCTCATCGCCGAGATCCTCCCGCGCGAGCTTATCCCCGGCGGCGTACGCTGGCGTAACACCTTGTTCGAGCTCGCCTGCGTCATCGGACCCGGCTTGGCCGGCCTCATGGTCTGGCTCGGAGAGCAGAACGGCCTCTCACACGCGGAGAACGTCGCCTACGCCGCGACCGCCCTTTGCTTCGCCGGCTCGCTGGGACTGACCTTCGCGTTGCGAACCACGCAGACGCTGCAGACCCGCCGCCCCGAACCGATCTTCGTCAGCCTCCGCCAAGGCATCGACTTCATGCTCAGCCAGCGCGTGATGCTCGGCGCGTTCACGATGGACCTCTTCGCGGTGCTCCTCGGCGGGGCGGTCGCCTTGCTGCCGATCTTCGCCGACATGCTGCAGGTCGGCGCCTTCGGCTTCGGGATGCTCCGGGCCGCCTCTTCCGTCGGCGCGGTGCTGATGTCGCTCCTCCTCATCGTCCGGCCGCCCCTCGCGCATGCCGGTCGCTCGCTCTACGCTTCCTTCACGGTCTTCGGCCTGAGCACCATCGGCTTCGCGCTCTCGATCGCCCTAGCCTCCGCGCTCGGCCTCGGACTGCAGGCGGCCTTCGTCTTCTCCTTCCTGTTCCTGTTCATCGCCGGCGCGGCCGACGCGGTGAACGTGATCATCCGCCAGACCATCCTCCAGACGAGCGTCCCGCCCGAGATGATGGGCCGGGTCTCGGCGGTGACCGCGGTCTTCATCGGTTGCTCCAACGAACTGGGCATGGCCGAGTCCGGCCTGGCGGCACGCCTGCTGGGTACGGTCAACTCGGTGGTGTTCGGCGGGGTCGCGACGTTCGGCGTGATGGCCCTGACGCACTGGAAGTTCCCCGAGATCTGGAAGCTGAAGAAAGTCGGCCAGGAGCCTACCGCCTGACCGGCTTGGGCTTGTGTCAGCCCCCGGGGATGTCTCTTATCAGGACACCCCTATGAAGCTCCTCCGCCTGCTCCCCTGCCTGCTGGCCATCAGCCTGCTTGGCGCCGAACCCAAGAAGCCCGACTACGACTCCCAGTACGTCCTCGGACCTGACTCCCAGGAAAAGGAAGGCGTGCCGAAGGGTACGGTGACCGAATACGAGATGGCCGACTCGAAGGCCTTCCCGGGCTACGGACGCAAGTGGGCGCTCTACGTCCCCAAGCAGTATGACCCCACCAAGGAAGCCTGCCTCATGGTCTTCCAGGACGGCCTCGGCTACGCCAGCCGCAACGGCCAGTGGCGCGTGCCGGTGGTCTTCGACAACCTGATCGCCCAGGGCAAGATGCCGGTGACGATCGCCCTCTTCATCAATCCCGGCTTCATCCCGGACCCCAAGAACCCGAAGGGCAAGGACGCCAAGGGCCGCCCTCTCGGCAAATCCAACCGCTCCTTCGAATATGACAACGTCACGGACCTCTATCCGAAGTTCCTCGTCGAAGAGATGATCCCGCTCGCCGAGTCCAAGGGCGTCAAGATCTCCAAGGACCCCCTGCGCCGCGGCATCGCCGGCTCCTCTTCCGGCGGCATCTGCGCCTTCAACGCCGCCTGGCAGCGCCCCGAAGCCTTCAGCAAGGTCTTCACGACGATCGGCAGCTTCACCAACATCCGCGGCGTGATCAGCAAGGGCGCCGAAAAGGGCGGCAACCTCTACCCGCAGATGATCATGGACTCGCCCAAGAAGAACATCCGCATCTTCTCGCAGGACGGTTCGCATGACCTGACCAACGAGTTCGGCGTCTGGCCCGAAGCCAACCAGAAGATGGCCGACGCCTGGAAGGCCAAGGGCTACGACTACAAGTTTGTGATGGGCGAAGGCACGCACAACGGCCGACACGGCGCCCAGCTCCTGCCCGAAGCCATGACCTGGCTCTGGCGCGACGTCCGCTAAGCCGATGCGCCTGCCGCTCCTCGCCCTCCTCGGCCTCGGCGCCTGCGCCGTCGCCGCCGAGCCATCGTTCCAGCCGATGCTAGACCCGCAGCTGACGCAGTGGGAAAAATGGCTGGGGCCGGTCCACCGGGCCTACGACCTCCCGGGCTACGTCCGCGGCGCCAAGCCGAAGGACGACCCGGTGCTTGGGCTCAACAACGACCCGCTCAAGGTCTTCACGACCCGCCAGCAGGACGGCGAGACGGTATTGCACATCACCGGCCAGGTCTTCGGCGCGCTGACGACGCTGAAGTCCTACGACAACTTCCACTTCCGTACCGAACAGCGGTTCGGGCCGCAGCGCTGGGAACCCCGCACCCAAGCGGTGCGCGACAACGGCATCCTGATCTTCTGCGTCGGTGAACATGGCGCCCAGGCGAAGTTCTGGAAACGCAGCCAGGAACTGCAGGTCCAAGAAGGCGACATCGGCGATTACTGGCCGCTGGCCGGCGCCATCGCTGACATCCCGCAGCGCACCGGCGACGCGACGAAGAAACGTATCTACGACCCGCGCGGCAAGCTCACCGCCGCCGACAACCGCGTCTGGCACGGCGATGACTACCAAGAGAAGCCGACGGGCGAGTGGAACGTGATCGAGTGCTTCGCCCTGAACGGCGACGCCGTCTTCCGTCTCAACGGCAAGACCGTCAACGTGATCCTCAACTCCCGCTATCGTGAGAAAGGTTCGACGGTCGACGTCCCGCTGAAGTCCGGCCAGCTCCAGGTCCAGTCCGAAGCGGCGGAGTGCGAATACCGTCGCATGGAAATCCGTCCGTTGACCGCCTGGCCGACCGACGTCGCCAAAGACCTCCCTTCCCGATGAAACTCTCGCCCATCCCTCTCTCTCTTCAGCAGCTGGTGGAGGCCTTGAACAAGGCGGATGGGCGTATCGTACGTTTCGAGCTGCCGACCACGAGCCTGCTCAGCCCGCACGTCCACGTCACGGAAGTGGCCCGCCTCGACAAGAAGTTCGTCGACTGCGGCGGCACGTTGCGGACCGACTCGAGCTGCCGCCTGCAGGTCTATCAGGCCGACGATACCGAACATCGCATCACCGCGGCCAAGTTCGCCCAGATCCTCGCCAAAGGCGCGAACGTCCTCGGCTCGACGAACCTGCCGGTCGAAGTCGAAGCCGAAGCCCCCTACCTCTCGGTCTTCCCGGTCATCGCCACCCGGATGGACGAAAAACAGATCATCCTCGCCCTCGGCATCCGCCATACCGCCTGCCTGGCCGAAGACGTCTGCTTCCCGGCCAACCTGCAGAATAAGTCGGCCTGCACGCCCGGTTCGGGCTGCTGCTGACCCTCGACATGCTCCGAGCCCTCGAATTACGCAAGGACTTCGGAGGACTCACCGTCCTGCATCCGACCTCGCTCGACCTGCGACCGGGCGAAGTCCATGCGTTGATGGGTGAGAACGGCGCGGGTAAGTCGACTTTGATGAAGGTGCTCGCCGGACTCTACCGTCCGGACGCCGGACACATCGAGTGGCGCGGACGACGCGCTGACTTCGGTTCCCCGCACGACGCCCTGGTGGCCGGCATCGCCATGATCCATCAGGAGCTGATGCCGATCCCCGACCTCACCGTCGCGGAAAACATCACCCTCGGCGACGAACCCTGCGGCCGCTTCGGCCGGATCGACCGTGGCGCCCAATTAGCCCGCGCCAAGGAGTTGCTCGGCGAACTCGAAGCCGACATGGACCCGGCCCGCCTGATGCGCACGCTCACGGTCGCCCAGACGCAGGTCGTCGAGATCGCCAAAGCCCTCGGACGGAAGGCCGACGTGGTGCTGATGGATGAACCGACCGCGGCGCTCTCGGACCACGAAGTCGCCGCCCTGTTCCGGGCGATCGGCCGACTGAAGGCCCGCGGCGTCGCGGTGGCCTACACGACGCACAAGATGGACGAGGTCTTCCGTCTGGCCGACCGGATCTCGGTCCTCCGCGACGGACGTCTCGTCGGCACCGCCCCGGCCTCCGAACTCAATCCGAGCCGACTCATCGCGATGATGGTCGGCCGTGAACTCGCCGACGTGTTCCCCGTCCGGGCCACACCCTCCGCAGAAGTCCTCCTCGAAGTCACCGGACTGACTCGTGAACCGGCCTATCGCGACGTGTCCTTCCAAGTGAAGCGAGGTGAAGTCGTCGCCCTCGCCGGCCTCATGGGCGCCGGCCGCACCGAGGTCGTCAGCGCCCTCTACGGACTACAGCCAGCGACCTCAGGCACCATCCGCCTGAAGGGCCGGCCGCTCCGGGTCAGCACCCCCCAAGACGCCATCGCCGCTGGCATCGGGATGGTCAACGAAGACCGCAAAGGCCTCGGCCTGATTCCCGCCCTCGGCGTGGGTCAGAACATCACCTTAGCCGCCCTCCGACGCTTTGCGAACGGCCCGATGGTCGACCCCGCCACCGAAGCCGCCGCCGTCACCGCCGGAATGAAGGACTTCGCCATCAAGGCGAGCGGCCCTGGTCAGCCGATCACGCAGCTCAGCGGCGGCAACCAGCAGAAAGCCCTGCTCGCGCGTTGCCTGCTCACCGACCCGGAACTCATCATCCTGGATGAACCCACCCGCGGGATCGACATCGGCGCCAAGGCGGAGATCTACGCGCTCATCCAGCAGCTGGCCCGCTCCGGCAAGGCGGTGCTGCTGGTCTCGTCCGAACTCCCGGAAGTCCTTTCCCTCGCCCACCGCATCGTCGTCCTGCGCCGTGGCACTGTCGCGGCCACTCTCGACGCCGCAACGACCGACCAAGAGACCGTGCTCCGCCACGCCATGCCTTCATAACGCCATGCCCGCCCTCGACCGCAACCTGCTCCACCGCTTCGGCCTGCTCTTCGTCATCCTGCTCGTCGGCCTGGCCTTGTCGTTGACCACCGACACGTTCCTGAGCGTCGCCAACTTCACCAACGTCGCCCGGCAGGTCTCCATCAACGGCATCCTCGCCGTCGGCGTGACCTTCGTGCTCCTGACGGCCGGGGTCGACCTCTCGCTCGGCTCGGTCATCGCGCTCAGCGGCGTCGCCTGCGCCATGTTCGCGCACCCCGGCGAACACTCCGTCTTCGTGCCGATCGCCGTCGGCATCCTCACCGGCGCGGCCTGCGGACTCGTGAACGGCTTGCTGGTCACGCGCGGCGGCATCGCGCCGTTCATCGTCACGCTGGGCATGATGACCGTCGCCCGCGGCTTGGCGCTCATCCTCAGCGGCGGACGTCCCGTGGCGAACATGTCGAACGAACTGACCAGCCTGGCCGGCGACGTGTTCGGCGTGCCGATCCCCGTCCTCTGCTTCGCCGGCGTCGCGCTCGTCGCCTGGTTCTTCCTCAGCCGCTTCCGGCTCGGGCGTCACATCTACGCCGTCGGCGGCAACGAACACGCCGCCCGGGCGGCCGGCATCGGGGTCGAGCGCGTGAAGCTCTTCGCCTACGGACTATGCGGCCTGCTCACCGGCCTGGCCGGCGTCGTCCTCGCGGCCCGCATCACCACCGGCCAGCCCAACGCGGGCCAGGCCTATGAGCTCGATGCCATCGCGGCCGTCGTCATCGGCGGCACGAGCCTGGCAGGCGGCGTCGGCACGATCGCCGGCACCTTGCTGGGCGTCCTGCTCATCGGCACCATCAACAACGGTTTGGATTTGCTGGGGGTTTCTTCGTATTATCAGGCGGTCGTCAAAGGCGTGATCATCGTGGGTGCGGTTTGGCTCGACCGACAACAGGCCCGTTCCTAAAAGTCAGGCATGCGCCTCACCCCACGCAACGCCGCGGCGGCCGTCCTGGCTGTCGCCACCTTCGTCCTCGGCTCCGCCCTGCTCTCCGGCTGCAAGAAGGCCGAAGCCCGCAAGGAGGGCGAGATCGTCATCGGCTTCTCCACCCGCGACCTGTCGTCGGAATACACCGCGAAGCTTTCGCAGGCGGTGCTCGACCAAGCCAAGACCCGTCCGGGCGTGAAGGTCGTGATGACCGACGGCCAGTCCGACGTGCAGAAACAGTATAACCAGGTCGAGAACTTCGTCGCCCAGAAGGTCGACGCCATCATCATCAACCCCTGCGAATACGAGGCCAGCACCCCGGCCGTCGACAAGGCCAAGGCCGCCGGCATCCCGATCGTCATCGTCAACCAGACCACGAAGTCGGCCGGCGACGCCTACATCGGCTCCAATGACCTCGACGCCGGTCGCATGGCCATGGAAGCCATCGCCAAGAAGCTCCACGGCCAGGGCGGCGTCCTGATGATCCACGGCATCATGGGCACGTCGGCCCAGCTTGAACGCGAGGCCGGCGCCCGCGAGGTCTTCGCCAAATACCCCGGACTCAAGCTCATCGACCAGCAGACGGCCTCCTGGGACCGCGCCAAGGCCATGACGCTGACCGAGAACTGGATCCAGGCGCATAAGGGCAAGTTCTCCGCGATCTTCGCCCATAACGACGAGATGGCCATGGGCGCCCTGCTCGCCCTCGAGCGCGCCGGCATCAAGAAGGACATCTACGTCATCGGCATCGATGGCATCGCCCAGGCGCTCACCGCCGTGAAGGACGGCCGACTGGACGCCACGGTCTTCCAGGATGGCGTCGGCCAAGGCAAAGGCTCGCTCGACGCCGCCGTCCTGCTCGCGAAGAAACAGCCCTGCCCGAAGCAGACCATGATCCCGTTCCAGCTCCTCACCCGCGACAACGTCGCCCCTTTCCTCAAATAACATGAAATCCCTGCTCGCCCTCCTCACCTTCGGCCTCCTCGGCGCGACCGCCGTCGCCGCCGACAAGCCGGACACGCGTCTCTTCGAGATGCGCGTCTACTACGCCAAGCCCGGCAAGCTCGACGCGCTCAACGCCCGCTTCCGCGACCATACGCTGAAGCTCTTCGCCAAGCACGGCATGACCAGCCTCGGCTACTTCGTCCCCGTCGACAACAAGGAGAACAAGCTCGTCTACTTCCTCGCGTTCCCTGACCGCGCCGCGCACGACGCCGCCTGGAAGGCCTTCCAGGCCGACCCGGATTGGAAGGCGGCCGCAAAGGCCTCCGAGAAGGACGGCAAGCTGATCGACCACATCGAGAACGCTTTCCTCACCGCCACCGATTACTCCGCCTTGGCCGCGGCCAAGAACTACGGCGTCGGCGTCTTCGAGCTGCGCACCTACACGACCGAAGCCGGCCGCCTGCCCGACCTCAACGCCCGCTTCCGCGACCACACCCTCAAGCTCTTCGAGAAGCACGGCATGACCAACGTGACCTACTGGAACCTCGCTGACGCCGAGAAGGGCGCGAAGAATTCCTACGTCGCCGGCAATACGCTGATCTACCTCCTGACCCACAAGTCCGAGGCCGCCGCCAAGGCCAGCTTCGACGCCTTCCGCGCCGACCCGGTCTGGATCGCCGCCAAGGAAGCCTCGGAAAAGAAGGCCGGCGGTTCGCTGACCATCGCCCAGCCCAACGGCGTGAAGTCCGAGTTCCTCGTCCCGACCGACTACTCCCCGGTCAAGTAAGACGCCCCGCACGGCCTGCCACGAAGCCCCTCGCCCGAGGGGTTTTTTTGTGCCACGTCCGCCGAATGGTGAACACAAGTAGGAGCGGGACTACGTCACGCCCTGGGCACGATCGTAGTCGTGCCCCTACCCTCCGGCCACCATGCGGCGGCCGAAAAACTTCGGTTCGACCTCTTCCCGGACAGCCTCAACATCCCCATATGGATTCCCCCGCATCCTCCCGTCGTCGCTTCCTGACTTCTTCGCTGCTCGGCTTAGGCGCCCTCGGGGCGATTACCAAGGCCGCCGCCGCTACGTCCAAGTCGGGCATGCTCACCGAGGCGGAGCGCGAAACCCCGCTGACCGCCGACTGCGACGTCATCGTCTGCGGCGCCGGACCAGCCGGCGTGACCGCGGCGATCGCCGCCGCGCGTGCCGGCGCGAAGGTCCGCCTGTTCGAGGCCCATGGTTCACTCGGCGGCGTCTGGACGTCCTCGCTCCTCGGCTACCTGCTCGATTTCGACAAACCGGGCTTCAACCAGGAACTGGTCCGCCGCCTCCGCGCACGCGACGCCATCGACGGCGACGGCGTCAACGGGGTCACGTACCATCCCGAGGAGATGAAGCTGCTCCTCGAAGAACTCTGCGTCGCCGCAGGGGTCAAGGTCCAGTTGCACACGCGTATCGTGGCCGCCCACCGCGAGGGCCGCACGCTCAAGGCGATTGTCACGGAGTCCAAGTCCGGCCGTCAGGCCTGGGCGGCCCCGGTGTTCATCGACACGACGGGCGACGGCGACCTCGGCGCCCGCGCAGGTTGCGAGTTCGAGATCGGCCGCGAACAGTCCTGCCCGTGCCAACCGATGACGTTGTATGCCTTGGTGACGGTCAACGACGCCAAGGCCTTGGCCGACCAGCTGCATCCGGTCGGCGGCAACGGCCGACATGTCGGACCAGGCAAATTCAAGGCCGCCTTGGCCGCCGCCGGCGTGACGCCGAGTTACGGCAAAGCCTCGCTCTTCCCGATCAAGGACAACCTCGTCCTGCTGATGGCCAACCATGAATACGGCATCAACGCCACCGACGCCGCCCAGGTCACCGAAGCCACCATGCGCGCCCGCGCCGAGGTGAATGACATCGTGCGCAAGCTGCGCAAATCCGGCGGCGCATGGGCCGGCGCCCAGATCGTCGCGACCCCGGCCCAGATCGGCGTCCGTGACGGCCGTCGCATCAAGGGACGTTACCTGCTGACCAAAGAGGACCTCATCGCAGGCCAGCGCCAGGATGACGCCGTGGTGCGTGCGACCTTCCCGGTCGACATCCACGCCCTGACCGCGGAAGAGAACAAGAAATCGGCCTACTCGAACGCCGGCGTGAAGGTGAAGCCTTACGATATCCCTCTCCGTGCCCTGATCGCCCGCGACGTCGACGGACTGATGATGGCCGGACGCTGCATCAGCGGCGACTTCATCGCCCATGCGAGCTACCGCGTGACGGGCAACGCCGTCGCCATGGGCGAAGCCGCGGGCGTCACCAGCGCCCTCGCCGCCGCGTCTAAGCGCGCCCCGCACGAGGTGAGCTGGCCCGAAGCTTCCGCCCTCCTCCCTAAGGTACGCCAGAGCTGATGCGTCGACTCCCACTATGGATGGTGCTACTGATCGCCGTCCCCCTTGTCGTCGGGGCGGCCGGGGCTGGCTTCCTCCATGCCTTGACCTGGGTGACGCGTTGCTTCCATGACCACCCTTGGCTGATCTACGCCCTGCCGTTCCAGGGCCTCCTCATGGTCTGGATCTACGCCAAGCCCGCCCATGCTGCCAGCGGAGGGGTCAAGACCCTCATCGCCCGGATCAAGAGCCCGTCCGCCCCTTTGCCCGCCTCGATGGCCCCTGCGATCGTCGGCACGACGCTGCTGTCCCACCTCGGCGGCGCCTCCGTCGGTCGCGAGGGGACGGCCCTCCAGATGGGCGGCGCCCTGTCCGACCAATTCTCCCGCTGGATGACGCTCGATGAAGGCGAACATCGGACACTGCTGCTCTGCGGCGTCTCTGCCGGCTTCGCCGCGGTCTTCGGTACGCCGATCGCGGCGGCGGTCTTCGCCTTGGAGTTCGTGCGTCTCCGCAGTTGGCAGATCTTGCCCTGCCTCGCGACCGGCTTCCTGGCCGACCTCGTCGGTCGTAAGCTCTTCCATGCCACGCATGCGGACTATCGTCTCCCGGTCCCGGCCGAACTGACCCTCGGTGGTCTTGGTTCGGCGCTCGCCTTAGGCGTCGCGTGCGGACTCGTGGCGCGCCTTTACCTGTTCCTGCATCGACGGAACTCGGCGGCGAAATCCTTGCCTAACCCCTACGGCCGTATCCTCTTCGGCGGCGTGCTGTTCCTCGTATTGGTCCAGATGGGCCACCTGACCGACTTCACGGGACTCGGCCTGCACGTGATCGAGGCGTCATTCTACGAACCCGTCTGGCCGACGGTCTTCGCGCTGAAGTTCCTGCTGACCTTCCTCTGCGTCAGCTACGGCTTCCGCGGTGGCGAAGTCACCCCGCTGTTCTTCGTCGGCGCGACCTTGGGCAGCGCTGCCGCCGCCCTCCTGAGCCTCCCCCTCTCGGTCTGTACTGCGCTCGGCTTCGTCGCTGTCTTCGCGGGCGCCGGCGCCGTGCCGCTGGCCTGCCTGGTCATGGCCTGCGAACTCTTCGGCGTCTCGATCGGCGGCTACGCCCTGATCACCTGCGCCGCCAGCTGGCTGGTCGCCGGTCGCCAAGGACTATACGACGAATAAGGCCAACCAAGCAGACCAAGAGCATATCAGCGATGCGAGCAACCGTCGCAGGCCGCAACGCTCATCCGCATACTGCCCAGAGCAGAGACCGGCGGGGGCCAAGCAGCATGGGAAACCTGAGCAACATGGCGCTACTCCCACCCTCATAAGCAACGGTTCACGGAACGCGAACCTGCTTGAGCTTCATATGGCCACCAGTCTCGCCCCAATCTTCGATAACACGAAGCACCTTTCCGCCCTCAACCCAATCAACAGGTGCGATCTCGTAATCAGCCCGATGTTTTGGCTCTGCGTAGGAACTCAGTTCGCCTGTGCTTCTGTCTTTAATCATGAGCACCTTGGAATGAAGTGAACCACCGATGAGAAATTGCGCGGTAAACGCAACGTGTCTTCCATCAGGGGAGATTACTGGCCGTGAAGCGTGAACGCTGAGCGGTGAAATCCGCTCTGTCTTACCCGACGCGTCTATGACCCAGATTTCACCCGGATTGCCTGGCGCCGTTACGCCTCGATCGTTGGCGTCGATGCTTTTGATCGGTGTGCCATCCGGTGTCGTGATGGCATCTAGAGCAATGGCTCCATCATTTGCCTTACTCCTGCCTTCACCAATCTGAGCCGCCGTAAAACGACGTCCCCCATCGAATTCGATCTCCACACGGTTTGTGCTAACCTGCTTCACGACACCAATCTGAATGGGCCGGAAGGATGCAAGGATTCGGATTAGCGCAGGGTCGCTGGTCATCCCCCTGAAGGGAGTTGCGTCTATCCCTAAAGCCTTGAGGTCAACGGCAGGCTCGAACCGAACCGTCATCTCATCGTCACGGTTTTGAATCGAGGATGGCAACGGCGCATGCAGGGGTGTTTCGGCGGGATTGCTGCCTGGATTGGAGCCTTGAGGGACCGTTGTTGAAGCAACGATGTCATGGCGATTTAAGGCCAGCATAATCAGCACCCCCAGAGCACCGATGCTTATCATGCTGTAAATGGCTTTGTTCATTGGATGTTTTCGTTCACATGCTTAATGATGTCAGGAATGGTCGGTTTGTAATAGCCTAGTTCCTTTCATCTTGATCAGAAAACGACTCAATTAGCTTTTCGATGTATGACTCTGAGACGACTTCTTTATCAAACGCTGAAATGCCTTGGGACGATACCACTTTGACGATGGGTAAAGCCTTGAAATCCTGGATCATGATATCCCTTATTTCGTCAGGGCATTCAGGCTTAGAGGCAAAAATTGCGATTTCAGCATCCCTTTCCAGATAGATACACCAATTTTTCGTGGGTGATGATATTGCGAATCTGTGAAAAAGATAAATCCACCCATTACAATCTTGGCCAGAAAGCACCTGTTGATAGCTTTCTCGAGTCGTTGTACTATCGATTCGGAAGGACGAGTTAGGGTTTTCCAAGTCAGTTACCTCAATCCAGGTGACGTGGCTTTTTGATATAATACTTTGGCAAATTGCTATAAATCCCGGACAAAAAATCCAATCGGGATCAAAGAAAAGAAATGCACCCCATTTTCCTTCGAAAACGTTGTTGGGTAGTCGAGTGTGTAAATTTATCGGGTGTTTTTCCATTATTTATTAAAGGTGACCACGCTGGTCGACAGGATCCCCGGCGAACTCATCGGTGTCACGAAGCCTGATCTAGGTTCAGCGGGAATCCTTTCGCCAAACGCCTCTCTCGAGAAAGAATACCGCTTGATCATCAAGAGTAACTTTTGCCGAATCATGGTCATTCCACTCAACAGTCATCTTGGAGGGAAAGTAACTTTCGCCAATGAAGCTGATCGAGCTGGTGGAAGGCCACCCCGGATGCGGGACGTATTCACAACGGTAGACGCAATCACCCACCCCAAGAAGACCAGGAATAGTCAAAGGTGAGAGCTGTAGCTCACGGATCGTAATCACCCCCTCGCCAATAGCCGCCTGACTATGGTGTAAAACTTTGCCACTAAAGCTTTTGTAGCCGAGCACACACAGGATCAACAGCGATAGAAATATAAGGAATATGCAGATTCTCTTCATTCGCTGGGTAAGAGTATATTAAAACCTCTCCTCAGACGGTGAAGTCGAAGACCATCACGCGCTCGAGGTTCGGGACGACGACCTCTTTCACCCGCTCGTGTTCAGGGTGCGGGAGATAGCGGTCACGGCTCTGCGGCGTGTCGAAGGTCATGACGAAGCCATGCGTGAAGCCGTCGTTCAGGCCTTCGTCGCTCTGGTAGACGCCATGCTGCATGGAAAGCAGGCCGGGGATCTTGCCGACCATGCCGCGCATCTCGGCGAAGCAGGTGTCGATCTGGGCTTGGGTGACGCCTTGCTTGAAGACGAAGGTTCCGTAGTGGTAGACCATTGGATGAGAGTATAGGGTTTAGAGTATGGAGTATAGGGCAAGTTAGCGGACGGAAGAAACGATTCGTTTATAATAATTATCACTCCCCCGATACTCGATACTCGATACTCCCGTTATTTCTGGGCAACCCAGCTCAACGAGTTCAGGAGGAGCTGGCGGTAGGCCGGGTGGTCGTGCGACTTCTCGTCGTGGCCGAGGGCGATGCAGACGACCTTGGCGCCGGGATACTTGACGGTCCAGACGGACGGCAGGATCTTCGACTGCCCTTCCTTCGGATTCTGGCGAGGGATCGTGCCGAGGACCTCCGCGCCTTCGGGGCGCGTGAACTCGACGTTATAGCTCTCGTCGTTGATCACGAACGTCGCCGGGACGCCCTTCATGACGGGATGCTCAGGCTTGGTGACGGTGAACGGGAAGTCGCTATGGCCATGGCCGCGGGCGCCACCGCAGACGAACTCGTCGTTATACTTGGTCTCGAGCGGCCAGTTATACCAGGTGGCGGCATGCAGTAGGACGATGCCCTTCCCGGCCGCCGCGAAGTCGCGGATGGCCTTCTGGAACTCGGGCGTGCCGAACTGGCCATGGTTGCCGCTGAAGACGAACAGGTCGGCCTCCGGGAGCAGCGTGAGCGCCTCCTTCAGGTTCGGCGTCGAGGCTACGTCGTAGCCGGCGGCCTTGGCCGTCAGCGCATCCGTCCCGAGGAAGAAGGCGGGGAAGTTGTGCGAACTGCCGGCGCCGGCGAAGAGGACGCGGAGCTGCCCGGCCTTGCGCGGACCGAACTGCTGGCCGAAAGCCTGCGTGGTCTTCGGATTATCCTTCGGCAGCAGGTCGCTGGGGCCTTCGTTCGCCTTGGCCTTGGTCTTCTTGCCAGGCTTGGGCGCATCCTCGTCCTTGCCGCGGGGCGGATTGGGCGGACCGCCGATCTCGATGGTCACGGCCACGGTGGTCGGAGCGATCTCGGTGTCCGCGGAACTCAGGACGAGCTTGTCGATGATATCGTCGCTTTCGACGGGGATCCAAAGCGTGCGCACCTGACGGCCCTCGCCGACCAGGAGCTGGCGGGCGGACTTGGAGCCCGGGACGTCGCCGGTGCCGTTGTAGTCGGCGAAGTCACGCGCTCCGTAAAAGACCTTCTTCTGTACCTTGCCGCCGAGGAAATGCACCTCGGCGATCATGGCGATGGCATCGTGCGCCCCCCAGCCGCCGACGGCGCCGAGGAAGTGGATGCGATTGGCCACGGAGCCGACCGGGATCTCGACCTTCTGGGCGAAGCTCTTGGAATAGACGCCCTTGCCGTTGCCACCCTTGAGGACGATGACGTTCAGGCCGTCCTTGGCGGTCTTGGGGTCGATGACCTTGTAAGGCACCCCGTTGGACTCGACCTTGCCGAACTGGGCGAAGGTCAGCGTGTCGCGCTTGGCTTCCTTGCTGGCGTAGAGACCGGTGGTGGTGGAGGCCGTGAACGCGGCGCGGAGATCGAGCAGGCGGAAGCGACCGACGGTCTCGCCTTCGGGCGAGATCGCGACGCTGCGCAGGTAGGCGATGACATTGCGGAGGCCTTCGGCGCCGAGGGACTCGAAGCCTTCGGGCATCAGGGAGTTCGGGCTGCGCTCGCGGCTCACGATGTCGGCGACCTTGAGCTCGGCCGACTGGCCCGCAGGGAGTTTGAGTTTCACGAAACTGGGATTCTCGCTGCCGATGAGGGCGGAATACTGGGTGCCGTCCTTCATCTTGAAGTTCCAGGTGCGATGCTCGTCGTCGACCATGCGGTTCGGGTCGACGATATGGACCAGCAGCTCCGCAGCCGGATGCGAACCGATGCCTTGGAGGTTCGGGCCGAAATCGTTGCCGACGTTGCCGATCTTGTGACACGTCTGACAGACCGCGGTGAAGAGTTCTTTGCCCTTCGCGGCATCACCGGGCTTCTCGACCTCCGGACGTAGCTTGGCGACGAGCTCGTCCTTGGCGGGGGTGCTGCCGGCGTTGAGCTTGGCGAGCACGGACGCGGCGCGCTTGGCGACGCCTTCATCCGGGTGGCGGACGAGCTGCGAGACCTGCATGGGTCCGAGCTGCATCGCGGAAAGCGATTTGGCCTCGAGCGCATCGAGCACCAGTCCCGCCCATTCGGTTCGTCCGGCCAAGGCCGAGAACAAGGTGGCGCGGAAAGTGCCTGCAGACTTCGGGAAGGCGCCGTAGAGGAGTTTGCCGACCGAAGCGTCACCGCTGGCAGCCAAGGCGCCGACGGTGGCGACCGCGACGGCCTCACGCGAACCAGACAGGGCTTCGGTCAGGGCCGGGCGAACCTTCGGGTCGATATCCCGCAGGAGCACGAGCACGCGGGCGGCGGCGACCTGCGCCTCTACGGACGCCTTGGCATCGGCCAACACCGGCAGCAGACGATCCGCGGCGACGGCGAGCTCGGCCTTCAAGGAACCATCGGTGAACCACAGCGCCGCAAGCGCAGCCGCCGATCCGGCGATGGCATCATCCTGGCTGGCCAGCAAGGCGCGGAGCGAAGCACGCGCCGAATCGAGCGAAGCCGGAGCGGCGACGCGGCGGGAAGCAAGCTCACGGACGACGGCGGCGGCGACGGGACGATTGGCCGACTTGGCAGCGGCGGCCAGGACGAGCGCGGCGTCTTCGCCGGAGACCGAGGCGGCGAGGGTGCGGGCGAATTCGGCACCGGCGGCATCAGCCTGACCGGCGAGGATGCCGGCCAACACGGGTCCAGGGTTCGCCGCGGCGGCCGCGGTGGCGGCGGCCTTGGACCAGTCATCGGTCATGGTGGCCTGGGCCTTGAGGAGCAAGGCGCCGGCGGACGGCTCCAAGGGCGCGGAGCCCATGGCACGCAAGGCGGCCAAGCGGACGCGCGGCTCGGCATCGTTCAAGGCGGCGGCATAGACATCAGTCGGGAGTTTGCTCCGAGCCGCCTCGGCGACGAGGAAGGCGTTCTTACGCATGGCCGCATCGGCATCGGCGCAAAGCACGCGAAGCAGGCCGTCTTCCAGTCGATCGAGACGCTGCAGGGCCCAAAGGGCGAGGATGCGGGCTTCGACCTTGGCGTCGCTGCGGACCATGGTCATCAGCGGACCCACCGCCGAAGCCAGGAGGCCGGCGTCCTTATCCATGAGGACGCGCAGGGCGTTGAAACGGACGACCTTGTTCGGGTGGTCGAACGCGGCGACAAGGCCGGCGACGTCCGCCTTGGACAGGTCGGGGATCGCGAACTTCGGAGCGGCGTCATGCTGGATGCGGTAGATACGACCGAAGTAGTGCTCACGGTCCGGACGCACCGAGGCGCCGGACTTGCTGTGCAGCGGGCCACGGGTATCGTTATGCGCGACGACCGGGGTGTAGAAATCGAGCACGTACATCGCGCCGTCCGGGCCGAAGGAGACGTCGATCGGGCAGAACCAATGATCCATCGAGCGGAGCCACTCGCGGTCCTTGAGCGTGACCTCGCCCAGGAACGTCGGGCCGCTCGGCATCAGCTTCTCGAAGTGGATGATGTCGAGGATCGGTTCGGTGATGAAGATGGTGTCACGATATTCCTCCGGCCAGGCACCATGCTCCTGCACAGCCACGGAACAGGCGGCGGTATAGTAACCGACCTGGTCGATCTGCAGCAACGGAGCGCGGTCAGGCAAGTCGGCGCGCAACACGGGACGACGCGGATTGACCGAGTTGAAAGCCTTGGCCGGCGTGCCCGGCGCCTTGGCGAGGACGGACTCCGGCAGCACGACGTGCTGGATGGGATTACCGTTGGTCGCCTTGCCGTGGTAGAGCTCCATCTTGCCGGTCACTTCGTTGCCGAAGCTGTTGCCGCCCTGCGACGCGATCTGCTCGATAGCGGAGCCATCAGGCTTGAAACGGAACGTGCCGGAAGAAAGGCGCACCTTGCGCTCAGGATTCGCGACCGGGAAGACCTCGCCGCCTCCGCCATTGCTGGCGTAGATCCAGCCGTCGGGCGCGACCACGAAGTGATTGGCGACGAAATGGGTGTCGCCCGGCGTGAAGCCGCCGTAAAGGACGACTTCCTTGTCAGCCTTGCCGTCGCCGTCGGTGTCGCGCAGCCAGACGATGTGCGGCTGGCAGACGGCGATGACGCCGTCCTTGTAGGGGCAGAAGCCGGTGATCAGCTCGAGGCCTTCGTGGAAAAGCTGCTTCTTGTCAGCGATGCCGTCGCCGTCGGTGTCGACGAGCACGCTGATCTTGTCCTGCGCCGGGCGATCGTAGCTGCCGGGGACGAGCACCCCGCCCTCGCGCCAGGATTCGGCGGTCAGCGGACGGCGGCCGTTCGGATATTCCGGAGTCTCGGCGACCCACATGCGACCTCGCTCATCCCACTGGACGGCGATGGGCTTATTGATCAAGGGTTCGGTCGCGATGACGCCGGCCTTGAAGCCAGGTTGCATCTGGAAGGCCGCGATGGCTTTCTCGGCGCGGCTCGGACCGCCGACCGGGTAACGCAGGTCGACGAGATCCTTCGGACCGCAGAGTTCGTCCACGTTCGCCCGACGGGCCGCCCAGGCGATGCCGCGCTTGATGAAGGTGCGGTAACTGGCGTGCGCCAGGGTCTCGGCTTCGCCCTGCAGAAAGACCGCGGAACGGAGGCGGGCGTTCTCGAAGACCCATGCCTGCGGCTGGATGTCATAGATCGAGGCCTTGTCCGAGACCTCGACGATCTTCTTGCGGTTGGCGCCGACCTTCGAGGTGAAGGACGAGGCGAGCACCTGGATCTTCTCGTTGAGGTCCAGCTCGAAGACGGTCTGGTCGGTGACGTCGAAGGTGGAAGCATCCTTGGCCAAAGGGTGCGCATCGGTGCGTACGTTCAGCATCATGAGGGCCCGGAAGCGGCGGCTATCCTGGGTCCAGCCGGCCCCGAAGGTATCCTTGGCCCAGGAAGCGGAAGGTCCGGCGATCGCGCCACGGAGCACGACGAAGCCGATGCCGCGGTTCGAGAGATCGGCGAGGGCCGCCCGGTCCTTGACTTCGTAAGGCACGTAATCCTTGCGATAGAGCACGATGACCTCGTCCTTGTCGTGCTTCGCGTCGATGATCTCAGCAGGACGGTCGGCTTCGGTCACGAGGGCGCCGGCACCCTTGAGTTCTTCGACCAAGGATTTGACCGCGACATGGTCGTCGGCGATGACGGTGACCTTGAGCGGCGCCGCGCTCAGGACGGCGGAGAGGCCGGCGCAAAGGAGGCACAGGAAGGGGGTGATGCGGGGAAGCATGGGCACATCAAAAGCCGACCCCCGCCGCCTTCAACACTTAGCGACATCCCCAGCCGCAACCCGACCCCTCTCAGATGCACATTAAGGGCCGTTTTCAAGCCTCCGACCGGAAGTGCGACGGGGCGTGCCCGGTCGACTTCTTGAAGGCCGAGGAGAAGCTGTTGCCGTTGGCGAAGCCGACCTTGCGGGCGATGACCGCCAGTTTGTCGTCGGTCTCGCTGATCAGGCGGATCGCCTGCTGGATGCGCAGGTGGGTCAGGTGGTTCATCGGCGTCCGACCGATCTCCTTCAGGCAGAGGCGACGCAGATGTTCGAAGCTGAGGCCGGACTGCCGCGACAACGTCTTGGTGTCCCAGGCGAAGTCCAGCCGACCATGGACCTCATCCCAAAGGCGCTGCACCCGCGGATCGCCCCGGAAGCTACCCGCGAAGCTGCGGACATAATCATAGGCCAGCTCGATCCACTGGTGGTTACGTCGCGACACCGCGGCGCCCTTGAGTTCGGCGATGAGGCCGTTGATGGCTGCTCGCAGCGGTTCGGCATCGAAATCCGCGAGCACCGGCGAACTGGCGCGAAAGATGGTGTTGGAACGGACCCCGCCGGCGAAGCGGATCCAGCAGAACTCCCAGCGCTTGCTGCGGCCGATGCGGAAGGAGTTCCGGATGCCCGCCGGCTGGAGGCAGGCCTGGCCGGCGGTCATCGTGCGCCAGCGTCCGTCGACCCACACCTGCCCTTGACCGCTCAGGCAGGCCATGAAGAAGGCGCCGCTTTGGTTGGCCCGGACCACCTCATAAGGGGCCAGCATCTCGGCGACCCCGAGGTGGGCGATCTCGAAGAGCCCGAGCTCCTTGCAGCGTTCGCCGGACAGGATCCACGGCCGCTCGTCCTGATGCTCGGCGGCGACGACGCTCCGGCGACGGGAACGCGGGTTCTCGATGTCCGCCTCGGAATGACGGAGTTGCGTCTCGCTGTAATGATTTAAATCGCTCTTGCGGGCCACGTCCTTTGCATAAGACCTATCCCCGCACGGAGCAACCCCCGACCACCCTTCCCCCCTTTCAACAACACCATGCCCAACCCCTGGACCGGAAAAGGAAACCCTTACACCCGCACCGAAGTCATCGCCCGCCTCCGCGACACGATGTCCAAGGGCAAGCCGATCATCGCCGCCGGCGCCGGCACGGGCATCAGCGCCAAGTTCATCGAACGCGGCGGCGCCGACCTGGTCATCGTCTACAATTCCGGCCGCTTCCGCATGGCCGGCCACGGCTCCACGGCCGGCATGATGGCCTACGGTGACGCCAACGAAGTCGCGATGGAGATCGGCGAATACGAAGTCCTCCCGGTCGTCGAGGAGATCCCGGTCATCTGCGGCGTGCACGCCACCGACCCCCGCCGCCGCATGTGGCACTGGCTCGGCAAGGTGAAGGACATGGGCTTCTCGGGCATCAACAACTTCCCGACCCACACGATCATCGACGGCAAGTTCCGCCAGATCCTCGAGGAGACCGGCATGAGCGTGAAGAAGGAGTTCGAGACCGTCGCCCTCGCCCGCAAGATGGACCTGTTCACGATCGTCTACGTCGGCTCGCCCGAAGAGTCCAAGGCCATGGCCGAAGCCGGCGCGGACGTCATCATCGCGCACGTCGGCACGACCGTCGGCGGTTCCATCGGCGTGACCAACGCCACGATGAGCCTGCCGGAAGCCGCCAAGATCACGCAGGGCATCATCGACGCCGCGAAGTCCGTCCGTAACGACCTGATCTTCCTCAGCCACGGCGGCCCGATCAACACCCCGGAAGACGCCGCCTTCATCAACGAGCACACCGACACCGACGGCTTCGTCGGCGCTTCGAGCCTCGAACGCATGGCCGTCGAACAGTCCCTCACCGACCTGACGAAGCGCTTCAAGCAGATCCCGGTGAAGCGTAAGTTCTTCTGAACCGACCATGGCCACGATCGCGGTCCTCGGCACGCTTGATTCCAAGGGCGAAGAGCATGCCTTCGTCGCCGCGCTGATCGCCCGCCATGGCCATAAGCCGCTCCTGATCGACGTCGGCACGGGCGGCCCCGCGACCGTCCAGCCGGACTGCACCCGCGAGCAGGTCGCCGCGGCCATCGGCCTCGACCTCGCCGCGCTGATGGCGAAGAAGGACCGCGGCGCCTGCGTCGTCGCGATGACCCAGGCCGCCCCGGCGTTCGTCGCGCAGCTGGCCGCGGAAGGTCGCATCGACGGCATCATCTCGCTCGGCGGCGGCGGCGGCACGGCCATCGGCACGGCCGCCATGCGCGCCCTGCCCCTCGGCTTCCCGAAGCTGATGGTCTCCACCCTGGCCGCCGGCAACGTGGCGCCCTACCTCGGCACCAAGGACATCACGATGATGCCCAGCATCGCGGACGTCGCCGGACTGAACCGCCTCTCCCGCGTCATCTTCACCCGCGCCGCCGGGGCGATCTGCGGCATGGTCGGCGCCACCCCCGAGGTCGGCGCCGCCAAGCCGCTCATCGTCGCCAGCCAGTTCGGCAACACGACCACCTGCGTCACCGAAGCGAAGAAGGTCCTCGAGGCCGCCGGCTATGAGGTGCTCGTCTTCGCCGCGACCGGCACGGGCGGACGCATCATGGAATCGGTCATCGAGAGCGGCATCGTCGCCGGGGTGCTCGACATCACCACGACCGAATGGGCCGACGAACTGGTCGGCGGCAACCTCAACGCCGGCCCGACGCGCATGGATGCCGCCGCCAAGGCGAACATCCCGGTGGTCGTCGCCCCGGGCTGCCTCGACATGGTGAACTTCGGCGAGATGGCCTCCGTCCCCGCGAAGTTCCAAGGCCGCAGTTTCTACATCCACAATCCGCAGATCACGCTGATGCGCACCACCGCCGACGAATGCCGTCAGCTCGGCGGCATCATCGCCCGCAAGGCGAACGCCTACAAGGCCGGCACCGCCATCATGATCCCGAAGAAGGCGATCTCGGTCATCAGCGCCGCCGGCCAGCCTTTCCATGACGTCGCGGCCGACGAGGCCCTCTTCTCCGCCCTGCAAGCCGAGGCCAAGGTGCCGGTGCAGGCCTTCGACCTCGCGATCAACGACCAGGAGTTCGCCCAGGCCTGCGCCTACAAGCTGATCGAGCTGATCGGCTGTCGTTCGTGAGCCGCCTCCTGTTCCTGCTGCTGGCGGCGTTGCCGCTTTGCGGGGCCGAATACTTCGTCGCGCCCGACGGCAACGACGCCAACGACGGCTCGCAGGCCAAGCCGGTGGCCGGCCTGATGAAGGCCCAGTCGCTGGCCCAGCCCGGTGACACGGTCTGGCTCCGCGGCGGCACCTATAAGGCCACCGAAGCGCAGATCGCGCGACGTTACCGCGCCTGGGTCTACGTCAACCACTTCACGAAGAGCGGCACCGAGGCCGCCCCGATCACCTACGCCGCCTACCGGGACGAGAAACCGGTCTTCGACTTCACCGCGGTCCGGCCGGCCGACATCCGCATCAACGCTTTCCAGGTCTCCGGCTCGTGGCTCCGTTTCAAGGGCTTCGAGGTCGTCGGCGTACAGGTGAACTTCAAGCGCCACGGGCAGTCCTGCAACATCGAGAACCGCGGGAGCCACAATATCTTCGAACGCCTGTCCCTGCATGACGGCCAAGCCATCGGCATCTACGCGCTCGACGGCTCGCATAACCTGTTCCTGAACTGCGACGCCTATCGGAACCACGACTATACCTCCGAGGACGGCAAGGGCGGCAACGTCGACGGTTTCGGCTGCCACCCGGCCAAGGGCGCGATCGACAACGTCTTCCGCGGGTGCCGCGCTTGGTTCAACAGCGATGACGGCTACGACTGCATCTCCTCCCACGAAAGCGTGGTCTTCGAGAACTGCTGGGCGATGTACAACGGCTACTCCCCCGACTTCAAGGCGCTGGGCGATGGCAACGGCTTCAAAGCCGGCGGCTACGGCGCCGCGACCGGTGACTGGCTTCCCGAAAAGGCACCGCGCCACACGGTCAAAGGTTCGGTCGCGGTCCGCAATCGCGCCAACGGCTTCTACGCCAATCACCACCTCGTCGGCGGAGACTGGCTGAACAACAGCTCCTTCCAGAACACCTCGGATTATAACTTCCGGATGCGCACGACCGACAACCTCAAGGAGATCGCCGGCTTCGGACACGCTTTCAGCGGCAACCTCGGCTACCACTCGCGTCATACGATCTCGGAACTGGACCTGACGAAGAACCCGCCCGCCCCCGAGGCCTTCTACTTCGCCAAGTCCGCCGGTGAATTCCTGTCCTTGGATGAAAAGCAGCTGCTGGCCCCGCGCCAGCCTGACGGCTCCTTGCCGAAACTGACTTTCCTCGTCCCGAAGGACCTCAAGACCAGGCAGCAGTTCGGCGCGACGCGTTAAGCAGGCGTCCAAGGCGAGGCCGACCGACGGCGGCCAGTCCTCGTTCAGCCTTTATCTTCCGTCGTTCCTCTGCTTTCTCCTCCGCAGATGTCCGCACCCGACCACACCCGCCGCTGGGCGACCTTCGCGATGTTCTTCAACGTCGTCGCTTGGGGGATGTCCTGGGTGAACGTCCGCGCGGTCCTACCCGAAGTCGGCTCCGGCCAACTGGGCGCCATGCGCTACCTGATCGCCTCCTCGGTCATGCTCCCGATCTGGCTCTACCGTGGCCGCCCCCTGCCCGCCCGCTCCGATTGGCCGACGGTGGCCGCGCTCGGGCTCTTCGGCTTCTGCCTCTATAACCTCGGCATCAACTACGGCGAACGGACGGTCAACGCCGGCACGGGATCGATGCTCATCTCCTGTATCCCCGTCCTGGTCATCCTCCTCGGCGTGCTGACGGGTCGCGAAAAGGTCGGTCTGCTCGCCTGGCTGGGCATCGGACTCTCCATGGGCGGCGTCGTCCTTACCGCCGCCGGCTCCGCGACGGGCCTGACCTTCAACCTCGGCTCGCTGCTCATCCTGGGCGCCGCCCTCTGCGCGGCCATCCAGACGCTGATCAGCAAGTCGCTCACCCAACGCTACGCGGCGGTCGACGTGACCACCTGGGCCGTCTGGCTGGGCACGCTGGGGCTGCTGCCGTTCTCCCATGACCTGGTCGGCACGGCCGGTCGCCTGTCCGCCATCGGCTGGGTCCATCTCGTCTTCCTCGGCATGGTGCCGGCCGCCCTCTGTTACACGATCTGGTCCTGGGTCCTGGTGAAGCTGCCGATCACCACGGTGATGAGCGCGGTCTATGCCATCCCGGTCTTCTCGGTGTTCTTCGGCTGGCTGATCCTAGGCGAACAGCCCTCGGTGATGACGCTCCTCGGCGGAGCCGTCACCCTCGCCGGCGTCGCCTGGGTCCAGACCCTGACGCGCCGACAGAAGGCCTGAGTTTGGCGCCGCCGAACGGTGGCGCAAGGTAGGGGCACGACTACGTTCGTGCCCTTCCCGGAGAATGGATCCAGGGCCATTCCTCGGTAGTCTTACATAATCCAGCTCGAATCGGATTCATGAGCACATAGTTCCACTTCGCACGCAGCTGCGCACGACTTCGCAATCTATGATCGAACCCATCACGCTGCCAATCGATGTGCTGCTTCAAGGAGACGCTTCGCTTGAAATCTTTCATGACGAAGTCGACGCCATGCATCCTAGGTATCAATACGATGAGATGAATGTGGTCTGGCATCGCTAAGATCAAAAGTGGACGCCATCGTGCTAAGGATTCCAGTTCGGCAGAGGCTGCGAGGATAGCGCTCCATCGATTGCCATCGGCAAATTGATTAACCCCGCGAGGCCTCCCGCATAATGTCAGAAATATCGGATCGGCAGCCGAAACCCATGTCGGCCTGTCGTGCGGCAGACCTTTTCGCTCCTTATATGTCATTAGCAACAGGAAGAGCTGGATGACGCATCCGACAAGAAAGGTAAAACCTCAGTCAGATATGGGAAAACTCCAGATTGGGCGTGGCGTAGCCCCGCCCCTACCTGCGTTCACCATTCGGCGAACGTTGTACCGGCCGCCGCATGGTGGCCGGGAGGTAGGGGCACGACTACGTTCGTGCCCTACGCCTCACTTACTTCCCCAGCTCGCTGGCCGTCCACGGGGCCGTGCGACCTTGGGTCGACGCCCGGACGGCCTTGACGTCCTCGACCTTCACCGGCGAGGCCTTGTTGCCAAAGGCGCCACGGACATATGTCAGGACATCGGCCAGCTGCTGGTCGTCGAGGCCCATGGGCGGCATCGGGACGAGACCATAATCCTTCCCCAAGACCTTGGTCGGACCAGCCAAGCCGTGCATGACGAGCTTGATCAAGGGCTGTGGATCGCCGGACACCCATTCGCTCTGCGCCAGGGGCGGATAGACGCCGGTAAGCCCCTGGCCCGCCGCCTGATGACAGTTGAGGCAGAGGGCCTCGTAGATGGCCTGACCCGGCGAGACCACGGCCGGTCCGCTGCTGATCACTTTCTTCAGGTAAGCGGCCTGCGGCGCCGGTAACTCCGCGGCCAGTTTGCCGGCGGTGGGCGCGAGATGGCGGACGGTCTGCCTCAGCGCATAGTCGAGGAACTTGTCCGTGGGCTGTGTGACCGCACCGAGCGCGGTCCGGAGCGACGCCTGCCCACCGACGTGGCTGAGCGCGACAATGGCCTCGAGACGGACCCGCGGATGCACATCGGCGATGGCTTTGGCGAGACGGACCTGCGCATCGGGCAGCTGCGCAGCCCATTCGCCGACGACACGGGCCGCATAAGCGCGGATACGATAGTCGGCCGAGGACTGGAGTACGTCCAGCAAAGCGGGACGCACCGCGCCGTGCGCTTGCAGGACGCCGATGGCTTCGAGCAACTGAGCCTCCGGACGGTCTTTGGCGAAAAACGCCGCGGCGGCCGCCACGACCATGTCGGTCGGACGTTGGAAAAGCAGGCGACGCGCCTGATAGCGAGTCCACCGTTCCGGCGAACCCAACTGAGCGAAGAGCTCGGCTTCGGTCATCGCGACCAGGTCCGGCTGCTTGACCGTCGGGACAGCCTTGGCCGTCAGACGCCAGATGCGTCCATGCGAGCGATCGCGACGAGGGTCGGCGTAGCTGGCCTGATAATGACCGATGACGGCGTTGAACCAATCGCAGGCATAGAGCGCGCCATCCGGACCGACGGAGACGTCCACCGGTCGGAACGCCTTGCTGCTCGAGACGATCGGGCTGACGATGCGCTCGGTCTTGAAGCCGGCGCCATCGTCGACGAACCGGTGCAGATCCAAGGTGTTGCCATAATACCCGCCGATGAAGGCGGCCCCTTGGAGCGCCGCCGGCATCGCTTTGGTACCGACGATCTCGATGGAGTTGGACTTCAGGGGCGAATCGAAGAGCGAATGCGTGCCGGCATACTCGTCCGGCGTTTCGATGGCTCCGAGACCAGGCAGGCTGTAATAGCCGGCGATTCGGTCGCCGCTCTTGTGGAACGGCTGGAAGAAGTCGTCGAAGGCGACGCCCCAGCAGTTATGCCCCGCCTTGCCGTATTGAAAGAACGGCTGCAGTCGCTGGTTCTTGAGGTCGTAGCGCATCAGGCCCGACTTCGGCAGGCTGACGATACCCCGCGGGGTCTCGACACGGGTAATCGCATGCAAGCCCTGGCTCATCCAGAGGGTGCCGTCCGGACCATGGCTGATCGAGTTCACGAGCTGGTGCGTATCACCGACGCCGAAGCCCGCCATCAGCACGACGGTCTCGTCGGCCTTCCCGTCGCCGTCCTTATCTGTCAGCTTGATGAGCCGATCGAAGTCGCAGACGAGGATCGAGGTATTGCCGGCCTCGTCGGTCAGCGGTTCGACGCCTTGCACCATCGTCAGGCCTTCGGCGAAGCGGACCGACTTATCCGCCTTGCCGTCGCCGTCGGTGTCCTCGAGCCGCAAGATGTAGTCGCGCGGCTTCACGCCCGGCACCGCCTGCGGATAGGTCGGCGAGCAGCAGACATACAGACGGCCCTTGGCGTCCCAGGCCATCTGGGTGGGTTTGGCGACGCCGAGATGCTCGTCGGCGAAGAGATTCACCTCGAACCCCTCGGCCACCTTGAAGGTCGCCTGTTCTTCGGCGGCGGACATGACTTTCTCCGTGCTCACGGCCGGACCGGCCTGCGGCGCCGGCGCGACGGACGTCTCACCACGGGCCAAGGCCTGGATATGCTTATCCCAGGCGGACACGAGCGGCTTATAAGCCTCGAAGTTCTCCTTCAGCGAAGGCACGGGGCCGAAGCCCTTGCCATAGTTCTGGGAGATGCGGTCGCCATAGACGAACGACCAGTTGGCCGGACGCCAACAATCCGCCCAGAGGCGGTTCTTCTCGACGATGGCAGGGCGTAGCTTGGCCGAGAGCTCCAGGTTATCCGGCAGGCCAAGGGAGAAAGCCACCTCTTGCCCGACGCTCTCCAGCCCTTTCGCCGAAAGGTGCAGCCCGTCGACGGAGGGATCATCGCGGGTCACCTCGGTGAGGTCGACATAAGGCAGGCCGCGCTGCTTCGCGATGTCGGCGACAGCGGCGGCATAAGCGACCAAGGCTTGGCGATGCGCAGGCGTGGTCAGGTCCGGCGGACGCTGGGAACGCATGAAGCCGGCCGGCGACAGCAGGACGATACGGGGCGTGTGACGGCTGAATTCATCCAGCAGCCGATGGTAATCGGCCTTGAACTTGGCCAGCCCCGCCGGCCCCTGCAGCGCCTCGGCCTGACCGAACTGCACGATGAGCGTCGTGGCGCCCGCGGCCTCGAACTGACCCTTCCACGGGCCGAAATTCAGGTCGCGCCACTGCTCCTGCACGGTGTCCGCCTCCCAGGCCATCGAGCGGAACACCGGATTCTTCGTCGGGAAGGCGGCGGCGAGACGCGACTCGATCTCGCCCGACTTGGCTTCGCGTACGAGGTTCTCCTGGCCGATGAAGACGACGACGTCATCCTGGTTCAGGTCGAACTTCCGCTCCTTGAAAGGCGCCGGGGCGACCCACGCGGACCTCGGCTGGCCGAAACGATTCAGCACGGCCTCCTTGGTGGTCACCGGTAGTTCGTTCAGCGGGTCGAGGACGATGTTACGGAAACGGATCTCGGCCTTGCACTTCCCATGGATCTGCAGGCCGATCATGCCATACGCATCGTCGATGGCGGGGTCGGTCTCGGTGTAATCCAAGGTCGCCTTGCCGTTCAGGAAGATCGTGATGCGAGGGCCTTCGGCGCGCACCTCGTAGGTGTTCCATTCCCCGGCCTTCTCGAGGGTCTTGATCTCCACCTCATCCTTCACGCCATTGGCGCCGACGCCCGTGCCGGCCTTGGCGAGGACGCGCTTGCGACGCGACTCGTCATAGAGGGCCCCGGTGAAGCCCGCGCCGATGTCCGCCTGATACCCGATCATCTCGTTCGGCGGAGCCGTCAGGCGCTGGCTACGGAACTGCACGCCGCCGTTCACGAAGCCTTCGGTCCCGATCAGCTTGTACTCCAGCTTCAGATGGAAGTTATAGAACGTGCGCTTCGTGGTCAGGAATTCGTTGCGCGGATTACCCTGCAGCGAACCGCCGACGATCTCGCCGTTCTCGACGCGCCAGACCTTGGTGTCACCGTCCCACCCCGCGAGCGTCTTGCCATCGAACAACGGCACCGGGGCGGCGGTCAGGCCGCAGGCTCCGAGGAACAGCCAAAGCAAGGAAGTCAGTCGCTTCATGGGGTATGCGGATTAGGCAATCCTGCCGTGGGATTGTTCCAAACATAAACCACGTTCGCCGAACGGTGAACGAAGTCAGGGGCGAGACTACGTCACGCCCCTGGGCACGTCGTAGTCGTACCCCTACCCTAGGCCACCATTCGGCGGCCTGCAGAAACAAAAAGACCGAAGGCTTTTCAACCTCCGGTCCTCGTAGCCTCAGGCCATCAGGCCCTCCCGGCTCAGGCCAACCCTAGGTGCTTCAGCGCTTCGGGGGTCGGGCCGGCGAAGTCGACGGTCGGGACGTTGCCCACGTAGCCGACATCCTTCATGCCCTGCGGCGTGGTGTAATAGCCGCCGGCGGCGAGGGAGCGGAAGCGGTTGAAGAAGGCCTGCTGCGGCTTGAACTCCTTCTTCACCGGGGTCTTGCCGCAGATGTCGTCGGCGATCTGGCACTTCTGGGCTTCGTCCAGCTCGGCGAACTTCTTATGGAAGCGACGACCGGCCTCGGCGTCGATCCAGTCCAGGCCGGCGGTGATGACGGGCTTGTCGGCCGCGCAGTTCTCGTACGGGGCGCTGATCCACTCGTCGATGAAGTCCTGGACGCCGAGCTGCGACGCGAGCTTATCGGTCGCCGGGTTGTCGGGCGGCAGGATGAGGTCGATGAGCGCGATGGCGGCGACGCGCTGGGCCGGCGTCAACGTCAGCGACCAGAGTTCGCCGGGCGTGTAGGTCTTGTTCAGCACCGGGTCGGTGCCGATGAGCTTGCCCGCGCCTTCGATCGGCTTGGCGCCGGGGTCCTTGGGAGCGCCCAGCAGCTTGTCGGTGACGGCGGCGGCCGCGACGACGGCGCCCATCCACTTGAGGGCGGCGCGACGGTCGATGCGCTGCGGGGTTTCGGGAGAGGTGTTTTCCATGTTCGTAAGGTTCAGAGGTTACCCTTGCGCATCTCTTCGATGAGATGATCGGAAGCGCGCCAGGCGAGGGCCATGATGGTGAGGGTCGGGTTCTTGTCCGCGTTGCTGCAGAAGGCGGAACCGTCGTTCAGGAGCAGGTTCGGCACCTCCCAGCACTGGTTCCACTGGTTGGTCACGGACTTCGCCTGGTCGGCGCCCATGATCGCGCCGCCGACCTCGTGGATGATCGAGCCGGGGGCCTCGATGGCCTCTTCCTTGGTCTTGCTCATCTTGGCGGGCTTGCCGCCGATGGTCTCGATGATCATGTGGAAGGTCTGCTCCATGTGCTGGGCCTGCTTGAGCTCGTGGTCGGACCACTTCCAATGGAAACGGAGCACCGGGATGCCCCACTTATCCTTGGTGTTGGGGTCGAGCTCGCAGAACGAATCCTTGTTCGGGATCATCTCGCCGCGACCGGAGAAGCCGATGCCGGCGCCGTATTTCTGGCGGACTTCCTCCTTGTAGCTCTTGCCGTAACCGGGACTGGCGCCGCCGGTGCCCATGCCAGGCATGCGACGACCGGTGGAGAACTCGATATGGTAGCCGCGGGCGAAGCCGAGCTTGCTGGCTTCCTTATACAGCCACCAGGGGATGTAGACGTGGTTGCCGGCGCCTTCCTCATTATGGACGGGCAGGTTCTCGAAGGCCGGGACGTAGCCGCTGAGACGGCCGCCCACGGTGTCCATGATGTATTTGCCGACGAGGCCCGAACCGTTGGCGATGCCGTTCGGGAAGCGGTTCGACTTGGAATTGAGCATGATGCGGGCGGTCTCGCCCGAACTCGCCGCGAGGATGACGGCGCGGGCCTTCACCGCGCGCTCCTGGCCGGTGACCTTGTCGACGTAGATGACGCCGTTGGCCTTACCGTCGGGACCGACGGTGACCTCGCGGGCGTGGGCGTTGCACAGGACGTCCAGGTTGCCGGTGGCGAGCGCCGGCGGCAGATGCACGGTGGTCGACTGATAGTTGGCTTTGATCGAGCAACCGCGACCGCAGTCGGTGGCCCAGAAGCACGCCGCACGCTCCTGCATGGCCTTCGCGATGATCTTCTGCGCCTTGGGGTTGTTCGGATGCAGGCGGGCCGGGAAGTTGACGTGATCCTGACGGGTCGAAAGGACGGCGCGATGGATCGGGATCACCGGCAGGCCGTGCTTCGCGATGTGCTTCTTGACGAAGAGTTCGCCGGCGCGGGCCTTGGGCGCGGGCAGCAACGTGCCGTTCGGCGAGTCGGGCGTGTTCTCGAGGCCTTCGTTGGAACCATACACGCCGACGAGCATCTCGACCTTGTCGTAATAAGGAGCGACATCGTCGTAGCCGATCGGCCAGTCGAAGCCGAGGCCGTCGCGGGAATACGGCTTGAAGTCGTAGGGGCCGTTACGGAGCGAGATACGACCCCAATGGTTCGTACGGCCGCCGAGCATGCGGGCGCGCCACCACTTGAAATGCGTCTTGGGATCCTCGGAGGCCTGGGTGTAAGGCTCGTTCGGCACCTCCCAACCGCCATCGACCGTCGCGTCGGCGAAACCGAAGGGTTTCTGGCGCGTGCTCATGCCGCGGAGCGGCATCTGGCTCGGGGTCTGGAACATCGGGGTCTCGGTGACCGGGTCGTAGTTGCGACCGGCCTCGAGCATGAGGACCTTCACGCCGTTCATGGTGAGCGTGTAGGCGGACTGACCGCCGCCCGCGCCGGAACCGACGACGATCACGTCGTAGGCGGGCTGCAGGTCTTTTTCGGTGATGATGGCCATGGGAGAGGATGAGCTGGATTACTTGGCTGCGCGGAACTGCCAGGCTTCGTCGAAGAAACCGGCGGCGGGCACGGCGCCCGGCGCGATGGCGTCCGGGGCGACCTTGAGGTCGACCACCGCCCAGTCCGGGAGCTTGGCGACCTGGCGGGCGTTGTTAAGGTAGTCGTATTCGCGATAGGTGAAGCCGCTGTTGATGACGACATACTTCTGCGGGTTCAGCGGATTCGGATAGACGAGGATGGGCGCATGATCGGCCGCGGAGTAGGTCTTGCCGTCGACGACGAGCTTCTCGGCGGTCCACTGGATCGGCAGCTTGGCGACGATCTTGGCGAGCACGGCGTTCGAGGAAGGATCGCCCCAGAGGATCAGGTTATGCTTCGCGATGTCCTCGTCCTTGATCTGCGCATCCGTCTTCACGGGGGCCACGCCGCGGAACTGACGGCGCCACTCCCAGCTCGCGCGTTCCATCTCGGCCTTCGCCCAACCGCCGACCTTGGCGTTGAGCGGCTGGCCGGTCGGGGCGACGTACAGGAAGGCATCCATGAAGGCGTCGTCGATCGGGCCGGAAAGTCCGTGGCGCTTGTGGGCGCCCTTGTCGGCGTAGGCGGAGACCTGCGTCCATTCGCCGCTCTTGGCGTCGCGGGCGAACGTGGCCTTCCACGAGCGGTCGGAACCGGCCTTGACCGAGGTCAGCACCTTGACCCCGTCGATGGTCACGGCGGTCGGGGCGAACTGCGACTGGACGGCATCGCCCGGGGCGAAGTCCAGCGTGAGACCGGCGACATTCGAGGTCTTCACCTCGATGGCGCGCTCATCGATGAGCTTGGCATCGACCTGGGCCTTCTTCCAATGTTCGACCAGACGGTCGACCTGCACCCAATGCATGCGGTCATAGCGGAGGAAGTAGGTGGCGAAGGAGACTTCCTTCGGCGTGCGGACGCGACCCGAGGCGGCGATGGCGGCGAGGCGGCGCTCGATCTCGACCAAGGAGTCCGGATGGATCTTGTGGGCGGTCTGGGGT
Source organism: Coraliomargarita sp. (assembly GCA_024638885.1). Lineage (GTDB taxonomy): Bacteria > Verrucomicrobiota > Verrucomicrobiia > Opitutales > UBA953 > UBA953. The sequence continues at coordinate 287,497 of JAHEJL010000002.1, read as the reverse complement.
CCGATGATATGCGTCAGCTCAAGGCCGACCTTGCCCATCTCGCGGGCCATGACGTCGGCGGCCTGCTTCTGCTTGTCGATTTCGCCGCTGTAGGCGACGGTCGGCGCGTTGCGGAAGTTGATGGCGACGTCGGTGGCGTTATACCAGGCCCAGAGGGTCTTCTGCCAGGACGGGATCTTGGAGACGTCCTCGTTCTGGAACACGTTCAGGAACTCCGGGGTCTCGGCGAAACCGGCGCCGGGATTGATGCCGCACCAGCGGTCGGCGTAGTGGGCGCCGAACTGCCAGACGGCCGCGCCACCCATCGAGAAGCCGCGGATGAACAGGCGGTCGTCGTCGATGTTGTAGCTCTTGCGGGCGTGGGCGTAGGCTTCCCAGAGATCGACCTCGCCGGCCATCTTGTTCGCGCAGCAGTAACGGCCGTAGAGATGGAGCACGAGACGGTTGGTGGCCGGCAGCTGGCCGATGTTCGCGCGACGGTCCTTCAGGAACGCGAGCTCGCTGAGGGTCTCGCCGCGGCCATGGCACCAGAAGTCCAGGCGGATGAGCGAGCCGGCGTAGTTGTCCGGGATGACCATGCCGTAAGGCTGGATCGAACCGTCGATCTTGGACTTGTAAGCACGGACGACCAGGCCGGTCTGGCGGGTCCACGGCGCCTCGCCCTTCAGGAAGGCGGCGGCCCGCGCCTTGCCTTCCGCGACGAGGTCGTGGGCGGTCTTGAACTCGGTCTTGTTGAAATACTCGTTATACTTGCCGGCCCAATCGACCGCCTTGTGGAAGACCTCGATGTCGGCGAGCAGCTCCTCGAGGCGGGGGTTCTTGGCCTGCGCCTTGGCGGCGGCATCGATCGCGGTGCGCAGTTCGGCCAGCTCCTTGGCCAGCGAGGCCTTGTCCGCCTCAGGCAAGGCGACGGCCTTGTCGGTCGGCGGGATGGGCCGGACGGCGGCCGGGACGTTGTCCTTCGGACCATCGGCCAAGGCGACGGCGGCAAAGAGGGAAAGCAGCAGGAGGGAACGCATAGCAGGGAAAAGAAAAGCGGGCATTGGGAGGGCCGCGGCGGGGTCCTCAAGATCTAGACTACGACCCACCTGACCGACAAGTGTTCCTTCTATCGAGATAACGACACGAATGGGCCCGGACGGCCATTTTCCTCGCCTCCGCCCTTCCCCTTCCCCACATCTCCGGGCAATGGCCCTTCTCAGTCTCCTCGACGTCTATGTCAGCTTCGGCGGCCCTCCCGTCCTGGACCACCTCAATCTCCAGATCGAGGAAGGCGAACGCGTCTGCCTCCTCGGCCGTAACGGCGCCGGCAAGACCACGCTCATGCGCATCGCCGCCGGCGAATCCGCCCCCGACACGGGCACGGTGACCATCCCCGACGGCGTCTGCATCGCCCGTCTCACGCAGGAGATCCCCGACAGCCTGCCGGGCAACGTCCGCGACATCGTCACCTCCGGCCTTCGCGACGACGACGCCTCGGAAGACTGGGAAAAGGACATCCGCGTGGACGACCTCATCGCCCGCCTCGGCCTCCCGGAAGACCGCGCCTTCGACGCCCTCTCCGGCGGCCTGAAGCGCCGCTGCCTGCTCGCCAAGGCCCTCGCCGCCAAGCCCGGTCTGCTCCTGCTCGACGAGCCGACCAACCACATGGACCTCGATTCGATCCTGTGGATGGAGGAGTTCCTGCTCGAACAGAAGATCCCCCTGCTCTTCGTCACGCACGACCGCGCCTTCCTGCGCCGCATGGCGAACCGCATCATCGAGCTCGACCGCGGCAAGCTCGCCAGCTGGTCCTGCGACTACGACACCTACCTCGTCCGCAAGGAAGAGCTCTTCGTCGCCGAGGAACGCCAGCGCGCCGCCTTCGACAAGAAGCTCGGCCAGGAAGAAGCCTGGTCCCGCCGCAGCCCGGGCGCCCGCCGCACGAAGTCCAACGCCCGCATGGAAGCGCTCGTGAAGATGCGCGCCCAGCGCGGCGCGATGCGCACCGCCACGGGTTCCGCCAAGATGGAGATCAGCGAAGCCGAACGCTCCGGCGTCCGCGTCGTCGAAGCCGAGAACATCGCCTTCGCCTACCCGGGCGGCCAGCCGCTCATCCGCGACTTCAGCCTCGTCCTCAACCGCGGCGACAAGGTCGGCCTGATCGGCCCCAACGGCGCCGGCAAGACCACCTTGGTCAAGATGCTCCTCGGCCAGCTCGCGCCGACGTCCGGCAACCTGAAGTTCGGCACGAAGATGGAAGTGGTCTACTTCGACCAGATGCGCGAACAGATCGACGACAACAAGACGGTCGCCGAGAACCTCGCGGGCGACGGCGACACGGTCGAGGTCCAGGGCCGCTCGCGCCACGTGATCAGCTACCTCCAGGACTTCCTCTTCGACCCCACCCGCGCCCGTTCCAAGGCCAAGGTGCTCTCCGGCGGCGAACGCAACCGCCTCCTGCTGGCCCGCCTCTTCACCAAGCCCGCCAACGTGCTGGTGCTCGACGAACCGACCAACGACCTCGACGCCGAGACGCTCGACGTCCTGGAGGACATCCTCGTCGATTACGCCGGCACGCTGATCATGGTCTCCCACGACCGCGCCTTCCTGGACAACGTCGTCACGAGCACGCTCGTCTTCGAAGGCGACGGCGTCGTCACCGAACACGCCGGCGGCTACACCGACTGGCGCAACGAACTCGCCCGCATCGCCGTGGCGAAGCGCACCGCCGGCCTCACCGCCGCCAAGCCGACCGCCCAGGCCAAGCCGGCCGCCGCCGCACCCGCCGGCGCGAAGCTCAACAACAAGGAGCGCAAGGAGCTGGAGACGCTGCCGGGCAAGATCGAGCAGCTCGAAGCCGAACAGGCCCAGATCACCGTGCAGCTGGGCGACCCCGAGATCTACAAGGACGGCGGCGCCAAGGCCGCCGCGTTGCAGAAACGCCTCCATGCCGCCGAAGCCGAGCATGCCGAGGCCCTGGCCCGCTGGATGGACCTCGACGCCCGCAAGGACGCCTAAGCCGGGCTGAGCGGAGTCAGCCGGTGCCGTTTTGATGATAGCGCCTGCTGTTATCGGCGGTTGCGTGCCCTGACGGCCGCGACACTATCTCGTCATAGGCCAATAAAACATAGGCTAGAACCCTCCTTTCGCCGTGCCCTCACCCGCCGTCAGCCTTTCCGCCCAAAGTGCCGTTTTCCGTAGCACCGTAAGCCCGCGGTCCCTGCGCCTGCCATGAAAAGACCCCGCAACGTCCTCCTGGCCCTCGGCTGGTACGACCACCGGCTGCTGCAAGGCATCGCCACCTATGCCTCCGAACACCGCTGGCACCTGGCTTCGCACAGCATCATCCACGAGAAGGTGATCCCGCAGGGCTGGGACGGCGACGGCATCCTCGCGTGGCTCGGCGCCGGCGACGACCTCGCCGAGTTCGTCCGGCAGGCCGACAAGCCGACCGTCGACTTCTCCCTCCGCCGCCGCGACATGCCGTTCGCGCACGTGGTGCAGGACCATGCGAAGACGGGCGAGCTGGTCGCCGAACACTTCATCGAACGCGGGATGACCCGCTTCGGCTTCTTCAGCGATACCGAGAACTGGTCCCAGGTCGAACGCGGCCAGGCCTTCGCGGCGGCGCTCGTTAAACGCGGCCTCGCCTGCGAACCCCTGCGCTGGACCGGCGCCAAGGCCGGCAAGGCCAAGGACGAATGGCAACGCCGCCGGGCGTGGCTCATCACCCGGCTCAAGGAAGCCCCGAAGCCCTTCGCGGTCTTCGCCGCCAACGGCACCCTCGCCGTCGAGCTGCGCGAGCTCTGCGAAGAAGCCGGCCTCCACGTCCCGACGCAGGTCGCCATCGTCGGCATCGACGACTACCTGCTCTCGGTCGGCGCGATCAAGAAATACGTCTCGGGCGTCGACACCAACCTCGAGGAACAAGGCTACCGCGGCGCCGAACTGCTCGACCGCCTGATGCGCGGCGAGCCCACCCCGCCCGAGCCGATCCGCATCCAGCCCGCCGGTGTCATCACCCGCATGAGCAGCGACATCCTGGCGACCGGCCACGACGGCGTCATCCGGGCCCTGCACCACATCACCGACGCCTTCGCCGGCCCCCTCGGGGTCAAGGAACTGGCGGCCATCGCCCACATGTCGGAACGCGGGCTGCGCCAGGCCTTCGTCAAGCACGTCGGCTGCACCCCGGGCGACCGCCTGCGCACCGTGCGCATCGATTCGGCGAAGCGGCTGCTGGCCGGCTCTTCCGAGAAGATCGAGGCCATCGCCCATCGTTGCGGCTACCCTAACCTCAACTCCTTCTTCGCCGCCTTCCGTCGCACCGAGAACATGACCCCGGCCGAATACCGCCGGATCATGCGCTTCCGTAGCTGAGCCGGAACGACGTCAGCGCGCCGGCTTCCAGCCGTCCTTGCCCGCGAGGAGCTTGTCGACGGTCAGTTCCGCCGCCTGCGCGGCAGACAAGGCATGCCCACCCCGTCGGGCCGAGAGTTCAAGCGCCCTTCCCTTTTCGTCGACGGAAGCATGTTCGGCGAAGCGGAGCGACGCGAGGAGTTCGCCTTTCACGAGCCAACCTTCCGGACGCACCGGCATCGGCATCGAGCAGCGGACGAAGGCGACCTGCGAAGCGGGGAACTTCGCGGACTCGATGCGCGCAAGATAAATACTTTTGACCTCCGGCGCGGCCGTCAGCCGACAATCCAGGAACACGAAACCGGTCCGCCCGTCGCCGTTGCGAGCCTGGACGACATAACCGTCATGCATCGTGCGAAGGTGGCATCGGTCGAAGACCGCCGCGCCGCTGCCCCAGACATAGTCGACGTCGCCCTCCACGTAGCAGTCCTCGACATAGACCCTTCCGTTGAGGTTGAGCGTGTCTTGGAAGCTCAGGAAATCAGCGCGGCGGAGCACGCAGCGGTCGGCGTTGATCACCACGGCCTCCGCCTGCGAGCCCTTGTAGGGCGTGGCGTTCCTGACGGTCAGGTTCTCGACCACGCAGCCATCGCCTTCGATGCCCAGCACGGTCCGTGCCCTGACCCCGGGATGGAGCTTGTCGTTGTTGAGGGCGACGATGACGACCTCCTGACGGTGCTCGCCCAGCAGGCGGAGGTTCGGCTTGTTCCGCGGGATCCGCACCAGTTCCTCATACCGCCCTTTGCGGATGAAGATGGTGACGGACTGAGGATTGCCTTCAGGAATGGCATCCACCGCCGCTTGGACGGAACGGAAGTCACCTGTGCCATCGCTGGCTACGGTCACCTGCCTGGACATCGGCGCAGACGCGGCGAAAAGGTCGCCGACCAACAGGCCCAGGCAGACGATGGCCAACCTCATTCGGCCAGGGCGTGGATGGTATTGACCACCTGCCCGCGCAGCTCGGCGCCGTCCGCGGACTTGAGGTCATACTTGAGCTGCATCTGCATGGCCGGACGGACGTCCGGGATCTCCAGGAAGACGGAGCGGCGGTCGGCCGATACGGTCGCGCTCTTCACGACGAGCGGGTCATGCTTGCGCTCGGACATCTGGGCCTTGCTGAACTGCAGTTTGCCATCGTTGCCGACTTCGGTCGCGGCGACCTTGGTGTCGAGGGTCGAGATGTCCGGCGAGCCGTAGGCCGAGGACCAGACGTAGTTCCAGATCTCCACGTTCCAGTTGCCGGCATCGGCGGCGGCCTTGGCGTCCAGCTCGCAGGTGAAGTCCAGCTTGATGCCCTTCTTGGTCGCGGCCAAGGCGATGGGCATGCGGGTCGCGGCGCCGGTGTAGCGGACGCGCTGGAAGCAACCGTTCTGGGTCGCGGTGGTCTGCCAGCCGCGCAGGCCGGTCACATAGAGCTGGCCGTCCTGCGGATTGAAGCGGGCGCGCATGGCGCCGCTGGCGAAGTCGACGTTGAAGCGGGCGACGCCGCCCTGGAGCTGCGGCTGGCCGTTGAAGGTGACCTCCTGCGGCAGGACGCCGAAGAGGGAGCACATGCCGTAGCTGAGATGGAGCAGACGATCCTTCCACGGACCGAACTTGTCGGAGGTGACCCAGACCTGGCCGCCGCTGGAGTTATCGACCTCCTTGGGGAACCAGCACAGCGGACGGTCGTAATCCGTCGGCTCGCTGGCGCGGTGCGCGAGCGGCGGGACGCCATAGAACCCGCCCTGCTTCACCCAGTTGAGTCGGCAGACAGGCGTCCAGGTGCCTTCGTTGTCGCCGGTGGTGACCTGACCGGTCGGGCTGACGGCGATGCCGTTCGGCGCGCGGAAGCCGGTGGCGACGACCTCGAACTTCTTGCCGTCCGGGGAGACCTTGAAAAGGGACCCGTGGTGGTCGCAGATCTCGTCGAAGCCCCGGCCGCCCTTGCGGACCGGACCGGCCTTGACGAAGTAGAAATTGCCGGCCGCATCGGTCTGCAGGTCGAAGACGAACTCGTGGAAGTTCTTCGTGACCATCACGTCGAAGTTGAAGGCCTCATAGGTATCGCACTCGCCGTCGCCGTTCGTGTCGCGCAGCTTCCAGATGCCGTCGCGGCAGGTGACGAAGACCTCGCCTTTCACGACCTTGAGGCCGAGGGGATGGTACAGGCCGGCGGCGAATCGACGCCAGGTCACCTTCGCCAGCTTGTCGTCGATGCCCGAGGCGACGAAGACGTCGCCATGGAAGGTGCAGATGACGGCGCGTCCGTCGGGCAGGAAATCGAAGCCGGACGTGAACCACTGGGCCTTCCAGGGGTTGGTCACGGGCAGCTTCACGTCGTCGACGACATACGGCTCGCCGACCTTCTCGGAAAGCTTGCCCGCGGTCTCGACGGTCTCGGGCCAGAGGGACTTGGCCAGGCCCAGCAGCTTGGACGGGACGTCGGTCTCGAAAGCCTGCGGCAGCGGGACGCCGGCGGGCAGATAGGCGATCCGGACCACGGTGATCTCCTTGGCGGCGGCGACGCGCGCGACGGCATGGCCGTCGAGCGTCTCGAACTTGCTCGCGCCAAGGGTGACGATGCGGGCGGCGTCCGCGGACTTGCCGAGCATCACGGTGACGCCTTGGGCCGACGGCGCGACCTCGAGGGTGCGGACGACGAACTGGACCTCGTTGGCGGTGACGATCTCAGCCGTCTCGTCGATCGCCACTTCGCCGACCTGCCAACGCACCACGACCGCGCGACCGGCGTTATGGAATCCCTTGAAGCGAGCCTGGCCGACGGGCAGCGGACCGAAGGCCTTGCGCGGGGCCAGCGCCTTGGCGTCGTCACCGGGCATGAAACCGGCGAAGTCACCGGTCACGAAAAGGGTCTCACCGATGGCCGTCGGATAATCTCCGCGGGACATCAGGTTCATGTCGGTGGTGAAACGACCGGACCACGCGCCGATCGGACGACAGAGATCGAGGTCATAGGCGATACCCTTCTTACCGTCGTCGCCGAGACGAACCGCGAGGCCCTTCAGGCCGGTGGAGTCGATCGATCCGTCCTTCTGCTTACCGACGCCGACCGTACCAAGGATCCACTGACCCGAAGCCTCCGCGACCGGGGCGGCGACGGTGGCTTTCTTGGCCGGCTTCTTCGCCTGGGCGAAGACCAGACCGACGGAGAGAAAAAGGGCGACGAGGGACGAGCGCATGAGCAGAGTCATAGAGATAAGCACTGGGTCAGGAACAGGCAAAAGTAAGGGCCGGAGTCCTCGGACTCCGACCCTTCTAAGCCTGGCCAACCGGCCAGCCGGCCAGCTGCCCTCTTGGTATCAGAGGCTACGCAGGTAGGCGGCGATGTCGGCGACGCCCTGCTCCGTCAGGCCCATCTGGGCCGGCGTGAACATGAGCGAACGGTCGAGGTGCTTCTCTTCCTTGATGCGTGCGCGCGGCACGGACTGCACGAGGCCGCCCATGGACTTGATCATCAGGGGATCGCCCGAGGAGAGCACCATGCCGGTGATCACCATGCCGTCGTCGAGCACCACGCGGGTACCTTCGAAGCCGTGGGAGATATTATTGGAGGGCTGCGCGATGTTGAGCACGAGGGTCTCGAGCGACTGCTGCTTGGCGTAGGTCGTCAGGTCCGGACCGAAGTCGATGCCCTTGCCGTCGAACTTGTGGCAAGCCTGGCAGACCGCGGCGGCGGCCTTGCCCTTGGCGGCGTCGCCCTTGAGCGCGGCGATCACGTCCACGGAAGCGAGCGGCTTGGCGCCGGCCGGTTCGGGCGGAAGATCGGAGCCGACGAGCTTGGCGGCCGAAGCGTCACCGCCGCGGGCCTTGACGATGGCGTCGACGTCGAAGGCCTTCCAGAGGCTGCCCTTACGGTTGCCCACCCACCACTTGGCGAGGTCGGCCTGGGCGAACTTCTTGTTCAGGGAGAGTTCCACCATCGTACCGGCGGCTTCGGCGCTGCGGGTGAAGGCGAGCGTGGTGAGTTCGCGCTTGAGCTCGGCCTCGCTCAGCTTGCCGGAGAGCAGACGGGCACGGACGTCGCGGACGGCGGCGGCCGGATGCAGGCGCCAGGTCAGCCAGGCGTAGGCCGGGGTCCACTCGAGGGCGGGCTTGGCCATGACCTTGGCGATGGCGGCATGGACTTCGGCTTCGCGGTCGGTCGAACCGAGGCCGATGGCCTCGAGGTAGGCGCGATCCTGGCCGTCGAACTGCTGGGCGATCGTCACGAGCACCGCGACGGCGGCCGGGGTCTTGAACTCGCGGAGGGCGATGGCGACCTCGCGGCGCACGGCCGGCGACTTATCCTTGGCCAGGCTTTCGCAGAGGGCGAAGACGTCGCGGTCGGCGGCACGGAGCGCACGGAAGGCGACGAGACGGCGGGTGTCATCCGCGGAGGCGAGTTCCTTGCGGGCCAGGGTCACGCCCTTGTCGCCGAGCTGCGCGAGCAGCCAGACGGCGCGGGAAGCGACGTACGGATTGGGGTCGGCGAGCAACGCGGCGACGTCGTCGACGACCTTGTCACCCGCGGCCTTGAGACGGTTGAAGCCGCCGGCACGGACGTTGGGCGAAGGGCTGCGCAGCGCGGCGAGCTGGCCGGCCACGGTCGCGAGGTCGACCTTCGGCATGACCGACTTGAAGCCCTTCGGGGCGATGCGATAGATCGTGCCGGAGAGGCTGTTGTCGCGCGTGCCGTGGCCGCCCACGCCGGGGTCGAACCAGTCGGCGACGTAGATCGCGCCGTCGGGACCGACGCACACGTCGGACGGACGGAACTTCGTCTTCAGCGCGCCGGTGGCCTTGCCGCCGAGGAAGTCGGAACCGGCCCACTCCTTCTCCTTGTTGGAGGTCAGGAAATCGAAGCGCTCCAGCTTCATGCCGGCGCCGTCGGGCTTGGGCAGATAACCGAAGACGACGTTCTTGCCGGCTTCGCAGGCGAGCAGCAGGCCGTTCCACTTCGGGTCGAGCGCGCCGTTCTCATAGAAGGCCACGCCGGTCGGGGAACCGCCGCCGTAGACATCGCCGGCGGGCATGGTGCCGGGGTCGTCCTGGCGCCATTCGGCGACCGGGGTCTCCTGACCGGGACGCTTGTCGGCGCCCCACGAGCGCTGGCCGTCGGCCGAAGCGAAGCCGGCGTTGCCACCCTCCATGATCAGCGAGACGCGGCAGGCGGGCGGATCGTCGTTGTCGCTCTGGTACATGTCGCCGAGCGAGTTGATGGACTGCTCGAAGCTGTTGCGGTAGTTGTGGCCGACGATGCGGGCGTTGGTGCCGTCGCTGTTCATGCGGACGGAGAAACCGCCGACCCAGACGTTGCCGTCGTCGCTGCGGAGGCCGGCGACCTTCTGGGCGTCCACGGCCTGCTTGGTCCACTCGCCATGGTTATAAGGGCTGCCGATGCGGAAGGTCTTGCCCGACTTGTCGGTGAACTGCGCGCAGGTGTTGCCCTGGTTGAAGTTCCACTTGCCGTCCGGACCGAAGGTCGCGCTGTGCAGGGAGTGGTCATGATTGCGGCCGTTGAAGCCGGTCAGGAGCACCTCGCGCTTGTCGACCTTAGGGTCGAAGACGCCGTCGCCGTTGACGTCGGTGTACACGAGGAGGTCCGGCGGCTGGGAGACGACGATCTTGCCGTCGATGTGGGCGACGCCGAGGGGCGAGACGAGGTTCGTGTCCTGGGTGAAGACGGTGACCTTGTCGGCCTTGCCCGCGCCGGTGGTGTCTTCGAGGACCACGATGCGGTCGCCTTCCTTGCGGCGGCCGGCCTTGCTGCGGTAGTTCACGCCTTCGGCGACATACATGCGGCCGCGCTCATCGAAGTCGATGTTGGTGGGATTGAAGATCTGCGGCGAAGTGGCCCAGACGGTGACCTCGAAACCTTCGGGGACGGTGAAGAGTTCGGCGGGGACGAGCGTGGGACCGGCGTCGAAGTCGAGCGGCTTGTATTTCTCCGGACGGCTGGTGAAGACCGCGAACTTGACGTCGGCCGAGCTGGGCTTGCCGCCGCGGACGGCGCCGCCGTCGTCGATGCCGACCTTGGCGCGGAAGGTCTTCGCCGGGCCGGGCAGTTCGTAGGCGATGAAGGAGCTGGCGTGCGTGCCGATGCCGCGGACGTATTCCTTGCCGGCGATCTTCAGCGCCTTGCCGTCGTAGTTCTTGCCCACGCGGGTCGTGCCGAGCGACTCGGCTTCCTTCCACTTGAGCTTGGTCAGGTCGACGACCGTGCCGTCGGCGAGGACGACTTCGGGCTCGATCCAGTCGGACCAATCGCAGGCGTTGGCGCCGAGGTCGGCCACCAACAGGTAGAGTTCCTTGGAGCCGTTGAGCTCAGCCGTGAGCTCGACCAGGCGCTGCTTGTCCTTGGCGAGCAGGATCGGCGACTCGGCGACGGGCTTCGTCTCGGCGGCGGTAAGGCCGGCGGCGAAGCTGAGAAGGGCCAACAGGGATGCTTTGGCCTTACGGGATACGGAGGGCATGGTTAGGTCAGGGGGTGCCTCATAGACACCACGTTTGGGCGACGGTTCAAACCCTAACCTTGCCGTTATTAACCCAAACCGGCGAAAAGCCCACCGACGGCTTTACATCCCGGTGACTGCCAACACGTTTGAGGAACCTGGGGCACCCCGCCCTGTCCTACCCCTTTCCGATGTCCGTCCGTCTCCTTTTTGGCACCGTTTTCCTCGCCCTCTCGGCTACCGCCGCCGAGACGGCCAGCCCCCCTACGGCCGCCCAGCTGGAGTTCTTCGAAAAGGAGGTCCGCCCGGTCCTGGCCGACCATTGCTATAAGTGCCACGGCGAGAAGAAGCAGAAGTCCGGCCTCCGTCTCGATTCCCGCGAGTTCGTGCTCAAGGGCGGCGAGGTCGGCCCCGTCGTCGTCCCGGGCAAGCCCGAAGCCAGCCGCCTCATCCTGGCCATCAACCATGCCAAGGCCAAGGACGTCGAACCGATGCCGAGCGCCGACGAGAAGATCCCGGCGAAAGCCATCGCCGCCCTGACCGAATGGGTCCGCCAAGGCCTGCCCTGGCCCGCTGAGGCCGCGCCCGTCGCCCACGATCCGTCCAAGCATTGGGCGTTCCAGACCGTCACGACACCGGTCGCCCCGGTCATCGCTTCCACCGACGCCGCCAAGGTCCGTCAGCCGCTCGACCGCTTCGTGCTCGCGAAGCTGAAGTCCGCCGGGCTCGACTTCAACCCCGAGGCCCCGCGCGAGGTCGTCATCCGTCGCCTGACGCTCGCGCTCTGGGGCTTCAACCCTTCGGCCGAGGAGATCGCCGCGTTCGTCGCGGACCAGGATCCGCTGGCCACCGAGAAGCTCGTCGACCGCCTGCTCGCCGCGCCGGCCTTCGGCGAACGCTGGGCCCGCCACTGGCTCGATGTCGCGCGCTACTCCGACACGAAAGGCTACGTCTTCCAGGAAGAACGCCGCTATCCGTATGCCTACACCTACCGCGACTGGGTGGTGAACGCCTTCAACCAGGACACGCCCTACGACCAGTTCCTGCGTCTCCAGCTCGCCGCCGACCAGATCGCGAAGGACCCGGAGAACAACCGCGACCTCGCCGCGCTCGGCTTCCTCACCCTCGGCCGCCGCTTCCTCAACAGCGTGCCTGACATCATCGACGACCGCATCGACGTCGTCATGCGCGGCACGCAAGGGCTCACGATGGCCTGCGCCCGCTGCCACGACCACAAGTTCGACCCGCTGCCGACGACCGAATACTACTCGCTCTACGCGATCTTCAACTCGAGCCAGGAACCGAAGGACCTCCCCGCGCTCAAGCCGTTCACGCGCACGAAGGACACCGAGGAGTTCGAGGCCGAACTCGCCGTGCGCCAGAAGAAGCTCGACGACTTCATCGCCAGCCGCCGCGAACTCTCCTTCTCAGCGGCCAAGACCGCCGACTACCTCACCCTGATGCTCCGCGCCGCCAAGGAGCCGAACTTCAACTACACCCAGGAAGCCAAGCGCACCAACCTCTACCCGACGGTGCTCAACGGCTGGCAGCGCGCCCTGAAGGCCAAGCTGCACGAGAAGGATCCGACCTGGGGCGGCTGGTTCCAGCTGAAGGAAGTGCCCGACGAGCAGTTCGCCGCCAAGTTCGCGGCGCTCCTCGCCCAGCCCGGACAGTTCCAGGACCCCCTGCTCCGCGCCGAGCTCACCAAGAAGGCTCCGAAGAAGTTCTCCGAACTCACGGCGACCTACGCCCAGCTCCTCGCCTCCGCCCACCTGCCGGACAAGCAAGGTGTCGCCGCCTGGAAGGGCTGGCGCGATGTCATCGAAGACCCGAAGGGCCCGACGTCCGTCACGGCCGAATCCCTGATCGGCACCTACAACGTCGCCGACCGTAACACGCGCAACCAGCTCGAGATCGCGGTCACCGGCTTCAAGGCCACGAGCCCGAAGAGCCCGCCCCATGCGATGGCCTTGCTCGACAAGCCCAAGGCAGTCCAGGGCGTGGTCTTCCTCCGCGGCAGCGCCTCCCGTCCCGGCAAGGTCGTCCCGCGCCAGTTCCCCGCCATCCTCACCGGCGGCAAGGTCAAAGAGTTCACCGAAGGCAGCGGCCGCCTCGACATGGCCAACGCCATCGCCAGCAAATCCAACCCGCTCACGGCCCGCGTGATGGCCAACCGCATCTGGACCGAACTCATCGGCCGCAGCCTCGTCGAGACGCCGAGCGACTACGGCGTGCGCACCGCCCCGCCGAAGAACCCCGAACTCCTCGAGCACCTCGCCGCGTCCTTCATGAAGGACGACTGGTCGATGAAGAAGCTGATCCGCTCGATCGTCCTCTCCCGCACGTTCCTGCAGACCGCCGACCTCACGAAGGAAGGCCTCGCCAAGGACCCGGACAACGACCTCGGCTGGCGCGCCCAGCGTCGCCGCCTCGATTTCGAGGCGATGCGCGACAGCATGCTCCGCGTGGCCGGCCGTCTCGACGGTTCCAAGCTCGGAGGCCAGCCGTTCGACCTCGTCACGGACTTCTCCGCGCCGCGTCGCACGCTCTACGGACACATCGATCGTCAGAACCTCCCGGCGTTCTTCCGCACGTTCGACTTCGCCAACCCGGACTACCACGTGCCGAAGCGCAACCAGACCACGACGCCCCAGCAGGCGCTCTGGATGTTGAACCACCCCTTCGGTCGCACCCAGGCCGACGCCCTCGCCGCCAAGGTCGCCGCGCTGCCCACGCCCGAGGCCAAGGTGACTTCGCTCTACCTCGCCGTCCTCAGTCGCGCACCGAAGCCCGCCGAGCTCGCCCTCGCCTTGGAATACCTGCGTGAAGCCGAACTCGCCCCGGCCCCCGCCCGCTGGACCAACGGCTACGGCGGTTGGAACCCCAAGACGAAGTCCGTTTCCTTCACCGAGATGAAGTTCGTGCTCAAGGACCGCATCGCCCCGACCGACAAGCCCACGGACAAGCAGTTCGCCCACACCTTCCTCACGACGAAGGGCGGCCATCCCGGCGACCTCGCCGAAGCCACCGCGGTCATCCGCCGCTGGACCGCCGGCACGCCCGGCAAGTATCGCATCGAAGGCGCCCTCGCCGTGGCCAGCAAGGCCAGCGACGGCGTCCGCGCCCGCATCGTGACCGCGCGTCGGGGCATCCTGGCCGAAGTCGTCACGAAGGGCGCCGCCTCGTCCCCGGTCGAACTCGCCGAGGTGGAACTCGCCGCCGGCGAAAGCATCGACTTCATCGCCGACAACTTCATCGGCTCCAACAGCGACAGCTTCGCCTGGTCGCCGGTGATCAAGGACGCCAAGACCGGTGAGATCATCACCTCCGCCGCGGGCGAGTTCGGCAAGAAGCCCGACCGCCAGTCCGCCCTCTCCACGTTCGCCCAGGTGCTCCTCACCAGCAACGAATTCATCTTCGCCGACTAATGCATCACATCGACCCGCTCTCTTTCGGCTCCCGTCGGGAATTCCTCCGCCGTTGCGGCATGGGCCTCGGCGGCCTCGCCATGGCCTCCCTGCTCCAGCAGGAACTCCGCGCCGGGGACATCAAGATCGACCCGCTCCACCCGCTCGCTCCCCGCAAGCCGCCGCTGCCCGCCAAGGCCAAGCGCGTGATCCATATCTTCGCCAACGGCGGCGCCTCGCAGGTCGACACCTTCGACCGTAAGGTCGCCCTGGACAAATACCACGGCCAGAAGCTCCCGGGCGATTACATCGCCACCGAACGCAAGACCGGCGCGGCCTTCCGCTCGCCCTTCGCCTGGAAGCGCTACGGCAAGAGCGGCCTGGAGGTCAGCGAACTCTTCGAGAAGACCGCCCAGCATGCGGACGACCTCTGCGTCATCCGCTCGATGAAGGCCGACGTCCCGAACCACGAGCCTTCCCTGCTGCTGATGAACTGCGGCGAATCCCGCCAGGTCCGCCCCTCGATGGGCTCGTGGGTCACCTACGGACTCGGCACGGAGAACGAGAACCTGCCGGGCTTCATGACGCTCTGCCCCGGCGGCTTCCCGATCCAGGAGACGCAGAACTGGCAGTGCGGCTTCCTTCCCGGCGTCTACCAGGGCAACTACGTCGACACCTCCAAGCGCAGCGTCGAGGAACTCATCGAGAACATCCGCAACTTCGGCCTGTCCCGTCCGGCCCAACGCAAGCAGCTCGACCTGCTCGCCAAGCTGAACGCCGCCCACCAAGGAGCCCGCCCGCAGGACGCCGCCCTCGAGGCCCGCGCCCAGTCCTTCGAGATGGCCTACCGCATGCAGCTCGAGGCCACCGACGCCTTCGACATCGGTCGCGAGTCGGAGAAGACCCGCGAGATGTACGGCGACACGACCCTCGGCCGCCAGTTCCTCATCGCCCGCCGACTCGCCGAACGCGGCGTGCGCTTCATCCAGCTTTGGCATGGCGCCGGCCAGCCGTGGGACAGCCACGACGACCTGGAGAAGAACCATAAGCGCCTCGCGCTCGAAGCCGACCAGCCCATCGCCGCGCTGCTCACCGACCTCAAGCGCCTCGGCATGCTCGACGAGACCCTCGTCATCTGGGGCGGCGAATTCGGCCGCACCCCGACCGTCGAACTGCCGACCCCCGGCTCCAACGCCGGCAAGATCAACGGCCGCGACCACAACAACCACGGCTTCACGATGTGGATGGCCGGCGGCGGCGTGAAGGCGGGCACGGTCTACGGCGAGACCGACGAGTTCGGCTACAAGTCGGTGAAGGACGTCGTCCACGTGCATGACCTCCACGCGACCATCCTCCGCCTGCTGGGCTTCAACCACGAGGAGTTCACCTTCCGCAGCTCGGGCCGCGATTTCCGCCTGACCGACGTGCACGGCAAGATCGTCCACCCGCTCATCGCCTGATGCGCCTCCTCGCCCTGCTGCTGTGCCTCACCGCGCTCCCGGCGGCGGCGATCGAGACGAAGGTCGTCAAGGACGTCCCCTACAAGGATGACATCGTCTCGCCAACGCCTTACGAACAGGAACGTTGCAAGCTCGACCTGACGGTCCCCGTCGGCGCCAAAGGCTTCGCGACCTACGTCTGGTTCTACGGCGGCGGGCTGAAGAACGGCGCCAAGGACCTGCGCTCGGAGTATTGCGCCGAGATCCGCGAGAGCCTCGCCCAAGGCGGCGTGGCCGTGGTGACGCCTGACTACCGCCTGAGTCCGAAGGCGAAATACCCGGCCTACGTCGATGACGCCGCGGCCGCCTTCGCCTGGACGGTGAAGCACATCGCCGAGCACGGCGGCGACCCCCGCAAGGTCTTCATCGGCGGACACTCCGCCGGCGGTTACCTCGCCTTGCTCGTCGGCATGGACCCGGAACGCCTCAAGCCGCACGGTCTCACCCTCGGCTCGGTCGCCGGCATCGCCCAAGTCAGCGGCCAGGTGCTCACCCACTACACCGTCCGCGAAGAACGCGGCCAAGCCCGCTACGGCATCACGTCCGACGAAGCCGCGCCGGCCTTCTTCATCCGCAAGAGCCTGCCGCCGATCCTGACGATCTACGCGCAGAACGACATGCTGAGCCGCGCCGAGGAGAACATGTTCTTCGTGACGACGCTCAAGGCCGCCGGGCATACCGAGAACTATTCGCTGCGCGTCGACGACCGCGACCACGGCTCCGTCGGCCACGGACTCCGCAACCACGACGACCCGGCCCGCCTCGCGATCCTCAACTTCATCGCGAAGCAGTCGGCCAACCGCTGAGCTTACCTCCGGGTTGGGCCCACCCCTACCCCTATTTTACCTCTCCCCGTTGGTCGTGCGATCCCCTAACCGCCAACCGCTGACACCTCCATCGCCCCCATGCTCCTCCGCCTCTCCCTGTTCTGCCTCCTCGCGCTACGTGTCACCGCCGCCGAGACCTATGACGTCGTCGTCTACGGTGGCACCGCGGCCGGCGTGATCGCCGCCGTCCAAGCCAAGAAGATGGGGAAGTCCGTCGTCCTCGTCGGCCCCGACAAGCATCTGGGCGGCCTGAGCAGCGGCGGCCTCGGCTTCACCGACAGCGGCGACAAGTCCGTCATCGGCGGCCTGTCCCGCAACTTCTACCACCGCGTCTGGCAGTATTACCAGAAGCCCGAGACCTGGGTGCACCAGGCGCGCGAAGCTTTCGGCAACAAGGGCCAAGGCACCGTGGCGATGGACCAGGCAGAACGTACGATGTGGATCTTCGAACCGAGCGTCGCCGAGAAGGTCTTCGAAGATTACGTGAAGGAGTTCGCGATCCCGGTCCGACGTGACGAATGGCTCGACCGCGCCAAGGGCGTCCGCCTGGCCGACGGTCGCATCGCCGCCATCACGATGCTCTCGGGCAAGTCCTTCGCGGGGAAGATGTTCATCGACGCCACCTATGAAGGCGACCTGATGGCCGCCGCCGGCGTGAGCTACCACGTCGGCCGCGAAGCCAACGCGACCTATGGCGAGAAGCACAACGGCTCCCAGGTCGGCGTGCTGCACCACCGCCACCACTTCGGCGTGCTCAATGCCCCCGTCGACCCCTACGTCGTCCCTGGCGACCCCACCAGCGGCGTGATCGCCCGCGTCTCCACGGCCAAGCCCGCCCCGAAGGGCGAAGCCGACCACCGCGTCCAGGCCTACTGCTTCCGGATGTGCCTGACGAACGTCCCCGCGAACCGCATCCCGTTCACCGCGCCCGCCGGCTACGACCCGAAGCAATACGAGGTGCTCGCCCGCGCTTACGCCGCCGGCTGGAAGGAGACCTTCGGTAAGTTCGACCTCATCCCCAACGGCAAGACCGATACGAACAACCATGGCGGCTTCTCCTTCGATAACATCGGCTACAACTACGACTACCCCGAAGCCAGCTACGAGCGCCGCAAGGAGATCATCAAGGAACACGAGACCTACCAGAAGGGCCTGCTCTACTTCATCTGCACCGACCCCCGCGTACCGGCCGATGTCCGTGAGAAGATGAACACCTGGGGCCTGCCGAAGGACGAGTTCACGGACAACGGTAACTGGTCCCACCAGATCTACGTCCGCGAAGCCCGCCGCATGGTCGGCTCCTTCGTGATGACCGAGAACGAACTGACGAAGGTCAAGCCGACCACCCAGACGGTCGGCATGGGGTCCTACATGATCGATTCGCACAATACCCAGCGCTACATCACGCCCGAAGGACACGTGCAGAACGAAGGCGACATCGGCGTCTCCCCGCGCGGACCCTACGAGATCGCCTACGGCGCGCTCGTGCCGAAGAAAGGCCAGGCCGCCAACCTGCTCGTCCCGGTCGCCTGCAGCGCCTCGCACATCGCCTACGGCTCCATCCGCATGGAACCGGTGTTCATGATCCTCGGCCAGTCCGCCGCGACCGCCGCGGCCCTGGCGATCGACGGCGACCTCGCCGTGCAGGACGTCCCTTACGCCACCCTCAAGGCCCGCTTGCTGGCCGATGGCCAGGTGCTCAGCAAAGCGGTCGACCTCTCGAAGTATCCCGCCGAAGCCGACGATCATGCCGCCAAGCGCCTCCCGGGCGTGACCGTCGACGACGCCGACGCGCAGCTCCAAGGCGATTGGACCGAGAGCCAGGCCGGTAAAGGCTTCGTCGGTGCGGGCTACCGTCACGACGGCAAGGGCGCCAAGGGTCCGATGTCCGCGACCTTCGCGACCAAGCTGCCGAAGGCCGGTAAGCACGAAGTCTTCCTCTCGATCGTCCCCAACGCCAACCGTGCGACCAACGCCAAGGTCCGGGTCGTCCATGCCGGCGGCCAGACCGAACGTGTCGTGAACCTCGCCAAGGGCCCGGCCGACGGTCTGGTCTCCTTGGGTACCTATGATTTCTCCGACAAGGCTGACGCTCAGGTCATCGTCACGAATGAGGGCGCCAATGGCTACGTGGTGATCGATGCGGCGAACTGGCAGGCCCGCTAAGTCTGCTCCCGAAATCCGTTGAAACTCAGGCTCCGGGGGGTTGTCTAAACCCTATCCCCATGCGTGCCCTGCCGCTCGTCGCCCCTCTGCTTGTCGCCGGACTCCTCGGCGCCGCCGAATCCGCCGACACCGTCCGCTTCAACCGCGACATCCGTCCGATCATGTCGGACACCTGCTTCCACTGCCACGGCTTCGACCCTAAGTCCCGCAAGGGCGGCCTGCGTCTGGACCTCCGCGAGGAAGCCCTGAAGGCCGGGAAGAGCGGCGCCCTCGCCATCGTCCCGGGCAAACCCGACGAGAGCGAAGTGATCAAGCGACTCTTCACGAAGGACGAGGACGACGTGATGCCGAGCAAGGAGTCCCACAAGACCCTCACCGCCGCCCAGAAGGAACTCTTCCGCCGCTGGGTCGCCCAAGGCGCCGTCTACGAACCGCATTGGGCCTACAAGCCGCTCGAGCTGCCCGCCCTCCCGGCGATGCCCGCCGGCGGCAAGAATCCGATCGACGCCTTCATCGGCGCGAAGCTCGCCGAGAAGAAGCTTACGCCTTCCGCCGAGGCCTCCAAGGAACGCCTGCTGCGTCGCGCTTCCCTCGACCTGACCGGCCTGCCGCCCACGCCGGCCGAGACCGCCGCCTTCCTCGCCGACACCTCGCCCGACGCCTACGAGAAGCAGGTCGACCGCCTGCTCGCCTCCCCGCGCTTCGGCGAACGCATGGCGGTCTGGTGGCTCGATGTGGCCCGCTTCGCGGATACGGTCGGCTACCACGGCGACCAGAACCAGCGCATCTTCCCCTATCGCGACTACGTCATCCACGCCTTCAATTCGAACAAGCCGTTCGACGTCTTCACGCGGGAGCAGCTCGCCGGCGACCTGCTGCCGAATCCGACCGAAGAGCAGCTGATCGCCAGCGGTTACAACCGCCTGAACATGATGACCCGCGAAGGCGGCGCCCAAGCCAAGGAGTATCTCGCCAAGTACGGCGCCGAGCGCGTGCGCTCCGTCTCCAATGCCTGGCTGGGCAGCACCTTCGGTTGCGCCGAGTGCCATGACCACAAGTTCGACCCGATCAAGTCCGCCGACTTCTACTCGCTCCAGGCGTTCTTCGCCGACGTGAAGCAGTGGGGCGTCTACGCCGACTACGTCTATACGCCGGAGCCGGAGCTCAAGGGCGTCGGTAACGAACACCCGTTCTACCCTGAGGTCCGCGCGAAGAACGCCTACCTCACGAAGAAAGACGCCCAGCTGCGCGCCGAGCTGGCCGCATTCTACCAAAGCGTCGTGGCCGAGACGACGGACACTGCCGACTTCACCGCATGGCAGAAGGAAATCACCGCCTTCCTCGTCGAGCATCCCAACGGCCTGATCGCCCCGAGCGGCAAGTTCCTCTTCAAACCCGCCGTCGCCGCTCCCGCCAAGATGGCCGCCAAGGCTCCGGCGAAGAACACGGACGCCAAGGTCGCCGCGAAGAAACCGGCCGGCCCGATGCCGACCGCGTTCACCGCGGACACCGCCTTCAAGATGCCGAAGGGCGTCGCCAAGGGGGATGATTTCGCGATCACCCTCGACGCCGTCAGCTCGCCGGTGGCCGCGGTCCGCATCGACCTGCCTAAAGGCTCCCTGCCCGTCGGCTCCGCCGCCAACATCACCGCCCGCTTCGGCATCGTCGACGCCAAGGGCAAGGAGCGCCCGCTCGGCTACCACCTGGCCGACGCTTCGCACCATGAGCCGCGCTATAACAGCACGGTCGAGCTGACCGACATCAACAGCGGCTGGTCGCTGAAGATGCCGGACGCCGATGTCCATGCGGTCTGGCTGCTCGACACACCGGCACGTCTGAAGCCGGACGAAAAGTTCGTGATCCACTTCGAGAGCAACGCCGCGCTCACGCTGAAGGCTTCGGTCTCGCCGCTCTCCCATCATGACCCGCTCAAGGTGACCGCCCCCGAAAGCCTGGCCGCGGCCAAGGAGACCCGCCTGACGGCCGCGAACATCGGCGCCTACCTTGCCTCCCGCGGCGCCGACCGTCCCCGCCTCGAGAAGGTCCGCGCGCTCAACGCCTCCATCCGTCGTCAGTACGACGGCTACGCCTGGTCCATGGTGACCCAGGCCACGAAGCCCCTCACGGTCCGCGTCCTGCCGCGCGGCAACTTCCTCGATGAGACCGGCCCCGTCGTCCTGCCGACCACGCCTTCGTTCCTCCCCGGCCTCCGCACGAGCACCGAACAGAAGCGCCTGACGCGCCTCGACCTCGCCGACTGGATCACGTCCAAGGACAACCCCATCACGGCGCGCACGGTGATGAACCGCCTCTGGCAGATCTTCCACGGCACGGGCCTGAGCGCCGGCCTCGACGACCTCGGCTCGCAAGGCGAACTTCCCTCGCACCCCGAACTGCTCGAATGGCTGTCCCTCGAGTTCCGCGACAAGGGCTGGGACCTCAAGAAGATGGTCCGCCTGATGGTCACGAGCCGCACCTACCGCCAGAGCAGCAGCCTCCGTCCGGAACTCAAGGACATCGACCCCAACAACCGCCTGCTCGCCTCGCAGAACCCGCGTCGTCTCGACGCCGAGTTCGTCCGTGACAACGCCCTCTACGTCGCCGGCCTGCTCAACCTCGAAGACATCGGCGGACCCAGCGTGAAGCCCTACCAGCCCGACGGCTACTACGAGCCGATCCAGTTCCCGAACCGCACCTACGTCGCCAGCAAGGACGCCGACCAGTGGCGCCGCGGCCTCTACATGCATTGGCAGCGCATGTACCTGCACCCGATGCTGATCAATTTCGACGCCCCCGCCCGCGACGAATGCACCGCGCTCCGCAGCTACAGCAATACGCCGCAGCAGGCGCTGACGCTCCTGAACGACCCGACCTTCGTCGAAGCCGCCCGCGCCATGGCCGCCCGGCTGGTCGCCCTGCCCGCCGGCGCCGACCGTCTCGCCCAGGGCTTCCGCCTCGCGATGGGCCGCGACATCAAGGCCGCCGAACGCCCGTCGCTGGAAAAGCTCATCGCCGAACAGTCGGCCTATTATAAAGCCAACCCCGCCGACGCCACCAAGCTCCTGAAGATCGGCTTCAGTCCGGCGCCGTCCGGCGACCCCGCCGAACTCGCCGCCTGGACGCAGGCCTGCCGCGTCCTCCTCAACTCCCACGAAGCGATCACCCGCTACTAAGCCCATGCGCCCTTACGACCCCGTCGCCCACGCCCTGTCGATCAACCGACGGAGCTTCCTGACCAAGAGCGCCTACGGCCTCGGCAGCGCGGCCTTCGCGATGCTCGCCGCCAAGCACGGCTTCGGCGACCTCCACGCCGCCCAGTTCTCGAAGGGCGCGCTCAAGCAGCCGCACCTGCCGGTGAAGGCCAAGCGCGTCATCTTCCTCTGCATGGCGGGCGGTCCGCCGCACCTCGAGCTGTTCGATAACAAGCCGGTGCTGAAGAGCCTGCACGGCCAGCCGTTCCCGGAATCGTTCACGAAGGGCAAGCAGATCGCCCAGCTCCAGAACACGGTGCTCAAGGCCCGCGGCGGTTCCTTCGAATTCAAGAAGTGGGGCAAGTCGGGCATGGAACTCACCGACATCTTCCCGCACATCGGCTCGGTCGCCGACGACCTCTGCGTCGTCCGCTCGCTGAAGACCGAACAGATCAACCACGACACGGCCCACGCGTTCTTCAACACGGGCTCGATCATCAAAGGCCGCCCGAGCATGGGCTCCTGGCTCCTCTACGGCCTCGGCTCCGAGACCGAGAACCTGCCGGGCTACATCGTGCTCACCTCCGCCGGCCGCACGGGCCAGCAGCCGATCTCCTCCCGCCAGTGGTCGAGCGGCGTGCTGCCGAGCAAGTATCAGGGCATCCAGTTCCAGTCGAAGGGCGAAGCGGTGCATTACATCGGCAACCCCGAGGGCGTCTGCCAGAGCACGCAGCGCCAGGTGATCGACGAGATCCGTCGCCTCAACGGCCAGCTGGCCGAAGAGACCGTCGACCCGGAGATCGCCACGCGCGTCGCCCAGTACGAGATGGCCTTCAAGATGCAGTCGAGCGTGCCGGAGCTCCTCGACTTCAAGAGCGAGTCCGCCAAGACGCTCGAGGCGTACGGCATCAAGGAAGTCGGCGACGGCTCCTTCGCCTCCAACTGCCTGATGGCCCGCCGCCTCGCCGAACGCGGCGTGCGCATGATCCAGCTCTACCACCGCGCATGGGACCTCCACGGCAACCTCGACAACGGCATGAAGATGGGCGCCGAAGACGTCGACAAGGCCACGGCCGCGCTCATCAACGACCTCAAGCAGCGCGGGCTCCTCGACGACACGCTGATCCTCTGGGGCGGAGAATTCGGCCGCACCCCGATGGGCCAAGGCACCGGCCGCGACCACCATATCGCGGGCTACTCGGTCTTCCTCGCCGGCGGCGGCATCAAGGCCGGCACGACCTACGGCGCCACCGACGAGCTCGGCTACAACGCCGTCCAGGACGTCGTCGACGTCCATGACCTCCACGCCACCATGCTCGCGCTGATGGGCATCGACCATCATCGCCTGAACGTGAAATACCAGGGCCTCGACGTCCGCCTGACGGGCGTCGCCGGCAAGGTGGTGAAGGGGATCATGGCCTGAGGTAAACGACCTTTATACGCCGTTTAATTTCGGTGTTTAGACTTCAACGGTCGTGATGGAACCGTAAGGTCACGCCATGCCCCTCCACCGCCTCACCCTCGCGGCCGCCCTCCTGGCTTCCGCCTTCGTCCACGCCTTCGCCGCCGACGCCGTCACGCCGACCGCCAAGACCGAACTCTTCAACGGCAAGGACACGGCCGGCTGGGTCGTCTACCCGGCCGAGACCTCCAAGGACACCTGGTCCATCAAGGACGGCGTCCTCTCCTGCGTCGGCAAGCCCAGCGGCTTCCTGCGCACCGAAAAGAGCTACAAGCAGTATCGCTTCACGGTCGAATGGCGCTTCACGAAACCGGGCAACACCGGCGTGGTCGTCCACATGACGCCCCCCGACGCGATCTGGCCGAAGAGCATCGAATGCCAGGGCATGCACAAGAACCAGGGCGACTTCTATTTCTGGAACGGCGCCACGCTCACCGGCGGCACCGAACTCAAGGACAAGAAGACCGGCAAGGTCCGCGGCTACCGCCTCGGCAAGCAGGCCGACGCCGAGAAGCCGGCCGGCGAATGGAACACCTATACGACCATCTGCGACGGCAACACGGTCACGATCCTCGTCAACGGCAAGGAAGTGAACAAGGCCACCGGCACCAACCTTTCCGAAGGCTTCATCGGCCTGCAGGTCGAAGGCGGCGCCTTCGAGGTCAAGCGCTGCACCCTCGAGCCGCTCTGATCGGCCCTACCCCTTACCCCACCCCTAGCCCTTCTTAGGCCATGCGCCTCTTCTCCGCCCTCCTCGCCGTCGCCGCTTCCGCGCTCTTCGCGGATTCGCCGCCCGCCGGCTTCGTCCCGCTCTTCAACGGCAAGGATCTCTCCGGCTGGCACGGCTACAACCCCCACTCGGTCGCCAAGCTCACGGGCGAGAAGAAGGACGCGATGCTGAAGAAGATGCGCGACGAGTTCCCGCAGCACTGGTCCGTGAAGGACGGCGAGATCTTCAATCCGGGCACCGGCGCCTACGCGACGACCGACAAGGAATACGGCGACATCGAGCTGCTGCTGGAATATAACATGGCCCCGCTCGGCGACTCCGGCATCTACCTCCGCGCCTGCCCCCAGGTGCAGATCTGGGACCCGGCCAACCCGAAGGAACTCAAGAACAACGCCAACCTCGGCTCCGGCGCGCTCTGGAACAACAGCAAGGGCGCCCCGGGCAAGGACCCGCTCGTCCTCGCCGACAAGGCCCCGGGCGAATGGAATACGCTCCGCATCCTGATGGTGGGCTCCCGCGTCAGCGTCTGGCTCAACGGCAAGCAGACCGTCGACCATGCCATCCTGGAGAACTACTACGACCGCAAGGCCGCCATCCCGGCCAAGGGCCCGATCTGCCTCCAGACCCACGGCGCTTCCATCCGCTGGCGCAACCTCTCCGTCCGCGAGATCGGCGGCGCCGAGGCGAACCAGATCCTCGCCGCGCACGGCAAGGCCGGCTTCAAGTCCATCTTCAACGGCAAGGACTTCGCGGGCTGGGCCGGTCCGGTCGAGAACTACGAGGTGGCCGACGGCGCCCTGCGCTGCAAGCCGGGCAAGGGCGGCACGCCCTACTACAACCAGGACCTCACCGACTTCGCCGCACGCCTCGAATTCAAGCTTCCCGCCGGCGGTAACAATGGCCTGGCGCTCCGCTACCCGGGCACGGGCGACACCGCCTACGTCGGCATGTGCGAGCTGCAGGTGCTCGACGACAATTACGAGAAGGTGAAGGGCAAGATCGACCCCCGCCAAGCCCATGGCTCGGCCTACGGCATGGTCGCCGCCCAGCGCGGGTACCAGCGCCCGATCGGCGAATGGAATTTCCAGGAAGTCACCGTCGCCGGCTCCACCATCAAGGTCGAGCTGAACGGCTACGTGATCCTCGACACCGACCTCGCCAAGGTCGACCTCGCGACGGTCATGGCCAAGAAGCCGCACCCGGGCAAGGACCGCAAGAACGGCTACTTCGGCTTCGCCGGCCACAACGACGCGGCCGAATTCCGGAACATCGAGCTCAAGGACCTCGCCGCCAAATAAGGGTCCTGCCACCGACCTTCAAAACCCCTCGAAAGAGGGGTTTTTTGTTAACTGCCGATTGCATGGCAACGGGCCGCCCCTATACCTGGGATATCCCGCAGCCCCATGCGTCTTCCTTCGTTCAGCCTCGCCGTCGCCGGCACCCTGCTCCTCGCCTCCGCGTCCGCCGCCGAGCGCGTGCAGTTCAACCGCGACATCCGTCCGATCTTCTCCGACACCTGCTACGCCTGCCACGGCCCCGACGAGAACAAGATCAAGGGTAAGCTGCGCCTCGACTCGCTCGACGCGGCCCGCAAGGGCGGCAAGTCCGGCGAACCAGCCATCGTCCCGGGCCATCCGGAAAAGAGCGAAGTGATGAAGCGCCTGCTGACGGCCGATGCCGACGAGCACATGCCGCCGGCGGAGTTCCACAAGGTGCTCTCGAAGGACCAGATCGCGCTCGTCGAACGCTGGATCAAGGAAGGCGCCGAGTACCAAGGCCACTGGGCCTTCCAGACGCCGGTCAAGCCCGCCGTCCCGGCTATCCCTGCCGGCGGTAACGCCATCGACGCTTTCCTCGCCCAAGGCCTCGCCGCCAAGGGACTCAAGCCGAACGGCGAAGCGCCCAAGGCCACCCTGCTCCGTCGCGCCGCCCTCGACCTGACGGGACTGCCGCCTTCCGACGCCGACCTGCAGGCCTTCCTGGCCGACACCTCCGCCGACGCCTGGTCCAAGGCCCTCGACCGCCTGCTGGCCTCGCCCCACTACGGCGAGAACATGGCGATGCAGTGGCTCGACTTCGCCCGCTACGCCGACTCCAACGGCTTCCAGAGCGACACGCAGCGCACGATGTGGCCCTACCGCGACTGGGTCATCAAGGCCTTCAACGACAACAAGCCTTTCGACGCCTTCACGGTCGAGCAGCTCGCCGGCGACCTGCTCCCCAACGCCAACCGCGACCAGATCGTCGCGACGGCGTTCCACCGCAACCATCGCCTCAACGGCGAGGGAGGCCGCATCGTCGAGGAATGGTTCGCCGAGAACGTCATCGACCGCATCGAGACGACGGGCTCCACCTGGCTCGCGCTGACGATGAACTGCTGCCGCTGCCACGACCACAAGTACGACCCGATCTCGCAGAAGGAGTTCTACCAGTTCTTCGCCTACTTCAATTCCATCGAGGAGTCGGGCGTGCTCGGCGACTTCGGTGGCGCCGGTCGCACCCGCGCCGGCGGCAACACGCCTCCGGTGCTGCCGCTGCCGACTCCTGAGCAGCAGAAGCAGATCGACGCCACCACGGCCGCGCTCGCCGCGGCGGAAGCCGCGCTGAAGGCCATCCCGGCCTCGCAGCCCGACGTCTTCGCGCAGTGGCTCGAACGCCAGCGCAAGGCCTTCTCCAAGGAAGGCGTGGCCTGGCAGGCCCTCGCCGACGAAAAGGTGACCGCCAAGGAGAAAGCCGAATTCAAGCGCCTCGACGACGGCTCGTGGCTCGTCTCGGGCGGTAACGCCGCCAAGGAAACCTACGTCGTCGAAACGACGCCAACCCCGGGCCTGCTGACCGCGCTCCGCCTCGAAGCCCTGCCCGACGATTCGCTTCCGGGCAAGAGCCTCGGCCGCGCGCCGAACGGCAACTTCGTGCTCAGCGGCTTCGAGGTCCGCCTCCGCACCGCCGACGGCCAGACGACCAACCTGCCGCTGGTGAAGGCCGAAGCCGATTTCGACCAGCAAGGTTGGAGCATCGCGAAGCTCGCCCCGGCCCCCATGGCCAAGGGCAAGCCGAAGAAAGCCGACAACACGAAGGCCGGCTGGGCCATCGCCGGCAACATGGCCGAGAACCGTGTCCCGCGTAAGGCGATCTTCACCGTCGCCCCCACCACGATCCCGACCGGCGCCAAGCTCATCGTGGTCATGCGCCATGAAGCCGTCTCGGCCCACAACATCGGCCGCTTCCGCCTCAACGTCTCCGGCCAGGACCCGAAGCTCCTCTCGCTCAAGTCCGACCCCGCGACGGACGCGGCGCGTCGCCTCCTCGGCAAGCCGGCCGACCAGCTGACGAAGGCCGACCAGAAGGCCCTGGAGAAACTCTTCGCCGACAGCCCCGAACACCCGCGCGCCCAGGCGGTCGCCAAGGTCGCCGCCGCCAAGGCGGCCCATGACGCCGCCGTCGCCGCCCCGGTGACGGTGATGGTGATGAAGGAGCTCCCGCAGCCCCGCGACGCGTTCGTGCTGTTGCGCGGCGAATACGACAAGATCGGCCCGAAGGTCGAACGCGCCCTCTTCCGCGCCCTCCCGCCGATGCCCGCCGGCGAGCCCAACAACCGCCTCGGCTTCGCCCGCTGGCTCGTCAGCGGCCAGCACCCGCTCACCGGCCGCGTCTGGGTCAACCGCGCCTGGGAACGCTTCTTCGGCATCGGCCTCGTGAAGACTTCCGAGAACTTCGGCTCGCAGGCCGAGTGGCCGAGCAACCCCGCCCTCCTCGACTGGCTCGCGGTCGAGTTCGTCGACCGCAAGTGGGACATGAAGGCGATGCAGAAGCTGATCATGTCGAGCGCCGCCTACCGCCGCAGCGCCGCCGTGACGCCGGAGATGCTGGAAAAGGATCCGGACAACCGCCTGCTCGCCCGCGGCCCGCGCTTCCGCCTGCCCGCCGAAGTCATCCGCGACCAGGCCCTCTGGACGGCCGGGCTCCTGGTCGACAAGCAAGGCGGCCCGAGCGTGAAGCCTTACATGCCCGAAGCGGTCTGGGACGAGACCAGCGTCTACGGCGACATGCGCAACTACAAGGCGGACATGGGCGAAGGCCTCTGGCGCCGCTCGCTCTACACGATCTGGAAGCGCACCGCGGCGCCGCCCACGATGCTGCTCTTCGATTCCGCCGGCCGCGAGGTCTGCACGGTGAAGCGCTCCCGCTCCAACACGCCGATGCAGGCGCTGTCGCTGCTCAACGAGGTGACCTTCGTCGAAGCCGCGCGCAAGCTCGCCGAACAGGCGCTGCGCCAGGCCGGCGACAACGACGCGAAGCTGGCGTGGACCTTCCGCAAGGTGGTCCGCCGCGATGCCACCGCCGCCGAACTGGCCGTCCTCCGCAAGGGCCTCGACAAGCGCCTGGCGACCTACGCCGCCGACGCGACCCTCGCCCCGAAGCTGCTCGCCCAAGGCGTGAGCCCGGTGCCGGCCGACCTCGACCGCAACCAGCTGGCCGCGTGGACCGCGACCGCCAACGTCCTCCTCAACCTCGACGAAACCGTCACCCGCGAATGAACTGCAACGACCGCCAATTCCTCGGACTCGACCAGGCCACGCGCATGGCCCTGTCGCGCCGCACCTTCATCAAGGGTTCCGCGGGCGGCATCGGCCTCGCCGCGCTGGGCTCGCTGATGGGCACGCCGGCCTTCGCCGCCAACCCGGGCCTGGGGTTCCCCAACTTCAAGCCGAAGGCGAAGCGCATCATCTACCTGTTCCAGTCGGGCGCCCCGTCCCAGATGGACCTCTTCGACCCGAAGCCGCAGCTCGAAGCGATGCGCGGCAAGGACCTGCCGGAATCCATCCGCAAGGGCCAGCGTCTGACGACGATGACCTCCGGTCAGAAATCCTTCCCGGTCGCGCCCTCGATCTTCAAGTTCAAGCAGCACGGCCAGTCCGGCGCCTGGTTCAGCGACCTGATCCCGCACATCGCCTCGAAGGCCGACGAATGGTGCGTCGTCCGCGCGATGCACACCGAAGCGATCAACCATGACCCGGCGATCACGTTCATGCAGACGGGCAGCCAGCTGGCCGGCCGTCCGAGCATCGGCGCCTGGTCCGCCTACGGCCTCGGCAGCGAGAACGCCGACCTCCCGGCCTACGTGGTGATGACGTCCTTCGGCAGCGGTCGTCCCGACGACCAGCCGCTCTACGACCGCCTCTGGGGCGCGGGCTTCCTGCCCTCCCGTCACCAAGGCGTGAAGCTCCGCAACAAGGGCGAACGCGTGCTCTACCTCAAGGACCCCGAGGGCATCCCCCGCGAAGTCCGCCGCGAACAGCTCGACGAGATCGCCGCGCTCAACAACCAGCGCCACGGCGTGCTGGGCGACCCGGAGATCCAGACCCGCATCTCGCAGTACGAGATGGCCTTCCGCATGCAGACGAGCGTGCCCGACCTGCTCGACCTCTCGAAGGAGCCGCAGCACGTCCTCGACCTCTACGGCCCCGACGTGAAGCGCCCGGGCTCCTACGCCTCCAACTGCCTCCTGGCCCGCCGCCTCTGCGAACGCGACGTCCGCTTCGTCCAGCTCTTCCACATGGGCTGGGACCACCACGGCGGCCTGCCCAAGGCCATCAAGGGCCAGTGCAACGACACCGACCAGGCCACGGCCGGCCTGCTCACCGACCTCAAGCAGCGCGGCCTGCTCGACGACACGCTCGTCGTCTGGGGCGGCGAATTCGGCCGCACGACCTACTCGCAGGGCACCCTCACCGAGACCAACTACGGCCGCGACCACCATCCCCGCTGCTTCACGGTCCTGATGGCCGGCGCCGGCGTCAACAAGGGCACGACCTTCGGCGAGACCGACGACTTCAGCTACAACATCGTCAAGGACGGCGTCCATGTGCACGACCTCAATGCGACGATCCTGCACCTGATGGGCGTCGAGCACACCCGCCTGACCTACCGCTACCAAGGCCGCGACTTCCGCCTCACCGACATCCACGGCGAAGTGGTCAAGAAGCTGCTGGCGTAAAGCCCTCCCTGGCACCTCTTATCGGCATGAAGCATAGGCCTCTTCGCCTATACTCCATACTCGATACTCCATGCTCGCGCTCACTTCCCCACCTGCTCCCGATAGAGCACCTTGAAGGGGTTCTCGGCGGGGCCGGGAGCGTTCTCGTTCACCATCAGCGGGCGACATTCCTTCCACCAGGCGTCATGACGGGCGATCAGGTCTTTGACGACCTCGGGATGCTGCGCGGCGACATCGGTGGTTTCGCCATAATCCGCCTCGAGGTCGAACAACTGCCAATGTGCCGGGGTCTGCTTGAAGTCGGCCGGTGACAGCGGCGCCTTTTTACCGGGAGCCTTCACGTTCTTGGCGCCGATCTTGGCGGCCGGCTTGAGCGGCGCAGCCGAAGAGACGAGGTGCCAGCGGCTCGTGCGGACGCTGGTCTCGGCATATTTACCGACCTCAGGGTCGACGTCCTTGACCATGTTGCCCCAACGGCCGACGTGCGTGAACAGCGTGCGATCCGGCCAGGCGATGTTCTGACCTTCCTTGGCGGTCAGCAGCGGCACGAGGCTGCGGCCTTCGAGCTGGGACTTCATCTGAGGTGAAGCCGCCGAGGCGGTCAACTCGAGCAGCGTCGGGGCGAAGTCGATGTGGGCGGCGAGCGCCTTGACGTCCATGGGCTGGAAACGTCCGGGCCAGCGCCAGAACGACATCGCGCGAATGCCTCCCATGAAGGGCGTACCCTTGGCCGCACGCATGCCGGCATTGAAGACCTTCGTCCCGGCGGTGCCGCCGTTGTCGTTCATGAAGATGACCAAGGTGTCCTTGGCGATGCCCAGCGCCTCGACCCTGGCCAGCAGCTTGCCGACGTTCTGATCGATGTTATGGATCATGCCGAAGAAGTTCTCGGTGTCCTTGCCCAGGCCCTTGCCTTCATACAACGCCGCATCCTCGGGCTTGGCGTGGTAAGGCGCATGCGGGGCGTTGGTCGCGATATAAGCGTAGAACGGACGCTTGGCCGCGACTTCGCCTTCGATCCACTTCGTGGCCTGCGCGAAGAACATGTCGGTGCAGTAGCCCTCGGTCTTCACGAACTTGCCGTTATGCAGCAAGGTCGGGCCGTAATAGGAATTGCCAGGGACGTCCCCGCAGCTGCCCGGGTAGCTTTGCCCGATCCCGCCCGCGCCATGGATATACACCTCATCGAAGCCGCGCTGGTTCGGCTGATATTCGGCTTCGTCGCCGAGATGCCACTTCCCGAAGATGCCCGTACGGTAACCGGCTTTCTGCAACTGCTGGGTGAGCGTGACGGCCCCGAGCGCCATGCGCTCACGCTCCAGGATCGTATGGGTCACGCCGTTCTTGAACTCGTGACGTCCCGTCAGCAAAGCGCTGCGGGTCGGCGCGCAGGTGGGCGAGACCTGGAAATCGGTGAAACGGACGCTCTCCGAGCGCAGCTGATCGAGGTGCGGGGTCTTGAGCACGGGATTCCCGTGGGCGGAGAGGTCGCCATAACCCTGGTCGTCCGTCAGGATGAAGAGGATGTTGGGGCGGTCCGCCGCGACGAGCGCCGAGACAGCCAGCAAAGCCAAGGAACGGAACAGCGGGGCGAGCATGACTCAGGTCTAGGCGGATTCCGGACGCTGACCAGCCCGACTTGACGGACTCGACAACGCGGCCTCCCCCCGCCATTACCAAGCCAGGATGTCTCCCCGCCCCCTCATCCTCGCCTTGCTGTCGGCCCTGTCCCTGCCCGCCTCGGCCGAGACCACGGGCGCGGAGCTGTATCGCCAATATTGCGCCGCCTGCCACGGCCAGGAAGGCCTCGGCATCCCGCAGGCGTTCCCGCCGCTCGCGAAATCCGACTTCATCGCGCAGCAACGCTCACGCGCCTTGCGCGCCCCGCTCGAGGGCCTGAAGGACAGGATCGAGGTCAACGGCCAGACCTACCAAGGCTGGATGCCGCCGGTGACGCTGCGTGACGAGGACCTGGCCAAGGTCTTCAACTACGTCTTCAGCAGCTGGGGTAACGCCTACGCGCCGACCTCCGTCGCCGAGATCGCGCAGCTCCGCGCGCAGACGGCCTACCCGACTTACGAAAAGCTCCTGGCGGCGATGTCGCCGGATGTCCTGCCCGCCGCGCCCGCCGGCTGGAAGTTTTCCGTCGCCGCCAACCTCGACTTCCAGCCGACCCGCCTCGCGACCCACCCGGATGGGCAGCACGTGCTGATCCTCGCCGCGAAAGGCGACATCTGGTCCTGGGATCCGGCGACCCGCGAAGTCACGCTGGTCTGGTCCGGCAAGGAGCTCCAAGACTTCAAGCTCGGCGACCCGACCTGCTTGGGGCTCGGCACCGACGACCAAGGCCGCCTCTACTTCATCAGCAACCAGTGCAACAAGGCGAAGAACCCCGTCGTCAACGAGGTCACGATCTTCCGCACCGAGCCTTGGAAAGGTCCTGGCTCTTGGACGAAGCCCAAGCCGTGGTTCAAGACGGCTTACAACTTCGGCGTCGGCCCCTACAACCATGGCGTGAATCACATCGCCCAAGGCCCTGACGGGCTGCTCTACGTGAGCAGCGGTTCGCGTACCGACGGCGGCGAGACGGGCCAGTCCCCCAATTACGACAAGTCCGGCGAAAACCCGCTGACGGCCAAGCTCTGGCGTCTCGACCCGAGCAGCGAACACCCCGTCATCGAAACTTACGCCCACGGCCTGCGTAACACCTACCACTTCACCTGGGACCGTGCCGGCCATCTGCTCGGCGTCGAGAACGGCACGGACGCCGATACGCCGGAGGAACTGAACCTCATCGAACTGGGCCGGCACTACGGCTTCCCCTATGAATTCGGCGACTGGACCACGAAGCCCTACATGCACACGCCCGATGCGCCGCAAGGCCTCACGTTCGTCCGTCCGTTCAAGAACGTCGGCCCGGACGCCAACGACCGCGGCGGCACGGCGACCTTCACGCCCCACTCCTCGCCGTCGACGATCCTCGAACTCGGCCCGGATTGGCCGGCCCCGCTGGGTAACAGTTTCCTGATCACCCGCTTCGGCAACTACCTGAAGGACCAGAGCGGCTTCGACCTCATCCAGGCCCGGCTCGACTTCGCCAAGAAGGAAGCCGTCGTGACGACCGTCGCCGCGCCGCTCGCCCGCCCGATCTCGATGGTCACCCTGCCCGGCCACCGCCTGCTGATCGCGGAATATTGCCGCGGCAACTCGCTCGCCGCGGGCACGAGCACGCCGGGCCGCCTGATCATCCTGGAGCCGAAGTAAGTCAGGCCCGTCTGGTCAGCCGGAACGAACGGTAGCTCATCTCGCCGCTGACGGCGTCGCGGTGCAGGCGCGAACCCTTCACGCCGGCGAAGTCCAAGGCCAGCCGATGCAGGAAGCGCGGCAAGGCCTGCCTCACCATCGCTTCGTAACGTGGCGTGTTCAGCTCCATGCCGCGGATGACCTCGGGATTGATCAGCCGCATCTCGTCGAGCCGGAGCTGCGGATGCTTGGCCAAGGCGGCCACCCACTCGTCTACGCCGTTACGATAGCGGAGATCCGCATGGCAGAACCGTCCGCCGACCTTCAGCACGCGGGCGACCTCGCTCACGAAACCTGGGAAGTCCGGATAGCAGTGCGAGGCCTCGACGTTGATCACCACATCGAAGGAGGCGTCGGCGAACGGCAGCTTCTGCGCATCCCCTTGCTCGAAACGCAGGCCGGCGGCCTGATGCCGCGCTTGGCAATGGCGGATGGCCTCGGGATTGAGGTCGAGGCCCACATACTCGGCCGGCTGATAAGTCCGGGCGAAGTACGCCGCGCCGCCGCCATGGCCGCAGCTGACCTCGAGCACCCGCAGCCCGCGCAGTTCGACCTTACCCCGGACGTGCTCGTAGAGCTGGATGTTCGGACGGTTCGGCTCATCGGCCGCGACGAGCGCCAACCGAGGAGCTTCGGCGTCTTCGAAGGCGTAGTTCAGGAAATCGATGCCCTGCGCCCGGACGCGACGCGTGAAGAACGGATACCACCACGCCCAAAGTCGCTGGCGCAGCTTTGGGCGGACCAAGATCTCTTCGATGAGGCCCATCAGGACCAGACTCCTTGTTCGACCAAGGCCTTCGTCGCGGCCGCCGACCAGCCGCGATTGGCGACGGGATTGGCGGGACTGGGGTGCGGTACCTTGGCGTAGCCCACGAGGAGTCCATCGAGTGCCTCACGGGCCCGCGTCTCGGCATAACCACCGACGCCGACGACGGTGCTGACCCCGAGCGTCTCGACCATGACGCGCAGGAGCTTGTCGCACTCCTTGTTCACGGGAGCCATGACCTCGGCGGGCAGTTCTTCGGGGATGACGTTCCGGCCCTGTTTGGTGTTCTCCAAGAACAGCAGCGGGCAGTAGTTATGCACCAGGTGATCGGCGAAGAACGCCTCGGCCTTGCCGAAGCGCTCCTGGAAGAGCCCCCACAGCCGACGGCCGCTCACCTCCGAACGGTGGCAGGCGAAACCGGTGACCTTCTTGCTGGGATGCTCCTTGTCGGGACGGCCGACGGGCATCTCCAGCCCCATCCAGTCCCGCACGGCGGCGATCTCCCCGAACGGCACGCCGGTCTGGGCCATGCCGAACGGGCCGGGATTCATCCCCAGGAAGAGCACCTTCTTCGGGCCGGAGGCGGCATAACGACGCAGATAGGCCTCGTGGGAAGCCCACGCGTAGTCCAGCGGCTGGTAGACGAAGTCCGCCGGCGCGGGAAACGTGCGGCCCGCCAAGGCTTTCCGTAACGCGATCGTCGCTCGGATGACTGGTTCGGCGGACATGCCTGAAGACAAGCATGCGCCGCCGCCGGGTCGAGCCGTAAGCCGCCGCCGGAGCCGAGATTTCCCCTTGCGCTTCCCCCCGCAGGATAAAAAGTCCGAGTCCCTACCGACGTGAGCAAACCGCAGCCTTGGACTACCAAAGACGCCGAAGAGTACTACGGCTTCAAACGATGGGGAGGTAACAACTTCTCCGTGGACCCGCAAGGTCACCTCTGCGTGCACCCGAAAGGCGACCACCGGAAGATCCGCATCACGGACATCGTCAAGGAAGTCGAAGCGTCCGGCCTGAAGCCCCCGCTCACCATCCGCGTCCAGGACCTGCTCCGCAACCGCGTCACGCAGATCAACGAGGCGTTCCGCAACGCCATCAAGGAAGAAGAATATGACGGTCGTTACCGCGGCGTCTTCCCGATCAAGGTCAACCAGCTCCGCGAAGTCGTCGAAGAGATCCTCGACGCCGGCGAAGAATATGACTTCGGCCTCGAAGCCGGCTCCAAGCCCGAGCTCATCATCGCGCTCGCCCTCCTCGAGAACCGCAAGGCCCTCCTGATCTGCAACGGTTACAAGGACGAGGAATACATCGAGCTCGCCCTCATGGGCCGCCGCCTCGGGAAGCAGACCATCATCGTCGTCGAACAGCTCTCCGAGATCGACGCCATCATCCGCATCGCCCGCCGCATGGGCGTGCAGCCGCACATCGGCCTGCGCGTCAAGCTCACCACCGCCGGCGAAGGCAAGTGGGCCGACAGCACCGGCGAGAACGCCAAGTTCGGCCTGACCGCCTCCGAGATCGTCGAGGTCGCCCAGCGCCTGACCAAGGCGAAGATGAAGGACGCCCTCCGCCTCGTCCACTTCCACATCGGCTCCCAGGTCCCGAACATCGGCACGATCAAGAAGGCCGTGGTCGAGGCCACCCGCTTCTACTGCGAACTGAAGCGCATGGGCTTCCCGATGGGTCTCCTCGACGTCGGCGGCGGCCTCGGCATCGACTACGACGGCAGCCGCTCGGCCTACGAGTCTTCCATGAACTACAGCATGGAAGTCTACGCCCGCGACGTCGTCGCGAACATCAAGCAGATCTGCGAGGAGAGCAAGGTGGAGCTCCCTGACATCGTCTCGGAATCCGGCCGCGCCCTCGTCGCCCCGCACTCGATCCTCATCTTCGAAGCCGTCGACCGCATCACCCGCGACGAAGGCAAGGTCGACGCCTCCAAGGGCAAGACCCACCAGCTCGTCAAGGAGCTCGAGGCCATCCGCAAGAACAAGCGCAAGTTCGACCCGCTCGAGCGCTACCACGACGCCAAGGAAAAGCGCGAGGAAGCCCACGCGCGCTTCAGCCTCGGCAACCTCCGCCTCGAGGAACGTGCCGCCGCCGACCGTCTCTTCTGGGACATCTGCCGCCAGATCCGCGAGGACCTCAAGGACTCGTCCGACGTCCCGGACGAGCTCGCCCGCCTCGACTCGATGCTGGCCGAGCAGTACGTCTGCAACTTCTCGGTCTTCCAGTCCCTGCTCGACCACTGGGCCCTCGATCAGCTCTTCCCGATCGCCCCGATCCATCGCCTCAACGAGCGCCCGACCGTCCAGGCCACGCTCGTCGACATCACCTGCGACTCCGACGGCAAGGTCGACGACTTCATCGACCTCGAGGACGTCCGCAAGACCCTCGCCCTGCACCCGATGAAGGAAGGCCAGCCCTACTACGTCGGCGCCTTCATGGTCGGCGCCTACCAGGACATCATGGGCGACCTCCACAACCTCTTCGGCCGCGTCAACGAAGCCCACGTGTTCCTCGAGGACGACGAAGCCGACGGCTTCTATATCGAGGAAAGCATCCCGGGCTACTCCGTCGAACGCATCCTCGGC
This sequence comes from Coraliomargarita sp., assembly GCA_024638885.1. Taxonomy (GTDB): domain Bacteria; phylum Verrucomicrobiota; class Verrucomicrobiia; order Opitutales; family UBA953; genus UBA953. The sequence continues at coordinate 250,716 of JAHEJL010000002.1, read as the reverse complement.
ATGATCCAGTATAACGCCGAAGACCTCTGCCGCATGCTCAAGCGCCAGGTGGACCGCGCCACGAAGGCGGACTCGGTCCGTCCCCGCGAAGGCGTGGCGATGGTCGACCTCTACGAACGCCTCATCCGCGGCCGCACCTACCTGATCCCGCACCGCGAAGAGCTGAAGGCCAAGAAGGCCGCGAAGAAGAAGTAAGCACCCCGAGAGCCGGACTTAGTCCGGCTCTTTTATTGGGCCAGATACTCCCCTTGCCCACTTGCCAAAGTGCCAGCATGCCCCGCTGGTCTGGGCCCTCAGGCCAAGATCAGCTTCAGCCGCTTGAGTTCGTCGAGGGTCAGCGGCGGCGCTTCGCGCAGGTTCTCGTAAGAATCGACGTTCGCCAGCCAAGCCCAGTGGTCGCCGCAATCCATGCGTTCCATGAAACGCAGGCGCAACGTGGCGATCGCCCCCTTCAGGAGATAGAGGCCGTCGCCGACATGTTCGATCTGGTCGCCGAGCTGTGAGATCTTGTCCGTGGAGTTGCCGGACTTCTTGCCGAGCAGCTTGATGTGGTTGGCCTGATCCTTGGCCATGTAGTTCAGCAGGCCGATCGGATTGGCTTCGAGGTTCGCGAGCGTCTTGGTGTCCTTGTACACGCCGATGATGAAACGCTTGGGCTTCATCGCGATCGGGGTGACGTAGCTGCAGATGTTCAGGTTGCCCTTGCCGTTCGCGGTGGTGGCGAGGCTGTAGATGGGACCGTCGACACGGTTCCAGGGCTTGACGCGAATGCCGGGCATAGGGGGTAGTAGTATTACCCTAGACCCTGACGCTTGTTCCCTATTTTTCCTGTCCCCCCGCCCGGCTCTGGTCTACAAACCAGCCGCGCCCCTTCGGGCCGCCACCCCTCCCTCCGCCCATGCTCCCGATCGTCGCCTTACATGGGTTCACCGGCCAAGGGGCGGATTTCGACCCTCTGCGCGCCCAGCTAAGCCCGGATACCGCGCTGACGGCCCCCGACCTCCCCGGACATGGCTCCCGTCGCCACCAGCGGCAGCTGGCCGACTACTCCCTGCCCGCCCACCTCGAGATCGTCTCCCAGGCCGCCACGGCGCCCCAGGTGACCTTGCTGGGCTATTCGATGGGCGGACGTCTGGCCCTGCACTGGGCCCTCGCCCACCCCGAGCGGGTCCACCGCCTGATCCTCGTCGGCGCCAGCCCCGGCCTGGCCACCCCGGCGGAACGGGATGAACGCCGCCACGGCGACGCGACGCTGGCCGACTTCATCCGCACGCGCGGCCTCGATGCCTTCTTCAAGTACTGGCATAACCAGACGTTCTTCCAGCCGATGCTACGCCTACCCAAGGAACGACTGGAGCCGATCCTCGCCCGCCGCGCCCAGAACGACCCCGAAGGCCTCGCGCTCAGCCTCGAGAACGTCGGCACGGGCACCCTGCCCTCGCTCTGGCCTCGCCTGAAGGAGATCCGCTTCCCGGTCGACCTGGTCGTCGGCGAACACGACGTGAAGTTCACCCGCCTCGCCCTCGAGATGGGTGCGCATCTGCCCAAGGCCCGCCATAGCGTCATCGAGGGCGCCGGCCACGCGGTGCACCTCGAGAAGCCCGGCGACCTCGCGATGCTGCTGCAATAAGAAAGCCGCCCGCAGGCGGCTTTCGTCAGGACATCCGCGACGATCAGGCGAAGACGCCCTTCTGCGGCGCGGCCTTGTTGCCGACCTGCATGGGACGTCCGGCCGGCGTGATGATGTCCGTCTGCACCGGCAGACCCGCCGCATGCGCGATGGTGGCGTGCAGGCTGCCCGGCGAGACGCCGTCGGCCTCGGGCGCATAGCCTTTCGCGTCGCTGGCGCCGTGCACGTAGCCGCGCTTGACGCCGCCGCCCGCGAGGACGGACGAGAAGACGAGCGGATGGTGGCCGCGGCCGCCGCCTTCGAAGCTCGGCTTGCGGCCGAACTCGGTGGCGACGACGACGAGCGTGGAATCAAGCAGGCCCTTGGCGTCGAGGTCCTGGATGAGCGTGGCGTAGACGCGGTCGAAATCGCCGCCGACGTCCGTCAGGCGATCGTCGAGCGACGCATGCATGTCCCAGCCGCCGATGGCGACCTCGACGAAGCGGACGCCGTTCTCGACGAGACGACGGGCCAGCAGGCAACCTTGGCCGAACTTGCTCTTGCCGTAGCGGGCGCGCATCTCCGCGGGCTCGGCCGAGATGTCGAAGGCCTTGAGATCCGAGCTCTTCATGAGCTGGAAGGTCGATTCGTAGAACTCGTTGTAAGATTTCACGTTCTCGTCCACGGCCTTGCCGCCGAAACCGACGTCGAGCTGCGCGAGCAACTCGGACCGCTTGGCGACGGCAGCCTCGCCGACGGGGCTCTTGGTGTCGAGGAGGCCGTCGTTCGGATTGAGGATCGGGAGCGGCGAATAGGCCGCCGGGAACCAGCCGTTGCCATGGTTCGACGAACGGTTGACGGTCACCGACGACGGCAAGGTCTTGTGGCTGGCGCCGAGGAAGTGCTGGGCCCAGGCCCCGAGCGTCGGATGCTGGACCGTGCCGCGCTGCTCGAAACCGGTGCGCATGAGGTAGGCGGCGGAAGCATGGACGCCGACCTTGGCGGTCATGGAACGGATGACGGTGATCTTGTCGCTGATCTTGGCGGTCTCGGGCAGATACGAGGTCAGCTGCATGTCACCCTTGGCGGACACGATCGAACCGGGCCCCTTCGAAGCGCCGGTCTTCGGATCGAAGGTGTCGATGTGCGACATCCCGCCGTTGAGCTGGAGGAAGATGACGCGCTTGGCCTTGCCGAAGCCCGGCAGGTCGGCGTTCGGCGCCTTGCTCGCGCCCGGGGCCTCCGCGGCCTCGGCGATCCGGCTGAAGAACGGCAGCACGCTCAGCCCGAAGGAGACCTTGGCGCACTTCTCGATGAAGCTGCGGCGGTCCTCGGGATGACGGAGGAGATCGGAGGGGTTGTGGTGGCTCATTGGACGAAGAGGAATTCGCGGGTGTTGGCGAGGACCCAGGCGAGGTCGGTCAGGCCGAGGCCGTCCTTCAGGGACTTGCCCGCGACGGCGAGCTCCTTGGCGGTCGGCTTGCGAGAGAGATAAGAAAGATAGAGCGAGGTGACCTGCGCGTCCGCTGTCTTCTCCTTCATGGCATCCATCACGGCGGCCGAACGGGTGTCGGCGACGAGCTTGCCGACGGCGCCGTTCATCATCTGCAGGACCTGCGGCACGCTGCCGTCGTTGGTCGCGGAATCGGCGAGGAGTCGGTCGCCCTGCCCCCAGAGGCGCAGGAAGTGCGTCTCGGGCGATGGCTGCGGCAGTTCGCTGGCCCGCGCCAGGAGGAGGGAGAAGCGGCTCACGGGCTTGTCGCCTTCGTAGCCGTTGGCGAGGCCGAGGCTGGAACCGCCCGCGGCCTTCTTGCTGCCGGCCGCCTTACCGGTGCCGGCGAAGGCTTTCTTGCCCCGGTCGACGGCGTTCTTGAGCTCGGCCAAGGTGACCTTGCCCGCCGGGAGCGCGAAGGCCTTGAGGTCGTCGCCGCGACGGAGGAGCACGTTGTCGGCGTAGGTGCCGACGGCGGTCACGACGAGGCTGTCCCAGGCCTGCTCGGCGGTGAGTCGACGGACGACCGGTCCGTTGAAGAGATACCTGCCCTTGCCGAGGTCGGGCGTGGCGCTGGCCGAAGCCTGGTAGGTCTTGGAGTTATAGATGACGCGCTGGACCTCGCGGAGGTCGAACTTGGCGGCCTTCATGACGAAGGTCAGGTGCGCCATGAGCTCGGGGCTGCTCGCGAACGAGAGGTCGTCGATGTCGTTGACGGGCTCGATCACGCCGAGGCCGAAGGCCTTCTTCCAGATGCGGTTCGCGATGTTGGTGGCGAAGCGCGGATTCTGCGGGCTGGTGAGCCAGCGGGCGAACTCGTCGCGGAGCTGGGCGGGGTTCTTGGTGCTGACGTTATAGGCCGGCAGGGACTTGTCGCCCTTCTCCCACGCGATCAACGCCGGGGTCACGGCCTCGCCGGGCTTGGCGTCCTTGTATTTGTAATCCTTAGGGAAGGTCAGCTTCTGCTTGTCCAGGTCCTCGAGGCGGAACGTGTTCATGTCCGCGATCTTCTTCACGGCCGCCTTGGGCAGGCCGCCGTCCGCGCGGGCGATCTTGTTGATGACGCTGAGCAAGGCTTCGTCCTTGCCGTCCGTCGCGCCGAAGAACGCGGCCATCTGATAGAAGTCACGCTGCTTCCATTCGGCCAACGGGTGGTCGTGACACTGGGCGCACGCCATGTTGGTGCCCAGGAAAGTGGTCATGAGGTTCGAGACGCCGTCCAAGGGCATCTCGGCGTCGAAGAGCATGAAACCGGTGGCGCCGTTGTCGCTCAGGCGGCCGTCGGCGGTGACCATCTCGTAGACGAGCTTGTCCCAGGGGGCGTTCGCCGCCAGCCGGGTCTTGAGCCAGTCTTCGAAGGTGAAGGCGGGCACGCCCTTGGCGAAGGTGTCCTTCACGCGGAGCAGGTCCGCCATCCAGTTGAACATCTGCATGGTGTAGCCCGGCGAGAAGACGAGCTCATCGATGAGCTTCGCCCGTTTGTCGGGCGCGGTGCTGGCGAGGAAGGTGGCGGCTTCCTTGGCCGTCGGCACGCGGCCGGCGGCGTCGAGGTAGATGCGGCGCAGGAACTGCTCGTCGGTGGCCGGAGCATTCAAGGTCTGCTTGTTCGCCGTGAGGACCGCGCCGACGAGGCGGTCGATGTCCGCGGCGGCCGAGGCGATGATCGCCGGGCTGAAGCTGTTCTGACGATTACGCTCGAGGCAGGAACGGGCGAATTCGACGTCTTCGGCGACGAGGATGTCGGTCTTGAAATGATAGGTGCGACCATCCCGGGTCTGGATGGTGATGAAATCACCGGACAGGCCGCAGAACTGGGCGTCGACCTTCTGCCCCTCCTTGTCGGTCCACGTATGCCAGATCGCCGCGCGCTCGCCGAGGGCGGCGACGGGCGCGGCCGGCGGGACGACGGCCTTGACGACCGGCTCGGCCTTCTTGGCCTCCTTCTTGCCTTCTTTCTTGGCGGCCGCCTGCGCGGACAGGGCCAGGCAGACGGAGGCAAACAGGGCGAGCAGGCGCATAGAGGGGTTCACTGACTATGAAACCCCACCCCCTCACTGATAGTTTCACCTTATCTTAAGGTCCGGCCATGCCCGACCAGGTCCGCTCAGGCCTCCACCGCGTCCGTGAAGAACGCCAGTCCGAGGATGAGCCCGGTCAGGACGTCGGCCCAGCCGCCGACATACGAAAGCAGGCCGGGTTCGACGGTCGGGCTGAACAGCAACTGCAACGAGAACACGAGATTGACGCCCAGGAAAAGCCACGCGGCCCATCGCTGGTAGCAGAACAATCCGACCATGGCGACGAAGAGCAGGCCGAGGCCGGCCAGCCAGAACAACAGGCCGAAGACGTCGGCGAAGCCGAGTTCGCCGGCGCTGTTCTGCCGATGCCACTCGGCGAGCTCGGCGGGGAGCAGCTTGTCGCTGATGAGGGCCAGTCCGATGGCGAAAACCAGCAAGGCGAACGAGGCGAGGACGCTGATGCGCAAGACGAGGCGAAGCTTGGATTGGTCCATGCCCCGATTCTCGGTCCGCCTCCGGTCCCCGCAACGCCAATCAGCCACCCTCCGGCCCCTTGCTTTCAGCCTTCATCTTTCCTCCGCCCTCTGTCATCTGTGCTCCACCCCTGCCTCATGCGCTCCGCCCTCCTCGCCACCCTCCTCGCCCTTTCCGCCGGTGCCGCCGAATACTTCCCGCCGTCCGACGCCCAAGGCGGCTGGCGCACGCCGAAGGACAAGGCCGAAGCCCGCGCCCTCGCCGGCATCGACCTCGACCGCCTCGAGGAAGCCTATCGCGCGACGGAACGCTCCAACACGGAGAACGGCGGCCTGGTGGTGATCTCCAAGGGCTACCTGGTGCTCGAGAAATATTTCGGCAAGGCCCACCGCAATGCCAACCCGGACATGGCCTCCACGGGCAAGGCCTTCACGAGCATCGCCTGCGGCGTGATGCTCCACGAATATAAGTCGAAGCTGCCCGCCGGACTCGACACGAAGGTCTACACCCCGGAGTTCCTGCCGGAGGCCTTCCCGCTCCGCGACCCGCGCGAGGCCGACATCCGCCTGGGCCACCTGCTCTGCATGACGTCCGGCCACAACGGCGAAGGCGCCACGCCTACCGGCGTGATCCGCGGCGCCGCCCAGCCGCTCAAGGCTTCGAAGGGCCAGGATATCCGCGACGTCGACGGCTCTTCGCTCCGCGTGCCGCTCTGGACCGCCCCGGGCGAAGGTTATTCCTACTCCTCGCCCGCTCCGCACATCGCCTCGATGGTCCTCCGTCGCGTGACCGGCAAGGAACTGCCGGCCTACATCGACGAGAAGTTCGGCCAACCGATGGGCTGGGGCGCCTGGGGCTACTGCCTCTACCGTGGCGACGTGACGATGGCCCACGCCAACGGCGCCGGCTCGATCGCGCTCCACGCCACTGACGCCGCCCGCTTCGGCTACTGCCTCGCCCACGAAGGCCGCTGGAACGGCCAGCAGCTCATCCCGGCCGACTACATCAAGCTCTGCCAGCAGACCCTCCCTTATAACCCGCACTTCCCCTTCAGCCTGCAGTTCGAACACAACCAGGCCGGGCAGATCGTCGGCGCCCCGCGCGACGCCTTCTACAAGACGGGTGCCGGCGGCTTCTGCCTCTACGTCGTGCCGTCTCTCGACCTGGTGATCTATAAGCTGGGCGGCAAAGACGGCCAGTGGAACCCGGACCTCACCCGCCTGCCCCAGCCGGCCGACAGCTTCGGCACGCATACGACCCCGCCGACGCCGCCCAAGAACGGCGCCTACGAGAACTACAGCATCCCGCGCATCCTCGAGATGGTCTGTGCGGCGACGGTCCGCTGAGCGCTCAGCGCAACGGATGCTGGCGATCGGCCAGCGGCAAGGCGACTTTCTGGCCACCGGCGGCGAACGAGGCGAAGACGGCCAAGGTCAGCTCGATGGTCTCACGTCCTGCCTCCGGACCGCAGAGGGGCTCGCGCTTGTCCGCGATCGCCGCCAGCAGGTCGCGCACGGCCCCATGGTGCTCGCCGTTGATGAGCTTGATGTCCTTGATGGGCTCCGGCTTCCCGATGCCACCGGTGGTGACCCAGAGATTGAGGCCATCGCGTTCCAGGACCGCCAGGGGCTCTTCATCCACCTGCAAGGAGATGACGCCCTTGGTGCCGATCAGCCGAGCCCCGAACGGCGTACCTTTGGTCCACGTTCCTTTCTTGGAATCGAAGTAAAGCGGGATGCCGCTCTTGGTCTCATAACGGGCATGGATCTCGTCGCCGACGATCAGGCCCACGCCTTCGTCGCCGGGATGGATGTCCGCCTTGGTCGCCGGACGTCCCCCGACGAGGATGGTCGCCTGGCAGGAAGTCGCCGGACCGGTGAAGAGCGTGGCGAGATTGAAACCGTGGCCGCCGAGCACCCAAAGGTCCAGGCCGCCGCCGCGCTGGTCCTGCTTCCCGCGGACGCGCACTTCCTTGAGTTCGCCGATCTCGCCGGAGGCGACGAGCTGCTTCACGGTCTCCAGGACGGGGTGATAGCGGTTGCGATGGGCGATCGCGAGGCGCACGCCTTTCTCGGCGCACAGCTTCACGACCTCGTCGGCTTCCGCCAAGGTGCGGACGAACGGCTTCTCGATGTAGATGCCCTTCACGCCCGCCTCGATGGCGGCGACGATCATGTCGCGATGCTCATGGATATGCCGCGTGCAGATGGCCGCGATGTCCGGCTTGGCCGCCGCCAACATGGCCCGGTAATCCGCGAAGGCTCGCACGCCGCCGAGCTTCTTGGCGGCCGCGGCAAGTCCCTTGGCGTCCGCATCCGCGACGGCCACGATCTTGGTCTGCGGGATCTTCAGCCAGACGACGTCCTCGCCGTGGCCGTAGTTACCCTGACCGGTGTGACCGATGACCCCGACGGTCAGCGGACGTCCGTCGCCCTGCGCGCGCAGGAGCGCGGCGGAAAAGGCCAAGGCGGTGGCGGAGAGGAAAGCGCGACGTTTCATGTTACTTGTTCGAGCGAGGGTTCTTGAGGAAATAGAATTTGCCGTCTTCGGCGCCGCCGAGGAAATCCGGGATGCCGTCGCCGTCGAAATCGACGGTGGTCGGACTGACGTCGTGGCCTTCGATGTTCTGCTTCACGAGCGGGCCTTCGTCCTTGAACAGCCAGTTGCCGTCCTTGAAGCCGACCTGGCGCAGGAAGTTGGCGCTGGAAGAATTGAGCAGGAAGTCGGCCTGCCCGTCGCCATCCCAGTCGGTGACGCAAAGCTTACGGCGACCGCTCTTGCCGGCGGCGCCTTTGCTGAGCTGGAGCGGCTTGCCGCTCTCGTCGCAGAAGGCCCGACGCGGAGCCAGCAGCACGAGCTTCCCGTCGACCTTCGCCCGCTCGAAGAACGCGAGGTAGCCTTCCTGATCAAGCATGACAAGGTCCATGAGGCCGTCCTTGTTCCAGTCGACGGCGACCGGCGTCGTGCGCCATTGGGTCAGCAAGGCCTTGCCCTGCGGCTTCATCCAGCCCCAGGCGAGCGCCGGCTGCGGCCCGTTCCATTCGACCTCGATGGGCGCCGCGGCGGCGAGCTTCGGCTCTTTGCGGCTGCCGACGTTCCGATACCAGACGACCTTGCCGAGGATGGAATTGACCAGCAGGTCGGGCAGCCCGTCGCCGTCCCAATCCGCGACGGACTGGGTGGTGTAACCCCACTTGGCCTCGGCGGGCCCCTGGATGCTGCCGTTCCCGCCGGCCATGATCCGGAGATTCTTGCCGTCCGCCTGCAATAGCTTCGGCGCGGCGAACTTAGGCTTGGCGACGCCAGGCCCGCTGAGGTTCTCGAAGAAGGCGACATAGCCGGCGGTGTTGCCGACGATCAGATCGACGTCCCCGTCGCCATCCCAATCGAAGCCGACCGGGGTGGCCAAGGCTCCGAACTTCATGTCGTCGGCCTGCTGCTTGAAATACTTCGGCGGAAGGAACTGAGGCGTATGGTCTGCGGTGAACTTCCCGGTGTTCTCGATGAAGGCCACGCGGCCGTCTTCGTCCCCGACGATCAGGTCGAGCTTGCCGTCCTTGTTCCAGTCGAACACGACCGGCGTGATCATCTCGAGGTCCATGGTCAGCGGACGCGGCGAGCCGGGGAGTTTCCGCGCCTCAAGCGTGGCCTTCCAAGCGGCGGAGCGGGTATCTTTGGTCACCCCGGGCGGTACGGTCAGGCGTCGGCCGGCGGCATACTTAGGCTCGGTGCGCGTCCCGATGTTCTCGAAATAGGTGAAGCCGTCCAGGAACTCCCCGCAGATGAGGTCGAGGTCGCCGTCACCGTCGAAGTCGGCGAAACTGGGCGAAGGCCAGCCATAGGTCTCCAGCGTGACGCCGGCCGCATGCAGTTTGACCGGCTGGAGATACTTGGGCTGTTCGTCCGTGCCTTCGTTGCGGATGACGTAGACGTAGCCGCGGAGCGGGCCTTTGATCCAGACGCCCTTCTCGTTGTAAGCATTGTCCCAGCCGTAATCGGTCCAGTCGCCGACACCGACGATGATGTCGGTCTTTCCGTCCCCGTCGAAGTCGACGACCTTCCACATGTTGGCGCGCACCTTGTTGGGGTGGACGTTCGACGGCAGGGGCAACTTCTTGCCGAACTCGAGGCCGGTCTTGGCGAAGTCAGGGTATTCGACGCCGGGAGAAAGGACACGCGGTTTGCCGTCGGCACCCCAGCTGAGCTCGACGTTCTGCATGCCCCTGCTGATCCGCACGCCGGGCTTGAACACGGGCACGGGTTTCTGCGCGGTGTCCGCTCCGGCCGCGAAGACGTAGACGCCGTTGGACGGCTTGTCAGGACAATTGACCACCAGCTCATAATGGCCGTCGCCATCGATATCCATCGGCAGCGGCCACGCCCAGAGTCCGACGCCCAGGTCGACGACGAGTCCGGGGTTGTTATATTTAAGACGCTCCAGCCCGGCGCCTTCCGTCGCGCCGACAGCCTTGGGCCAGGCCAAACCCTCGATGGGTCGGGTGACGAGCTTCGCCGGGTCGACGACGACATGCTTCGCGAGCTTGCGCTTCCAGGTATAGGTGATGTGCACGAGGCCATCCGCCGACTGGATGATGGCGGGGTAGCTGAACTCGGCCTTGGGCTCGTCTTCGAGCACCAGCGCGGCCTCCCAGGCGACGCCATCCTTGCTGATCGCAAGGTTCAACGGACTGCGTCCCTTGGCGGTATGGTTATAGATCAGGAGATGACGGCCGTCCCGCAAGGTCACGGCATCGGTTCCGGAATTCGGGTTCGGCAGGTCGGTCAGGTCCACCTTCGACCAGGTCGACCCTTGGTCGTTCGAGATGGTGCTGAACACCTTGGCGTTCTTGGTGCGACCGACGGACATCAGTCCGCCGTCGCGCAGGAAAAGGATACTCGGCTGGATGGACGCCGGCGAGCCGGCACCCTGCTCCACCGCGACCTTCTCCCAGGTGAGTCCGTTATCGCGGCTCCGCTCGAAATGGATCTGCCACGACGGCCCGACCTTGAGGCCTTCGGCGCTGCTGCCGGAAAGGATCGTGCCATCCTTGAGTTGCACGGGCTTGTTCTTGATCGGCCCGAGGATGCCGGCCGGCAGACGTCGCGGCTCTCCCCAGGTCTTGCCGTCATCTTCGCTGACACGTAGCACCCCCCACCAGTCGACCGGATTGGGGCCGATCTTATAGTAAAGTTGCAGCGGGCCTTCCTTGGGCTGGAACAGCACCGGATTCCAACAAGGGAAGCGCTTGCCGTCCGCCTCGACGCCTTCGGCGACCTTGACCGGGGCCGACCACTTGCCGCCGACCTGACGCGCCGTCCAGATGGAGACGTCGGGCTTCCCCTCGGCTTCCCCGGCGAACCACGCCGCGACCAAGGCTCCGTCCTTCGCTTCGACGATCGTGGTGGCGTGGCAGCTCGGCACGGGATTCGCGTCGAAGATGAACTCGGAGCGGACCATGCCGGGCTCGGCCGCGAAGGCGGAAACAAACAGACAAGCGAGCAGCAGTCGGCAAAACATGACGTGGGGGTGCGCCACTATTCCGCCTAATCCGCGCGGAAACAAGCCATCACTCCTTGCGATTCACTCGCCCAGCCGGGAGAGAATGACCTCACGGGTCTTACGCTGGATCGAATAGAGCTCCCGCGGGCGGCTCGGATCCCAGGCGAAGGCCTGTCCGGCCGAGACGAACGGGACCGTCCCCGCCCAGCGGGCGACCCCTCCGCCTTCCGGCAGGCTCAACCGATAGAGTTCGTTGGCATCATGTCCGCTCACCCAGACCAACCCGTCCAGGCCGAGGCCGCCGCACGAGCTGCTGTACTTACCGAAGCGCTCCACGAGTTCAGGCGGGAACGACCAGACGGCCATGACCTTCCAGTCGGCATCGTAACGGACGAGCCGGCTCTTCGCCGGGTCGCTGTTGCTCCGGTAGTGGGCGAAACATGCCAGCCACCCCTCGCGATCGGGAATCGCCCAGGTCAATGAACCGAGGGGGCGTTCGAAGACATGGCGGGCGACCGGACGGAGCGTCGCCGCCTCGAAGATCTCGAGGGAGCTCTCATCCGGTTTGGCCGGAAAATTCGAATGGGCGACGTAGAGCCGGCCTCCGGCGACGACCCCGGCGTTCATGTGGATGACCCCCGACCCCTTCGGCGCCTTCCATTCGGCCACCTTCCGGCCCGTGGCCTTCGCATACTTGCCGAGGGCCTTGTCATCGATGACATAGAAGTGCTCCGCATCCACGGCGACCCCTTGGTTCGCCTCCGCGGCCGGCCAACTGCGCACGACCTCGAGCCGGCTGACGTGGCCGACCTCCGCGCACCCCATCAGACAAAGGCCGGCCAGACCGGAGAGAAGGGCTTCGCGCATGCGCCTATTCATAGGTCCGGCCTTCATTTATCAATCTTATCGCGCCTAAGTCGGCCGGCCGGATTTAAACGTTTATCAGACGGCCAGCCTCCCCCATCTTGAAGCATCATGCTGCGCCTCATCCTCGCCCTGCTCACCCTGGCCCTGCCCGCCGTCCACGCCCAGCCGAAGAAAGAAACCACCCCCGTGGCCGCGCCCCTGCCCAAGCCGGTGCCGGCCAAGGACGCCGCCGCGGTGAAGTTCGAGCGTTTCGAACTCAAGGACGCCAAGCTCCTCAGCGTCCTCCAGGTCATCCGCGCCAAGGCTTATCACCAAGGTGAACTGATCGACATGGTCCTCACGGACCCGAAGGGCGAACTGGAGGGCCGTCAAATCAGCCTCAGCCTCAAGAACGTCACCGTCGGCCAGCTGATGCAGCACCTCTCCGTCCTCGCCGACTTCAAATACACCATCAAGGGCGACACCGTCACCGTCGAGCCGAAGTAAACCATCGGCCCCTTCGCGTCTCCGCCCCCATCCTCGATACTCTATACTCCGAACTCTATGTTAGGCTCCCTCCTCCTCGCTTCCCTCTCCCTGTTCGCCGCCGACGTCGCTCCCGCGATCGCGCCGACGAAGGCCGACGTTCCTTATGCCGGCACGACCGAATTCCGCCAGACGCTCAATGTCTACGCGCCCGCCAAGCAAGCCGACAAGCCGGCCCCGGTCATCTTCTGGATCCACGGCGGCGGCTGGCAGGGCGGCGAAAAGACCAACGTTCAGCTGAAGCCGAAGTTCTTCACCGACCTCGGCTACGTCTTCGTCTCGACCAACCACCGTTACGTGAAAGCCGTCCCGATGAACGAGATCTTCGCCGACATCGCCAAGTCCCTCCGCTGGACGCATGACCACGCGGCCGAATTCGGCGGCGACCCGAACCGCATCGTGATCATGGGCCATTCTTCCGGCGCCCAGCTCGCGGCCTACCTGGCCATCGACGAACGCCCCCTGAAGGCCGAAGGGCTCTCACTCGCGATGTTCAAGGGCTGCGTCCCGGTCGACGCCGACACGTTCGACATCCCCGCCGTCATCGAGCTCGCGACGGCGAATCGTAAGGCCGCCGGCAAGCCCGAGCCGAAGTATGGCCACCGCGAGATCTTCGGCGGCAAGCCGGAGCTCTGGGCCGAATACTCCGCCGTCAACCACGTCGCCCCCGGCAAAGGCATCCCGCCCTTCCTGATCCTGTATGACTCCGCCGCCGCGCTGACGCCTGACCAGGCCAAGCGCCTCGAAGGTGCGCTCACCTCCAAAGGCGTCTCCGCCCAGAAGTTCGGCGCGACCAACACGAATCACGGCAAGATCAACACCGACCTCGGTCTCGCCGGCGACCCCTCGACCGCCGAAGTCCTGAAGTTCCTGCAGACGGTGCTGAAGTAAACGGAGCCTGCGGCAGGCGGTTCGCGCTTGGCGGTTAAGCCACTTAATGGCCTACCCTGCCCCGCCCGCTTCATCTTTCACCTTTCATCCGTATCTGGCCTCTGCCATCTGTCCTCCGCACTCTGTCATCTCACCCATGTCCCCCCCTCGTCGCATCGCCGTCATCGGCGGAGGAGCCGCCGGCTTCTTCGCGGCGATCACCTGCGCCGAGCAGCTGGGCAAGGACGGTACGGTCACGCTCTTCGAAGCCACTCCGCACCTGCTCTCGAAGGTCCGCATCTCCGGCGGCGGCCGCTGCAACGTCACGCACTCCTGCTTCGAACCGGCCGAACTGGTGAAGAAGTACCCCCGCGGCGGCCGCGAGCTGCTCGGCGCCTTCCACCGCTTCCAGCCGCGCGACACGATCGAGTGGTTCGGCACCCGCGGCGTGGCCACGAAGACCGAAGAGGATGGCCGCATGTTCCCGACGACCGACGACTCCGCGACCATCGTCGATTGCCTCATGACCGCCGCCGCCCGCGCCGGCGTCACGATCCGCACGTCGACCCCCGTGCGCTCGGCCACCAAGGACGCCGACCTGTTCCATCTGACCTTGGGCAGCGGCTCGGTCGAAACCTTCGATCGCCTCATCGTCGCCACGGGTGGCAACAAATCCTCCGGCGGCCTCGCCCTCGCGGAATCCTTCGGCCACACGATCGTCGCGCCGGTCCCGTCGCTCTTCACGTTCCATATCACGGACCCCCGGATCGCCGACCTCGCCGGTATCTCGGTCGAACACGCGGTGGTCACGGCCCCCGGCACCAAACTCAAAACCGACGGTCCGGTCCTCATCACCCACGCCGGCCTCAGCGGCCCGGGCATCCTGAAGCTCTCCGCCTGGGGTGCCCGCGCCTTCGCTGAACAGAACTACGCCTTCCCGATCGCGATCAACTGGGTACCACCGCACACCCGCGACACCCTCCTCAAGGCGCTCTCGGTCGTGCGCGAGCAGAACGCCCGCAAGCAGGTGGCAACCTTCAGCCCCGTCGCCATGCCGCAACGTCTCTGGGAACGTTTCGTCATCGCCGCCGGGATCCCGACGACCACCCCGTGGGCCCACGTCAGCAACCCTGCGCTCCAGACCCTCGCGACGCAGCTCACCGCGGCCGAGCTCAAGGTCGACGGCAAGAGCATGTTCAAGGACGAGTTCGTCACCTGCGGCGGCGTGAAGCTCGCCGAGGTCGACTTCAAGACGATGGAGAGCCGCAAGACCGCCGGGCTGCACTTCGCTGGCGAAGTGCTCGACGTCGACGGCGTCACCGGCGGTTTCAATTTCCAGAACGCGTGGACGACGGGATATCTGGCCGGCACGGCATGCGCGTATTAAGGCGTGGATGGCTGAGTCGATGGAGGATGACAGAGGGCTGGATCGATGAGCGCATAAACCCGCCCGCTACCCGCATCGAACGCCTTTCCCTATACTCGATACTCCATACTCGATACTCTCGCCGACGGCTTCGCCGTCCCACGCTCAACCCGAATTGATACACAGCTTCTTCGAATACCCATGCTCGCCGAGATCTCGGCTCGAGACGAGCAGCCTGAGCCTGGGCGCGCGGCCTACGCCGCGGTCCTCGACGGTCTTCGTCCCGACCTTGACCTCCGTCAGTTCGAGACGTTCCTCGTTCACCGGCCTGTCACCGGTGCGGGCTGGCGCGACTTCGATCAGCGCGAGCACCGTGATCATCACTATCTTCAGCACCGGCACCAGTGAAGAGTAGTTCATGGCGTGTAATGTATCCCCGCCTTCGCCTCTTTCACGCCTCCAATGCCGACTAGGCAAAACAGCCCATCATCAGTTCCGCTGATGCCGGGCGCCCTCCTCATAAGTTTCTTACCTCAGCTCAGCCACGCGCCGACGATCGCCCCCAGGGCCAGGAGCGTCAGGACCCCGGCGCGCCGCGACCAGCTCAGGACCGACGCGACGACCAGCAGGACGAGCGGAAGCGGCCGGAGCCCCGCGCCGACCACGAGCATCGCGCCCATCCAAGCCAACGCGCCGGCGGCGGCCGCGGTGACATGCCCCATCGCGGACCGGAACCGCGCCGAGGCGACGCCGACCTCCCCCAAGGGGGCGGTGGCCAAAATCAGGGCTGTCGAGAGCCCGAAGGTGAAGAACGCGGGGACCACCAAGCCGACCATCGCCATCGCCCAGCCACCACCCAACCCCAGCCCGCCTTGGTAACCGGCCACGAAGCCGACGAAACTGCCGGCCAACATCAACGGTCCGGGCGTCGCCTCACCGACGACGAGCGCATCGCCGAATCGCGCGGCCGGCAACCAACCGGCCGCATCGGCCTGGGTCCGCCAAAGGCTCAAGGCCGCATAAGCTCCGCCGAACGATGTAAGGACCGCGAAGACCGAGACGCCGGCCAGACGGCCGACCCCGTGAGACCATCCCAGCCAGCCGATGAGCGCTCCCAGCAGCAACAGGAACGGCAAGACCCCGAGGCAGAGACGTCGCCAGACGGACGCATCGAACCGGACGGCGACTGCCTCCTCTGGTTCGTCGGCCCGCCACCATCCGCAAGCTCCGGCGAGGAGCGCGCAGACGCCGAACGGCACCCCGACGAACAGCCCGGCGAAGGTGACCAAAGCGGCGACTCCGTGCCCAAGTCCTTTGCATGCGCCCACGCCGATGCGCCAGGCGGAGACCAAGATGACGCCGGCGACGACGGCACGGACGCCGCCTAAGGCACCTTCGACCGAAGGGAGATGACCATACAGCACGTAGGCATAGCCCAAGGCCCCGCAGGCGATCAGGCCAGGCAGCACGAACGCCGCCGCCGCCCATAACGCCGCCCGCCAGCCATCGAGCTTCCACGCGACCCACGTGACCATCTGCTGGGCCTCAGGACCGGGCAGGAAAAAGCACAGGCCAAGGGCGCGACCGAACTGCTCGGCACTCAACCAAGCGCGGCGCTCCACGACTTCAGCCTGCAGAGCCGCGATCTGCGCGCCGGGACCGCCGAACGACGTCAGCCCAAGCCAGAGCCAGTAACGCCATCGTGATCGGTCACCCATGCCGCACGCTCACCCGTCCGCCCCCTCTCCGCAACCCAAAGGGCGGGACGAGTCACTCAAAAGGAAACCGGAGACCGGGATGACTGCTTCGGTCATACATCCCCAGCCAACCATCCGGTCTCCGGTCTCCCCTTGAGCGCGGCCTCCGCCGCGCGGCACAAAAAAACCCGCCACTTGCGTGACGGGTCGTTGGCTGCCGGTCGCCCGGCAACGGAAGGGAAAGCCGATTAGGCCTTCTTTTCCTTCTTAACCTTCTTGTCGGACTTCTTTTCTTCCTTCTTCGGCTCTTCGGCGGCAGCGGCGACGGCGACGGAGAGGACCTTGGTCTTCACGTGCTTGTCGACGTTGACTTCGACGGCCTTGCCCTTGAGGTCGGCAGCCTTGTCGGCGCCTTCGGTCTCAGGGGTGAGGGTGAAGGAGGTGTCCTTGCCGGCAACGGTCACGACGAGTTCCTTCTTTTCGGAGTCGTAGGACTTGACGGTGCCCTTGGAGGCGATCTTGGCGCCGCAACCAGCCTGAGCGGCGGCAGCGAGAGCGAGAACGGTGAGGATGCTGAGGATGTTCTTCATGGTATTACGGGGAGGGAACACCTATACCCCGCCAAAGTTGCGAAAAGCAACCTACAATCTGGATTGAAGCCCCCACCCCCGGATACATCTTCGCACCATGCCCCGCCTCGCCACCCCCTTTAAAGCGCTGTTTTTAGCCATTCTTGGGCTTTTTTGTCTCCCCCTGGGGGCGCACTCCATCCCGGACGTACCGGTGCGCGGTAACTTCCAGACCGGCGGGGAAGCCGAGATCACGATCGAGATCAACCCCCGCAACTGGACCGAAAGCCCGAAGATGGCGCCTTCCCTGGAGCAGAAGGAGTTCCTGACCTACACCACCGCCCAGAAGGAAGAGCTGCTCAAGCAGACCCGCGCCTGGGTGGCCACCTACCTCGAGTTCACCCTCGAGCCGATCGGCCGCGTCCAGCCCGACTTCACGTATGACTTCGTCGCCGAGACCGGCAAACCGCTGCTCGCGATGAACGACGCGGTCGTCGCCCGCGGCAGATGGAAGACGAAGATTCCCGCCGGTGTCACCGGCTGGAAGGTCCGCTCCCTGCCCGGCCACAAGGTCGCCGTGGTGTTCATGAACACGATCAACGGACAGGAACACCCGCGCGTCCCCGTCCTCTTCCCGGGCGAAGCCAGCTTCACGCTCGACCTCACCGGCCTCGCCGCCGCCCAGCCGACCGCTCCGACGCCGGGTTCGGTCTCCGCTCAACATGACGAGCACGGCGGCTGGAATACCTTCAAGGGGTTCCTGCGCTATGGTTTCCTGCACGTGCTGCCGGAAGGACTCGACCACATCCTCTTCGTGCTCGGCCTCTTCCTCCTCAGCCGCTCCTGGAGACCGGTCCTGACCCAGGTCACGGCCTTCACCCTCGCCCACTCCCTGACCCTCGGACTCGCCGCCGCCGGCCTGATCAAGGTCCCCGCTTCGATCGTCGAGCCCATCATCGCGCTCAGCATCGCCGCCATCGCGCTCGAGAACATCTTCCATCCGCAGTATACCCGCTGGCGCCTTGTCATCGTGCTCATCTTCGGCTCGATCCACGGCCTTGGCTTCGCCAGCGGCCTGGCGGAGAAGCCCATCCCCCAGGACTCCTTCCTGCTCGCCCTCACGGGCTTCAACGTCGGGGTCGAATCCGCCCAGCTCGCCGTCATCGCCCTGGCCTTCGGCGCCACCTTCTGGATCAAGGATGAGACGCATTATCGCCGCTGGATCGTCATCCCTGCCTCGATCCTCATCTCCCTCGCCGGCCTCTTCTGGGCTTACGAGCGCCTGAGCTAAGACAGGTAGGGACCGTCCGCCAGGCCGCCGCATGGTGGCCGCAAGGTAGGGGCAGGACTACGTCATGCCCAGGTAGGGACTCGTCGGCGACGCGTCCGCTTACTCGCGTAGGGATGACCGGCTCGGTCTTCCTCTCCGGCGACGTCGCCAGCTCTTCCGCAACTCCGGCCTCGGACGCGGTGTTCTATCCACGTAACCCTCCCATGAACTACGCTCTCCTCCTCGCCGCCGGCCTCATCCTGTCCGGCCTCACCCCTGCGGCCTTCGCCGCTCCCGAGAAAGCCCCGCGTCGCGAAGCCGCCCAGAAGGGCGCCGGCGACCTCCGCGAGGAAATCCTCAAGCAGCACCCGGAGCTGAAGGACATGTCGCCGGAGGAACGTCAGGCCTGGCTCAAGGAACACCCCGAGATCGCCGCGAAGCTGAAGGAACGCGCCAAGGACGCCGGCCCCGATCGCCGTGCCGAATTCCTGAAGGACCACCCCGAACTCAAGGAGCACATCGAAAAGCTCAAGGCGATGACGCCCGAAGAACGTCAGGCCTGGCTCAAGGAACACCCGGAAGTCGCCGAGAAGATCGAGAAGGCCAAGGCCAAGCTGAAGGAAAAGGCCGAAGACCTGACGCCTGAACAGAAAGAGAAGCTCCGCGAACGCATGAAGGAACGATTCGAGAAGATGACGCCCGAACAGAAGGCCGAGCTCCTCAAGAACCACCCCGAGCTGAAGGAAAAGCTCGAAGGCGCGAAGAAGTAAGCGCGCCTCCATCCTTCCCCTCATGGGCGCGACTCCAGTCGCGCCTATTTATTTAGGTAGGGTCGAGCATCCCTGCTCGACCGAGGCCGACCAAGGATGGTCGGCCCTACCCATTTCCGATACCTGCCACGCGCAACGATTCAGCACCTCAAAGGGAAAGCGGAAACCGGGATTAATGCTCGGACATCATGTCCCCAGCCAATCATCCGGTCTCCCTATGGTGCACCCATTGAGTGCTGCCACTCTCTGGCCGACCAAGCCTCTGAACCTCCGGGCCTCCAGTTCGTCTCCCTTGCCCACATGCAACCGTTCGCCGCAGGGCGAACCAAGGTAGGGGCACGATTCATCGTGCCCTCCGTTGCTGAGGGCGCGGCGAAGCCACGCCCCTACCCTCGGCCGCCCTGAGGCGGCCTGCTTCGCAGCCGTTCCCCATGCCAGCAGTTCCCACGCGTGGTCCGTCGGCCCGCGCTTACTTCCCTAACGGGAACTGTTTCTGGAGTTCGGCCGGGACGAGGAAGCCTTGCTGGTCCTTGGTGGCGGCACGCTCCGCGGCGACCTGGGCAGGCGTGACGGCCGTGCCTTTGTTGCCGAAGGCGTTGCGCACGTAGGTCGCGACTCCGGCGATCTCCTGGTCGCTCAGACCCTTGAAGGCGGTCATGGGGACCTGGCCAGGATACTTGGTGCCGTTGACTTCGATCGGACCCATGAGTCCGTGCAGGACGATGCGGATGAGACGACGGGGATCGCCGTTCACCCAAGGCGACTTGGCGATGGACGGGAACTGCGCGGCGGGCAGCCCCTGGCCATCGGCCTGGTGGCAGGTGATGCAATGGGCTTCGCGACGATACACCTCGGCGCCGAGGTCGAAGAGCTTCTTCTCCGCGCCCTTGAGCGTGGTGACGGCCTTGGGCGCTTCTTCGGCCACGATGGAACCGCCGTTCTGGTAGGCGTCGGCGGCCTCATACACGGGCTTCAGCCAATCATCCACGGCGTGACGGCGGGCTTCGGCGAGCACTTCGAGGGCGACATCCTTGCCGAGCCACGAGGCGGCGTTGACGGCTTCGAGGCGCACGCGGCCATGCTCGTCGCCGGCGGCGCGGAGCAGGAGCGCCTTATGGTCGGCGACCGCAGTGGTATTGTAACGCAGGACGCGGACGGCGGCGGCACGGACGCGATGGTCCTTCGCGACAAGGAGCTTGTTGAGCAGCGGGACGTCGACGCGATCGAGACCCCAGCTGACCCAGAGGCCTTCGAGCTGATGACGCTCAAGGTTCGCGTCGGACGCAGCCAGCGTGCCCAGCCAGCGCTGCAGGCCGGCGAGGACCTCGTCGGCCGGACGGCCGCGAAGCTCGAGACGCGTGCGGGAGCGGGCGCGGTCTTCCGGCAGCGTGAGGTTGGCGAAGAGCGTATCGATCGGGGCGCCGGCGATGACCGGAGGCTTCACGAGCGGGCGCGCCGGGTACGTGATGCGATAGATGCGGCCGTGGGTGTGGTCGCGCAGAGGGTCGCGGGCGCTGTGCTGCATGTGGCCGATGAGCACGTTATGCCAGTCGGCGACGTACAGGGAGCCATCCGGGGCGAACTGCATGGAGACCGGACGGAAGTTGCCGTCGGTCGACTGCAGGAGGTTCTGACGGAAGGTCAGCTTGAAGCCGGTGCCGTCCTCGGCGACGGCATGCTGCTTGGTGCCGAGGAAGCCGATGGTGTTGTTGATGAGGATGTCGCCCTGGACGTCGTCCGGGAAGTGACGGCTGCTGATGAACTCAAGGCCGGCGGTCGGACGGACCATCTGGGCCTTGGGCACGAGGTTGCGCGGGAGCGGGGCGAACTCGCCGAAGGGCACCTTCATGGTCGCCGGCGAGAGCCAGCGGACGTTAGGATCGGAGGTGTCGGCGAAGAAGTCCTGGCCGAACGCGTCGAAGGCCATGCCCCACGGATTCGGGATGCTCAGGCGCGCGGTACGCTCGAGCTGACGGCGCTGCGGCGAATAACGGAACCAGCCGCCGTTGGTGCTACGTTCGACGCCGTAGGCGGTCTCGACGTGGCTATGCAGGAACGTGCCTTCGCCCATGTAGAAGGCGCCGGAGGGATCGGACTGGAACGCATGGATGGCGTGATGGGTATCATGGTCATCGAAACCGCTGAGGACAACCTCCTGGCGATTCACGAGCATCTTTCCGTCGGTATAGCGTAGGAGCTCGAGGTGGCTGCTCTGCGAGAGATAGACGCCTTCGGGGGCGAACTCGAACGAGAGCGGCAGGTGGAGGCCGCGCGCGAAGATGGTCTGTTTGTCGGCCTTACCGTCGCCGTCGGTGTCTTCGAGGATGATGATCTTGTCATCCGGCTTGGGGTCGCCGGGACGCCAGGCCGGGTAGCTCGGCATGGTGGCCACCCACAGGCGACCGCGGTTGTCGAAGGCGATGCGGACGGGCTTCGCGAGGTCCGGGAAGGTCTCTTCGGAAGCGAAGAGCTCGGCCTTGTAGCCTTCCGGCAGCGCCAAGGTCTTCACGGCGTCCTCACCCTTCAGGTAATCCGGCGAACCGTTCTTCTTGTTGGCGGCGCTGTAGTTGGTCTTCACCGGCGGCAGGACCGAAGTCTTGGCGTCGGCGGCGGCGACGTCGAACGTCTCACCCTTGGCGGCGGCCCAGACGGCGCGATCGCGGATGGTCACGAGTTCGCCGAGCTTGTCGATCTCGGCCGGATAGTTGTCCGGACCGAACGGCTTGTTGCGACGACCGAAGACGTGCACGCCGTTCGGGATCTTGAAGAGCTTCTCCCAATACCAGTTCTTGTCCTGCACCGCGGCGGCCACGGCGGCGGCTTCGCCCTTCGGCTGGCCGGCGGCGAAGATCGCGGCGAGCTTGGCGGCGAGGAGCTCGTGGCCGGCGGCTTCGAGGACGAAACCGTCGCGGGTCAGCGGCGCCTTGGCGGCGCGATACATCTCCTGGCTCTGGGCATAGAGGTCGACGAAGACGAGGTGGCGGGCCGTGGCGACTTCCTGGATGGCCTTGGCGTAGAGGGCGAGGTTCGCGTTGATGGCCTTGGCGTCGGCGTATTTCGGCGCGGTGCGCTCGTCGAAGGCGAGCGGCGCGAGCAGCACGACCTGCGGGGCGGCCTTGCCGTTATACTTCTGCTGGGCGGTGTGCTCGAGCCAGCCTTCGAGGTCGGCCTTGAAGGCAGCCACCCCATCGGCGCCCTTGAACGACTCGGCGTAACCGAACCAACCGAGGATGAGATCGGCCTTCAGGCCCTTGAGCCATTCGTCCGGCGACTGGGCGAAACCGACGCCGGCGTGACCGGAGCCCCAGAAGTCCTTGGCCTTGGAAAGCGGATAAAGCTTCTCGGCGCCCGGGTAGGCGAACGGCGAGTTGCGGCCGGAGTGGTCGCGATAACCCGGGGTGTCGCCGTCGTCGCAGAGATTGCGGATGACGAGGTCGCGACCGGCGAAGCGACGCTGCAGCTCAGCCTCGAAGTAGGGATGGCGGAGCAGGCGCTCGCCCTGGCCGCCGCCGACGATGGCGATCGAAGCGCCTTGGGCGGGATCGATGAGCTCAGCCGCGGAGATCGTCGGACCGAACGACGAAAGGAGCACGAGGAGACCAGTCAGCAGGAAGCGAGACATGCCGCATCTTGGACTATACCCCTGCCCTCTGTCCAGACCACCCCGCCCGGCCTCCACGCCTTTTCCCCTCATATCATAGCAACGATTCGCTGTCTCGAGGTAGGGTCGAGCATCCCTGCTCGACCGCACGGCCGACCAAGGATGGTCGGCCCTACCCGAAACCTCCACCCGCCACTCCTATAACTGTCTCCACTTTTGCACCCTTGCAAGCGGTGACGCCGCATTAGCACCTTTGCACCATGCCCGCCCTGTCCCCATGTCACCTTGCCCACGTGCCCCTGCGTGCGCACTCAGCGCACGCCCCACCCCTCATCGAAGAACCCGGCCGCGGTCACGGCTCCCGGCCACTGGGGCGACGGCGGCACGGTGACATCGACGATCGCCCAGTCGGGCAGCTTCGGGGTCTGGAGCGCGTTGGTGACATCGCTGCCCTGACGGAAGGTATAACAGGTGTTCAGGACGACGTAACGGTCTGGCGCCAAGGGGTTGGGCTGGATCAGCAGCGGGACATGGGTCGAGGCGTCATAAGCGACCTTACCGATGCCGACCTGGCCGGCCTCCCAGCGCAGGGGCAGCTTGGGCAGGACCCGGGCGATGACCTTGTTGGACTCGGCGTCGCCCCAGAGGATGAGGTGCTTGGACTTCATCAGCTCGTCGGTGACGGCCACGTCGTCGACCACGGTGACCTCCCCGCGGAAGTTCACCTTCCACTTCCGGACGGCCAGCTCCATCTCGGAACGCACCCAGGCATCGATCCGGGGATGGACGGACCGACCGGTCGGACGGACGAAGACGAAGGCCCCCATGAAGGCGTCGTCGATCGGCCCTTGGAGGTCATGGCGCTTGGCAGGGGATGGGAGCACCACCCGGTCGATGGCGCGCGGATCGACCCACCGTTCGCCGAACTTCTCGAAACGCGTGCATCCCCTGAAGTTCATGCCGTCGACGGTCACCTCGGGGGAACCTTCTTCCGGCCAGACCGCCAAGATGCCCAGCGTGAAGTCGGTCACCCCCTTGGTCTTCACCTGATATTTGGCCGGGCCGACCTTGGTCGCCTCGACCTCGGACAAAACCCAATGCTCCTGCAGGGCGTTCACGGTGACCCAATCTACCTTATTATACTTAAGAGTCGGCGTCGACAGGCGGACGGTCGTCGGCGCCTTGGGGCGGCCCTTCTCGGCCGCGGCGTCGACCAAGGCGTCCAGCTGCTTCTTGGTCTCCGGGTGATACTTATGACCGGTCTTCGGACCGACCAGCTCGGGGATCTCGAAGCCGCGGGCCTTGGCGGCTTCGACCATCTTCAGGCCCTGGCGTCGGGCGGGGTCCTCGTCGCCGCAGTAGAGGTAGACGGGACGGTTCGACAGGTTGAGCACATACCCGGGCACATCATATAAGGAGAAGAGCTTTCGTTCCCAAGGGGTGGGCGGCACCTTCCCCGGCGCATCGACCTTGGCATACTCGGCGGTCTCGACGAAGCCGGCCCCGGGGGTGATGACCGCGAAAAGGTCGACATACTGGGCGCCCAGATGCCAGGCGCCGGCGCCACCCATGGAGAAACCGCGCAGGGCGACCCGGTCGCGGCTCAGTCCGTATTCCCGGACGGCATGCTCCATGGCCTCCAGGACGTCCACTTCGCCGGCAAACTTGTAGGCATTACAGAAGCGGCCGTAGATATTAAGCGTGATGGTCTTCGCCGGGGTGGCCAGCGCCTTGGGCTTGCCGAGCTGCGGCCCGAGGAAAGCCAGCTCGGTCAGGACGTCGCTCCGGCCATGCAGCCAGATGTCCAGTCGGCCGCCCTGGGCCGGTCGGTCCTCCGGGATGAGCAACCCATACGGCTGCACGGAGCCGTCGATCTTCGAACGATAGCCGCGGACGACCTGACCGGTGGCCGTCTTCCAAGGGGTCTTGCCCGCCTGCAAGGCCGCCAGGCGTTCTTGGCCGGCCTTCAGGAGGTTACGGGCGTCGGCGACCTGGCGGGCGGAGTAGACTTCGTTGAGTTCGACCGCCCATAGGACGGCCTTGGGGAAGATCTCCACGTCCGGGACATAGGCGGCGACGTCAGGAGCCAGGGAGCCCGGCTTCTTGAGCGCTTCGACCTCCGTCTGCAGCTTGCGAGCGCCCGCCAGGAGTTCGGCCTTCTCCTTCTCCGGGAGCTTGATGCCCGCCGGCGGACTCTTTGCGTTCTGATTCTGCGCCGACAGTGTCGCGGTCAGCAGGAACAACAGGCAGGCAAGGCGAAGAATCATGGCAGCGGTGGGGCGATGCTCCCCACCCTACGCCCCACCGGAGGCCTGACAACACTGCATCCTCTGCCCTGAGCAGGATCGGGACTGCATCACGAACTAGCCACCTCATGTGCCATCACCCGACATGGGTAGGGACGGCACTCCGAGCCGTCCGTCAGCCTGATTAGCTCGGGGGGCTCCGAGGTAGGGTCGGGACTACGTCACGACCGTCACCCGCCCTGCGGAACCATCCTGCCGGCGAGCGCCCTGCGCCGGGATGAGCCCGCCTAATCCTCCGTCCACCGTACTCATAATTTACTTATGCCTTGGGACACGTCCCCACGCCCCTTGCGCCCGTCCGTCCGAAATGTCAGTCTAGAACTTTATACAACAACGCCGCCCTGCTCTTTCGCCTCTCCGCCATGTCCTTCTTCAGCTTCCGCATCCGTCCTTTTTTCTACGTGCTCGGCGTCATCGCCACCTGCTTCTGGCTCACGCTCATCATCGCCTACGTCGCCGACAAGTCCACGCAGCCGAAGCGTCGTGGCTTCCACGAGGTTCCGGATCAGATCGTCTCGAAGCCGAACGAACCGGAAAAGCCGCAGCCGCGCACGGCCGAAGAGATCGCGCATGAAATCGACTACGCGCTCTACGGCAGCGAACGCTACCGCAGCCGCCTGCGCATCCTGATGCGCTACGGCGACGGCAGCCTGCTCAATGATTTCCGCACCGAATTCATGGAGGACTTCAAGGCGCGCTTCGGCGCCCGCGTCAGCACCGCCGAGAAGGACGTGCCGAACTCTGACTTCATCATCTCCGTCGTGCTGGCTTCGCTGAAGGAACGGCTCATCAAGGACGGCATCGAACGAAGCCAGGCGGACGAGCACCTCCCGGCCGACCTCACGAAGATGCCTCCGGCGTACGCGGCGTACCTGAAATCGCTGAACGCCTCTCCCGAGGAAGGCATCGCGCTCATGGACCGGATCCTCGCGCTGCCCGCCGCCGAACGTCTGCCGCTCAACGCCATCGCGAAGTATCGTCGCGCGCGCCTGCGCATGGACAACGTCGACTGGTCGAAGCTGGGCGACGAAGACGTGAAGGCCTCCCTCCGCTCGATCCGCGAGGACCTCGCCTCGGTCGCCGGACACGCCCGCGAGGGCTCGCTCGATCCGGCCGAGATCTCGGATAACGCCGCATACTGGATCGCCTACACCCACGCGATGATCCTGCCCTCGCAACGGCTCGTCCGCCTAGGTGAAGCCGACTACGCCGGGGCGATCGCGACCTACCTGCGCATGCCGCGACGTGGCAGCGCCACCGCCGTCAACTCCTGCCTGCGGCTGGCCCGCAAACTGTGCTTCGACGGAGACTTCGAGCCGATCGCCGCGAATCCGGACGCCCGTCTCCTCCTGACGATCTACCTCTGCGCCGGTGGCGGCCCTTCGGACGAAGGCGCGCTGACCGACGACCTGATCAAGCAGCGCCGCATCGAATGGCTCGACACCCTCGCCAAGGCCGGCGTGGACGCGAAGTTCGCCCCGGAGCACATCGCTCTCCTGCAATATGAATGCGGACGATGGCAGGCTTGCCGGCTGACGGCCGAAACACTCCCCGCCGATCACCCGCTTCGCCGCCTGCTGCTGGCTCGCTGCCAGCTACGCACGGATGGAGACGTGATGGCCGCGCGCCGTCATCTCGACCCCCTCTACGTTTCCAAGGCCGCCGCCCCGGCGAAACCGTCCGCCCCTGCTCCCATCACGACCACCTATTCCCTGACGACGCTGATCAACCTGCAGGAAGAGAAAGAGCTGCGGGCCCGCGTCCAAGGCGAACTCGGCCTCCACGCCCTGACGGAAGGCGACTTCCTCCGCGCGTTGCAGCATTTCGAAGCAGGGCATTTCGGCGTCGAGGCCTTCTACGTCGCCGAATGCCTGCTCACCCTCGACGAACTCAAGGACTACGTCGACGCCGGCCGCCGCACCCATCCGCAACCCATCAAGCTTGAAACCTATTGGGCGGAACCTTTCGACGACCTCGAACAGGAACTGGCGTCGCGGCTGATGCGCGCCGGCCGGCTGGAGGAAGCGCTGCTTTACGTGACTCCCGCCCTCCGACCGAAGGCGACCTACTACGTGCTCCTGCGCCGAGGGGCCGAACGCACCGACCTCGGCGATCGCTCCCGCGCCGACTCCTACTGGCGCTGCGCGCTCGCGATCCGCGAACTGGGCGAGACGATCCTGCACGCCCCGTATGGCCAGAGCTGGACGAGCGGCGGCGGTTGGCATGTCGGCTATGGCTACTTCCCCCGCATGCGCCTCGGCGAGAGCCTGGACGATCAGCCGGTCCCGACCATGCAGCTCATCGCGGCCGGCGAGGAAGAACGCCGCCGCCTGACGGCGTGGCAAGCCACGCACATCGATCGTCCCGACCTCTCCGAACGCGATGCGCGCTATGCGGCGTTCCGGCACGCGCTCCAGGCGGCCCGTCTCCTTCCGCCTAACGATCCTGCCGGCGGCCAGATCCTCCAATACGCCGGCAATCTCCTGAAGTATCGGGAACCGGACGCCGCCACGCCCGCCTACCGGCTACTTATCACGCGCTTCCCGCAGACCCCTTACGGCATCCACGCCCGGAAAGCCCATTGGTTCTCCCCGGAACGCCCCTCTCCTCCCGACGACCTCATCAAGTAGTCTCCCCTTTCCCTCCCTCCTCAATCCACACCCGCAACCCGCATCCTCATGCGTCCCTACGTCCGTCCTCTCATCGTCACCTTCTCCACCCTCGCGCTCGCCACGCTCTTCTCTTACGTCGCCATCCTGCTCACGGACGCTCCGTCAAAGAAGCCGGACGATTCTCCTGCCGACGCACTTTCGGCCGAGGCCAAGGCCGTCCTGCTCTTCTTCGAAGCCAAGGCGGCGGCCGCTTCGGGCGACCCCGAGAAACTGTTGGCGCTCGCGAACTTCTACCTGCTCGGCATCGGCACCGAGAAGAACGAAGTCGAATCGGCTCGCCTGCATCGGCAAGCCGCCGAGAAAGGCCACGCTCCCTGCCAATATTTCTTCGGATGCGACCTGACGCTGGGCATGGGGGTGAAGAAGGACCCCGCCGCCGGACTGGAATGGATCCGCAAATCGGCGGCCCAGGCCAACGCCGAAGCCGAGTACTTCCTTTGCAAGGCCTACCGCGACGGCGACGGCGTCGCCAAGGACGAAGCGATCGCGCGAAGCTGGCTCCTGAAGGCCGCCGAACACGGCCAGCAAGACGCGCGCGTCGACCTCGCCGAGGAGATCCTGGTCAGCAAGGACGAAGCACGTTACAAGGCCGTGATCCCGTGGGTGCGGCCCGGAGCCATGAAAGGTCACCCCAAATCCTGCCATATCATGTCCTTCGCTTACCACGCCGCCATCGGCGTCAAGAAGGACCCCGTCGAATCTGTCGCTTGGCGCCTAGTGATGATCAACGCCGACGACCAGGTCGACGCGGAGAAATACCGGCACACTTACGACGCCCTTTCCGAGGAAGAACAAGCCGCGGCGGAGAAACGCGCGCAAGAACTCTGCGGCGATCGACCGTATAAGTCCGCCTTCGCGCGCGACCCGGCCGAGCTTTCCGCCGAACGCCAGAAATTCGCGAAGACGAAGCAGCTGGCCGAAGCCGGGGACGTCGCGGCGCAATACGCGCTCTCCGAAATGCTGGAAGACGGCAAAGGCACCAAGGCCGATGACGAGGCCGCCGTGCGCTGGCTTCGTCTCGCCTCGGAAAAAGGCCACGCCAAGTCACAGTATGCGCTCGGCTTGCACCTCCGCGGAGGCGATGGCGTCGTGCCCGACCCCAAGGAGGCCTACTTCTGGTTCCACAAGGCCGCCATGCAAGGCGACGAGTATGCCGAACGGGCCGTGGCGATGTGCCTGCGGGACGGTGAAGGCGTCAAGATGGACCTCGCCGAATCGATGCGATGGCTGCGACGCGCCGCCGAGCACGGTCAGCCGCGGGCCCAGTGGGAGGTCGGCTGCGAGTCCTACGGGGAGAAGCCGGACCTCGCCCAGGATACCATCGCCGCCCGCTGGTTCCGCAAGTCCGCCGAACAACTCTACCCGAACGGGCTGCTCGCGCTCGGACTCTGCTATCGCCATGGCCGCGGGGTGCCGAAGGATCCTATCGAAGGCTTGGCTTGGATCGCGATCGGCGGCGACCAGTACGACGAGGATCAGCGAAAGCTGGCCGACTCGTTGTTCGAGGGATGTACCGACGAAGAGCTCAAGAAGGTCGATGAACGCGCCAAGGTCCTGAAGAAAGAGTGCCGCGATAAGTTCATGGCCAAACGCGAGGCCAAGGAGAAGTAAGGTGACCTACCCGAATGGAGGCAAACCGCGGAATGAAAGCCTAACGCTTAGGCGCCGGGTTGGCCTGCTGCTCCGTCTTGGTTTCCGACTTCGTTTCGGCTTTCGCAGGCTTGGGAGGATCCTGGCTGAGGAAAAGGTACACCGCGATGATGGCGACGGAAGCAAGAACACCCACGATCACGTAGATGGCGAGGGAAAGACGTTTCGCCCTCTCGGCGGCCTCATGCCTTTCCTTGGCGATCGCCAATGCGATGGCGACAAGCACGTCGGCCGAAGTATAGGAAATCCGGGCAGCCTCCTCGGGACTGAATCTACCCTGGAGCTCAAGGAGCATTTCGCTCCTGATACGCCTCTCGTCATGAAGCGTCTCCTGCGGGAGCAGACAGATCCTATCCGCGAGATGGTTCGCGAAATCGCGCCTTGCAGGATCGAGGCCCGCGAGAGCCTTCATCGCCATGACGTTATCTGGTATAAACATAGTAGGAAAATGAGCGGGGTGTCATCAGGTGTCAATCACCCCAGCGGGCGCCGGCCTCCCGCCAACTAACGCCCCCGTCGGAGACGCCCCAGAAGCGCAACTCGCTCCACGGCCTGGTCATGGAGGGCGCCACCTTGACGGAAGCGGAAGGACCGTCCCGCTCACGGATGGGCTGGATGATGAAACTCCCGCTGGAAGGAATGCGCTCAAGCCATCCAGCGGATTGGCCGGCCGACGCCGGATGACGGACGTAAAGCGCTCCGGCCTGGGACAGGACCGAGGAAACATGGTCGGTAGCCAGCTGATTGCCATAGAACACTCCAGGCCCCGCATACCTCACCTCCGCCGGACCACGGTCATCCTTGGCCAAGCGCTGACGCATCTCGAACTTGGAGTCGTCATTTGAATAAAACTCTCGCAGGCCATCGGCGAAGAACCCCAACGGCCTGCGGCAGGCCTGGCGCTTGGAGATGACCTTACGCCCAACGTCGTATTGCAATCCTACATCCTGCCCAAGGTCTACGACGACGTCCGTACCGGATTCCTGAATCGCCAGTCGGAGCGAGCCTGCCAGCCGCCTGTCGACCTCCCCAGGCCCGACGCCCCACGCCAGAGAATCCGAGATCGCCGAGGCACGCATCACGACAAGACGTTCGGCGTGTTCAAAGGTCATGCTCGATTCGTATCCGTCAAAATCCGAGATAGTATCAGGAAAAGGAACGCCGGAAGGATCCAGCAGCGGCCGTGCCCCTACCCTCAGATCGTAACGATCTTCGTTACGATGAATGGCCCAAGCACCACACTCCGCAACCTGCCCAAAGGCGGGTCGCACACCCACCGAACCTTCGGCGTCCCCATGGATCTTGCCGGGAGTGAATTTCCCTAAGTGGCCGGAGACCAATGACCTGACTCCGTAGAAATCCTGCATGCGGAGGGTTTCGCCGGCCAAAGAGACATCCATGATATCCACCGAAGGGTAGCGGGATGGATCCACGACGATCTCACCTGCCTCCATCTTGAATGGCTTTCCGGGCTTGGCGACAAGAGACAGGCCACCCTCGATCTCATAAGTACCGACCGAAGCCTCGGATTTTCCCAGCGCGAGCGACGGCAAAGACAGCACCCGCGCTTTACCGGCGACTCCCCAAAGTGGGACAGCCTTGTCTACCTTAGACCACCCGAGACAAGAGCCGTTCGACTTATCGACGAATCTTCCGGCAAGAAGTTCACCCGTGGGAGCATAAAGGGAGAGCCAAGCTCCACCCGAGGACTGCAGGACAAGCCTGCCATCGGCCAGCCGAAGGGCGGAAGTCACATCGCCTTGCGGCGTGCTCCAACCACCGAGCTGCTCGACCTTATGCAAAGGAATCGAAAGCCCCTGGCGCACCTCTAGTTTGCTCCCACCGATGAGTTTTGAACTGAAAACTTTGTCGTTCAGCCTTCCGCTATTAACCTCTACCGGACGCAGGTCATCCTGCGAAAAAACATCCTTACCGCCGAACACGTCGGGAGAAGAACCGTCAACAACCGGCTCGACAGAGGACAGGCCGACCAGCGATCCCAGCGAAGAGGAGTCGAACCTGATCAAGGAATCAGGCGCCGAACCTAAGGAGAAGGCGATGCTCTCCGCGCGTACGTCGCGAAGCACGATCCGCGCCGGATCATCGACCTCGAAGGCGCGACCTTCCGTATAGGTGCCCAAGCAGACCGAAGAAACCAAACCTGTCTGCTGACGAATACCAAGCAGCAGTCCGCGCGAAGTATCCCAGGAGACAGAAATCTTGCCATCCTTGATCCACCAGTTCGCCGGCCCGCTCGCGACGGCGCCCGGCACGACGGAGGGGGGCGTCAGCGTAAGCACCGGCGGCGTATCGCCTTCCGAAACGCGGACGTACAACTGTGTGAGCGACGATGTTTTGCCCGCACGGAGGAAGACATGGCCGCCGGAAGACACCGGTTCGGCCAACGTTCCAAGGTGAGGGAGTCGTCCACCGGCGGTAAGTTCGAGCATCGCGACCACCTTCGAAGCCCCCTTGATGCCCACCCCGTAAGTCGACGTGCTCTTCCTCGAGAACACGAGCTCATTACCAAGCGAATCCAACCTCGTCATCGTTTCCTGCGGGGAGAATTCGGCCGGGAGCCCGCCGTTGAACCGAGCAGGCATACCACCCTGCTTGCCCACCGCATACCAGATCGGCCTACGCCCATCCGTCTGCCTGGACCTGTAGGCAATCCTTCCTGAACCCAGTGAACGATAGTCTGAGAATGATGCCGAAGGCTGATCGAATGCCAGGGCCAATGGATCGCTCGAGCAAGGGACAACTTCCCAGCCATTCGCCGTATTAGCCTTGATGACGCCGCCCTCGAACGCCCACCTGGATGCATCCGCCTTGCGCAGCTCCCCCCAATCGGTGACTGGCGACCCCCTGCGGTCGACGAGCCTTGGCCGTGCGCCTTCGATTTCGATTTGGCTCCAAACTCCGCCAGAACGAAGGTAACCATTTCCACCGAAGCTGACGGCGAGATCCGGGACAAGCGACTGCCTCGGTCGCTCGCACTCGCGAGGCAGGCCAAGCACGGTCGGGGCGAGCCATTCGCGCACGTATACCCGGCCCGATGCGGTGCTCACATTGACGAGATGACGGACACCACCGGACTCGACGCTGATGAAACGCTGGTAGTGGTCGGGCTCGATGCCGCCACCAGCCAGGAAAGGTATCGGGCCTGACACTCCGGCGCAGCTGACAGAAAGGGCGCCGGAGGCCTGCGAGAAACCGAATCCACCCACGCTGAAATCGACCACCGTGATGTCGGGTGAAAAGGCCGTCGCCTCGACAAGCCTGGCGCTCATGAATCGACGCCCTCCGACGGCGGGCACATGAAGCAAGGCTTTCGCCCCATCGGAAGATGCCACGAACTCCAACAACCATTCCCCATCGACGGTATGCCTGAGCTTCGGAACGGATGCGGCCCCAGGGACGACCCACCCATCGGCTGAGATTCCGACCGGATACCTGGAGGATAGCTTGAAATCGAATCCGCCTACCCTGGCATCAGCTCGCAAGGCACCTGAAACCACCGAAAACCCACAGACCGAAGCCGCGGTTTCAGCGAGGTCGGAACCGGTACCCTCAGGCTGCCCGTCTCCACCCAGGATGGCCTGACGTCCGGCGGCACGGAGCATGACCACCAGACCGCCTCCGTCCTTTCGTCGCGCATAGGCGAAGGAAGCATTCGCATCTACCTCCCGGAGGTACTTGCGTAAGCCGGAAACAGGATCTCGGAGCCACAAGCCACCCTGCCCGTCCAGCTGGCAAAGCTGACCTGAGGCGGTCACTGCCAGCTGCCTTACCAGGTCGATTTTGGCAGGCGCCATGGAGGACACCTTGCGAGGTAACACCGGCAATCTCTTGCCATCAAAATCCGCGTAGAAAAGACCTCCCTCGAAACGAGGAAAATCACGCGCGCTCATTTTCTCGAAATCAGGATGGATGACGGAGAAGGCGTTGAAATCGGGGCAAGCAACCTCGACTTCATCGACCACCTCCGAAATCCCGCCTGAGAGCACCCTCCTTACCGAGACCATCAGGGCCTGCCCTGCGATCCTGACAGGCGAATCAGGTCTGACCAACTTTCCGCTCTCATAGCCAGAACGATGGAAGTAACTGTCGGCGACCCTGATCCATCCATCGGGCGCCTTTGAAGGCATCAGCACGCGTCCTAAGAGTTCCGGAGCGTAAGGTGCCTGCGACAAGGAAACATCACCGCTCGGGCTTACGTCGACGACCTCCGCGAATGTTTCCATGTCGGTGAGGATGAAACCATCCGGCCGCTCGCAAACGATGACCGATGCGAAGGGAACCGGCAGCTCGAGGTCCATGCGTCGGATGAGACCGGCGGTCTTAACGTAAAGGGTTACTTTTCCAGCCGACGGAGACTCAGCAAGCAGGGTGACATCGCCGCGCGATCCGGTGAACGAAAGGGATTGGGGCGTGAAGCTGATATTCTGACGCGGCCAATCATCCAAGCCGCTACGCACAGGACGAAGACCCGCGCGAAGCGAAGGAAGACCGTCCGGCGAAACACCTACCTGCACCAAGGCCCCCTCCTTGGAGATACCGTAGGCCTTCCCCTTCGCGACCTCCCCGATGACCGGCGAACCCGCTTGCAGCATCACCGCATCGCCGTTCGCACCGTCGACGGCATAGAAGCTCCCATCCTTATGTCGCCTCAAGGAAGAGGCCTTGAACCCGGAAGGAAGCGAGGGTTCGGACCATTCGCCTCGGTCCAGGTCATAGCTTAAGAGCGTGTCGTTTGACGCATGGAAAAGCCGTCGGCCGAGCTGGACCATCGTTCCATCAGCAAGCAGGAGCTCGCTCCGAGGAGCCACCCTGCATGAAAATGAGATCGCCGCGCCGGTACCGGAGACAGGTACGGCCCGGACCTTCATGGCAGCCCCCTCGGAGAACGGATCGAACACGGTGACGAATCCGGCTGATACGCCAAGGCGTGTCGCGCCGACCTCCTTGAGCAGCCCCGGCAAGGGGACCGTCCCGTCGGAAAGGATCCAGGTATCATCAGAAGCACGCGACGCCGCCAGCACGCCGCCGGAATAGGGCATCATCGAATCGGCTGCCTTGACCTTCTTGAAGGTATCAGCACTCAGGTCGGCCTCGACCAGCAGCCCGTCGACAAGCAGGTCGAGACGCCCCTGCCCCTCGGGCACGTGGACCTCCGTCACCTTTGCGGGACTGGCGGACGTTGCGGGCAGTTGCTCCTTCGTCACCGCGGTACCGCCGGCAGGCGAGGTTCCCATGAGATTACCGTTCTCGAGCCAACGGACGACCCCCGCCCTAGCCACCGGATTCTTGGCGTTCTCAGAAAGCACTTCGACATCCGTCATGCCCGCCGACACCCGGCCTAAGATCGGGCCTTCCGAGATCAACGGAAGATCGGCCGGCGAACTGGAAACATAGAGGAAATCTACGCCCGCTCCGAAGGGCCTGGCAATCCGGGTGCCATCCGCACGGACGAAGCCAAGTGCTTCGTCGGTTCCACGGCTGGGCCGGTAATAGGAGATACCGGCACCATAGGCACGGGAAAGCACGAGCACCCCCTCACGGAAGGGATGGACCTTGGCGTTACGCCCCAGGCTGGTCGCTCCGCCTAGCAGCACTTTGTTGTTTTCGTCGAATGCAGCCACACAGCCGCCGGCAGCCTGACGGTAAGCCATGCCGCCTGGACCGAAGACCGGGACATCCAGCCCGCTGATGACCTTGAAATCCTCCTTGGCGTCGCGCACGACCAAGGAAAACTCGACCTTGTCGGTGACGGAGAAGCAACCCAGGCCGCCGGCAGGCGCGGCCCCGCCCAAGGCCGCAACTTCTTCGAACCAATCGGCATCGGCCCATGAGATCTTATGGAACCCCGGAGTCTGCCCTGCGGCCGTAAAGTCAGGCCTGTAATGCACCCCCTTGTCCGCCGAAACGAACAATGCGCCCCCGAAAGAATAAGCGGCCTTAAGCTTGGCTGAGAGCGAAACCGGCTCCGAGGTCTTATGGTTTCCGATGATACGGGCCTCCAGGACCCCATCCGAGAAGCCTGCCCTCCAGACCGCGCCGGAAGCCGACATCGCGATCGCGCTATCTCCGATGGACTGGGCCGACACCAAGCCCGACCCGACCGGGTTATCCGGAGCGAAGACCGGCACGAGGCATTCCACTCCCTTGATCTCCGACAAACCGACGATGCGTCCGTCCAGAGCGAAGATGGATTTCATCACCGGCCCTTTGTCCGCCACGAACCTGTCATCGTCATCGAGAGTCATGACGCGCCCACCCCCGGCAGGAAGGAAGGTCAGCCCGCGTTCACCGGATTCGACCGCGACAGCCGGCGAGCTTCCGCCCATGGGAGAGATCGGCGCGAACAACTTGCGCGTCGCACCGGTATTGAGGTCAAAGGAGTGGAGCGCATTGCCCTCATTGAGGGCGAAATACGAATCGGCCATGGCCACCCCGGACGTGATCCTTCCGACGGCATCGAACTGGGCGGCCCGCGCAAGACCCACGCCATAGACGTTGCTGGCATCATCCGCCCACCACGAGACCACGGCGGCGCCCGAAGCATGCCGGATATCATCCGACAGCAACCTGTACGACTCGACCTTACCCGACGCCTTGCCCATCAGTCGCGACCATCCGCGGTTGAAGGGGTCGTATGACCAGAAGCCTTCGTCGGTCGGAAACACGAAGCCACGTCCCATGACCGGAACGACCGCGGAGGAGTTAAGCAGGGAACCCTTCGGGACGACCCTGGGCGAAATCCAGAGCGGACGTTCGGAGATCTTGCCGCCGGCTGGAATGAGCTGCGAGATACGGGTGACGTCGCCATCGGACTTATCACCTCCACGTTGCCTGATCGCGGTGCCACCCCCGGAGGCGTTGCCGACGTCGGTCCAGACACCATCCGAAGAAGAGGTCTTCCAGACGTCATCCGCCAGATCACGGAAGATCAGCCGGTGATTTTCGTTCAGGGCGATAGGCGCACCATAGGCCAAGTCACCGCCCGGAAGGTCAATCCGGACACGGGTAAGGGTGTCGGCAAAAATCCTGGTAGCGCCATCCCCGGCAGGCTGTCCGACCCAGGTGCTAGTGATCCGCAGGGGCTGATTGAGCCTCCAGATATGTGCCAATTTTCGGTCAGCCTCGGATTGTGACGGCTCCTTCGCCAAGCTGAAATAGACCTCAGGACCACCCATCGTGTCACTGACACCGAAAGGCGTCGAAGTGAGCGCCGGCAGGTCCCTCGGCTCGGTCACGATCTCGTCCACCTTTGGAGTCGCCGTCCCGAGGGAACCAAGGAGGACCTCGTGCAACCCGTAGTTGGTGGCTATCAGCGCCTTTTCGCCATCGGCGGACTGCGTGACGGTCCTGACCCTGACTCCCTTCATTCGCTCCAGAAGGTGCGCAGGCTCGACCACGGGAACCGACTCCCTACCGGAATTCACAAGACCATGACGATCGGTGTCATGCCTCAACCAACGTCCCTTGGAGTCGAATTGGTAAGTCGATGACCCTACCTTGCAGACGCCGAAGATATCATCGAGTTTGAAGGCTTCGGAAAGGAATGCCGAAGACTGGACGGGGGACGGCCAGGCGGCACGGACCTGATCCTGGGCAAGCATGCAGAAACTGCGGTGGTCGACCAGATAGACCTGGGATTCGACCGAGTCGGCAGTGGCCAAGGCCACCTCCCCCGCCCCGACATCGACCGCCCTCAGTCGCGTGTCGGATTTAGGAAGGAGCATGCGTGACACGACGGTGCTGTCCGGCTCACGGTAAGTGATCAGCACGACCTTATCGACATAGGGAACGACCAGATAGCCCACATCACCCAGGGCGAAACCGTAGACCTGACCGAGATAGTCCTTCTCGATGACGGCGAGTTCCTTCCAGGGCCACGGCAGTTCAGCCTGCATGGGGTCGTGCGGGATAGGCCGTGCGAAGATCTTGCCTGCCTTCACCATCCAAAGCACGTCGGACATAGCCGGTGAAGAGCGACGGCTTACGACCAGCCCTTCCGCCGTAGCCACCCCGCCGTCAGCCTTGGCCTGGGGAGGCGAACCTGCCCGCATCTTCCAAGCACCGTCCTTGAACATGAAGACCCCGGCCTGCTTTCGATCGACGCACCAGAGCGAGACCCCGTCATGGAAGATCTTGGAGGGATTGAGGGAAACCCCCGACTGGAGATCGATGAAACTGAACCTCCCTTGCGAATCTCGCACGACCTCACGCACCACATTCGGGTTGGTGCCGGTACCGGCGCAGAGAAGCCATGCCCTGCCTTCGACGAGCTTACTGCCGCAGGCGTTGATGATGTCGGTCGGGGCACCGGGCACCGAGACGAGCACCCTCCGATTGGCATCATAATAGAGCAACCCCTTGCGGAAGACGAACAACGCGTCCTTGCCGACGTTCACCATGGTCAACGGAGCTTCGGAGGTGAGCGACGTGTGGTCATCGTCAGGCAGACCGATCAGCGCCGAGCCTCGGCCGGCCCTGAAGAAATCGAGTCCCTTTGATCCGTACAGACCCTCGGTAGACAAGGCGAAGGCGTCATCCTTAAGGGCGACGACATCGGATATTTCCACCGAGGATAAACCGGCGCTCAATCCGTAACTGCTGACGCCATAGTTGCGGACATCGATCGTGAGCAGACCTTGGTCTCGGGTGGCGACCGCGACGCTTTCGCCGTCGGAAGCCAGGTCGATCGACCTGGCTTTCGTATGCGCACGCTGGAAGGGCCCGAAAAGGTCATGAAACACCTTCTGCTTAGACAACCAGAAAGGAGAGACGAAGGTGAAGAAGATCAGCGTGACGGAAACGACCAAGACTGCGAAAGCGTTGGCGATGCTGATCCTGCCGACCCCAGGCTCGTCCTTCTCGTCCATCGGGATGCGCGCCTCGATGACATGCGGCTTGAGGCCTTGGGCGAAGTTATCCCATTGCATCGACGAGGAACGCAGCGATGCGCCCCATACGGCCTCTGGGTAGTCCTTGTCGTCGAACCCTGCACGCACCGAAGCCCGCACCAATCGGGCGAACACAGGACCGGACTGCGAGGTCGTGAGGCCGCCGGACTCGACCTGACGGCGGTAGGCGATGACCGCGAACAATGCACAGATCAAAGGCGGCAGTCCGTTCCGTTTCCACTCCGCCTCACCCGAGACCTCGTTTCCATAGACGGCGAGATAATCCGAAGGGACAGCCTCGGCCGCCGCATGCGCCAAGATAAGGAACGCCAGACGGGCACGCGGAGTCACCCCTGGTCGGCGAAAAGACAGGACGGCGCGGTCGAAGTCTGACCGGATATGCTGCGTCGAGACACGGCCATCGATGCGGAAGGCGGCTAATGCCGACGCAAGGTCCTTGTCGCCGGAGGCATCGGACGCATGGACGACCATCATCACGCTTCTGGCCGATTCCAGCATGGGAATCATCACCTTGAGGCGGAATTCCGAAAGGTTGGCTTCAGCATCGGAGCCGCGCGATCGCGAAGAACAGCGCTGGTAGGCCTTGCAAAGCAAGGTCCAGCGATCGAAGAAGCCCGAGGGCCACCTTTCGGCGACGTCACGGGCATGAAGTTCTTCGGGATGGCCGACGGCGGAAGCCAGGACGACCTGGTGCAACCTGATCTCCGCGCGCATCGCAGAGGCGTAACGCTTCAGATTGGCGTAACTGGGATTGGCCTCCAAGTCCGATGCCAAGCCGTCCACGACGGCGCCGAAAGCGCACTCGACCGGCAGGCTGCGCGTGCGGCGAAGACCAAGGATACGTAAGACGCGTTCACGGATGGCCAGCAAAAGCTTGGCGGCGACAGGCGGAGGACTCAGTCCGAAGCGGGCATGGTCGACGTCGAGCATGCGCGCGTAGGCCGACAATAGGCGATCCCGGGAGACTTCAGAGGCGACCATGCCTCTGGCGAACAGCGACAAACAGAAGTCTGCCACGTACAGCCTTCCGACGACAACGGCCAGCAAACACGATGATAAGGCGAAGAAAGCACGGTCGTCGCGCTGCAGCAGATCGCAGAACCCTAGGAAGAAGAGCGCCAGCGATCCGGCGACCAGCAAGCACACCAGATGGAAGAAAGCCCACAACGGCGTCCGACCTCTGACGGGGTCGCAGAGGAAAAGCGGCGCCGCCATGCAGAGAGCGGACCCCAGGAAGAAATCATGCAGCGCTACCGTGGCCAAACCCTCGCGGCTAGCGGGCACGGACATCGCCGCGACGAGCGCGGAGAGGACCCCGAGCACCCCGAGCAGGTAAGCACGCGGCAGGAAGATGCCCCTGCGCCTCACCCATGCTTCGATGATGCGGAGAAAATCGCTCATGGGGTGCGCTTGAGCAAAGCCTTGCTGGCCGGACCGGCTTCGATCCTCGCTCGCATCAGTTCGGCCGATTTGGCCATGACCAGCGGCGGGACCGAAATGGTCAAGGCATGGCCTGCATCCTTATCGCTCGACGAAGCCTCCAGCGAACGGCGAAATTCGGCCGTCTCCTCCATCAAGGTCGCCGCATCGGCTTCAAGCCGGACGACGAGGGCGCTGAACTCGGCAGTCAGCCGAAGACGTTCGGCTTCGTCCGTCGCCTCCACCTCCTCGATGAGGGCCATGATACGGTGGGTATCCTCCAGGCATCTCTGTCGGCACGCCGCCAAGACCTCGGAATCGCGCCTGAGCAGCTCAAGGGACCCCTGCAGAACGATGACCCGGGAGCGAGCGGCCTCGATGGCCATGGAGAGCGGGGCTTTCATGCTTACGGCAACAGCTGACGAAGCGCCTCGATGGCCGCGTTGATTTCATCGGCCAGCGGCGGATTCAATGGATTTCTCGAACGAAGATAGATGGCTCGGGCGAACTTCAGCACTTCCATGGCATGCTGCCGGTAACGCTCCCAAGTTGCCTGACGTTCGTCCGTAGGCAGGCCGACGGCCAAGCCGGCCTGAGCCGCCAAGGCGTCCTCAAGCGAACGAGTCGCTTTCTCGAGCGCGTCGATGTCTTTCTGGGTGGCCGCGACTTTCTTACGCAGGTCAGCCAGCGAATGCCCGTCCAACATGGCGTTGAGCTTGGCCTCAAGGTCGGCGAGGATGACATCCCCGTCTGCTAGCAGTTTCCTACCCTCCTCGACCTCCTCGATTTCGTTACGTAACGCCTTGGCCTTGGCGATCAGCTGCTGGGCCGCGATGCGAGGGTCGCCCAACTTGATCATGTTCGCCAAGGTCCGCTCCTCGGATTCGAGCGCTTTCTGCAGCTTATCACGATCGGCGCCGGCGGTGCGCACCTGCGCGAGACCTGCGCTGACGGATGCGCGTTTGTGGGTGATGCCCGCAACCTCGGACTGGATGCGTTGTTGGCGCGCGACCAGGCTACGTTCCAGGTTATCCAGCTTGCCTAGTTCAGCCTTGGCGGCCTGTTCGCGGATGACGCACTGGGCCTCGGCATGGCGAAGCTTCATCGTCTCCAAGGCCAACGCGTGCTCGACCGCAGCGAGGGAGCTTACCTTTTCGACCAAGATATCGAACTCCGCGACCTGCGAGCAGTCATCGGCGATGGCCCTCTCACGGGTCTCGATCTCGGCCTGCACGCGATGAGATTCCTGTTCAAGGGAGGCGGCAAGCTGACTCGACCGAAGGTGGGCCTGGATCACGTCCGCCTCGGCCTGCCTGAGCGAGGCGAGACGCTGGGTGATCTCGGCGTTCTGGTTCGTGACGCGCTCCAGCTCGGTCGTGGCCTTGAGACGGACGCCGCCATCCAACATGCGCACGGCCGCCTCCAGCAGCCTGACATGCTCATTGAAACGCCGCTGCAATTCGGCCCAGTTGGCGGACTTGTCGGCCGAAGACTTGATCGCCTTGGCGAATGCGTCCGTCATCGACTGGAGGTCCTTTCGGGTCAGCTTGGCCTCGTCATGCAACGGCTCAGCCATCTCCTTGGTCGACCGCACGTCATCACGCATGGCCTGGAGGCTTCGGTCGAGCGTCTCGGCATCCTTCTTCAGCTCATCGAAGAGCTTCTCGGCATAAATCTCGCTGTTCGCCTTTTCGGCATGCGCGGCCATTTGCCATGCCGACTCCGACCTTGAAGAGAATTCCTGATGGCGTGACTTCTCATCGGCGACCAAGCTGGCACGAAGGACCGGCCCGAAGACCTCAAGATTCCTCCGGTAACCATCCAACGGGAAAAAGGCAGGGATGACGACGGCGGTGAGGCTGGCCATGCCCGAATCGGACATGCCATGTGGGTCGACCACGGCCCAGGCGGTATCCCCTGCGCCTACCGACGCGAACAAGACATCGGAAAGGGCCGCGATCCAGCCTTCGTCTTCGGGCATCTCAGGCACGAACCGATATCCTTCCCGTACGGCCAGACCACGCAGACCGAGATGGGCGTCAAGGATGCGATAGCTACGCACGTCGCGGTAGCACTCGAACTCACGGATCAGGGGAGACAGGAAGGCATAGGTGACGGCCTTCTCGGAACCTTCCCAGCGTGCGTAAGAAACCGCGCCTTGGGCTGCGAATTCCGAGGCGTCCACGATCCGCGAAAGGACCTTGGGGAAAGAGGGAGACGCTTCGTCGATCAGGT
Source organism: Coraliomargarita sp. (assembly GCA_024638885.1). Lineage (GTDB taxonomy): Bacteria > Verrucomicrobiota > Verrucomicrobiia > Opitutales > UBA953 > UBA953. The sequence goes on along the minus strand of JAHEJL010000002.1, from coordinate 208,876 downwards.
ACAGCCTACGGTCGTCCTGCGGAAGCCGGCCGTCTCTCGTCAGCATGACGCTGAGTTCGACGGGCTCGCGCGAAGCCAGTTCGGCGACAGGAGTGGCGAGCAGCGGACGGCTAGGCGCGTTGAAGCTTAGCCTGATGAAGGAGCCCAAGCCGGACTCGTCTTCCCTTCGCCAGGAACAGAGCACCGGCTCCAGGGCTCCCTCGGCGTCCGTGAAGGTGACCAAGACCTTGCTCTGGCCGGAATCCTCACGCGAACGGACGGGCATGAGCACGACCTCGTTCCCTGCGCTGAACATCCAACGGCAGGTCGTGCCGAGGTGCGAAAACACGAGACGTTGCGACGTATCCGAGACGCGGATGACTTCCGCGCTCGGGAAAAGCGACTCAAGCGAAGCGCCGACATGCCCGCCTTTGGCGAACTCGACCAAGACGCAGGTCATCAGTCCGCGATCGCCGCAGTCCAAGGTGACGACGGCGGACCGGGCATCCTCCACCTGCATGACTTCTTCGACCAAGGAGGCGAGGCGACCCTCTCGGGACTCGAGCATCACATGGTGCACCTCGCCCCCATCGGACGGAACCGGCCCCACCATGCGATAGAGGTCGGTGCCGTGACAAAATGGCTCCGGCTGGAAAGCGGTCGGAATCGTCGCGCGGGAGACCGCGCCGCATTGCGCCAATACGCTGTCCCATTCCGGACCGGTGGTGTTGTTGAGCACCGCCTCATCGTTGACGACGAGACAGTAGCCGGTCGCATCCTTGGCGCGGAGACGATGGATCGCGATGCTCTCCAGCACTCGCATGCTGTCTTCGGCGTTCCGGCTGCGCCTTTCGTTATGGGCGAGCAGCCGTTTTACCAAGGTGAAACACAGCTTGTCGGAGAGGCCAGCCCCCTTGTCACGACCCTCGCAATAGAAAGCCTTCATGCGGCCTCCCCTCTTCCGAAAATTGACCTTACGACCTCGAAGGAGACGGACCCGGGAGCGTCATGAGATCTGACGACCTCGGCGGAGCCACCTTCTTCCGAGCACCCGACGACACGCGCACAAAGCGTACAGGTGGCGGGGTCGGCCAGCACTTGGGCGAGACAGACATTCTCGAGATCTTCCGAAAAGGCGGGCGAAGATCGACCCAGATTAAGCAGGATGGTCATCGAAGCCTCGGCATCAAGGGAGCCAGCGATGCGGGTCTCTTTCAGCTTCCTGAGCACCAAGCCGGAGAAGAGCTGAGGGAAACAAAGCCACAATGCCTCGAAGCAATCACGGGGGCTCCTTCGCGCCGATGCGAGAAAATCGACGGGAAGCACCCGGGTCATGCTTGAGGCCGCGCCGAGCACGAGGCTTACCTTCAGGTCGCATTCGATGGGGCTATCCTCCAGGGCCTGCGCCAGATGATGCAGGAAATAGACGAGGCTAGCCCGGTAGAGATTGATCTGGGAGAACTCCCTGCCCGCTTCGCCGACCGGCGGCACCGACGACATCAGCCGGTCGTCATAAAGCGACATCCTCACCTCAAGCCGGCGCGAGCGTCTGAACGGATCAGGCTGCGAATGATAACGCTGGCTGATGTCGGATTCGACGACTTTGACCGCGAAACGCGATTTGAGCATCTTCTTCAGCTCAGCGGAAACCCCCGAACCGGCGTCGAGCAGGACAAGGTCGGTCGGAGCGATGCGCGCGACGTTTTCGGGCAGAGCCCCCGGGGCACGCTCGAAGAAATCACCGGCGTCGCTGCGACGGACCGAGGGGTCCTTGTTGCCGATGCGGGAGGAGACCGGCAGCTGCCCGCGGGACCGATACTCATCGTGCTCGGCGATCAAGGCGTCGAGCTGCTCGTCCACCGGCGGCAGTTCCTGGAACAAGAAGACGTCGGTCGCGCGGCTACGGAACGAGCTGCTGAAGGGGATGATCCGCTCACGGCCGCCGATCGTGGCGACCTCGCTGTTCAGGTGGTCCCAGAAACTTGTCCAAGCCAGGTCGCCTTTGCCGCCGCGACCAAGGTAGTCGGCCTCGGCCCGGAGCACCTTGTCCGCGCCCAGCGAAATCCACTTCGCATAGTCGGCCGTGCTCCAATCAATCGAAGCGCCCTCGGTGGAACCATCCGACCTGGCCTTCAGGCTCTGCGCCGTCGCCCATACGAGCGCGACGCCATGCTCGAACCCGCCGACGGTTCCCGGCAACGCCCTCCGGGCGACCGTATCCATGAACTGACGCCAGCCTTCGGAGGACGGCCTGGATTCGAAGCCCGGAGGCGTGATCGCGTTCTCGGGCCTCGTCGTGGCGACGAGGATATCGAGCACGAACAAAGGCGGCAGGAAAAGCCTGTCAGCGATCAGTTTTTCGAGGACCGACGGGAATTCGGCAAGCACGCGGGGAGACGGCCTTGCCTTGCAGCAATCCGCCAGGACCTTCAGTCGCTTGGTGTCCCCGTCGAGGCTCATGCCGTTCAGTTCGCCAATTCCCGGGAAACCTTATCGGCAAGCCCACGGCGTCCTTGCCCGGAACGGGCGACATGCCTGAAGACGAGGAGATGACCGTCGGAACGATTCTTCTTGGATGCGGCCTCGTAAGGTTGGGTCGGATCCTTGCCACGGACGAAATCCAAGGCGGCCCCGAAGGTCCAAAGCTGGGCGAGGGAACGATCGGAAAGCCGGGCGAGGGCGCGGCAGTCGCGGAACATGCCGATGAACTCGTTCCAACGCGCCTCGACGTTCTTGCCCGAGGCGTCGCGCAGCATCGCGTGCAGGATGGCGCGCCCGAGTCGATAGTGATTGGTGGTGACCCGCGATGCCGCAGGCTTGGCCGCGCCACGGGCCCAGCTCCCGGCGAGACGCTGGCGTTCTCCGGCCAATGCCTTGGTCAGCAGATCGAGTTCGAAACGGTCCGGATTCGGACGGTCGAGGACGGGATCGACCCAGCAGCGGACGGGGAATCGGTCGAAGAAAGCCTGCATCTCCTCCTTGTCGGGAGGATTATTGGCCGCACCGACGACAGCGAGCAGCGGGACGGGGCGAAGCCCTTCGCCGCTGTCATACTTCTTCTCGTTGATGATGGTCAGCAGCGTGTTCAGGATGTGGCTGCCTCCGCGGAAGACTTCGTCCAGGAAAGCCACCTCGGCGTCTGGCAGCTTGCCTTGCGTGACGCGCTTCATCTTGCCTTCCACCAGACCCGGCAGGTCGATCGAGCCGAAGAGTTCCTCGGGCATCGTGTGATTGCTGATCAGGTAATCGAAGAAACCGCGCCCGCTGACACCGGAAGCCTGGGCGACGGAACGGACGAGCAGGCTCTTGGCCGTGCCGGGCGGGCCCATGAGTAGCACCGAAGTCCCCGAAAGCAGGCCGGCCGTCACGATGTCGACCTCTTCGTCGCGGGCTACGAGCGACCCTTTGACCTTGCCGCTCATCTCGACGAGCGCGTCCATGACCTCCTGCTTATGCGCGAGGAGTTCCGCTGAGCGCGAGGAATCGGCCAGCAGGACGGCGATCTTCGACTCCAATTGATCCGGGGGTAAATCGAGCATACAGGGATTGTTATAGAGGGGTGGATTCGGCCTAAGCAATGGCACGATTGAGGGCGGCCTCGAGCTCCGGGGCCTGGCCATGAGGGCACCCCCTGACCAAAGCCTTGAAATCGGCCTGCACGGCCCCTCGGCGGGCCGGGGAAAGCCCCCGGAAAGCGAATCTCACCCAGTTCGACGCCAAGGCGCAGATCAGCAGAGGGGTCTCCCCGGAAGCGGGGACGGCCGACTTATCGGCCTGCCTGACCACGTAAGACTCGACCAGAGGCGGCCAGTTCTCGGCCGCAGCCTTGCCGACCTGGACGCGGACTGCGGCATGCAGCATCCCATGCAAGGATTCGGTCTCGAGGAGATCCTGGGCGAGGCGGTTACGAACGGAGGGCCATACGGTCGGCAAGGCACCAGCCCGAGACGCGGCCAGGATTCCGGCGACCTCGAACAGGTCGCGGACGAGATTACCGTGCACCTTTCCCTCGTTCTCGCCGACGTCCTTTTCGGACGAAAGGAAATCCGGGATCAAGCCCAGCAGCAAAGCATCCGCCAGGCTAGGGCCACCCTGCCCCTTTGCTTCGGCGACGAAGGCATGCTGACGGGCAAGCAGCTTCGTGATTCCTTGATAGGAAGCGCCGCCCTGTTTCGATCGGCTGACGCAAACCTGATAGAAAGCCAGGAGTCCGAAGGGTGTCGCATCCGGAAAGTCATTGGCACGCCTTGGCATGGCGATCGCCGAGCCGAAACCTGCGACTCCTTCGACGACCTTGGCTGCCCGGAGCGTCGCGGCAGAAAGCACCTGAGGCTCGAAAAGCACCTGAAACGGGACCCAATGCGAGGCGCCCGGACGACCCGTCCCCGGCTCAGGAGCGGCTTCGTCGACGACGCGGACGAGGGCCGAAGCCACGGCGCGGGGAAGTTCGGCATCCGGCGAAGACCTGAGGGATTCAGCCAGCGATGCCGTCACTCCGGCATACCTAAGCTGCAGGTTCCGCGCCCGCGAAACCGCATCTCCGATGGGACCGCCTTGGCTCATCCGCGCCTGACGCGAAGCGACGTGGCTCCCGCTCCCTTGGCCAAGGAGAACTGCACTTCGCATTTCGGACAACGGTGGCTGGGGCCTTCCGGACCGCGGACGACACCGCCGGCACAGGAAATCGTCCCGCAATCGGGCCCGCAGATCACATACTGATCCGTACCGCAATAAGGACAGGCAGGCGGAGAAGAAACGATGGAGATATCGACGGACTCGCCGGCCCCACCCTCTTGGTCCGGTTCGATGTCATCCTGACCGAGGGGATGCGAACGATGGGCCCGGAAGGTCTCGCCGGCCTCATCCCACCTGAAATGCATGATGAAGGGCCGGTTCTTCACGCCGCACACGGCACGGAGATAGAAATCCCCGACGGCGCTCTTATCGGGCAGATGCTTGGCATCCACCATGGTCACGCCGACGGGCAGGCTTTCGAGCATTGTCCGGCCGCCCTTGTCGTCCTGGGAACGGCTCGCCTCGGTGAGCGTCTCGCTCATCCAGAAGAACAGGCGATCCAGCACGCCGGCTTCCATGGACTCAGCCTTGAGGAGGATGTCTGAGACCTTCGCGAGCGAACGAAGGTCCGCATCCTCGCCGCAGCCGACGACATAGAAGTTCGCGACCAGGTCGCCGACGGTGGATTTGTAGACCTTGAGGGACTTCTCCAGGTCGTCCGTAGGCTTTCCGTCAGCCAGGAGGATCACGATTGGACGCCAGTCGCCGCGCTGGGTCTTGTCGCGCCGCGAGACTTCATCACGGATACGCGCCGCAAGAAGTTCCAAGGCGGCGCCCAAGGCAGTGCCGTTGCCGAGACGAATCGGAGGCATCGTCGCATCAGGCAAAGCCGTCAGGGGTAAGAGCACCTTCGCCTTGCCCGCAAAACCGATGATCGAGATATGGACGGTCTCGAGCGCCTGAGGATTGGTGCCGAGCCTCGAAAGGATGTTGCCGATGCCCCGACGGGCGGCGGCCAGCCCTTCCCCGACCATGGACTCGGAGCAATCCAGGAGGATATAGACAGGGAGGCGCCTGAGCATGTCAGGAAGGGATGCGGATAAGGAGGATGCGGCCGTCAGTATTGAGCTGAAGCTGCATGTTGTTCACGACCTCGATCGTCTCGCCCTTGGCGACGGACTTCTTGGCGGTACGCTCCTGCATGTTCTCGAAACCGATGTTCTCGAAGGCCCAGCCCGTCTGGGTACGGATGAAACGGCCCTTGATCGGACGGTCCTCCTCCCTGGTCGACATGTTCTCGAAGCCGATCTTGCTCTCATGCCAAGACCCCAAGGTGCGGTTGTGCACGATGGTGATGCTGGCGCCATCGGGAGCGTAGGTGCGGGAATCGCCCATCCCGGTCGGCGAGTAGAAAGTACCCTGAGGATAGGAGTACGAAGTAGTGCCGCAGAACGGGCACTGGTACTTGCCGAAATAGGCGAAGGTCTTCTGCTGGCACTGCTTGTTGTTACAAGGCACGACCATGGCCAAGGTCTGCTCGATACCACGGATCCAGTCCGTGGCGGACGGACGTCGGTTGGGGTCATGCAGACCGTCGACGAACGCACGAAGGAAGAGCTTGGCAAGGGGCTCGCCGCAGACCGTCATCGGAATCAGGTCGGTGTCGCAGTACGGCAGGTAATCGGCGTTATCCGGGCTCTTGGCGTTGATCCGGTTGCGCGAATCGGTCGGGTGTTCGACGAAGAGCGCATCGGAACCCATGAGCCGGACTTCGTCGTTGCCGGCGTCGCCCGGATTCAAGGTGCCGGCGAGACGCCCGCGCAGCGGATGACGATAAAGGAGATACTGGTAGATCAGCACGGCGAGCGCGTGCAGGTCGGTCTTCTGGTTAGGCAGCACCCGGGCAGGCGTACCCTGGGTCTTGTAGACCTCAGGGGCGATGAAATCAGGGGTGCCGACCACGTCGGCCGGGAACATTCCCTCGACGACCAGCATGTCGCAGTCGATGACGCAGGCGGCGCCGCCGGTCATGGGGTCGATCAGGACGTTGTTGTACGAAAGGTCGGAATGAGCCACGCCGGCCTGGTGCATCTTCGCGATCGCGCGGCACATCTCAAGGCAGCTGCGCAGATGGTTCTCCCAGGTGCCCAGTTCGTCGGGGTGCAGGAACTTGCGACGGAGCTTGGCGGAAGCGAACCAGCGCCCTTTCTTGTCGGCGCCCTTGATCTTCGGCCCTCCGGGCTTGGCGCCGATCTTGAAGAAGAATGCCGCCGGGTAACGTGGCAGGATGATGAATTGGGTATCGATGCCCAACCGCGGATGACGGGCCTCGCCGTTGGCGAACGGAAGGCCGAAGACCTCGCCGTAGTATGGCTCGTTGCCGCGCAGGATGGAATCCCGGTAGACGCTGGTGATCTTACGGAGGCGGACGAGGTCGCGTCCGAGGAGCGGCTTCTTGTAAAAGGCGGCCACGTTCACGCGATCTTCGCAGAACCAGACATCCTTCATCCGGCCGGACTTCTCTTCATCGTCCGTGTTGATCACGTATTGGCGGCCATCGGCCGTACGGAGGGTCATTCGAGGCATGGGCGTCTCAGATCAGCTTAATTTATGGAAAAGCACGGCGATCGTGCGGTCGTCATGATGGCCTTTTTCGTAAGAATCCAGCCACTCGCAGAGCTTGCCGCGATTGGCATACTCTTCCCGACGTTCGGATTCATGGTTCAAAGGCTCCTCGCGCACGAGGGGCTTGAGTTCTTCGGCAAGCTTATCCCAGGTCTCAGGCTTGGCTTCGTCCTCGGGGGCGATGCGCGGGTCGCTTACGCCGTCGCTCATCAGCAAGAGCGCATACGATTCAGGGAGCTGGGTGAAGGTCAGGCGGCGTTCGGCGTCATCGGCGCCCTTGTTCAGCACGAACAAGGTCTGACCGGCCGACTGTCCATGGTCGGGCACGCACTTGATGCCCGTCGCCTGACCGGCGCAGGCGAGACCGATGGCCCCATCGCCGGCGGAGTAAGTGAGCAGGATTTGACGGTCTCCGACGGGCAGGACCAAGGCTGCCAGGAACGTCGCGTACATCTCCTTGGGCAGGAAGTCCGGCTTCTGGTCCTTGATGTTATCGGCCTCGAATTCGATCTGCTTCTGGATCGCCCGGACCGTCTCGGCGAAGCCGCTCAACGCATCAAGGCTTCGGTCCTCCAAGGAGACAGGAGACGCGACGAGCTTCTCCCCTAAGTCGATCAGGCAACGCATGCCGACAGACGTGACCACCGTGGAACCACGACGGGAAAGCGGCGCCGAACCGGCGCCGTCGGAGACGACGATGGCGACGCCCTTGCCGTCCAGGAAGAAACGGGCATCGACGTCATCCTCGCGGAAACTTCCGGTCCGGATATGGCTGCGTCCGCGGATCGAGGCATAGGCGAGGTCGTATTCGCCGGAACGCTGTCGCCGCGAGACACGGTGCGGCTTGGAGAAGGTATCGTCGGGCTTGCGGACCTCGTAGGCGTTGCCCGTCGAGCGGACGGCGTCCGCCATCTTCGAAAGCATCAGCCGGTCGTCGTCGGAGAGCACGGCGGGCTTGTCGGATTCATCACGTTCGATCTGCTTCCAGCGCTGCTCTGCGTCCATGTTGCACGTGAGCAGAAGGTCCAGCTCATGGGTGACATCATCGTAACCCTTGCAGGAAAACACCACACGGATCCGGGCATCGGTTCCGACCGTCGGCTCGCCCTTGATGCGATGGTTATCGAAATCCGCCTTCAAGGACCCTAGTCCGTCGGCACGTGCCCAGACAGCCCACTCCGGGTCATAAGACAGGAGGGACCTGATGTCATAATCGACCTCTTGCCCCTGCTTGGCGTTCTCAAGTCGCGCCGCGACCGGCACCTTCGCCGCCCAATCGAAGAACTTCTGGACCACCGACGGATAGGCGGCCTCAAGGACGACCTCCAAGGGGACGGAGACGATCTCATCCTTCAGGTCGGGATCGGCGGAGACAAGAGGATCCGAAACCTCCACGGAAAAACGCGCCTTCTTATCCTTGAAGAAAGCCCGGGCGTCGTTGACACGCAAAGTCATGGCTTCCGCATCCCAAGTCAGGTAAGGCCGCAGGCCAACGTCCTTCATCACCACCGAAAGCCCAGGCACCTTGAACTTTTCGGAGAAATCGACGACCCCGCCGGCCGCCTTGACCTCATAGGACTTCGGAAGGGAGGACTTGAACTCGGATACCTTGTCGGCGAAAGCCTTCTTGGCTTGGGCGATCTTCTCACGCTTCTCACGCCGTTCCCTCTCGGCGCTCTCACGCTTCTCCTGCTCAGGGCTTTTGCTCTCTTGACTTACGCCTTGGGCCGAGGCGGATTGCGCCTTCTCCTGCTCGGTATTATCTTTTTCCATTTTGACGGATTCAGGACCGGCCAGATCGGCGGAAGTCTTCCTCGGGCGTTCCATCTTCCATCGCTTCCAGCGGATACAGGCGATCGCGATAGCGCACAGGAGACAGAGCGCGGCCCAAATGACGCAAAATGCGAGCCCGACGGAGATGCCCATCAACTTCAGCAACGGCAACGCTTCCTGCTTCCAGTTGCCGCCGGCACGCAACTTGGCCAAGATAGATCCATCGGCCTGAAGCGCTTTGGCGAAATCCCAAAGCATATCGGCAACGCAAACCGGGAGAATGATGAGCACCATCCATCCTAGGATGATCGCGCATAGCTGAAGCAGCTCGGCCAACCTAAAGAAGTCGGCCTTCGTCCAACGATGCTCCCTGCCGCCGATAGGCTCAGCCATTTAGGTGAGGATCGGAGGGGGCGGAGGAAGCGGAGGATTGCCGGCCGAGGTCGGACCGGGAGAAGGCGCGCCGGGCGGAGGGGGCGGAGCGCCGCCGGCCATGTCGTCGGGATTCGCGCTGCCGGAGACGGCCGAGATGGAAGCGGAGACCCACTTGAAGAAGGCCTGCATGCGCATCGGATCGGAGGTGCTGACGTGCACGAGGTTCGTGGCGGACTCGTCGGGGTAGCCGGCCGGAGCATCCGTAGCATCCAGGAATCGAATGAGGTTGGACTCCTCGGCGCCGTTCACGGCACAAGCGACGCGCACGCCCCAGCGGAGCTTCTTGAACTCGCGGATGCCGGCGTCGAAGTCGTCGGTCGGAACGCCATCGGTCAGGAAGAAGACCATCGGACGCCAGTCGCCCGCCGTCGAACCGGTCTTCGGCACGAGGTCGGCCTTGCGGGTACGGACCAGGAGCTCGAGGGCCTCGCCCATCGCCGTCGAGCCGGCGGCATCGAGGACGGCCGGGACGTTGAAGCTTTCAAGGGAAGTGAGCGGCACCTCGACCTTGGCGGTCGCACCGAAGGAAATCAGGCAGAGGTGAGCAGTCTCGAGGGCCTGAGGGTCGGCGCGCAGGCCATCGATGATGCTGCTCAGTTGGGTGCGGACCTGGTTGATGGGATCACCGCTCATCGAACCGGAAGTATCGACGAGGAAGTAGATGGGGAGGCGACGGGCGGAGCTCATGGGGGTGCGACCAAACGGATACCCCCTCCCCCACCCCCCGTCAAGCGTATGGATTTCTTGTGTTTTTATAAAACCCCACGGCCTAGGCAGGAAAGCCCGGGCCGTACGCACGCCTAAGCTGGGGTCTCAGATCTTGGCCAACCAGCCTTCGACGTCCTGGGGTGTCACGTTGAAGACGTCGCCCGCGGTTCGCCTGCCGCCCTTCGGCCAGCGCTCGAAATATGCCAGAGGATGCCGGAACGAAGCATCGACGCCGAGGCTGATCCGGAGCGCCCTCGAATCCTGGTCGAACCGATCGGTCGCCTCGCAGACGTCGTCGATGAAATGCCCGTCGGAAATCAGCACGAGAAGGTCTGATTCCGAATCAGCGCCGAGCGTGTCGTCCGAGGAAAGGAATCCCAGAGCGGAACCAAGGCAGGAACCGCCGAACGGGCCGATTTCAAATGCCGTCGGGAAAGAAAACTCGTCGATGGTGGTCGGTCTCACGAGCCACTCAGCTTCCGTATCGAAACCAATGAGGCCCACTTCGACGTTCCCGTAGAGATGTCGGTTGTCCTTCAGCGTGGAGACGAGGCTCCATTCGATGAAGGCGCCCGCCTGGCCGATGGGCGCTCCGGCCATCGAAGATGACCGGTCGAGTAGGATCGTGATCCGGCGAAGGCTCATGGCCGAGGCGTGGTGAGGTAACCCGGGATGATGCGCACCTCGACCACGACCGTGCCCAACGTGAGTTTGTTACCATCCTTCAGGACGTGGGTCGTCCGGGACATATGGTTGGTCAGCACGGCCTTGCCGGCCTTAAGTTCGAAACTCGCGATCGCAGGAGGATAGCCGCTCTTCGGAGGCAACCTGACGGTCGATTCGCCGGCGGTGCCGATCATGACAGGACGAGCGCCGAGATTCACCGTCGTGGTCTCGTTCTTGGCCCAATGGACGATCAGGTAGGCCTCGCGGGCCACCGCTTCGGCGATGGATACGCCCAGGGCGATGAAGAAACCAAGGAATGCCGCGCCCAGCAGGCGCGAAGCCGTTTCCGACCCGAGCGAGGTGACGAGCAGGAAGCCGCCGACGGCGACCAAACCGCCCAAGGCGCCGAGCAGGATGGCCCTGGGCTTATCGAGGTTCGGGATGGCAAGCGAGATGGAGAGCCCAAGTCCGGCGCCTACGAAGACCCAGGAAACGACACGCGGCGTCTCCCCCAGACCTCCCCCCATCGCGTAAGCGTAGATCGCCTGGGCGATGACGCCGGCGCCGAAACCCAGCGCGAGGCTGATCGCCATCGTCCGGAGGATGGGCAGAGGCTTGACCAGACCGCCCAGCATCAGCTGCTGAATCGTCTCGACCGCCACGCCGATGCCGAAACAGACCAGGCCGACCCAAAGACCGGCCTGAAGCGCATCGGACCAGAAGTGCTTGCGGACCAGTTCGAGGTCGACCTTGGCGCCGGGAGAACCGGTGCCACGCAGGACGGAACTGTCGGCGACCGAGATCGCGACCTCCTTGAAGAGATTGGACAGGCCTTCGGATTGCCGACCGTAACGGTCCATCGTGAAGACCTTCCCTCCGGCGACCTGAGTCAGGAAAGAATAATCGGTCGTCAAGGACGCCAAGGTAACGACGTTCACCTCATCGACATGCGCCGACTTCAGCATACCGGCGACCTGATCCGTGGAGAAGATCTCGCCGTCGGGCAGGTCATAGGTCTCATCGGTGACCAGGATGACGACCTTGCGCGCCGCCGGCTGATACGGAAGGCCGGCCGCGATCGCCAATCCGCCCAACGAGCCATCCCCTTCCGGGCGACCTCCCTTGACGAACAGCGGCTTCATCGCCGTGACGACCTCCTTGATGTCGGAGGAAAGAGGCTGTTCGAGACGTGCGTTGGTATCGAAGGTCACGAGGCCGAATCGCCCCTTGATCTTGCGGGATTCAAGCTGCCCCAGGAACTCCGTGAGGCTATTGCGGACTCCCTCGATTTCCCCCGACATGCTGCCCGAGATATCAAGGACGAAGACGAGGTCGACCGGGCGCTGATCCTCCTGGACTACGATGGTCTCCCGGCGGTGCTTCCCCACCCACCGCTCCGCGAAAGCGGCGAAGAGAAGTCCGCCGATCAGGCCGGCGACCCCGAACATGAGCCACTTGGGCAGTCGATTCAGGAGGGAACGCATGCGATCTTCAGCTGAAGAGGTGGATCTCGATGACGACCTTACCTAGCGTGAGCTTGTTGCCGTTACGCAGGACGTGCGTCGTGCGGGACATATGGTTGACCATCGTCGCCTGCCCTTTTTCGAGGCTGAACGTGGCGACGATCGGAGGATACCCGTCCGACGATGCCATTCGCACCGTGGATTCTCGGGAACTGCCGACCAGGACGGGCTTATCACCCAGATTGACGCGGGTATACTCGCCCGGTCCCCAGACGACCCGAAGGAACCCTTCCTTCGCGGTGGCTTCGGCCACGGCCACGGAGAGACCGACGAACATGCCGATGATGCTGGTGCCGACAAGGCGCGCGCCGACATCGTTCGCGACGTAACAGACCGCGATGAAGCCAATGGCGCCGGCGAAGCCGCCGAGACCCCCGAACAAGAAAGCACGGATCGGCTTAAGGTTGGGGACTGCGAGGGAGAGCGCCAAGCCAAGTCCTCCGCCCGCCATCGCCCAAGCGATGATACGAGGAAGCTCCCCCGCCCTGATGCCTGAGGAATGGGCGAAAGAATACATGAACTGGGCCGCGGCGCCCGAAAGACCGCCGAGAGCGAAACCGATCGCTAGCGGCTTGATCGAATCGGCGAGGAATTCCTCGGCGCCTAGCAACGAGCGCTGCACCGTGAACAATGCGAAGGCGATGCCAGCGCTGAAGAATCCGCACCATGCTCCGGTGAAGAGAGCCACGGTAAGGAACGTACGGCCAGCCCTTGGATCGTAGAAGAATACCTCGAATACGCCGTTCAAAAAGCCTGCGCCGAGCAAGCCGGCCAGGGCGAACACGAGCCACTTGGGGTAACTGGAGAGGAATTTGCGCATGGGTTCGTTCAGGAGAAGAGTTTGACCTCGATGGTCACGGTGCCGAGCGGCAGCTTGTTGCCGTCGCGGAGAGGATGCGTCGCGCCGGTCATGTTATGGTACATGGTCGCCTTGCCGTCCTTCATGGTGAAGGTCGCGATGGTCGCCGGGAAGCCGCTGGACTTGGGAATCTTGACCGTGGACTCGACGCCCGTACCGACGGTCACGGGCATGGTACCAAGATTGACAGTGGTGAATTCGCCCGGTCCCCAGATGACGCGAAGATAGCCTTCCCGCGCCATGGCCTCGACGACCGCGACAGAGAGGCCGACGGCGCCGCCGAGGATCACGCAGGCCATGAAACGTCCCAGGCTCGGCATGCCGGAGAGGATCACCGAAAGCACGACACCGGCGAGCACGCCACCGATGAGTCCGCCGAAGACCGCCTTGGTCCGGTCGAGATTGGGAATGATCAGGGAGAAAGCGAAGCCCAGCATCCCGCCGACGACGACCCAAGCGATGACCTTGAGGAACGCCCCGGAAGAGGCGCCGAGCCGGGATGACATGACCGTGAGCATGGCCTGGCCGACGAAACCTGCCACGACTCCCGAACAAAGGCTGAGCAAGACGATCTTGCCGAAATCACGCGGCAGCCAGGAATCTGCGCCGAGCATGCGAGCCTGCGCGACCGAAATGGCGAACGAGGTCCCAAGGGCCAGGAAGCCGAGGGTGAGACCGACCGAAGCAACTCCGAGCAGGAACCCGGACAAGCCTGCCTTACGCGGCGCGGCCGGGACGCGGACATAATCGAAGGAGAAAACTGTCACGCCGTTCTCTTCCCTCGGCCCAGCGTCGGACAACGTGCCCGTCTTCTTGATCAGCATGTCCCCGATCTGGACGTCGAGCTTGAACGGGATACGCGAGACGGAAGAATTCCGCGTCGGGAAATGCACGAAGAACATGTAGCGCCCTTCCGGGGCTTCGCCGAGCGGCCAGTAGATATGCTCCACGGGGTCTTCGATCAAGGGCGCGTTCACGTTGCGATCCACGTCAAGCTCGCCGCCCGTCCGGGAGCGACGGTGATTGAAGTAGATGCGGGTACCGGAAGGATCGACGCAATGCAGGTCGAGGTCGTCCTTGGTCTCCCAGCTCAAGGCCGCCATGATGTCACCGGACATGCTAGCTCCGGCCGCGGCCAAACGGCCTTGCACAGCGGCGTCGAAGAGAAGCGAAGGCGCGGCGGCGCCGGCATCGCCCACCGTGCGACGATAGACTCCCGGCGAGATCTCTTCGACGAGCGGCGCGGCCTTGGGCGCAGGGGTGGAGGCGGCGTAGAACTCGCCGACCCCCCATCCGAGCAGGGCGCCGATCGCGCCGATGATCAGGAAAAGAACAGGCTTGGGGAGCGAAAGCAGTTTCACCCCGACAAACAAGGACAGGCCGACTGGGCTGGCAAGCCACAAGCAGGCTTAGAAGACTACGAATAGAAACGCTTCAGACGGAAGTCCCGAGCCAAGCCAGCAGCTTCTCGTGCTCCTCCATGTGACGACGACAATCGGACATGCGTTCCGCACGTCGTTCCGCGGCGGCATCATCCCGCAAGGCGATGAGCCGCCCTCGGAAAAAGGCGTGCATCCGCCGCAGGTGGGCGACCTTGGCCGGCACATCGGCGAGGAAATCCACCTCGAGCTTACGCTCCAGCTGCCGGCGATCGTGCTCATCCGGCGCGGACTGCCCCGTCGACACCGCAGGCGAGGCGACCGCCAGACGATCCGCCAGCACTTCGATCGCCGCCCTGATGGACGACCCGGCCTTGGCCGAAGGGAAAGCCTCGCCACAGAAATGCATCAGGTCCGAAAGCTCGTCATAAGCGGCCTGGGCCGAAAGCTCATCGGCTAGCGCCTCGAATTCGGCCAAGCTTGCTGGCAGCGAGTCGCTCGCAGACGCCATGAGATGCTCGACATCGACGAAAGGCGCATCCGGACCGCCCACGTAGCGCCCGGAAAGCCACTCCCTGAAAAGTCCCGTCGGGAAGCCGGTCGGATTCGTGGCGGAGACGAAGGAGACGACCTTGGTGCACGCGACCAGCCGCTGGAAATAGGCGTTCCTGTCCTCGGCGTCTGCCAATGCCAGCATGGGAGGCGGCCGCAGCCTGGGAGGCCTGGGCGCGCCTGGTCGATACGTTGCCACGACCGGCAGGACCGGCGTCCCGGCGAGAGGCTGAACAGAGGTAGTCGGAGCGAAGCCCAACGCCTGCTTCAACTTCTTGAACAGCGGCGACCAGAAACGGGAAGTCAGGAACAGGGCCGCGATGACCAGGATGTAGATCAGGATGAATACCTGGACCGCCTCGGAGATGTTCATGTCAGTTGTCGTTAGCCTTACGCAGCTCCGACGCAGCCTCAAAGGCCACCTTAGAATAAGCCTCTACGATCTCCCCGAATCGGTAAGAACCGTAGATCATCGCCCCGGATTTCTCGTATAGCACGATATCTCCGTCCTTGATGACGACCGAAGAAGGCGCGGAGGCGTCGAAGCTATTCACATAAAAGATGGGCTGAGCGATCTCGATGCCATAACTACCTGACACCGACACGCCGGGATTCGTACCTGAATCAAGGAAGACGCCGTTGATATACACGACATTGAAGGGATACTCCTTTGATTCGCTGGAAAGGACCTTGAATCCATGGCTTCTGAACGCGGCTTCGACCTTGGCCTTCACCAGCCCTTCTGAAAAGGCATAGGTACCGCCGCCACTGATGTTGGAGATCACCTTAACGCGATCCGAAAGATTCAAAAGCCTAGACCCCTTCTTGTGCGAAGAAATGTCATAGAACCTACGATAGAAGACCTCCGCGGCCTTCTGTTCTTCGGTGAGCTGAGCAGGCACCAGCTTCTCGACCGTACGGACCACCTCGACGGGCTTCTCGACCGTCCGGACCACCTCGACGGGCTTCTCGACCGTCTTTTCCACGATCCTGTCGACCGGTCGGTCAACCTGGACGATCGTAGGAAAGAAGTGAGAGCAAAGCAGGCCGACCAGCGCGCCTAAGGTCACGCCTCCGACGATCCACCACCAACCGGCGGAGCCCGCAGGGGTGGCCGCGAGCGAAACCGCCTGAGGCGGGGGAGCCGTCATCCGACGTCGTCCGGAAGCCACCGGCATCGGCATGCCGGCGACCGGCGGAAAGGCCTTCGCCGCCGCGACCTCGCCCCTCAGCTGGGTCAACGGCCCCCACCCCGCCATACCCTGCGTCCAGCAGAGATCGGTCCAGAGGAACTCGCCGGAATCGAGGAGCTCCACGATGCGGTCGATGTCATGCTCACCCATCGCATGCCCGTTGCGGGACACGCGATAGACGGCGGTACGGTCGGGCGGGTTCATGGGTTTTAGTTACCCTGAGCGAGGCGAAGCTTGGTGGCGCACTCCTCGGCCGCACGCGCGAAGACATCAGGAACCTTGTAGAAGTTGTTCGAGCCGTAGTCGATCGCGCCGCTGAAAGTATAGAGATCGACGATCCCGACCTTGATGGCCCTGGTCTCGGCGCTGTCTTCGTCGAACGGGTTCAGCGCCAGGACCGGCTGCCCCACCGTGACGCGATATGAACCCGAGATGCTGATGACGGAGCCGCTGCTGCTCGTGTCTTCGAGGAAGAGTCCGCCGATCTTGACGATGCTATAAGGCGACTCCTTGGAATCGCGCGGAAGCACCGTGAAACCATGGCCACGGAAGGCGGATTCGACGCGAGAGACGATGGCGCCGGAGTTGATGTTGCCCCTGCCCTTGCCTTCCACCTCATAGAATACCTTGACGCGATTGGACAACTTGAAGAGCCCGACGCCGACGGTGCGTTTCTTGGGGTCGAAGAGGCGGTCCACCAGCACGAGCGCTTCCCTTTGTTCGGGCGAAAGGTCGGCCTTACGCTCGACGGTGCGATCCACGACCTTTTCGACCGTCCGAACAACCTCGACGGGTTTTTCGACGACCTTCTCCACCGGACGCTCGACCTGCACGACCGTGGGAAAGAGATGCGAGCAAAGCAGGCCGACCAGCGCCCCCGCGGTCACGCCTCCGACGATCCACCACCAACCGGAGGAGCCAGCGGGCGCGACCGTGGGCGAGACAACCTGCGAAGGAGGCGGCGAAATCCGACGCCGTCCTGCGGTAGCGTGGCCCGGCATGGCGGCGACGGGCGGGAATGCCTTGGCCGCGGCGACTTCGTTCCGCAGGTGCGTCAGCGGCCCCCACCCCGCCATGCCCTGGGTCCAACACAGATCGGTCCACTGGAGCTCGCCGGAGCCGAGCAGCTCCACGATACGGTCGATGTCGTGCTCTCCCAGAACGTGTCCGTTACGGGACACGCGATAGATGGCGGTACGGTCGGGCGGGTTCATGGCCTCATTAGATAAATAGAAGGAAGCGAATCAATGCCCTAGAGGAACTCAGGCTATGCGCCCCCCCTTGGAACCGAGGCGCTTGGCCTCCTCCACGTTGAGCAGGACGTCGGAACGCAGGTCCAGCCCGAGTTCTTCCGCCTCGAGAAGCAAGGCGGCGGGACTCACCCCCCAGATCGCCGCCAACTCGCGCAGGACGTAATGGGAAGGCGCAGGCAAAGGCCGGGCGGGAGGCTCGGACAGCACGACGGGGACCTCGGCCCATCCGACGAGGGTCGCTTCGACGCAGGCCGCATAGAACAGGTCCTTGTGCTCCAGCGGGAAAACATCGCCCTCGGCGCCGGCAGGCGCCTGAGAGAGAATCGCGTGCGCCATCTGCGCCACTTCGTGCTGCGATGCGCCCTCGAAGTATCGGGTCGCGGCCAGGACGTCCGAGGCCTTCCATTCCCCGCCGAGGATCCGGGCCATCTTCTCGAAGGTGAACGGCTCTGCGGCCGGCGGCAGGCTGTTGCGCCTGACCCTTTCCTGCTCCAAGCCCTGGGCGATACGACGATAGATCTCCACCTCCTGGCCGGCAGGCACGAGCACTTCAGGAGCAATCGAACGGTAGTCTTCGACGAGCAACTTGCAATAATCGCCGACCAGACCGGAGAGCCGACGTAGGTCGCAGGGAACGAGTTCCGCAAGCCTGCGCCAGGTGACCGTACCCATCGAGGCGGATAGCGACTGGACAGCTGCTTCGCTCTCACAAGGCGGCGTGAGGATGAATTCCACCTTGCGCAGCTCGGGGTCGATCGACCTGACATAAACTTCGATCGAAGTGCCGACCGGGTGTTCGAAGCTTCCGCCAAGATAGTTGGCGCCGTAGACCACGCCGAGTGCGCCCGTCGTCTTGACCCGGAGTTTCATGCCCTTGGCCTTGCCGGTAGCGAACGGCGCCTCGACCGTGACCTCGACCTTCTGCCCGACCCGCAAAGCGGCATACGCCTCGAGCGGAATCCCGACTCGGTCTGGCTGGATACGCTCGGCAGGCACGACGGTGGCCGCCCCGGGAACGGCAGCTTTCGGGACCGTCGCAGGGGCCGCAGGCCTGGCCGGCTGACGGGTCTCTTTGATCTGGGCGTCTCCCGCCACCTGGATGAGCAGGTTGCGCAGACATTCCCAACCGAAAGGACGGGCGATCGGCACGATCGGATCGGATAGCTTCAGGGGAACGTAGAAAGCACCGTTCTTGGAAAGCTTGGGCTGGTCAGGACCGCTGAATAGCGCCGCATTCAGACGCGCAAGATACTGGTTGTCCAAAACGTAGAATGGGACGTGCGGAGTGAGCAAGGCCTCCATCGCGGACATCTCCTCGGGCGTGAACGCGGCTTTGCCGGCGACGACGAAGCCGTGCAGGCGCTGCCTGCCTCCTTGCACCAGGTTGCGACGCATCCGTTCGAACTCCTGGAACTCCTGCTCGTTGGCGCAGAGCTTATGACCCGCGAAGTAATCGCTCTTCTGCAGCTGAAGGACGTTGAGCACCTCTCGCCAACGGAAGGCGACACGGCCGGCGTCAAGCAGTCCGTCGACCCCGGCGAAGGTCGTCTCAGCGATCAGTTTGCGATGCGTGGCGTTGAAGACCTTGACCCGGAGGACGGTCTCAGATTCGGCCTGACCGTACCGTTGACTCAGCACGGCGCGACCTGGCTCGGTCCGGACATCTCCCGGCACGAAGACTGACAGCGCGGCGCCAAGGATATCTTCGCCTGACGGCACCAGGACCGATAGACTGATGGTGACCGGCCTTTCCTCGAGCCAACGGTTGGCACCGCAATCGAACCATGGGGAAACCGGAAAAGGGCATTCGATGGTCGCACGCGCGGCTCCGTCAACCTGCGATGAAAGCAGCCGCTCTTCCAGCAATTTGGCCAGGCCGGCCCGGCTGGAATCTTCGCCATGCATCAGGAAGATCCGCTTAAGCACGCCAAGCTCCGACGCATCCTCGCCGAGCACATACCTACAGATCGACGGACCATCGGCATGCCCGGAGTAGAACTCCGAGATCGAGGCGCAATCGGCTTTGATGTCGCTGCCGAACAGGTTCTTTTTCGGAAGATTGCGCTTCTTGTCCTCCTTGAGCTCCATGACCATGGTGGCACGACGCTCCGCGGATTCCTTGCAGATATCATGCAACCGGGCCCCCGGCGAATTCGCCCGCACATACCCGGAGATGACAAAGGTGGTGAACTCGTCCTCGACGTAGTCGTAAAGGTAGCGCTGGATCGCGCCATTGCTGGTCATGCCGCTGCCACAGATGACGACGTAAGGCCCATGAGGCTTCTGAGGCATCGGCCCACAGAAGACTTCCATGGCTTCACCGTTATGATAAAGACGGACGCATGCTCCTGGTCCGTCGAACAGCAGCAGCTTGCCCAAAGTCTCGTCGACCGCGACAAGATCGCCGCCGAACTCACCGAGAAACGAGGCCGACGGATTGACCCAATCGCCGCGACCATCCAACCCCGCCCGATAGACGTCTCGGAATACGGTCATGAACGACGTCGCGAGACTGGAATCGAGATAGACTTTAGGGACGACGCCGGCCGAAAGCCCGGTCGCGGCACGGTTGAAGGCCAGCACCTGATAGATGTCCAACAGCAGATCCTGGCTTCTCTGGAGTGAGAAGGCGGGGAACACGACCTTCGAGACGCCACCATGGCGGAAGCCGCGCTCAAGCACTTCGGCCATGCGCTCCAATCTCGCCTTACCTGAACGGTCACCCGCCTTTCGCGGCCTGTCGCCATAAGTGGACTCCGTGATCACGAAGTCGGAGGGCCTATCCGGACGCTTACGCGTACGCATCAAGCTGCGGGTCTCCTGCTCGTCTTCGACCGTGCCCACGTCACCGGTGAAATAGATTCGCTTGATGCCCCCTTCGGCATCGCTGGCCGCGAACTGGAAACCGACGCACCCTACGATATGTGAGGTCGGAAAACAGACGACGGCCAGCCCCGGCTCGACCGATAACTCCTGTCCTGGCAGGCAAGGCACGTGGTTCTCAAGCAGCTTCTGGGCGGCGACCTTCTCTGCCTCACCGACGTCTGCCTTCGAGTTCTCTCGTAAGAGGATACGCAGGGAATCTTCGCAGGCGAAGTAGGCGAAACGGGCGGTCTCCGTCGTGCAATAGATCGGTCCGGTGAAGCCCGCCTTGACCCAATACAGCAGCATACCGAGGTGATCCGCGTGCGCATGCGTGAGGAAAAGTCCTTTGATCAGGTTCGGCTTGCAGCCGTCGGGGAGGTTCTGCGGGTGGGCCGGCTCATGGAGCACGTCGCGCTTATGCGCCGAACCGCAGTCCACTGCATAGACGTTTCCGGACGAGACCAGACGGAGAAAGGAGGTCGAGCCGGTGACTTCACCGAGCGCGCCATGGAATTTGAGGTGCAGGGGCATCTTGGAATGCTTCGACAGCGGGGTATGCCTCAGGATAAACAACCGAACTCACGACGCAGGCAAGGCGGACCTGCCATATCCTTCTTTAAGATTGCCTGAATGGGACGCCGGATGGCATCTTCGTCCCGATGAGCCAGTCCGGACCGGAACCCCAACTTGAAGTCTCTCGCAAGGGCAACCCGGTCGGCATCCACCCCCTTGGCGCCATCTCAGGATTGATCGCCTCAGGTCAGTTGGAATGGACGGACGATTGCTGGACCGAAGGCATGGAGTCCTGGGCGAAGCTCAGCGACCTGAAGGATCGGATCGACGCGGCCGGCCCGGGCGCGCAAGCCCAAGCCGGTTCAAGCAACACCCCCCTCTTCATCGGCATAGGCGTCAGCGTGCTGATCGTCGCCGGGGCGGCCGCCTACTTCGTCCTGGCAGGGGACGATGAGCCCAACACCGGGAGCGCCGGACAGACGACCGCCACACCCCAGCCTGCCGCCGGAAACACGCCCGGCTCCGCCGCCTCGCGCAAGGCCTTGAGCGATGTTCAGCAGCAGATTTCCGGACTGATCGCCTCGTCCTTCGTCGAGAAGCGCTCCGATGACCAGGTCTCCGTCGTCTATTCGCACCGCTATTACGAAAACATCGGGAACCGCATCCCGCTTCGCGTGCTCGTCGACGCTTCCGGACAGTCCCATCTCGTGACGTTCTACGCGGGAAGGACCTGGATTTTCCACGATCAGCTTCGCTTCGAGTTCGATAACCAAGCCCTTGAAACCAGCGTGATTCCGGCGCACAAGGCATATCGCGAAGTAGACGAGAAGAACACCGTGACGGAAGTCTGCCATTTCCTGAGCGATGACGACAAGATGCTCGTAGGTAAGCTGGCCCAGGCCGGAGCGACGCCCCTCAAGATGCGGATGCTGGGACGCCGTCCTACCCAAATCACCCTTTCGTTCGAGACCAAGCAGGCCATCCGGGAAGCCCACCTCCTGTCAGAATTGCTCGCCAAGCGGAGCAAACTGGTCGGCGAGCTGCCGGTCATTCCCTGACCGGCTCAGAGGCCACGGCCGCACTGCGCAGGACATTCGCCGAACTGGGCGGTACCTGCGGAGAGGTATAACAGCTCAGGCGGACCGTCGGCGTCCTTGATGCTGAAGCAGAGCGTGAAGGGGGCCCGCTCACGACGGGAAGAGGCGTTCGTAAATGTCACGACTCCGGAGACCGAATAGAATCGGGTCGTGCCGTCGTCCCAGCACTTGCGGAAGGCCGACTCGTCGTCGGACGACACTTCGCTGACCTTCAGCTTGAGCTGGAGCATGGATCGGGTGAGCGAGAACACCTTGGCCTTGGAAAGCGGGACCTCCTGCGTGGCGGCGGTATCGAAAGGATCGACGGCACCCGGCGCGGGGCCCGCCCGGACCGTCCTGTAGACGGAGAGGTCGGCCAGGTCGCGGATGATCGCCGGAGTGATGCGTCCCTGCTGGAGATGGCCGAGCAGGATCTCGGGCGTGCCGGCCCAATCCACCGACACCTCATCCTCCGCGAGCTGGTTAAGGCGCGCGATGCAGAACGGATCGCTCGAACCAAGGCTACGCGCGATCGAATAGAAAGCCCAAGCCGTCTCCTTGGAAGAAGGATATCCCTTGGCGGCATCGAAGTGCAAGGCGATGACCAGGAAGGCGTCCGCATCTGAAAGGCAAGCGGAGGCCTCGAAGAGACGGAGGGCCTCCTGCGCATCCGCGGCCGGATGACCGAAACCCAGATAGGTCGAGAGACCTCGGACGAACAAGGCGCGCTTATCGGCGCGGGCGGCGGCCGTCAGGGCGGACAGGGGTGGGAATCCCTTACGCAGGGATTGGGGCGAAAGCACCTTGGCCACCTGAGCCTTATCGAGGACCCCCTTGGCGATCCGAGGGGCCAGCAGCCCGGCCTCGAGCAGGAGCATGCGACGGTTCAAGGCCGCCGCGGCATTGGCCGACACGTTGACGGCATCCGAGAAGATGAAGAAGTCCGGAGACTCTCGACGCGCCACGGACGGATCGGCGACGGCCGAGAGAGCGAGCCCGAAGGCATAATCGTGGAACGCCGCGTTGGCGGGATCCATGTAAAGTTCGGCCAAGGGGGCCAAGGCCGCGGGTTCGCCCTGCAACGCCGCCTTCATGAACCAATCACGCGCCTCGTCGTTGTTCTTCGGCATGAACTTACCCTCCATGCAGGCCCTGGCCACTTCCAGCTGCGCGGCGGCATTGCCATCCCGGGCGGAGTTCAATTTCCCCCGGAAGGCGATCAGTTTCGGAGAATCCCACTTCTTGGGAAGTTCGCCGCTGTAGGTGAGGCGACGCGTCGCGAATTCGGTGAAACTACCCCTTCCGGAACAGGCGTCGCAGACCCAATGAACCTGGTAGCCGAGGTTGGCGCCTTCGCGACCCTCGATACGCACCCCTCTGCCCTTGCCTCCGCATGTCGAGCAAGTGCGGCTGACGGTGATCGTCACGGTAGGATTCACCTTGGCGATATAATGGATGAACGCCACCCGGGTCGCATCGTTGTAGGGCAGCTTCTTTCCCGGCGCGCTCACGATCTCCCCGTCGTCATTATAATCGAGGCCGTCGGCGAGCTGATTGAAGGCGGCCCGGAATTCGCCGAACGGCGCGACCCTGCAGTCGAGCTCATCCGCCGAAGCGACGACGACGGCGACGGCGGACATCAGGACGGTCAAGGCCGACCGGAAGCGTCTTTCTTTCATGGACGTGAGGGGCGGCATGGGCGAGGGAGACCTCATTTGACGTCACCCAGCTTGCCGTTGATGCCGGCGTCCTTGCGGATCTTGTAAATCTTCTTAAGGAGGGCGGAAAGTTCGAAAGCATCCTTGATCGCGGCCTTCTGCTCCGCGCTGAGCTCCTTGGTCACGATGCCGGAAGAACCTTCGAGGCGCAGGATAACCCTGTCCTGGGAGGCCTGGGCGACGGCCTCGGCAGGCGCGAGCTGGTCGGAAGGATAATAGGCGCGCTCAAGGACGGCGCCGCTGAGCACCTTGCGGGTGATCATGTCCCTCTTCACCACGGGGGAATCGAACACCTTTTCGCCGACCATCAGCTTGAAGCGGTCGTGGAAGAGCCAGTCTCGTCCGTAATAGAAAGTATGAAGGAAGACGCTGCCGTCGTCGAAGACGGAAACCCGCAGGGCCGGGCTGGCCGTGGGATTGGTCACATATGTCATCGGAGAATAATGCATCTCCTTGGTGAACTCGTCGCGGTCGATCTTGAAGCGCTTGCCTACCACCAGGAACCTATCCATCAGCATCTTGAGTTCTTCCGAAGCCGACGAAGGCTGCGTGGCTTCGGCCTTGGGTTTCTCCGGGGAAGCCTTGGGGGGCACCGTTCCGCTGAAGACCAACCTGCAGTTCTCGATCAGCATCACCTTCGCGGTGCCGGAACACTTGGGACAATCCACGTAGATGACCTTCAGGCCTTCGGTGCGGGGAGACTTGCCGTTCGTGCAGGCTCTGCAGACCTGCTCTTCTTCCAGGCGGATGGTGGGATTGTTGGCCGCCACATACCTGAGGAACGCGGCCTGGGTCTGAGGATTGTCAGGAGTCGTGGCGGCGATCTCGGGCTTGAAATCGCCGGACTCGTCCAACGCGTACTGCATGCGGAAAGCCCGCCACACCTTGGCGAACCTGGCCGGGGTCTCGATGGACCGGACCGAACTGATCCGTCCCACGTCAAAGATCAGCTCACGCACCTCTGATGACGCGGAACCTCCGGCGCCGCCGAACGGGCTGGCTCCGGAACCGCCGGGGCCTCCCTGGCCGCTGCCGAAAGGCCCTCCGGACTGGGCGGAAGCGAGGGAGGGCGCGATGAGGAGAAGCGTCGTCACGACCCAGGTCATCACATCGCCGATCCGGACATTTCCTGATTTATTCGACATTCTAGCAGAAATAGTGCACCCCATTCTCGGCACACAAGCATCGAAATCACGCTTCCCCACCCCGCGACGCCCGAACATGGAAGGAAAGATCCACGTCAGCCGAAACCAGGATTCGCTGGGCGTCTTCACGGAAGCGCAGCTCAAGGTGGCCATCGACCGGGGCAGCGTCTACGAGAGCGATTTCTGCTGGACCGCCGGGATGAAGGCGTGGAGCACGATCGGCCAGAGCTACCCACACCTGCTCCCCACCCCCAACGTAAGGGGCCAAACCAGCCCCCCGGCCTACCCGCCAGCGATGCGACCAGCGGCCAGCACCCCGCAGGCGGCCGCCACCCCGGCGCTACCTCCGCGCAGCCCCCACCCCCAGTTCCCCGCGCAGACGCAGCCTTACCCTTCGGCCGGCGACCGCTTCCTGGCCTGCTTGCTGGATGGCATCTTCCTGATGGTTCTTTTCTGCGGATGCCTGGTGCCGACGATCGGTTTCGTGGCCCTGCTCGCCGACGGGAACAACCGTTCCGTGGCCCGCGAGATGGAGTCGGTCGGCCAGTTCCTCGGGTTCTGCATCAGCCTGGTGGTCGGCTCCGCCTACTACGGCCTCCTCGGCAACTCGGTCCATCACGCGACCTGGGGCCAACGCATCCTGGGCTTCAAGATGGCCGACTCCCGTACCGGCGGACCGCCCCGGAGCGAACAGGTCTGGAAATGGGCCCTCCTGCGCAGCCTGCTCACGTCATGTTGCGGGTGCATCGGCCTGCTCTTCTTCATCCCGATCCTCTCCGACCCCAGGAAACAGTCCGCCTACGACAGCTGGGCGGACATCGTCATGGTCAGGAAGTAACCGCCGACGTTCAAGGGCTGGACTGCGTGGTCGGCGTCGCGAAAAACGGACCAAGCACCCAGCGAAGCAGGTACCAAAGCGCCATGGGTATCAGGCTGATCGCCAGACCGGCCAGGATCGACTTGTTGAGGATACCCACAGGATGCGCCCACCGCGGCAGGTCGATGACCAGTTCGGCGAGTGCGTCGTACTGCGTGTTAAGCCAATAGCGCGAGAACAGGTAGGCGAAGCCGAAGCTGGCGACGGCGCAGAGCGGAGCGAGCAAGCAGGCCCGACGCACGCGTTCACGCAGCCGGGAAGCGGAGGGAAAGACCAGCCACGCGACCAGCATAGGCAGCGAGATGATCGCCCACGCCTGCTCGAAGAACGCGGTGAACTTATCCCACGATCTTGGGGCGAAATCTTCCGCCATGAGCATCGGCCGCCCCGTCTCTTCGTTTCGCGCCCCGAGCGAGACGTCCCACTTGACGGCGGTGCCGGAGACGTGGACCATCTCATTGGTCTTCCAAACCTGGAGCACCCCGTCGACATCCAGCTTTCCCGGGCCATAAGGAACCTTGGCATCCTTCGGGACGAACTGGGTCAGCGCGTCATGCAATCGCAGGACGCGATAATCATAATTGTTATACGTATCGAACTTGTAGGAGAAACGCGGTCCGACGGCTTCATAACTTCCGGACAAGTAATGCTTGCTGCCGAACAGGCTCCCGCAGACCGCGACGAGCGCGACCAAGGAGGCGACGAAACCAAGACGGAGGACGACCTCGACGGACTTGAGCAGGAAGCTGCGCATGCCGGCGCCGACGAGCGCCCTGAGGAAACGACCGATCGCCTGGAACATCCGGCCGATCCCGCGGAACAGGAAGATGATCAACCGGACGAGGGGCACGGCTACGGGAATGCGAAGAAGGACCATATGTGTAAAGATTTAATAACAACGGACGAAGCGGTAGTTCTCGTTGACCCCCGGTGACAGTCGTAGGAAAAAAGCCCATGCAATACCACGTAAGCCAAGGCGGCGTTAACATCGGCAAGTTCGACGAGGCCGCCATCCTCCGGCATCTTGCCGACGGAAGCTTCACATACGCCGACCACTACTGGGCGGTGGGCATGCCCGGATGGAAGCCGCTCTCCCAGTTCCGCCCTCAGGGCGCGACATCCGCGGCCACGTCGGCGCCCCGAGCCATGAGCCCTGCCCGGCCGCAGCAAACCGTCGGCCGGCAGGTTGCGGGGCCCACCCCTTCGCGACCATCGCCCCAGGTAGCCGCCGCTCCTGATAATCGGTCCCAGACCTTCGGCTACGTCGGCGGCGGCCTGCTCGCGCTAGGGGTCTTCGGTCCGACGGCCCAGGTGGGCAGGCTGGCCTTTTCGATGATGGAAAACGGCAACAGCAAAGGAATGGCCGTACTCGGCCTCGGCATAGCCGGAGCGGTCCTTTCCCATCTACGTCTTTTCGCCTACGTCTGGATTCCTGCGGCCATCGCCGCGCTGATCCTGGGAGATGTCTGCATCCACATCGCGGACACCCCGACGGCCAATCTGTTCGGATCACGCATCACGCTGTCGCCAGGCTGGGGATTGTTCGTGATGCTTGCCGGGAACGCCCTCCTCTTCGCGTCCGCATGGATCGGCACGAGGGACGGCAAGGCGTCGTCCAAGCCTTGAGGCGGAGCGATCAACAGGACCTAAGAATGAGAGGGCCAGGCTAAGCCCACAGGCCAAGGCGCGCTCTGACGAAGCGGGCCCAGCAATCCCTCGGGTGCGCGGCAAGACGTCACCTGCCGACCTTGTCCTTGCCCGAGCCGGAATCGCCCGGACCTTGACCGGATGCCGCAAGGGCGTCGGCGAGAGCGACGCACTCGCGAACAGCCGAAAGGTCGGAGGAGGTAAGTTCGACGATGGGCGGGAACGAGGCGAATTGCTGCTCGGTCAGCCGCGGCGCCACGGAGGCGTGACCGTTGCTGAGGCTGATGAAAACGCCGCCGGCGGACCTTGAGATCGCACGGATGACCTGCTGGTCGGATTCGGAACTGAAAACGCACCGTTCTTCGATGAAGCCACCTTGGCCGGCAAGACGACGCATAGGCGCACCGTGCGGAAGGAGCGAAGTCGGCAGAACCTTGCCGCCGACCTTCACGAGGGCGGAGTCATGGAAGATCCACGTACCGCCGAAATAGCTGGTGACCAGCCCCATCGCCCCTCTTGCGTCGACGATGACGGCGGGCATCGTGCCGTACTTTCCGCGCGGAAAAGACTTATGCAGATAAAGGCTGCTTCCGTCGCTGGCACGCTCCTCGTCGAAACGCGACAGGAGTCCCGCCAGCGCGGCGCGCCTGCGGGCGGCCTGCTCACGCGCCAGCTCCTCAGCGGTCTTCATGACCGGAAGTTCGGCCACCTTCTGCGCGTCGAAAACGATGGTGCAGCGCTTGAAGAAGCAACGGGTGCGGGTCGGCGAGAGCGTGATGAAACTCTCGGGGTCGCCCAGCAAGGCGACCACCTTGGCCGGGACGTCTCCGACGGAGATCTTGGCCTCATCGGACCCGGCGGGAGGCGTCGTCGAAGGCGAGGCATCCTGGGCGAACGCGCAAAGCGTAAGATTCATTAACAGCAACAGCCAGATGCGACCCATGAGACGTTGATGCCCGCGCGATCAGCGGGGTAAAGCGGAAACTCGGCGTCTCCTTGTCGGTTTCTAATGCATGACTTCGCCATCGACCGACGCCCGTACGGATCCATGGGATCGAAGGATGCCCGGGGACGACCTGAAAGGCCCGGACGACCGGAACCGGGAACAACCGAGGCTCTCCGCAGTCGCGTGAGCCTGCCCCCACCTCAGGCGCCGAGATCTCTCATCAGCTTGTCTTCGACGACCTGATCGAAACGGAGATGCCTGATCGTACGGATAGTCTCTTGGACGTCATAGGACGTGCGGCGCAGGGTGACTTCGCCATTCGCAGGGTCATAGGTAGCCCAGGTGGCGCGCTTATCGACGCTCCGGGGAAGCCCAACGCTGCCGACGTTGATCACGGTCTTTCGGCCAGGCTCGAGGACATAGCTACCCGGTTTTGGCCATGGGGCTGGGTCTTCACGGCCTTCGATCCAGATTTCGGGGACGTGGGTATGCCCGACGAAGCAAAGGGGCGCCGTCTGGGCGGCGAAGTGGGCTTTCAGGGCCCGCGGCGTCAGCAAGTAATCGAAGGCCGCATCAGGGTTCAGCGAAGCATGCGCCAGCTGGATGCCCTCGTGCCGGCCGGTCGGACGCCACTTCGCGATCAGTTCGCGCTCGGCATGGGTGAGCTTCTTGCGGGTCCATTCGACCCCGGCCCAGGCCGCGTCGTTGAACCAGCGCTCCCCCAATACGCCGGTCACCCCCGCCTCATGGTTACCTTGCAGGCAGACCTCGGCCCTGGCGACCATCCGCAGGCAATCGTTCGGGAAAGGACCGTAGCCGATCACGTCGCCTAGGACTAGCATCCGCTTCACGCCCAGAGTCTCCATCTCCGCGAACACCGCCTCGAGCGCAGGACGGTTGCCGTGGACGTCGGACAGGATGGCAATCACGGTTTAGGACGGCGCAAGCATGCGGCCGATCAAGGAATACACCACAGAACCTAAGGGCATGAGAGTCATCCAAAGCCTAAGCGTCAGACTTCGCCAGATAAGCGTCCAACCAAGCGATTCCGGATGATTCTTCGGCGAACTTGCCGTCGAGCTGCGCCTCGAAGGCCGCGTCCAGGATACGCTTGAAGTCCTTGCCCGGCCGCATGCCGCGGGCGACCAGGTGACGTCCCTGCAGGATCGCCTTCGGCACGCCCTTGTCCAAGTTCAGGCCCTGCGCCTTGGCCAGCAGCCAGGCGCCGTGTTCGGTGGTGTCGCCGACGACCTGCGGCGGACGGCCCTGACGATCGGCCAAATCCACGCGCAGCAGGCGGTCGATGCGACCGACTCGCAGCGCCAGCCGGCGCACGGCGTTGTCGCCGGACCGGGCGCGGAACAGCGCCGACGGCTTATCGTGATTCGCGACATGCGGGACGATCTCCGCGATCAGCGCCTGCTCGCGGGTCAGGCGGCCCATGAACTTCGTGGCGATCGGCACGCCGGCTTCCTCATGCCCCAGAGCCCGCCAGCGGCCCTCGGACATGACCGTCGTGACGGCCTTACCCAGGTCATGGCACAGCACGGCGAAACCGACGACCAGGTCTTCGCGCGGGTCACCGATACGCTTCTTCGCGAAAGCGTCCATGCAATGCAGCGTATGCGTCCAGACACAACCTTCCGGATGCCAGACCGGGTCCTGCGGTACGTCGACGATGGCGGCCAGTTCCGGGAAATACTGCAGCCAGCCGCATGAGCGCAGGAACTTCAGTCCCAGCGACGGTTGACGCCCCTTCAGGATCAGCTTCGTCCATTCCTCGTACAAGCGCTCGGCCGGCAGGTCGCGCGGATGCAGCGTGGCGCACAGCGCAACCGTTTCTGGCGCGACCGTGAATTCGAAACGGGCGGCGAACTGCATCGCGCGCAGGACGCGCAGGGGGTCTTCGGAAAACTTTTCGGAGACATGGCGGATCACGCCCGCCTTCAGGTCTCGCTCACCGTCGTAGAAATCCAGCAGCTCGCCGTTCTCATCGTTCCAGCCGATGGCGTTGATCGTGAAGTCACGTCGCTCCGCGGCTTCCTTTGGCGTCAGCGTCGAATCGACGAACACCTCGAAATCACGGTGCCCTGCCCCGACGCGGTTCTCGCGGCGCGGGACCGAGACGTCGACCGGCAGGTCCTTCAGCTTGATGACCCCGAAGGCGGCGCCCACGGAGATGATCTCGAACTTGGCGGACAGCGCCGCCTGGATCTGGGCCACGCTCAGGCCGAAGACCTCGATGTCGAAATCCTTGGAGTCGATGCCCAGCAAGGCGTCGCGGACGCACCCGCCCATGAAGAACGGACGGCCGCCGGCGGCACGCAGGATCGCCAGGACGTCGTTCACCGGCGCGAGCTCGCCCTCGAACTTCAGCAGTCCGGGGCGGAAACGTGAGGAGGTATCGGTCATGGCGTATGGTCGTTTGGCTGGCATGGGAATCGGCCAGTCCCCCACGGTTAAAATACCGACAGTTCAAATTCAACATAATGTTAACATCAACTGTCCGCAATGTGACTATTCAGGAATGTCCCTAAATTGACTGTAAAGCTTACGGTACGATCCAACGGCAGCCACAGATGCCGCACTTATACCGGGTGCCGTTGATCGTGATGCCATCGATGAGACCGAACCCAATGCACTTCAGGCCATTGCCACCGTTTAGGTAGCCGGGGCAATCGGTCGGGCTACGGCGGGTCGTCGGGCGCTCCGAAGTGACGATCCAGCGCACGCCGCAGATCGAGCAGCGGTACCGTGGGCCGTTGATGGTCATCCCGTCGATCAGGCCGAAGCCGAAGCACTTCAGGCCGTTGCGGTAGGCCGGGCAATCGGTCTCCCCTGCCCGTACGCCGCCATGGTCGTGATCGTGTAGCTGGACGGGTCCGTGGGGCTGGTCGGCGGCGAAGAGGGAGAACGTGCAGAGCAGGAGCAGCAGCAGGGATCGCATGGGTCGTTTATCGCCCTCGGCCAGGACCGCGTAAAGACCTTTCGACATAGGCGTTGCTTCCGCGCGTCATTAATTTACAAGAATCTTATGTTCAAAGCCCCCTTCTCCTTCGCCGGACGAATCCGTCGCACCGAATACTGGCTCAGCCACCTCGTGCAGTTCCCGCTCATGTTCGTCTGGGCCTTCCTCATGGACGCCAACGAGGTCCTCGGCATCCTCTTCCTCATCCCTTTCATCTGGTTCGTGCTGGCCTATAACACCAAGCGCTGCCACGACCGCGGCAACCCGGGGTTCTTCATGATCATCCCGTTCTACGGGCTTTGGCTGGCCTTCGCCGACAGCGAACCTGGCGTAAATCAGTACGGCCCGAATCCTAAGCAGAATCCTTGAGCCGCAGGCGGGCCAAGATATCGGTGGCCCACCCACGCAGGCCCTCATCGGCAGGCTCCGCCGCGCTGAGAAATAATTCCAAGGAGCTAGCCAGCTTCAGGACATCGACCTCGCTCCCCATGATGACCTGAGGGTCTGCGCCGCGCTTGCAGATATGCGCATGGACGGCCGCGACGCAGGCGCGATAGCGGACGCCGAGGATCGGGTGCTGTAGGTACGCCCGCGCCTCGGCCTCGTCGGTCAATCCGTAGAAGGTGGAGTTAGGGGACGTGCCCAGACCGCGTAGCTGCGGGAAGATCCACCAGATCCAGTGACCGGTCTTCCGGCCGGCCTTAAGCTCGGCCAGCGCCCCGGCGTAGGACTTTTCCTGGGCTTGGAGGAAGCGGTCGAGGGACATCGGGTCTAGTGGGCGGTTGGCGGTTTATTTACAGCAGGCTTAATTTACAATCAATCACCTTGAAATGCTAACAGTCGCTGTTAGCGTATCAATATCCACTTCAAAACATGCCTAAACCTGACCGAGAAGCCCTTTTGGCCGAATTCAAAGACCGGGTCGCCACCGCCAAGGAACATCGTTTCGCCGACCGCATGGAACTGGCCCGGGCGGAATACCTGCAGGCCCTGGCCTTCGCCGAGGAGCACTTCGGCGCCTACAGCACCCAGGTCGACACGGTCTGCCTGGAGCTGGCCTTGTTCTACTCCTCGACGAAGGAGGCCGGCCCCGAGCTGGCCATGCTCGAACGACGCGTCCGGATCCGGAAGGCGGAAGCGGGCATCCCGCAGATCGTCGACGCGCTCCAGGACCTCGCGGAATGCCATGGCCAGCAGGAACGCCCCGAGGTCGCCGAAGGGACCTACCAGGAAGCCCTCGAACTCTGCGACGAGACGATCGAAGCACACCTCCCTCCCCTGCGCATGACCTTGCTGTACTTCGGGATCTTCCTGAACGATCGCGAGCGCTACGACGACGCCATCGCGATCTTCGAACGCGGCCTTGCCGTCTGCAAACTCGATAAGGATCCGCCCACGTTCACTGCCGCGCGCACGGCCATGCACCTCGGCGAAGCCCTGCTGCAGGTCAAACGCCATGAAGAAGCCCGCGTGCTCATCGAGGCCGCCGCGCCGGTGATCTCGCATCGCGGGCAGACGCCCAGCACGGCCTTCGGCAAGATCCTCTATTACCTCGGCAACTACCATCAGCGCGAAGACCGCTTCGCCGAGGCCGAACGCGCCTACGACCTGGCCGTCCTTCAGACGCACAACGCCAGAAATGTCAGCTTCCGCAACCTCGCTTACATCCAGCAGGCCGCGGCGTCCAACGACCTCAAGCTGAACAAGCCCCTCCGTGCCGAGAACCGACTCAAGCAGTCCGTCCGTTTCCTGCTCAAGTCACAGGAAGAGCACCACCCCGACGTCCTCTCGGTCAAGCAGGACCTCGTGAACATCTACATCCCGGCCAAGCAGTACGCCAAGGCTGAGGTCATCCTCGAGGAGATGGCCGCCGCCACCGAGCACCCGGATTTCAACGACGAGCGGGCCAAGGAGCGTTACCTGAACAACCTCGGCTTCGTCCAGGTACACCTCGAGGAATTCCCCAAGGCCGAGGCCAATCTCCGCCGTGCGCTCCTCTCCGCCGGCGAAGACCACGGGTGCTACGTCATCAAGAACCTCGGACTCATGTACCAGAAGATGGGCTACGTCGACGAAGCCATCCGCGAATACCGAAAGGCCCTGCCGCTCTTCGAGGAACACTTCTCCAAAGACCACCCCGTCGCCGAATTCATCCGCGGCGCGCTCGCGGAGCTGGAAGGCCAAGCCAGTTGACAAGTTGGCAAGAGAGACATGCACCAAGCAAAGGAAACCGGAGACCGGAATTAATGCTTCGAACATATAGCCAAAGCTAACCTTCCGGTTACCGGTCCCCCTTTGAGCCATGCCTTCCCTCTGTTCAACTAATCCTCTGAGCCTCCGAGCCTCTTACGCCTTCCCTTGCCCACATGTCAACTTGCCAGCCTGCCAGCTAATTACCCCCACACTCCATACTCTAAACTCCATACTCTCATTTCAATGCCCTCCACCCTCTCCGAAATCTCCACCCTCCTCGACTCCGCCGGCATCAGGCATCGCTTGAAGGATGACGTCATCCGCACCGGCTTCTCCACCGACCTCTACACCGACGAGGACGGCGACCACGGCGTGAACATCCTCCTCCGGCTCGACGAGGACGGCGAACTCCTGCGCGTCCAGGCGCCGATGGCCTATCGCCTGCCCAAGGACGCCTCGCCTGAGACGCAGGCCGCCGTGCTCCGCACCATCAACCAGCTCAACTGGGAATCCAAGATCCTGCAGGCCGAGATGGATTTCGAGGACGGCGAGATCCGTTTCAGCGCCGACTTCCCGATTGAGGACGGCAAGCCCACCGAACAGCAGGTCACCCGCCTCGTCCGGCTGATCCCCTCGTTGATCGACCTGGCCCACCTCCCGCTGCGCGACGCCATGGAGAAGGCCATCCCCATGCCGACCGAGGCCGAGATCAGCCGCCGATTCGACGCCTTCCTGCGCGCCCGCGCCTGAGCTATCTCTCCCAAGGACCATTACTCATGAGCCTCTTCGAACCTCGCATCCCCAGAGACCTCGCCGTGCGCCTCGGTCAGGAAGCCGTCGCCATCTCGGAAACAGGGATGTACGTCGGCCCCGGCGGCCCGGTCGAAATCGGCGCGTACGTCATGGCCTCGCTCCGGAAGACCCGCTACTACGGTCCGGACCACGCCCATCAGCCTCCGGCCAAAGGACCGCACCAGACCCGCTTCGAGGTCACCAACGAGACCACCCTGTCCGCCCATCGGCGCCATCAGGCCAAGGGACACAACGTCGTCTCCTTGAACTTCGCCTCCGCGACGCATCCGGGCGGCGGCTTCCTCAGCGGCGCCCGGGCCCAGGAAGAGTATCTCTGCCGTTCCAGCGCCCTCTACCTGACGATCAAGGACTGCGCCATGTACGGCTATCATCGGGCCAAGGGAGACTGCCTTTACAGCGACGCCATGATCTACTCACCGGACGTCCCGGTCTTCCGGGATGACGAGCATGCCCTGCTGCCTGCGGCTTATCACGCCTCGTTCATCACGTCGGCCGCTCCGCTGGCCAAGCTCCTCCGGGATGAAGACTTCGAGCACCTTCCCGACCTGCTCGACCTCCGGATCAAGAAGATCCTCTCGGTCGCGCTTCACAACGGTCACGACTCCTTGATCCTCGGCGCCTGGGGCTGCGGGGCTTTCGGCAACGACGGCCATCAGGTGGCCGGCATCTTCCACGCGAACCTCACGTCCGACTTCGCCGGGGCCTTCAAGGAAGTCACCTTCGCCATCGTGGACACTTCTCCCGAGGCGCGTTTCATCACCCCTTTCGCCGGACGTTTTGCGTCCACGCCGCAGGAAAACTCAGAAAAACCGGCCCTGTTCGACATGCGTGAAGTGAAGCCACGGACCGATGCCGTGCTCAGGAAGCATTTCAAAATCCCTCGGACTCCTTATGATGACCTGAACTTCCACCATGACCTCGGCAGTCACTTCCAAGAGTGCGACAGCCTGAGGGCAGACCTCAGCGTGGAATTTCCTTCGTTGAACATGGACGACGCCGAGGCGTCGCGCATCCAAAACGTCCGACAGCTCTACCTTCTGATCCTGGAACGACTGAAGAACGCCAGCTGAGGGCGTCTCACCGCAGCCACTCCGTGGTGAACT
This sequence comes from Coraliomargarita sp., assembly GCA_024638885.1. Lineage (GTDB taxonomy): Bacteria > Verrucomicrobiota > Verrucomicrobiia > Opitutales > UBA953 > UBA953. Next base: position 173,552 of record JAHEJL010000002.1, on the reverse strand, counting down.
CCGAGAAATTCTTCATCTGCTCTGACATTACGCCCAGCGCACCGCCCTCCCAGACCGGGTATGCACGGGTCCCGTTCATGCGGTAGATGTTTTCCGGCAAGGTCCGCATCGTGTAGAGCGGATTCTGGTCTCCGTACTCGAGGCCCAACGTCCTGAAATGAGACCCCTTGATCTTGAATTTCTCCACGCCGCGGCATGAAAGGATGACCCAATCATGCTGCGTATGCTTCTGGGTCTTCGCGAACTGCAGCATCACGCGCATGATGTCCACGTTCTTGGTCCCATAACCGATATCGTCGATGTTCAGGACGATCGAACCTCCGGGAATGTTATAGCGGTAGTAGGCGGAGGCCTCGATGCCACGATTGCGGGAATCCGAACCCAAAGCCTCAGCCAGCGGGGCCTTCAACGTCACATAGGCATAACCCTGCACGAGGATGACCAGGGCGACGAATGCCCCGACGAAGAATATAGGCGTCAGGTAGAAAGCCTTAGGCAGACCACCGGCCACAGGCCGGGCGGGCAGTACCGGGGGCAACGAAGGAGGTGTCCGCACTGGTATCGGCGGCGTTGTCGCAGCCGAGACGGGACGGCTCGAGGATGTGGAGGCCGAAGGACTGTCGAAAGTCGACCCGATCACCAGCCACCCCGGCATGCCCTTTATCCAATAGTTGTCGGTGCGCAGGACTTGCCCGGAGGCAAGCAGAGCCTGGATGTCAGTCCGCGGGAACTTACCGATCACCGCCCCCTGACGGGCGATATGTATGAGTTGCGGAGAAGGTGTGGCGGGAGAGGTCATGCAGGCGCAAGGATTTACCCTTTGGCAGGCGTTCGCGGATTCTTCCCAAACCTGTTCTCATCGCGCTCGCCCGGAGCGACGAAAAGCCAGAACCCGAGGAAGGGGACAAGGATGAACCATCCGGAAAGACCCACGTCGTGAGCACGCTTGATGAGGCCGATCAAGAAGATGCCCAGCGCCACCATGCTGACGATCGACGAAAGGGTCATTGAAAAGTAGCCGACCAGCACGGAGAGGACAATCAAAGCGAAATAGAGCAAGAAGTAGCCCAATAAGCCTAGCCTGGTGAGCCGCCCGTCCGTGCTTAGTTTGCCCAGGTCAGCCGTGAAGATATTGTTCGTCTTGAGCTCAGGAGCCTCAGGTCGCGCTTTATCACCTTGGTCCGACGTCCAGGAAGCAACATCTGACTCGAACTTTACCATCGGCTTACCTTGGTCGTCCAAAGACACGGGTGGCGGCAACTCCATCGGCGGAGGTATCGCGTTCCAGAGGTAAGGCGCCGTGATCGCCTTGGCAAGCACCGCGCCCCACGGAAGGTTAGTGTCCGACCATGATCCCGGTTTCACGAGGCCATCCACGACCTCGAACAGCTCGAAGCCGCCATCGATCAGTCGCGCCCGAGGCAACGGGGAGACGCCCGACCCGACAAACGCCAACCTATGACCGCATCGGCGCTCCCTGATCACATCAATTCCGCGCTTCAGCTCACCTTGAGGATCGGCGCCTACGAATAGGACCAAGATAGGACGCCAATCTCCCTTCGTCGTAGAGGTGGTTTTCCGCAGGCTCTTCTGGACATCAGCTTCGAAAAGACAGAGCCCGCCGTCGACGTCCGGCGCACCAGCTCCTTCGGAGGTGACGTCGACATTACCGATGGCGCAGAGGTCGGTCAGGGGAACGGTCTGCTTCGCGGCCCCGGCCAACGAGATGAAACTCAGCCATACGGTTTCCAACGACTGGGGATCGCACCTCAGATGATCGATCAGCGTGGTAATACCATGGACCGCCGCTTCCGAGCCATCATGGAGGATGTATACCGGCAATCGCCGCGAATTGCTCATTGCTAAAATAGAATACTCCAAGATTCCTAAGCCAACTCAAATCCCAGCTTACGTGAGGCGGCCTAGGCGACGCCAGGAGAAGCCGGAAGTTGAGCATCCCCATCCTCTCACTTCGTCACAAGCGAACAAGCCTTAGGAAAACAGTTCAAAGATACCAATCGGGGCGGTGCAATTAAGGGACAAGATACCAACGACAGGATCTGCCCAGACTATGCGCGGTTAACTATTTTTCGACCGTCCGGTGGACAGACCTGCGAGGGTCACTCGCGCCTATCGTCGATCAGGTAAGACCAGACGGCTACGACCAATCCCAGCAAGAACGACACGAAGACAGCGGCCATCCGACCTTCTTCATTAGCCCTGAATCTTATCAAGATGAAGCAGACGGAACCGACGAACATAATCACGCCCAAGATGATTGCCCCCATCAAACGCTTAGACATGGCGCAAACTTCACTTGATACGCTTGGCCTTGCCGCTGACGCTCATGGTGGAGACGCCGAGGGGGCGGTTACGCGTCGTCTGCATCGTGATCAGTTTCTCACCGTCGGGGAAGGTGACGTTGAGGTGGATGGTGTAGACCTGCATCACGCCGTCCCCCATGAGCAGGCAGGTGATGGTGTCGTCCTTCTTGAAGACCATCATGTTGTCCTTGCCGCCCTTGTATTCGTTCTGAGCGAGCTCCGTCTTGGAACCATCGTCCTCGTTGATGGTGACCAGTTTCAGCACGCTCTCCTGGACGCGGGTCGACTCGTCGACATGCGGCACCTTGAGGCGAGGCATGGCGATTCCCGTCTTGCCGATGGCGCCCATCAGGGCGGCCCGATCCTCGTCGTCGATCTTCTTCGGATCCTTCATCGCCTCCGGCTTGATGTGGCTGGCGAAGTAGATCTGGGAGCCGCGGAGTTCCGACAACTCGTAGACGGCGGTGACGTCCGCGGAAGCGGCGAAGGCGAAGGAAGGCAGCAGGACGGACAGGATACGGAGTTTGTTCATGGATTAAGGGGTCAGTGATGTGAAAGAAAAAGCGGCCGATGTCACTTACGTCGGCGGGTCGAAGGCGGATTGGAACCAGGGGCGCTTCGGTAGTGCCCGCGGACATAGGTGCCGTCCTTGCGGTAGTAACCGTTGACCGCGACGGTCTTGGGCACGCCGTTGGCGTTGGGCTGCCCGTAATAGGAGCCATTCTCCGCGACAGAGCCGTAGACCGGCGCCGAGACGACCGGCGCATCGTATGTCGTCACCCTCGCCGGCGAGACTGATGCGGCCGGGTACGCAGGAACGACCTCGGGCGCATAAGACGGCGCCACATAGGCCGTCTCAGTCCTGACGACCGTGGAAGCCGGGAAATCGTAGTGCGAGTAAGCAGCCGGAGCCTTGGCGGACCGGCCTCCCGACGCGCAACCCACGAGGAGGGCCGCGAGGGCGCAGAAGGCGAGGCGAAGCAACGGCATAAGATTCTTATGAACAACCTACCCACCCAAGGCAAACCGATTGAGGGAAGACGGCGGAACGCCACCCCCCGCAACCCGACAAAAGCCTAAAGCCGAAGCCCGGAGCCCACGGTGGCCGTCAGCCCTTGACCATTGACCACGCATACCCGGAGCGCTGAATACGCATCATATGGGCGCGATAAGTGGGCGGGTCACGCTGAGATGTGCCAGTTGAAATGATAGCGCGGGGGTTGCCAACCCACCCCAACCCCCAGACCATACCACAGGACATGAGCAAGAAGCGCCACACGAAGGAGGCCCGGATCCGGGCCATCCGCGAGCACGAGTCCGGCCGCAGCCAGGCCGAGATCTGCCGGCAGCTCAACATCACCGCCCCGACCTTCTACCGCTGGAAGAAGCAGCTCGGGATGATGACCAACTCGGACGCGCAGCGCCTGCGCGCGCTCGAGAAGGACAACAAGGAGCTCAAGCAGATGGTCGCCGACCTCCTGCTGGAGAAGCGCGTCCTCAAGGTCGCGCTCGAAAAAAAACTCTGAGCCCGCGGGCCCTGCGGGAGCTGCTGCCGGCCGTCCTCGCGAGGACGACTTGCTCGGAGCGGCGTGCCTGCAGGATCCTCGGGCTGCACCGCAACACCGCGCGCTACCGCGCCAAGCCCCGTCGGGTGATGCCGGAGGTGGAGGCCGCCTTGCTGGAGGTCTTCCGCCGCCAGCCGCGCCTGGGGCACCGGAAGGCCAAGGTCCTGGTCAACCGGCTCCTGTCGGCCCAGGGGCTGCCGTCCGTCGGCCTGAGGCAGATCCGCCGGCTGCGGCGCCTGCTGTGCCTCAGCGTCCCGCAGGAGAAGCCCCGGCGGCCCCGCCGCGGCCACACCACTGGCCGTATCCCGACCAAGGCGGCCTATGCCCGCCATGTCTGGACGTGGGACTTCGTGTCGGACATCACGACGCGAGGGGGAGGCTTCCGCACCCTCGTGCTTATCGACGAGCATACGAAGCAGTGCGTCGCCCACCACGTCGCCCGTCGCATCGGCGCCGATGACGTCATGGTCGTGCTCGCCAAGGCCATCGAGAACTACGGCGCCCCTGAGCACATCCGCTCCGACAACGGCCCCGAGTTTATCGCCCGCACCGTCCGCGACGGCCTGGCCAACCGCGGCATCCGCACCCTCTACATCGACCCGGGCTCGCCCTGGCAGAACGGCTACGTCGAATCCTTTAACTCCCGCTTCCGGGACGAGTGCCTCAACGGCGAGCAGCTCTACACGCTCTCCGAGGCCCGCGTCGTCATCTCCGACTGGATCGCCGTCTACAACGAGGAGCGTCCCCACGGCGGGGTGGGCTACCTCACGCCCAACGAGGCCGCTGCGCGGCCCAGGGCCTCCGGCCCGTATGCTTGACACTAAAACTCTCTAAAAGCAGTGTGGCCGGCACAGCCCCAGCGTATCAAAGCGCTGGCACAACAGGCGGACACCGCTCACTGGACTTGCAGGCGACAAGGTTGAGCTCAGCAGCGAATTCCTTCAAGGCGTTCGAGCCGTAGGTCGTAACGCGCTACCGACCCCCCCGTCTACCCCGCTAAGCCAAAGCGCCCTATTCACCGGTGCACCAGCGAAGCCGCAGCTTAGCAATGAACTTCTGGCTGAGATGCGCTCCGCAGACCGCGTCTACATCCTAGTCTCTTTCATCAAAAACTCCGGTCTTCGCATCCTGGAGGAAGGATTCAAAGACCTCAGGAATCGCAATATACCGGTCAGAATCATTACAACGACCTACATGGGGGCTACCGAAGCCGAAGCGATCGAGCGTCTCTCTGGATACCCCAACGTGGAAATCAAGGTGTCTTACGATACCAATAGCACCCGACTTCACGCGAAGGCCTACTACTTTGAACGAGCCAGCGGCTTTTCGACTGCCTACGTAGGTTCATCTAACATGTCCAATCCCGCAATGACCGGGGGGCTGGAATGGAATCTCAAGGCCACACAAACCGATCTCCCCAACATACTGAGGGCCTTCGAAGGAGAATTTGGGACTTACTGGAATGACCCTCGATTCCAAACTTACCATCAGCAGAGGGATGCCAAGAAGCTCAAAGATGCGCTGATCGCCGGAAGAACAGAACCCACCCCAGGCCAATCGATCATTCTTTTCGACGTCACCCCACGGGCATACCAACAGCGGATCCTAGACACACTCGAAGCCGAGCGTTCGGTTCGCGGGTCCTATCGCAACCTCCTGGTAGCCGCGACGGGAACGGGAAAGACGGTGATCTCTGCCTTCGACTACAAAGTATTTTGCGACGCAAAAGGCGGAACGCGACCAAAGCTACTATTCCTCGCGCATAGAGAAGAAATCCTTAATCAGAGCCTACAGACCTATCGCCACGTGCTCAAGGATGCAGGTTTTGGCGAACTCATGGGTGGGTCAGCCGGCGAAGCCCAAAACATGGATCACCTCTTCTGCACGGTGCAGACTGCACAGTCGCGGCGTATCTGGGAAAAGCTCGGCCGCAACTACTACGACTTCATCGTCGTAGACGAGGCCCACCATTCAGCTGCCAATACTTACACCGAGATCCTTGGTGGTTTCGAACCAAAGATACTCCTCGGAATGACCGCCACCCCGGAGCGCATGGACGGCGACTCAATCCTACCGCTATTCAACAACAGGATCGCAGCCGAGCTTCGCCTGCCCGAAGCGCTGGAAGAAAAGCTCCTCTGCCCTTTCCAATACTTTTGCGTAGCCGACCCTATCAGCCTCGCCGACAACTCATTCTGGGAACAAGGGAAGACAAGACCTCGGCACTCGAAAAGGCCTACGTCGAAGACAATACCACAGCGAGTCAACGCCTAGGAGCGATCCTGTCGGCACTCGAGCGCTACAGCTTTGGTAACATAGGCGGAGTCAAAGGCCTTGGTTTCTGCGTCAGCATCAAGCATGCCGAGTTCATGGCCCAGAGCTTCAACGAGAAGCAAATCCCCTCCATCGCACTTACCAGCCAGACAAACGACGAAATCCGTAAGGCTGCCGTCCAGCGACTTAGATCAGGGGATCTGAAATTTATCTTTACCGTAGACCTATTCAACGAAGGGGTCGACATCCCGGAGGCAAACCTTGTCCTATTCCTGCGCCCAACAGACAGCCTGACCGTATTCCTGCAACAGCTTGGCCGAGGCCTACGCCATGCAAAAGGAAAGGAATGTCTCGTCGTGTTAGATTTCGTGGCGCAGATGCACAAGAAGTACCGCGTTGACCGAAAGTTCGCCGCGCTGCTCTCGGGTCGCCGCTTCAACATCAAGAAAGAGGTTGAGTCAGGTTTTCCGCATGTGCCAGCCGGTTGCTCCATCCAACTGGAAGCCCAGACCATGGAGCAGGTTGTCGCCAACATCAAAGCGGCCTACTCGAACCTCAAGAACTACGCAAAGGAGACGGTAGCTACCTTCGAACAGGATACCGGAAAACGACTTACGTTCAGCAACTACGTCCATACCTACGAAATCGACCCTGGCCGGCTTCTTGACGTTAAATCGTGGAGCGCATGGAAGAACGAAGCACTAGGTTTAGTCGCCGAACCGGAACCAGACTACGAACCCCTAAAGCAGGCGGCAGAGCGCATCGCACAGGCAACCGGCCCTAACTACTTGAAGGCCATCAAAGGATTGCCCCAATCCGGACTCGGCATGATTACCGCAGGAGATCGTGCTGCCACCATGCTACACGGCTTACTCTGGCAGAAACCTGGCAACAAACTTGGGATGGTCGATAAGTCGGACACCTTCAATCGGTTGAAGCTTAACCCTAGAGCCCTCTCTGATCTAGCAGAGGTTGCCGAATACAAGCTCGGGGTTACCAATACCCTAGGGTTGCGCCCCTATCCAGAACTCCCCCTGGAGCTTCACGCGCACTACGGAAATGATGAAATTCAGGCTGCCTTTGGCAGGGACATTTTTACTGAGTCAGGTCAAAAAGGCGTCGGCGTGCTGCACTTTCCATGGTGCAAGGCCTACGCCCTTCTCGTCACGCTTAACAAGTCGGACAGAGACTTCTCCCCATCAACCATGTACAGGGATTACCCGATCAGCCGGGAGCTCTTCCACTGGGAATCACAGTCCAACACCACCCAGAAGTCAGAAAGCGGACAAAATCTGATCAACCATGCAGCGAAAGGATACTCCATCCACCTGTTTGTCCGCAGCACCCGCACAATCGGGCCGGTTACCGCCCCCTTTCAATACCTAGGCAAGGCCGAACACGTTGAACATAAAGGAGAATGCCCAATCAGCTTTATCTGGAAACTTGAGCACCTCATGCCCGGGGAAATGCTTGAGGGGGCAGCATGACGGAGAGTCTTTCTAAATAGAAACCGCAGGCGGCGCCTCGCTGTGAATTACAACGCAACCTGGACACCCAGCAGCGGATCTGAAAGCTTAGCAGGGTGCGTTACTGGTGGGTAAATCAAGGTAAGACCTACCGCGAGGAGCGGGAGGGAGGCTATCTATGGTCGCCGAAATGCAGCCTCAACAAGGATAAGCAGGCCGTAATTCGCAACCCCTTCTACGAGTACATGAGGGAAGTGGCACCCGGCGACATGGTCTTTTCATACAAGGATAATCATATCGTGTCTTGCGGCATCATAACATCCTACTGCTATGAGAGCCCCCAGCCCGATGAGTTCGGAAAGATTAGCCAAAACTGGTCGCAGATTGGCTGGCGCGCAGATGTCCGCTACATAGAAGTCAGCCCATTTCGTCCGAGAGATAATCTAGAGCGTATAGCTCCCTTTCTCGAACTTAAGCACGCCCCGCTCCTTCCTAATGGGAAAGGAAAAGTCTTTTACCTGACCACAATCTCATCCGGCTTTGCAGGCGTGATCATTGACGCACTCGGAGCCCCGGCACGTAGCTGCCGAGAGGAAGCAAAACGCCTTAGCCTGCACGATTCAACTGAACGGTTCGCAAATGCCGTGGAAGAAGAGGTTGAAATGTATATCACAGAGAAGCTCCAGCATGACATTGAAATACCTGAGACAACCCGCCTTGCCCTCGTTAAGGCGCGCGTTGGTCAGGGCGTCTTCCGTGAGGAAGTCTCAAAGGTTGAGAAGTGTTGCAGACTCACAGGCGTAGAAGACAGCGACTTCCTAGTGGCCAGCCACATTAAGCCATGGAGAGACTCAGACAACCACGAGCGCCTCAGCGGACAGAACGGCTTCATGCTTACCCGCACACCTGACCATCTCTTCGATAAGGGCTTCATCTCTTTTGGGGACGACGGACGTCTACTTTATGCTCCACGCGTCAACAGGGCAGCTTTGGCCAAGATGAACGTACCCGAAGAAGACACGAACGTTGGGCGATTCTCCCCAAAGCAAGTCGAGTTCTTGCGCTATCATCGTAAATCCGTGTTCAAGAAGGCCGTAGCGGCCTGATTATAGGCCAGAGGAACATTGAGAGGACGGACGGATAACCGGGCCAATTATCCCTACCTAGGTAGGAACTACTACGGCAACTCCTGGCATTATCCCCACCTCGAATTGTGGATAATATTCGGCGGTAATAGGCCGAGGAGGATTGCAGAAGACACCCCGCTAGGCATAAGCAAGGGAAGCGTTAATGCCCCTCTGTTCGTCCATTTATACCGGGTGGTTAAAACCTCTCGCTGAGGCCGTTGCTTCAAGCCTCCTCGAAGGCCGAAGAGGCATGCCCGTAGACATGGGAAGCCACAGGGTCATCGTCCCTTCGAGTTTCGCCTCGAGGCTTATCCAGGAGGAGTTGGCTAAGCAGGCGCCGAATGGCGTCCTGCTACCCGAATTCCAGACGCCGGACAAATTCCTGAACTGGGGTGATAGCCACGTAAACGTGGCGTCGAAGGAAACCTGCTTGTTGGCGTGGGTTGAGGTGCTGACGAGTCCGCATTTCTCGCGGACAGACTTCCCTGCGCTGTTCCCGGCGGAGTCGACGCCAGACTTCACATTCGATGAGGCGAAGAAGTTCGCGGAGCAGTTGATGCAACTGCGCGATCAGTTGGGTGCTTCCCGTGACGGCCATGATTTCGCGGCGGTGGCTGCGGTAGTCGAGACCAACCCGGATCGCTGGAATAACCTGCATCGCCTGGAATTGGCTTACCTGAACGTACTCAACCGCCTGGGCCAGCGTGATCATAACCAGGTCCGCACGGAATTAGCCAAGGGTGACGGGATGCCGGAAGGAGTCACGGACGTCTGGCTCGTCGGCCTGCTGGAACCTCAGCCGCTCCTGCTCGAGGCTCTGGAACGCCGCAAGGACCGCCTGAGCATCCACATCATCGTGGGCGCGGATGCGGCCGACGCTCATCTGTTCGACGAGTGGGGACGCCCGATTCCCGAACGCTGGGCGAATCGCCAGATTCCTTGGCCGAACTTTGCGGACTCGGTCCACCTGGCGACCGACCCGACGCATGCCACGGAACGGATGTCGGAACTCCTGGGCCATACGAAGCCCGAGCACGGCACCTTCGCGATCGCTCCATGCGAACGTGAGACCTATCCGGAGCTGATCGCCGACAAACTCCGCAGCCTTGGCGCCGAAGCGGTCAATCCTCTCGGCGAACTCCACTCCGGACATGTCGTCCATCACCGCGTCCGCGCCCTGCTCGACGTCCTGGACACCCCAACGTTCGCGACGCTGCGCCGCACACTCCTGCACCCGCCCCTGGCCGCTAAGCTGACCGGCGGACGCGTCACCTTCCATGCGCTGAACGCCCTGCTCGACGCCCTGAGCCAACTCAAGCCCCCGCAGGACCTGGCCCGCACCTTGGACTTCGTCCTGAACCTCGCCGAGCCGCCGGAAAGCGACCGACGTGTCCGCTATCAGTGGAAGCAGGTCGTCGCCTTGCGTGAACCGCTGCAAGGCATCCTGAAGCAGATCGAGGCCCTCTCTGCCCTGACGCCCCGGGAACTAGCCGCGTGCCTGCTCTCCCTTTCGATCGACGCTCCGAAGTCAGGCGAGCCGCTGGCCTTGGAGTTCTCCAAGACGGTCGCCGACGCCATCGAGGAAACGGTCCGCTCTCTCTGCGCGCATCAGCATGGCGTCGACCTGTCCGCGACAGAATGGGTGCGACTTGCCCTGACCCTCGCCGGCGAGCAGCGCTTCCGCCAAAGCCTCGCCGCCCAGCCCGTGAACCTCCCGGGCTGGATGGAAGCCCCATGGGATCCCGTCCCGCACCTGGTCGTCTTCGGCCTGACCGACGACCTGATCCCTCGGGCCAGCCACGCCCACCCGTTCCTGCCGGCCAAGCTGCGCGCCAAGCTGGGCCTGACCACCCAGGAACATCACTTCGCAAACGCGGCCTATACGCTGGAACGCCTCCGACGCTCCCGGGAAGGCATCGACGGCGACCGTACCCACGGGCGATTCGACATCATCGTGCCACGCTTCGACGCCAACGGCGACGGCCTCCGCCCTTCGCGCCTGCTCTTCCAGTGCGTGGACGACGAACTCTCGGAACGGGTGCGCCACCTCTTCGAACAGGAACTCGAGACCGCCCCTGAGCCCTATTGGCAGATACCCGATAAGCTGCGCTTCGACCCGGCCGCCCGGGCCGAGCAAGTGACGTCCTTCCGCCAGCGCATCTCAGCCACGGCGTTCAAGGACTACCTGGCCGACCCGGCGAACTTCTGGCTCAAGCACGGGCTGGGCATGAGGGAGACCTCCCATGACGACCTCGAACTGGACCGCGCCGGCTTCGGCACGCTCCTGCATGCGGCGCTCGAGCAGTTCGGACGAGACGAATCCATGCGGGCTGTCGCCGACCCGGAACGAATCGCCCAGAAGCTCTCGGAGTGCCTCGACACCCATTTCGCCAACAGCTTCAGCGCCGACCCCGAGCCAGGCTTGGTCTTCCAACGTGAGACGGCCCGCGAACGCCTGAAGGCTTTCGCGAAGCTCCAGGCCCGACTCGTCGCCGAGGGCTGGCGCACGGTCGAGGTCGAAGGCCGCCTGCCTAAGCTGATCGCCCACGGCGTGGAGGTCGGTGGGCGCTTCGACCGCCTCGACTACCATGCGGCCACGGACACCTGGCGCGTGTACGACTACAAGAGCTTCGACGAGATCAAGGACCCGGCCAAGGTCCACGCGACCAAGCTGAAGTCCAACTCCCGCCAGAACCCCGACTTCCAGTACGTCCGGACCGAAACCCTCAAGAGCGGGAAGTCCAAGGAGTACACCTACCGCTGGGATGACCTCCAACTGGCCGTCTATTACCGCAACCTGTCCGAGAAGGACGGACGCGTCCACGGCCATCGCCTCGAGGTCGGCTACATCATCCTGCCCTCGGCCGACGAAGCCGAGGCAGTCATCTGGGAAGATTTCGACGAGGTGAGGGAATTCGCCGCCGCCGCCATCGACCGGGTCTGCGAACGCATCGCTGGCGGACAGCCGAAGGACTTCCAGCCCGCGCCCAAGCCGGCGCCCTACCCCGTGCTCGAGGCGTTCAAGAACCGTAAGGCCGAACAATACCTCGACCCCACGCGCCTCGGCGCGATCCGCGACCAGAAGGAGGCCTCCCGATGAGCACCCTCCCTAACATGTCCATCCTGGCCTCGGCGGGCACGGGTAAGACCTTCCAGCTCTCGGACCGCATCGTGAAGCTTCTGGCACTCGGCGTGAAGCACGAGGAGATCGCCGCGTTGACGTTCACCCGGGCCGCCGCGGCGGAATTCATCGTCAAGGTCATCGCCAAACTGCGCGAGGCCGCCGAGGACGACCGTAAGCGCGAAGAGCTCTGCCAGCGACTCGGCCTCGACCCGCGGCAGTTCGGCAAGGAACGCTTCCGCACGATGCTGAGGCAGGCGCTCCTGTCGTCGAACCGCCTCACGATGGGCACGCTCGACAGCTTCTTCGCGAAGCTGGTGAACAACTTCCCCCTGGAGGTCGGCCTGAGCAGCGGCTCGGCGACCACGATTCCCGACCAGGAAACGGAGAACCTCCGCCTCAAGGCCGTCCAGACGATCGTCCAGAAGCTGGATGCGAACGAGGCCGCGGTGTTGCTGGCCAACCTGAAGGACTTCAATGACGGCGAGGAGATCGCCAACCCGCTCGAATCCCTGGCCGAGATGGCCAAGGAATACCACGGCCTGCTCGTCAGCGCCCCGGACCCCAGCCTCTGGGGAAATGCCGACCTGATCTGGGCCGACGGTAAGCCCCGCTGGGCCGGCTACGCCGACACGGTGGATGCGGCCGCGGAATGGGCCAAGGTCGAAGGCTTCCTGCTCCAGCAGTTCGGTTCACCGGATAAATACCCGAAGAACTGCCGCACCCTCGGCGAGTCAGCCGCCAGCACGCGCTGTGATAACGGCACGGCTAACGACTTGGCGGACTATTTCCGAGCCACGCTCGAACGCCCTGAAGGGATGTCGGGCGTCATCAGCCACCGCGTCGAGATCGATGTCCCGATCGACGCCGCCGACGGCATGCGCCGCTTGGCCTGGCGCGCCATCGACCAGTTGGTCCGCACCCGCCTGAAGCAGACGCAGGCCCTGCGCCTCTGCCTCGGCGACTACGAGGCGACCTACGACGAACAGAACCGCCGCACGGGCCTGCTGGGCTTCAGCGACTACGTCACCCTGCTCACCCAAGCGGAGCCGTTTGACCGTGATGAGATGGCCTATCGCCTGGACTGCACGATCAAGCACTGGCTCCTCGACGAATTCCAGGACACGAGCACCCAGCAGTTCGAGGTGCTCAAGCGCAACATCAGCGAGATCGTCGACCAGCCCCAGGAAGACCGCAGCGTCTTCGTGGTCGGTGACCTCAAGCAGTCCCTCTACGAATGGCGCGCCGGTAACCGCAAGCTGCTCGGCAACCTCCACCGCGACATCGCCCGGAATGGCGTGAACCTGAACCTCGACGAGACCCGACGTTGCGCGCCGGCGGTCCTCGAGATGGTCAACGACGTCCTCGGCGGCCACGCCGAACGCCAACTGGGCAGACTTTACTCCGAAAGTGCCGCGGCCGATTGGAGCGCGACCTTCCACGCCCAGAAAGCCGTCACCGAGGCCGGCAAGCCCGCCAAGCCGGGCGAAGCCGCCTGGGCCCGCATCACCAAGCCCAAGGAGAGCGAAGAATCCGACCCGCAACTCCATGCCCGCTGGATCGGCGCGCACCTGAAGGCCACCGCCGGCGTGTTGGAGGCCGATGGACGCCTCAAGCCGGGCATCACCTGCGCCATCCTGGTCTCGAAGAACAAGCAGGCGGCGGAGATCACCCAGGTGCTCCGCCAGCTGGGCATCGAAGCCACCGACGAGGCCAAGACGTCCGTCGTGGAGGATAATCCCGTCACCGCCGGGCTGCTGGCGCTGATCCAGGCGACAATCCATCCCGACAACGGCCTGGCCAAGGGCATGGCTGAGATCTCCCCGGCTGCAGCCGGCTTCCTGGCAGCGCATGGAGGCTGGGAAGGCGCGGCGGAAGCCATCGCCAATACCTTTGCCGAGAGCGGCGCGGAAGGCCTGGCCGACCTGCTCGCCAAGGGCGTCGACCTGACCGGCGACAGCGGCTTCGCGCGCAAGCGCCTCGGGCAGCTGCGCTCGGTGGCGCTGGCCTACGATGCGTCCGGCCGACGGGACCTCGCCGAGTTCGCGGGCTTCTGCCGCGCCAGCCAGCTACGCGACAGCGCCGATCCGCAGACCGTGCAGGTCATCACCATCCACCGCTCCAAGGGCTTGGAGTACGACATGGTGTACATGCCCTGCCTGAACAGCCGACAGCCGATCGCGCAACTGCGCACGGGCGAACTGCTCTCGATGCCGACATCGAACGAGGACTTCAGCCCCAAGTGGCTGCTGGCGAGCGTCGGCACCGACGTCGCCCACCTCGACGCCACACTTAGCGCCGCGGTCATGCGGGCGAAGTCGGAAAGCGCCTATGGCAACCTCTGCCGCCTGTATGTCGGCATGACCCGCGCCAAGCACCGCCTTGTCATGGTCTCGACGGCCCTGAGCGAAGACAAACTCACCAGCCTCGAGGAAGAAACCGGCAAGGCCGACTTCGCGGGACTGCTCGAGATGACCCTCGCCCAGATGAGCAAGCCCGTCGATGCGTCGCTCGGTGACATCGAAGCCGCCTGGGCGTGGAAGTCGTCGGGCGAAGCCGGGGATTGGGTTAAGGCGCGACTCGCCGAAGAAGCCGCCAAGGCCGGACGCAAGACCGCCAGCAAGAAGTCGATCGCCGCCAAGCGCTACGTGCCCGCCCAGGTGCTCGAGAAACTCCGTCCTTCCAAGCCGGCGGACGGCAAGATGTATGCCTGGAAGCCGGCTAGCGATGAACCCGGCGGCCGAGAACTCGGCAACCTCGTTCATGAGCTCATGCAGAGGCTCGCTTGGGATATCGACGGCTTCGTGGCTGGTCTGGCTACGGCGCAGATTGCTCCGGAAAACGTCGGCCTGAAGGAGGCCGCAATCGGTCTCATCAAGGAATGTCTGACCAAGCCAGCCGTAAGATCGCTCCTGGGTGTAGCCCCCCAGGGAGTCACCCTATGGCAGGAGCGGAAAGCCGCCCTGATCCATGAAGGGAAACTCATCAGCGCCGTCTTCGACCGCGTGCACGTCATCCCGGGCCAGTCGGCCACCGTCATCGACTACAAGACCAACGACTGCTCGCTAGAGCACCTCAAGGAACTCTATCAGGGCCAGATGGACCTCTACCGCATCGCCGTGGCGAAGCTCTGCGGCCTGACGCCGGATAAGGTCAGGTGTGTGCTGGTGCATGTACGCGCAGGCGCGATCGTGGAAGCATAGCGTGCCGTTTAGGGGCACGTGGGCATGGGGGCACGGGGCACACACTAGATGCCCAGAGGCTCGGTTGATCAGAAGCAGAGTTAGCTGGCCAGTTGACAAGTTGACATGTGGGCAAGGGAGACAGAACTCAAAGGGGGCAGCCAAGGGAGACTGGAATATTGGCGGGGGACATAATGGCCGCCGCAGGGCGGCCGAAGGTAGGGGCGTGGCTACGCCGCGCACTCCAGCCTTAACGTGCTCCCAACCGCCAACTGCCAACACCTTCTGCGGAGTGCACGATGAATCGTGCCCCTACCCTGGTTCGCCCTGCGGCGAACTAATGGCAATTTGGGGCAGCACGTGGTGCTGCCCCTACCCTGCGGCCACCATCCGGCGGCCTTCGCCTCGAGTCAGAACGTGCTGAAGAACGCCCAGCCGCAGATAGCGGCGGAGATGAGACCGGGAACCACCATGTCGCCGCCCTTGACGATCATGGCCAAGCTCGAGAGCAGGAAGAGGCCGGAGAGCAGGCGATAACAGCCTTTTGAGACAGGAATCTTGGTCATGGCTCAGCGCTTAGGGCGCTTGAAGGTGAGCACGATGTTTGAACTGGGCTCAAGGACCGAAGAGACCAACTCCCAACCCTCATCGCCCATGCGAGCGCAGTAAGCATGCACCATGTCATCCTGCTTGGCGCGCCCGATGCCCATACGGCCATGCTCCAGAGGGATAGCCTTACGGAATACCATCAAGAGAGCCTGCGGACGGACGTTTTCACGAAGGCCCGTGACATATTCATCCTTACCGAAATTCGGGAACGCGGTCTCGATCTCCATCGCGGTGCCGGCCAGTTCCCAACCGCCCTTCGTCATCTCCTCGGTGAGCGACTTGAGTCGCTCGCGGTCGATCTGAGCGGCGCTCATGGCATCATGTCCTTCGCGGTCGGCCTTCAACGTCGTATACCGGGCTGAACGGGCCGGCACGGAAACATAGGTATACTCCCAACGCGAAGGGGCTTGAAGCTGGTCGATATACTCCCGGTCGGGGAAGACGAAGGTCTTATGCTGATACTCCCACTTGGTCTGACGGAACAATCCGAACAAGACCGCCACGAGCAAACCTAGCAGACAGAAGAAGATAGCGTAGGCCACCCAGCCCGACGTAGGCTTGGAGGAAACGGACGGCCCGGCGACGGCCGGCGTCGAGGCGGCAGGCTGGACCTGAGGGGCGGCGACCGGACGGGACACGGCGGGCGCCGGGGCCGACGAAACCGGCGCCTTGAGGGCATGAGCGATGTCGGAAAGCTTGCCCCACTGGGCATCGCCGTCTCCCCAGCAGTCGTCGCTCCAGGCGAAACGTCCGGACTTCAGTCCTTCGGCGATGGCCACGACGTCAAAGACGCCCAGTTCGACGCCGGCACGGGCGAGCTTATACTTCTTGAGGGAAGACATAGGGTATTGCGCGGATTACTGACATACGAAGGACGAAGAGCAACAAGTTCTACAAGAAAGAGGGGGACAGGCACGCCCCCTTCCCTCTTGCACGAACCAGCGGAGGGATATACCAATCCGGGATGGAGTCCAAGGCTTCCAGATACCACCTCGAGATCAACGGCATCGCCGAGGGACCGATGACCGCCCGCGAGCTGACCTGGAAGATCGGTGCCGCAGGCGCGGACGACGTCATCCTCTTCCGGAGAGAAGGTTCGGCCGACTGGTTGCCGCTCGAAGGCAACAAGGAGACCCTCAATCGCCTGCTCTCTGACGAGCCCGAGGACGGGGCCCAATCAGCCGCGCCGAAACTCAAGCTCAAGAAGCGCGACGAGA
This sequence comes from Coraliomargarita sp., assembly GCA_024638885.1. Lineage (GTDB taxonomy): Bacteria > Verrucomicrobiota > Verrucomicrobiia > Opitutales > UBA953 > UBA953. The sequence continues at coordinate 156,667 of JAHEJL010000002.1, read as the reverse complement.
ATCCGCCGCCATTCCCGTCGGAAGCCCCGCCACCCTTCCCGATGGATGCTCCGCCTCCGCCCCCGGCAGATGGAACAGGCACCCCTTTCTTACCCGACTACGGTTACACGGATGACAATCCGCCGCCGCCCCCGGGCGCGCCGTCGGCCCCGATGCCCCAACTGAGCATGGGCTCCTCCGCCCCGATCCCCCAGCTGAGCCAGGGTGGCCCCGCTCCGGCACCCCAACCGACTGTTCCGCCACCTCCGCCGGCCAAGGTTTCGACAGTCCTGGTGGCTTCCCTTGTCCTCTCCCTGGCCATCGCGAGCTACATCTTTTTCTTCATGAAGCAGGACGTGGCCGGCTCGGTCACCCGTAGCTCGAGCACCACCGGCTCCCGAGAAGTCAAAGGGATGAAGTACGTCGTCCTGACCAAAAGCTCCGCCGCCGCCTGGAAAGCCTCGGCGTCGGACAAGCTGACGGCGTTCGGCAACAAGGCGAAAAGCGATGCCGACGCTTCCCTCGGTCGCGTCAAGCCGTTGGTCGAGAAGGCCGACGATATCGCCACGAAGTATGCCGCCGGAGCCAAGGCCATGTTCCTGACCGGGGCCAATGCGAAGATCCTCAGCCTCGGCTTCAACTCAGCCAACAAGTCTGACATCAAGACCCTGCGCACCCTCGAGGCGGCCGCGGAGATCGCCGCCCCCTACCTCGGCCCGGAGGCACGCGGCGAAATCGAGAAGAACCGCTTCGGGACCGTCGCCAACGCAGCCGGATCGGAAGGTTTCGCCAATCTTCGCAAGGCCTTCGACGAAGAGATCCGCGAACTCGAAACCAAACTGGCGGCCGAACTGACCCTCATTCGTCCGGTCGCCGACGAGGCCAAGGATTTCGCGGACAAGGCGATGTACGTCGTCCCCCCTGACGTTTCCGTCGCCGCCAGCGGAGTTTCCGACGCGCTCGGGCTCTTCGACCCGAAACTGACACCCGGCGAGTACGTCCTGATCGCCGCCGCCGAACACGGGGTCGAAGCGAAGCAAAGCCAATGGGCCGTCGGCTTCACGGTCATCCCCCTCGCCGAAAACTCCATCAAACTCAACGACGGCAACCAAGGCGGCAAGGCTCCGACCAGCCTCTGGAAGACGGCCGACACCCAGGTCGCCGAACGCAACATCGCCGCGATCACGGCCCAGGCCGCGCGCATCCGCGAAGTCGCTGACAAGATCGAATCCGCCCGACGGAACATCGAAGAAAGCAACAGGGAACTGCTTCGTCTTTACGAGAAATGACCACGGACGGAGATGACCGCTGACCGATGAGTCCGGAACGACTTTATCATCTCAGCCGAGACGGCAAGGCTCTCGGAAAGTTCGACGAAAGCGTCATGCGGGATCTCCTGCGCGTCGGCAAGCTTCGCCCGACGGACGACTACTGGACCCCGGGGATGAAAGCGTGGGCCAAACTCGCCATCCTGCCGCCCAAGCGGATCCTCCCGACGCCCGCGCGTCCCAGCAACCAGCCCACCAAACCGGCGACGCCCGCCACCCCCGCCGTCAGACGCAAGGTCGACTGGAAGAAGCTCTGGCCGGTCCCAGCGCTCGCGCTGCTGGCGCTGCTGATCGGCTATGCCGCTTCGCGCGACACGGACGGTACGGCGACCCCTGCCTCGGAACGAAAGCGTGCCGTACGACAGGAACCGGAGCCCCAGGAAGCCCCCAGCGACCACATCGAACTGACCAAGGGGTTCGCGGCCTTCCACCCGATGGGCAAGGAGCTCTTCCCCTCGCACGTCATCGCCTTCGCCAACACTAAGCTCAAGCCCCGCCAGCCGGGAGCGGCGGACTCGCCTCATTACGGCCACGCCGACTTCATCTCGGGCGTCCTCATCGCCGACCCCAGGCAAGGAGACCGGATCTCGGTCGAGGTCACGGCCGACAGGTTCCTGCGTCCATCCGACATCAAGTTCACGGTGAAGCGGAACTCCCGGTCCGCCTCGGCCGGCCCGGCGCCGCTGTTCGACTTCGAGGCGCTCGCCAAGGTTCGGCAGACCACGCCATTCAACGTCACGATCAAGGTCCGCCGTAATGAAGAGGAACCCGTCGTCTTCACCGAGATCTGGCAGGCGCACCAGATCAACGACTGCCCGACAAGGCTATCCGTCCTGCGACTTTCGGAAGACAAAGGCGTGACACAGACGAATCATCACGCGGGCCGCGTCCTCGCCGGCTTCGTGAACGAGAACCACCCGATGATCGACCAGGTCCTCGCCGAAGCCAAGGCGACCGGCATCTGCAACGCCTTCACGGGCTACGGAGACGGCAAGGACGACATCGTGCGCCAGATCCAGGCGGTCTGGAGCGCGTTCAAGAAACGAGGCGTCACCTATTCCAACACGGCGGACAGCACGCGTTCGCCGATGCACTCCTTCCAGCACGTCCGGATGATGGAACAGACCCTCGGCAGCGGGCAGGCGAACTGCGTCGACGCGACGGTCATGCTCGCTTCGGTCCTGAAGAAGATCGGGCTCAACGTAGGCATCATCCTCGTCCCGAAGCACGCCTACCTGGTCGTCTACGACAAGACCGGGAAGAAGCGGGAATTCGCCATCGAGTCGACGGCGCTGTCCCATGCCACCTTGGCCGAAGCGATCAAGGCGGCCACGGAAGAAGAGACCGACAACCTCCGCAAGATCCAAGGCCTGCTCGATGACAAATCAGACGATGACTACCACGAGGTGATCATCGACGAATGCCGTCGGTCCGGCATCCAGCCCATCCCGTACGCCCCCTGAGCAGCCCTCAGGGCGTCCGACGGGCGGTACGCTCGGCCTTGATCTCGGCGACGATCGCCGCGGAACGCACCCGCATCGCGGTGGCCTGACTCGAGGAAAGGCTACGAAGGATGATATCCCTGGCCTCGGCCGCCTCGGCATTCTGACCACCATGGGCGGCGACATCATACCATGCGCAGCCCTCGACAGGATCGGCCTCGAAACCGATACCGGACGCGTGCCTGCGACCCAGCTCCATCTGCGATCGGTCGTCATCCCACAGGGCCCCCTTGAGCAGGTAGCTGTTACCTTGGGCGACATCCTTCGCCACCCCCTTGCCGTCGAAGTACATATAAGCCAGATTGGCGCAGCCGGCACCGCTACGATGCGCGATCGCGAAACGGAACCAACGCAGGGCTTCGTCGTAGCTCACCGGGACCGAAAGGCCATCGCGATACATGGTACCAAGATAGCTTTGGGCATCGGCATTGCCCTGGACGGCCGACTTCCTGAACCAGGCCAACGCATCGGCGTTCGACTTGGTGACGATGTAGCCGACCAGATACCAATAGCCGAGATATAGCTGTGCGTGGTTCTCCCCTCGCTCGGCCGCTGCGCGGCAATAGCTCAGGGTCTCGGCCTCCGACTTAGCGACGCCGCGTCCTTCAAGGTAAGACTTGGACATCTCGAAGGAGGCGATGGCATCACCCTTGCCGGCTGCCACCCTCCACCAACTGACGGCCTGGGCCTCATCCTTGGTGACGCCATGTCCATAACGATAGGCAAAGCCCAAGATGCGCGCAGCGATGGCATCACCGCGATCGGCGGCCATCCGGAGCCACTTGACCCCCTCGGCGTAATCGCGGGTGACATCCATGCCCATGTAATAGACCTGACCCAGCTGCTGCTGGGAAACCACGTCGCCGGCGCGCGCCTGACGCGTCAGGCGATCCAACCGGCTCTCAGGCGGGGCGACCACACGAGGGGCGGCAGGAGCCTCGACCGGCTTCGGCTTGGGGTCTTCCGAAAAGTAGAGGAAACCGGCTACGATGGCGACGAGGACCAGGGCCACGTAACCGACGATATCCCAGACGGAACCCAAGGATGACCGGGGTGATTGAGTCATGCGCTACCCCTATGACAGGCGGACCATCCATGACAAGCCACGAGGCGATAACCTCATGAATAAAAGCATAAGAAAGAAACCATGAAGGGGGCAGCAAAGGGAAACCGTATAGTCAGCTGGGGACTACATGGCCGCCGCAGGGCGGCCGAAGGTAGGGGCGTGGCTACGCCGCGCCCTCCACGGTTGAAGTGCACGATGAATCGTGCCCCTACCCTGGTTCGCCCTGCGGCGAACGAGAGGCAACCAAGGGGCACGTGGGCAAGGTGACACGGGGACAAGGGAAGAGCCATCGTTTCGGGTGGCGGGTGGCAGCCCCAGGTGGCAGGTGGCGGGGAATCACCGAATCCAAGGGGAGGCCGGAATAATGGCTGGGGGCCCTGAAGGTAGGGCCGACCATCCTTGGTCGGCCGCGGTCGAGCAAGGATGCTCGACCCTACCCATTGACCAAAGCATCCCACCCAGGCCATTTGCATCCGAGGGATTTCCTCTTCTGATTTAGAGCATGCTTGGAGTCATCCAGCTGGCACGGGTGGTCACGGGCTCGGTCCTGATGATCGCGGGCTTCGTCGCCATTCCCCTGCCGGTCTTTCCGGGTATTCCGCTCATCCTCCTCGGCGCGACCATCGGCTTTGGCTGGCATCCGAAAGGGCTGAGGGTGTTGCGGCGGGCGAAGGTGAAATGGGGGCGGTTTTTTCGGAAAAGAGGCCCAGAGGCTCAGAGGATTGGTTGAGCAGAAGGAGACAGCGATACGGGTGGCAGGTTGCGGCCCCAGGTGGCGGGTGGCGGGCAAGCTACTGAGATACAGGGAGACCAGAAAACGGATGATTGGCTGGGGTATATGTCCGAAGCATTAATCCCGGTTTCCGGTCTCCCTTTGAGCGCTGCATCTACCTGCCACCTGGACCGCGGGGCTGCCACCTGCCACCTGAGAATGAATCAGGCCTCTAAGCCTTCTTCACATAACACGCCTTCAGGCCGATCTGGGCGCCGTCGATCTTGCAATCGATCTCGTGATCACCGTCGACGAGGCGGATGTTCTTGGCCTTGGTGCCGCCCTTGAGCGTGCCGGCGCCGCCGCGCAGCTTGAGGTCCTTGATGAGGACGACGGTATCACCGTCGGCCAGGACCGCGCCGTTGGCGTCTTTGACGACGCGCGGACCGTCTTCCGCCGGAGCGCCCTCGCCCAGTTCGGCCGCGGTCTTTTCCCACTCATGCCCGCAGGTCGCGCATTCCCACACCTTCGCGTGGCTGATGATTTCGGTCATCGTGCATTCGGGGCAAGCGGGAGGCTGAGGGGACATGGAAGTGAGAGTATGGAGTTTTGAGTATCGAGTATAGAGGAAAGAGACAAAGCTAGAGGCTCGGAGGCCCAGAGGCTTGGTTGACCAGAGAGAGGCAAAGATTCGGGTGGCAGGTGGCAGCCCCAGGTGGCGGGTGGCGGGGAGAGGTAAAGACACATGGGAGACCGGAAAGTTAGCTGGGGACATATGGCCGCAGCATTCGTTCCGGTCTCCGGTTTCCCTTTGATTGATGCCTCTGCTTCGCGGACTTTCAGCAGTCCCTCGACATAATCCATCCTCGATACTCCGACCTCTGGCGCCATACTTGGCGCCATGTCCCCCTCCCCTACGGCCCGGATCCTCGGTATCCTTTCGGCGGTCCTGCTCGTGCTCGGGGCGACGGGGCCGTTGGCCAAGGCGATGTTGATGACGGCTTACCTGAGCGATGTGTCGCCGACCCGCGTGACGCTCCTGATCATCATCGCCGGCGCCGCCCTCGCCTGCTCCCTGATGGGCCGCACGGGCTGGCTCGCGGTGACCGCCCTGCTCGCCATCGTGACGTTGGGTTCGATGGCCATCAGCACGGGCAACGATACCTATATCCCGATCGTCAGCGATGTGCTGAAGTTCATCACGGATATCCTGAAATCCTTGTTCACCGATTTCGCCAAGGCCGTCACGAGCCTGCAGTGGGGCGGCTTCTGCCTCGTGGGCGGTATCGTGCTGATGCTGGGAGTGGGTGTGGTGAAGAGGAAGTATTGAGCGCGAGCCAGAGAGCCATCGTTTCGGGTGGCGGGTGGCGGGAAATATTTTCGGGACAAAGGTAGGGCCGACCATCCTTGGTCGGCCGCGGTCGAGCAAGGATGCTCGACCCTACCCCAAAGACAGCGGATGCGATGTCATCGCATCCCTACCCTGACACCCGCCACCCGGGGCTGCCACCCGCCACCTGAAATGGCTTTAGTCTACCCCCAAGGGTTGAGTTTGAGCTTCTCGATCTTACTTCCGGGCACGCCGAGCAGGCATTCGCCGACCTTGAGGCGGCTGAGGTCGGTGGCGAGCTGGCTCGCAGGCGTGGCCAAGGGCTGACCGAAGTGATTCAACGGCATGGGCCGGTCGCCCGAGATCTGACGCGAGGGGTCGGTCGAGAGCAGCGCCTGCGACATGGTCTTCAGGCAGCGCTTGAAGAAGTGGTAGAAGCAGACGTGCGTGCTGAAGAGCGCCAGGAGATCGTCATCGAGCACGCTGGGCGACTGGCAGGTGACGATCAGGGTGAAGCCGGATTTGACGGCGGTGCGCAGGAGCAGACCGAAGGTCGAAAGGGCCGAGGACTGATGGGAGATATCGACGACGAGGACCCGGCGGACGTCACGGTCCGGCGGATTCTTGACGAGTTCGACATACAAGGCACGCAGCAGGAGGTCGGCCATGGCGTCACGGCCGGCGCGCTCGCAAGCGAGGGTCGCGATGGCGGAAGAGCTGAGGAGGTCCGGCGCGGGCGACGGGGCGTTGGGATTGGAGACCCCGAAAGTCTCTTCGCCATAGACCTCGCGACGGAGCTTCGGGATCTTCGCGCCCATGACGTCGGCATAATCGACCACCAGCACCTGGGCGCCGGCGGCGACCAGAGACGGCACGATGGCCTCGCGCAGGAGGTGGGATTTACCCGCGCCCGGAGCGCCGGAGATCAGCACATGCCCGCCCCCGATCACCCGTTGGGTGTGAAGAGGAGTCCAGAGGGCGAGATGCATGTGATGGGATACAGGTGCAAAGGTGCAAAAGTGCAAAGGTGAAAGAGACACCGATACGGGTGGCAGGTGGCGGCCTCAGGAGGCGGGTGGCAGGGAGAGGCAAAGACACATGGGAGATCTGATAGTTGGCTGAGGACATAGGGCCGCAGCATCCTTCCCGGTTTCCGGTTTCCCCGTGAGCGACATATCTGCCTGCCACCTGCCACCCGGGGCCGCCACCCGCCACCTGAAACGACTCTATCAACAGGCACAAAAAAGCCTCCTATGACGGAGGCTGATTCGGGGCGGCGACTAGGCCGCGCTAACGGGGTCAGACACGTTCAGAATTCCGAACGAAGTCAGACCCCATTGCGCTTACTTGGCCGAGGCGCTGTAGATCTTCAGGTCGTCGAACTGGCCGCTCTGCCCGGCGACGCCGAATTCGTAGCGGGTCTTGGTAGCGTGGGCGATACCGGAGGACTTGAGGTAACCGACCGCCTTGCCGTCGAGGACGACGCGGATCTGGTCGTCGACGATCTCGACGACGAGGGTCTGCCATTCGCCCGGCTTGACGTCGGCCGGGAACGTGGCGGAGCGACCGACGAGGAGCTTCTGGCCTTCGGCCTTCTTGGCGGGATCCTGCAGCATGGCGCGGATCTCGTTCTTCATGCCGCCATCCTTTTCGTCGATGATCTGGACGGAGCCCTTCTTGGCCTTGGCATCGTAACGAACCTGGGCGCGGCAGATGTGGCCGTAGTGGCAGCCGGTGAAGTTACGGTCGTCGAGTTCGACGTCGACCATCGAGGCGCCGTCGAGCTTGATGCGGACTTCCACGACGGAGTCCTTGTTCGGGACTTCGAGGCCGTAGACGGCGGCATGGGCCTTGATGACGGACTTGCCGTCCTTGGAGGGCTCGTCCTTCACGCGGGTCTGGGTGCCGACGAGGGCGCCATCGGCGACCTTGAAGGTGTCGACCACGCGGACCCAGCGCTTGTCGGCCTTGCCGGAGAAATCATCGGCGAAGAGCAGCTCGCCCTTCTTGGCGATGGATTCGGCGGGGATCGCCGGGAGCTTAGGAGCGTCGGCCGCGAAAGCGGTGGCGACCAGGAGGAGGGGGAGGAGGGATTTCATGGGGAGGCCCAAAGTCAGGTGCAAAAGTGCAAAAGTGCAAAGGTGAAAGCGTGAGACGGCGTTCCGGGTGGCAGTGGCGGCCTCAGGTGGCGGGTGGCGGGGAGAGCGACAGAGGTACAGGGGAAGCCGGATATTTAGCTGGATGCATGACCGCAGCATTCATTCCGGTCTCCGGTTTCCCTTTGAGTGGTGGAGGTAGGGCTGGCCATCCTTGGCCGGCCGCGGTCGAGCAAGGATGCTCGACCCTACCCATGTCAGGTATTGGCGGTGGGGAACACAGACAACGCTGATCGGGCATGACGTAGCCCTGCCCCTACCCTGCGGCCACCATGCGGCGGCCTGCCGCCAACCGCTTACCGCCAACCGCTGAGCGCGGCCTGTCTTTGTCCCTTTACACTTTTGTCCCTTTGCCCCGAGATGGGCCGCGATGTCCACCAGCCGGCTGAATTTCAAACTCGAGGCGACGGCCACCGGCTCGCGCGCCCGGGCGGCGACGTTCCGCACCCTGCACAACGAGGTGAAGACCCCGCTATTCATGCCCGTGGGCACCCAGGCGACGGTCAAGGCGCAGACGTTCGATACCCTGCTCGAGTCCGGCTCCCAGATCCTGCTGGCGAACACCTATCACCTGCTCCTCCGTCCGGGCCCCGAGGTCTTCAAGAGTTTCGGCGGCATCCATAAGTTCACCGGCTGGGAGAAATCCTTCCTCACCGACTCCGGCGGTTTCCAGATCTTCTCGCTGCCGCACGCGCGCAACATGAAGGAAGAAGGCGCCGAGTTCCGCAGTTACGTCGACGGCGCCATCCACCTGCTCAGCCCCGAGACCAGCATCGGCACGCAGGTCGCCATCGGCAGCGACATCATGATGGTGCTCGACCAGTGCATCCCGTCGACCGCCGACAAGGCCACGGCCAAGGAAGCGCTCGAGATCACCCATCGCTGGGCCATCCGCAGCCTCAAGGCCCGCGGCGACTCCCCGCAGTCGATGTTCGCGATTGTCCAGGGCGCCCTCTACCCCGACCTCCGCAAGATCAGCGCCGACGGCCTGACCCAGCTGCCGTTCGACGGTTTCGCCATCGGCGGCCTCGCGGTCGGCGAAGGCAAGAGCCAGCGCGAGGACACGTGCGAGATCGCCGCGGCCCTGCTGCCGCACGACAAGCCGCGCTACCTCATGGGCGTCGGCACCCCGCTCGACCTCCTCGAAGCCGTGCACCGCGGCGTCGACATGTTCGATTGCATCATCCCGAACAAGGTCGCCCAGTTCGGCACCGCCTACACCTCCCGCGGCATCCTGCAGCTGCGCCGCTCGATCTATAAGTTCTCCGAGGAGAAGATCGACGCGAAGTGCAAGTGCCCCGTCTGCGCCAAGTATTCGCGCGGCTACCTGCACCACCTCACCAAGACCCAGGAGCCGCTCGGCTGGACGCTCCTCGGCCAGCACAACATCTTCTTCTACCACCAGATGATGCGCGAGATCCGCCAGAGCATCCTGGATGACACCTTCCTGGCGTATTACCACGACCGCCGGCAGTTCCTGCAGGTCGAAGACATGGATAATCCCGCCGTCCCGCCGAAGGTCGGCAAGGAACGCCGGCCGCGCACCCTCGGCGACTACGAAGTGCACATCCATGAGGTCGGCGGTTACGCGAACATCCGCCAGATCTCGTCCGGTGAGATCATGCACCTCCGTCGCGCCCCCATGGACGAAGCCAAGGCGCTGTACATCGACCAGGCCAGGCTCGCCGAACGCCTGAAGCTCCCGGAAGGCCAGACTCCGGAGACCGCCGCCCCGATCGTCATCTGGGACCTTGGCCTCGGCGCCGCCGCCAACGCGATGGCGTCCATCCAGTGCTACGAAGCCGAAGCCGCCAAGGGTCCCGTGCGCAACATGAAGGTCATCAGCTTCGAGAACGACCTCGATTCGCTGCGCCTGGCCATGACGCACAAGAACCGTTTCGAATACCTGCGTCACTCAGGCCCCGACGCCGTGCTCGCCCGCGGCACCTGGCAGTCGCGCCAGTTCCCCGGCCTCAGCTGGGACCTGCATGTCGGCGACTTCTGGCAGCTGGCCTCGCAGGCCTCCGCCGCGCCGGACATCATCTACTACGACTTCTTCTCGCAGAAGACCAACGCCGACTGCTGGGAGCTCGAGTCGTTCCAGAAGCTCTTCGCCTTCTGCGACCCAAAGAAGTCGGCGCAGCTCTTCACCTATTGCTCGTCGACGACCATGCGCGTCGCCCTGCTCCACGCCGGCTTCTACGTCGCCAACGGCGAAGGCACCGGCTCCAAGAAAGAGACCATCGTCGCTCTCAGCCCGGGATTCCCCACGCCCTGCCCGTTCCCGCTGGTGGGCGAAGAATGGCTGGATCGCTGGCGCCGCTCGACGAAGAAGTTCCCCGAAGGCCTGACGCCCGAGCAGCAGGAAGCCGTCGTGAAGAAGATCGAGGGGCATCCGCAATTTGCCCGCAGCTGAAAGCGGCGGAGGGAGTATCGAGTATAGGAATCGCATCAAACCAGCGGGCAGCCTAGCAAGGCGACGAGTGGACAAGGGAGATAAATGAGAGGCCCGGAGACTAGGAGCTTGGTTGATCAGAAAGAGTCACATTAGTTGAACGGTTGATCAGTTGGCCGGTTGGCCAGAGAGGCAGCAGGTAGGGCGTGGCTCTCCGAGCCCGCCGTTGAATAGAGAGAGTTTAGAAACGTATAAAAAGTTCGTATGTCGATCGACGAACGGCGGGCTCGGAGAGCCCGCCCTACCCAAGGCAGAGATGCAGTGATAATGAGGGCACCCTGGGGAGACCGGATGATTGGCTGGGGCATATGACCGCAGCATTAATCCCGGTCTCCGGTTCCCCTTTGAGTTATGCATCGTCCTGCCACCTGCCACCCAGGGCTGCCACCCGCCACCTGAGATGAAATGTCAGGGGGCATGACGTAGTCCTGCCCCTACCTTGCGGCCACCATGCGGCGGCCGTTGCTTCGCAGCCGTTCACCATGCCAGCAGTCCCCCTCGCGACGGGCACGGTCGCGTGACTTAACCTTTCCTTATCCGCAGGGTTATTGTAGTCCTACGACTCCTTCGTGGATTCCACCCCGCCCAAGCCGCCCCGTCTGCGCGCCCGCGCGCCGACGCCCCCGCCGCCTCCGCCCCCTCCGGCGGAGACCGTGGCCGCGGCTGCGCCGGAACCGGCACCGGAGCCGACCCCTGCGGCCGCGCCTAAGCCGTCGCTCTTCAGCCACCGCGTCTTCCGGTTCGGCGGACAAGGCCTCGTGGTCTCGCTGCTGATTCACGGCCTGTTGCTTTTCATCGCCACCGCCTGGGTTGTGTCCGTCGCCACCAACCATAAGCAAGAGCCGAACTCCTTCGCCACCGGCGCGGGCGGAGGCCGCGGCGGCGAACGCGCCCTCGCCCAGAAGACGAAGGTCAAGCCCAGCACGCCGAAGAGCCTCACCAAGAGCGCCACCAAGCTTACCTCCAAGAACGCCAACGCCCAGCTGGCGCTACCGGAGATGCCGGACGTCAGCCGTGCCGCGCTCGGCGCCATGACCACGACCTCGAAAGGCTTCGGCGGCGGAGCGGGCGGAGGCGTAGGCGGCGGTCTCGGGGTCGGCAAGGGCGGCAAGAACTTCACCGGGCGTTCGGTGATGGGCATGAAGATCAGCGCCGCGCACATCGCGGTCTATTTCGACAACTCGGCGTCGATGGAACCCTACCTCGCCGGCGTCGAGAAGCAGATCAAGGAACAGTTCCCCAGCGCCGACGTCTTCCGCTACTACGGCATCTTCAACCTGAACTTGGACGGCGAAGTCGTCGGCGGTAAGCCGAACCAGAAATACCCGATCGAGACCGTCGAGCAGATCGCGGCCAACCGTAACGGCGGGCGACGCATGTCCGCCAACGACCCTGGTAAGTTCAGCCCGGGCGGCCGCAACCTCCTCAACGGCAAGGACGCGCAGTTCCGCACCGGCGGCGTCGGCGCGTGGATCGACGTCATGCTCTCGCAGAAGCAATACGACGCCATCGTCATCTTCTCGGACTTTGAAGACGGCATCGTCCAATACCGCTCCAAGGGAAACACCATCCCGCAGCTCGTCTTCGACGCCGACCTCAAGAAAGACAGCGACAGCCGCACCGACGCCGAGAAGGCCTGGGAAGACCGCTGGGTGAACACCTTCGCGCTGGCGACGGACCACAAGGCCCCGCGGTTGTATATCTATTCGACCTCCAAGGAACCGCAGGACCTATACAAGCGCTGCGTCGCCGCTTCCGGCGGCGAGTTCAAGATGGTGACGTTGCCGAGGGCGGGGATTTTTGGCGACCCGAAGAAGGGGAAGAAGTAGCACCCGATAGGGGGCACGTGGGCAAGGTGACAAGGGGGCAAGGGTGCACACTAGAGGCCTGGAGGCTCAGAGGCTCGGTGGAACTGAAAGATGCAGCGATTCAAGCGACGGGTGGCAGGGGGAGGCATCGGGTAGGGTCGAGCATCCCTGCTCGACCGCGGCCGACCAAGGATGGTCGGCCCTACCTTGCGTATCCCATCATCCGCTCCCCAGGCTCTACGAGAAGCGTCGCGCGTACTACCTCAATACTTCCCCGCCCTTGGTCTCGTCGAAATCCCCGTTCCACTTGGAGATGACGAGGGTGGCGACGGCGTTGCCGATGAAATTGGTGATGGCGCGGGCTTCGGACATGAAGCGGTCGACGCCGAGGATGAGCGCGATGCCGGCGACGGGCACATGTCCGGTCGTCGCGAGCGTGGCGGCGAGCGTGATGAAACCGCTGCCCGTGACCCCGGCGGCGCCCTTCGAGGTGATCAAGAGCACCGCGAGCAGGCCAAGCTGCTGGGCAAGCGTCATGGGCGTGTCGGTGGCCTGGGCGATGAACAGCGCGGCCATCGTCAGGTAGATGCACGTCCCATCGAGGTTGAAGGAATAGCCGGCGGGCACCACGAGCCCGACCGTGGGCCGGGCGCAGCCGACCTTTTCCATCTTGGCCATCAGGCCGGGCAAGGCCGACTCCGAAGAAGACGTCCCCAGCACGATGGCCAGCTCCTCCTTGATCAGGCGGAGGATCTTCCAGAGGCTGAAGCCGCAGGCGCGGGCGACGGAGCCCAGGACGAGGAAGACGAAGATCGCCGAAGTCAGGTAGACGCAGAGCATCAGCTGGCCGAGCTGGAGGAGCGAGCCGAGGCCATACTTGCCGATGGTGAAAGCCATCGCGCCCGCGGCCGCGAGCGGGGCGAGCTGGGTGACGATGCTGACGATGCCGAAGAAGACGCGGGAGACCTCGTTGAGCAGATTGAGCACCGGGCGGCCATGGTCGCCCAGGCGACCCAGCGCCACGCCGAAGAGCAAGGAGAGGAGCAGGACCTGCAGGACATCGCCTTCGACGAAGGCGCTGAAGAACGTCTTCGGGATCAGGTGCAGCAGGAATTCGACGACCCCCTGCCCGTGCGCGGCGGTCTCATAAGCCGCGACGGACGAAGCCTTCGCCTGCAGGCTCGCGGCCGTGGCATGGATGCCGGCCCCGGGCGTGAAGACGTTGGCGACGATCAGGCCGACCACCAAGGCCAGCGTCGTGACGAGCTCGAAATAGACGAAAGCCTTGAGACCGACGCGGCCCGCCTGCTTCAGGTCCGACATACCGGCGAGACCGACCACGACCGTCGTGAAGATGATCGGCCCGATCAGCATCTTGATCAGCGCGACGAACGCGTCGCCGACCGGCTTCAGTTCCGAGCCGAAGCCCGGATAGAAGGCGCCGATGAGACCGCCGACCACGACACCGATCAGCACTTGGACGTAAAGATGGCGGAGGAAGCGCATGGGGTGGCTACAAAGGGGGTACGGCTGGCATGGTGAACTGCCGCGAAGCAGAAGCAAGGGGAGAGGCAAACGAGAGGCCCGGAGGCTCAGAGGCCCGGAGGCTCAGAGGCCCAGAGGCTCGGGGGACCGGAAGAGGCGGACTAGTTGGCCGGTTGGCAAGTTGACGAGTGGACAAGGGAGGCAGGGCTCAAAGGGGGGCAGACGAGGGAGACCGGAGGTTGGCTGGGGTACATAAAGCCAAAGCATTATTCCCGGTCTCCGGTTTCCCTTTGAGCGAGCTGTCTCGATCTGTCCTCGATGCAGTCATCCGCCCTCGATTCAGTCCTCCTTCCCTTTTCATCCTTTATCCCCTCCGGCCTTCGCCCATCTTCCGCCTACACCTATGCGTCTCCTGAGCCTCGTCCTCGGCCTCCTGCTCCTGAGCGGCTGCAAGCCCGACAAGCCCATGCCTGACAATGAGAACGCGGTGACCGCGTTCGCGTTGCAGCGCTTCGTGGACGAGGAAGAGATCACCGGCGCCGTGACCGCCGTGGTCGGCCCGGACGGCGTCATCGCCCTCGAAGCCTTCGGCCTGGCGGACGTCGCCAAGAAGCGGTCGATGAGCAAGGACTCCATGTTCTGGATCGCCTCGATGACCAAGCCCATGACCGCGATGGCCGTCATGATGCTCGTCGAAGAAGGCAAGGTGAAGCTCGACGACCCGCTCGAGAAATATGTCCCGGCCTTCAAGGGCCTCCAGGTCAGGACCGCGCAGGGCCTCGTCGCCCCGCAGCGCCTCGTGACCGTCAAGGACCTGCTCACCCACACCAGCGGCATCGACACCGCTCCGGCCACGCCGCCGAACCAGCCCGTCGACACCATGCCGTTCGCCGAGATGTGCGACGCCTACGCCAAGAAGCCCCTGACCGACCAGCCTGGCAGCAAGTGGACCTATAACAACAACGCCATCAACCTGCTCGGACGCGTCATCGAGGTCGCCAGCGGCAAGTCCTACGCCGACTTCATGCAGGAGCGCCTGTTCGACCCGCTCGACATGCCGAACACCACCTTCTGGCCGAATCCTGACCATATGGACGTGCTCGCCAAACCCTACGGCAAGGACAAGCAGACCGGCGCCCTCGTCGAAGCCAAGAACAGCCGCTTCAGCGAACCGCTCCACGACCTCAAGCGCACGCCCTTCCCCGCCGGCGGCCTTTATTCCTGCGCCAAGGACCTGGCGAAGCTCTACCAGATGCTGCTCAACGGCGGCGAACTGAACGGCAAGCGCTACCTCAAGGCCGCGACCCTGAAGCAGATGACCACGAACCAGCTCGGCGACCTCCCGAAGGTCAGCTTCGCCCCGGGCATGCACATGGGCCTCGGCTTCCACGTCGTGCACCAGCCGCAGGAAGTCACCGAGAGCCTCAGCGTCGGCTCGTTCGGCCATGGCGGCGCCTTCGGCACCCAGGCGTGGATCGATCCCGTCAAGAAGCGCGCCTACGTGCTGCTCATCCAGCGCACCGACCTCAAGAATTCCGACCAGAGCGACATCCGCCGCGAGTTCCAGAAAGCGGCGAAGGAAGCATACGCGAAATAACGCGGAGCGATATTTCGTGCGGGGTCTGCTGGCATGGTGAACGGCTGCGAAGCAGAGACACCATAGCGGAGGGACAAGGGAGGCAAGAAGAGGCTCAGAGGCTCGGTTGACCAGAACGAGGCAGGCTAGCTGGCCGGTTGACAGGTTGACGAGTGGGCAAGGGAGGCAGAACTCAAGGGGGCGCCGGGTGATGGGATACGCAAGGTAGGGCCGTCCATCCTTGGTCGGCCGCGGTCGAGCAGGGATGCTCGACCCTACCCGCAACAACTAGGGCAGCACTTCGTGCTGCCCCTGCCTCGATAAAACTTCGTAGCCGACCCCCACGCCCCTCCACGCGCGCTTACCAACTCACGCGGAAGCCGCTGGTGAAACCCCAGCCGGAGTAAGCGCCGCCGTCGGCGGCGGAGTCGTGCATCGCGCCATGTTCGACGGCGAGCATCCACTTGAGCTTATGACCGTAGAAATAACGGTTCAGGCCGAAGTAATATTCCTGGTAGCGATCGCCATGACCGGCGTTCACCCAGCTCTCGTAACGGATCGGGTAGATGCCGTTGGCGAGCTTGCTCTGCAGGTAGGTGTAGCGGAAGACCAGCTGCCAGTCTTCGTTCAGGTTGTAGATCGGCTCGAACTCGAAGCCCTTGAGGTCGGACTGGGTGCCGTTGCCGATGGAAGCGGCGAAGTCGACGTTGAGCGTCCAAGGCCCCTGGGTGAACTGGCCGTTGAGGGAGGCCGCATGGTCATGATTACGGCTGAACTGCTGCGGAAGGCCCGTGCCATTCTGCGGGTCGTTGGACTGGAAGAAACCGTCAAGACGGACGAAAGCCTTCTCGAGGCCCCACTGTTCGTCGAAGTGCCAGCCCGTGGAGACGAAGCCGATCGTACCGGCGTCGAAGCGACCGAAATAGGCGTTGGCCGAACCGGCCGTGAACACCCCGGCGCGGTAGAACCACTTACCGCGGTCGCCTTCGAAGGTCAGGCCCGGGATCGATTCCTCGATCATCCCGATGTTGTTCGAGATCGCGCTACGGTCGATGGTCGGAAGCACCAGCGAGGACGTCGACCCATCGAGCGTGAAGCGCACGCCTTGGCGACCGAGCGTCCAGGCCGTCTCGGGGCCCGGCGACCAGCGGATATAACCGTCGGTGACCTTGTTGAAGAGCGGGTGCGGCGCGCCGAGGTTGAAATCGAACTCGGTCGAGAAAGACCAATCCTGCAGGAACTGACCCTTCAGGCCGACACGCGAACGACGGTTGGCCCAGCCGGAATCGGTCTGGTCGCCGTTACGGAAAGCGTAGTAGTCGAACTGTTCGCGACCGATGAAGCGGAGTTCCTGGAAAGTGTCGTCCTTCGAGCCCTTCAGCAGCACCGCCTTGTCCCAGAGCGCATCATAAGCGGAAGGCGCCGGCGTCGGCGCGGCGGCGAAGACCGGCAGCGCGGCGGCGAGAAGCAGGAATATGAACGGCTGCGACGACATGGAAGAGCCCGAAGAGAAAGCCGACCGACGTCCGAAAACGAGAACTAAAGAGCAGATAAAGGTCATATCCGCTAGTTGCCATGCCTGTCGGGGATTCCCTAAATCCCCTCACCCCACCCCGTCATGCCCCTGTCCCGTCGCCACTTCCTGCGTACCGCCGCCTTGGCCACGCTCGCCTTCCCCGCCGTCGTCCGGGCCCGCAATCTCAACTCGCAGGTCCAGATCGCCGCCGTCGGCGTCGACGGCAAGGGCTACTCCGACATCGACGAAGTCGCCTCGCACGCCAAGGCCCGGTTCGTCGGCTTCTGCGACATCGACGCCGGTCGCTTCGCCCGCATCGACAAGCGCCACCCCGGCGTGACGCATTACGCCGATTGGCGGGAGATGTTCGACAAGCTCGGCGACGGCTTCGACGCCGTGACCGTGTCGACCCCTGACCACATGCATGCGCTGCCGACCATGGTCGCCATGCGTCTCGGCAAGCACGTCTATTGCCAGAAGCCCCTGACGCACACCGTCTGGGAGGCCCGTCAGCTGCGCCTCCAGGCCGCCAAGTCCAAGGTGCGCACCCAGATGGGGAACCAGATCCATTCCGCGAAGGAATATCGCACCGGCGTGAAGCTCATCCAGTCCGGCCGCATCGGCAAGGTCCTCGCCGTGCACACCTGGCATCCGAACACCGGCAACCGCTACACCAATCTGACCGCCGCCCCGGCGCCCGGCCCCGTGCCGGCCGGCGTGAGCTGGGACCTTTGGCTCGGCTGCGCGCAGGCCCGCGATTACGCGCCGACCGTGTACCATCCGTTCAACTGGCGCGACTGGGTCGACTTCGGCAGCGGCACCATGGGCGACTTCGGCTGCCACCTGCTCGACCCCGTGTTCACGGCGCTCAAGCTCGGCAACCCCCTCAGCGTGAAGGCGGACAGCGTCGGCGCCAACGCGCAGACCTGGTGCCGCGAGCAGACCATCGAGTGGACCTTCGCCGGCACCGAATACACCAAGGGCGACACCCTCAAGGTCACTTGGTACGACGGCGGCCGCCTGCCGGACCTTGCCCTCGCGCAGCTGCCGGCGGGCAAGAAGCTGGCCAACGCGGGCTCGATCTTCATCGGCGAACTCGGCGTCATGATGCTGCCGCACATCGCCATGCCCTCGCTCTACCCCGAGGAGAAGTTCGGCAAGAACCTCAATCCCGGAGAGCTCGCCCGACGCGCCCGCGCCAAGGACAAGCCCACCGACAAGGTGGCCGTCGACCTCGCCGACTTCGTCGAAGGCTCCAGCCATTACCACGCCTGGGTCGACGCCATCGTCGACGGGCACGAGACCACGGACAATTTCGCCTACGCCGGCCCGCTGACCGAAGCCGTCCAGCTCGGCAACGTCGCCTCGCGCTTCTCCGGCGTGAAGCTCGACTGGGATGCCGCCGCGATGAAGTTCCCCGGCAAGCCCGAGGCCGAGCCGCTGCTGACCAAGCCGTATCGCAAGGGTTGGGAGCTCATCGCCGCGGATCGCTGAGCGAGGATCGAGAGATAGAGGCCCAGAGGCTCAGAGGCTCGGTGGACCAGAAGCAGAGTTAGTTGGCCGGTTGACAAGTTGACACGTGGGCAAGGGAGACCACCGAGAGGCCCTGAGGCTCAGAGGCTCGGTTGATCAGAACACATCTCGGGTGCCAGGTCTCGGCCGATCGGGCATCTGGCACAGGTCTTCGGGTGCGGTTACGGGCCCGAAACTGAGACCTGATGACCGAGTCCCGGGACCTGAAACTGGACCTTCGGTCTCGGTTTCCCTTCGAGCGCCGTCTTATGAAACCTTGCCCTCGGCCAGGGGTTACTAGGCTGAGCTCACCCCATGAAGTTTCCCCGTCTCCTGGCCTGCGGCCTTTTCCTCGTCGGCGTCCTGCATGCGGCCGACGCGAAGCGGCTCAACGTGCTGTTCATCGCGGTGGACGACCTCCGGCCCGAAGCACAGGCCTCCGGCAGCCCGCTGATCAAGACGCCGAACCTCGACCGCCTCGCCGCCAAGGGCACGACGTTCCAGCGCGCTTATTGCCAGCAGGCGGTCTGCAGCCCTTCGCGTTCCTCTCTGATGACCGGCCGACGTCCGGACGCCACGCGCGTCTGGGACCTTGAGACCCACTTCCGCAAGGCGCTGCCGGATGCCGTGACCGTCGCGCAGCACTTCAAGAACAACGGCTACTTCACCCAGGGCATGGGCAAGATCTTCCACGGCGGCTACGACGACGCTCCGAGCTGGTCCGTACCGTGGGGCACGCCCAAGGCGCCGATCTACGCCTCGCCCGAAAACCAGAAACTCCAGGCGACCAACGTCGATAAGCAAGGACGAGGCCGCGGGCCCGCGGTCGAATCAGCCGATGTCCCGGACGACACCTACGTCGACGGCAAGGTCGCGCGTCTGGCCGCCGGCACGCTCGCCGAACTTAAGCAGAAAGATCAGCCCTTCTTCCTCGCCGTCGGCATGGCCCGGCCGCACCTGCCGTTCGTGGCGCCCAAGAAATACTGGGACCTCTACGACCCCAAGGCCATCTACGTGCCGGCCTTCCAACAGCTGCCGGCCGGCGCGCCGGCGTTCGTCGGACACAACAACGGCGAGCTCAAGAGCTACTCCGATGTGCCGGATGTCGGTCCGATCGACGAGGCCATGGCCCGCCATCTCCGCCACGGTTATTACGCCGCCATCAGCTACATGGACGCCCAGGTCGGCCTGATCCTCGACGCGCTCGAGAAGGAAGGCCTCGCCGAGCAGACCGTGATCGTCCTCTGGGGCGACCACGGCTGGCAACTGGGCGAACACGGGCTCTGGCACAAGCATACGAACTTCGAAGTCGCCGCCAACGCCCCGCTCTTCATCAGCGTGCCCGGCCAGAAGGCCGTCGGCCGCAAGAGCGCCTCGCTGGCCGAGTTCATCGACATCTACCCTACCCTGGCCGAGGTCTGCGGCCTGCCCAAGCCCAAGGACCTCGACGGCGTCAGCCTGCGGGCGATCCTCGACGACCCCGAAGCCAAGGTGCGCCCCGTGGCGATCAGCCAGTATCCCCGCGGCGACGCCGGCAAATCCCTCATGGGTTACAGCATCCGCGACGAACGCTGGCGCCTGACCCTGTGGCGCAACCGGGCCGACAACACCCTCCACGCCACGGAACTCTACGACGAGGCCAACGACCCGCACGAGACCGTGAACGTCGCCGGCAAGCCCGAGCATGCCGAAGTCATCGCCCGCCTGACGAAGTTCCTCCCTCCGCCCATCGCCCCCGCCAACGCCGAGAACACCGAAGCCAAGGCCGGCAAAGGCAAGAAAGGCAAAGCCGCCAAGGGCGACCCCAAGGCCGGCACCCGCGACCGCGGTGCGATGTTCGACGGACGCGACACCAACAAGGACGGCAAGCTGAACAAGGAAGAGTTCATGCTCCGCCAGGCCGACCCGGAGCAGGCCGCCAAGAACTTCGTCAACTTCGACAAGGACAAGAGCGGCGACGTCAGCCGCGAAGAATACGTCAACCAGGGCAAGTAAGCCGGCTCACTCCGAGCGCAGCCGGTCCGCTTCGCGGGCGCGGTATTGGCTGGGCGTGAAGCCGGTGTGCTTCTTGAAGTCCTTGCTGAAGAAGTAGCGGTCCGAGTAGCCCACCTGTTCCGCGATCTCCTTGATGTCGTCGGTCGTATCCGCCAGCCGGCGCTTCGCCTGGCTGATGCGTTCGCGGCGCAGCCAGTCGATCGGGCTGGTGCCGAAGGCCTGCTTGAAGACGCGGGAGAAATGCGTCGGGCTCAGCCCGGCGAGCTTGGCCAGCGAAGGCACCGCATGCTTCTCGAAGTAGAAGAGCTTCATCTGCTCGACGCAGCGGGCGAGCGCCGGCGGGATCTTCGGCGCCAGGTCGCCCGCCTGCTGACGGGCGCAGTAGGCCTGGGCGACGAGTTCCGCGACCTGCGCATGGATCAAGGCCGGCGCCTGCGGGGAGTCCGCCGGGATGAGCCGGAACAGCGCCTTGAACACCGGCGTCGCCTTGCGCAGGTCCATTCCGGCGATGACCGGGGCCTCGCGGACGCCCAGGAGGTCGGACAGCTGGGCGAGACGCGGGCCTTCGGCACGGACCCAATAGACTTCCCACGGATCGTCAGCCACCGCGCCATGTTCGTGCGGGTGATGGCAGTTGATCCAGACCAGGTCGCCGCGGCGTACCTGATGGGTACGGCCCGCGATACGGGTCCAGCCCTTGCCGCGGAGGCAGAGGATCAGCTCATGCCCGGGAAAGTGGTCGCGTTTGATATGGTGCTCCGTCCCGGCCAGCAGGTGACCCGCGCGGGGCACGGTATAGAACACCTCCTGGTGCGACGGATTGGGGGTCGCGTAGAGGGAGACCGGGAAACGGTTGGCGGTCGGCGGCTGGGCCATGGTAGGATAATACAACCTGCCGCTCGGGGCAGGCCATTTAAAACTGTCGGCTTAGGCGTAGAATCTTCCCCGATGAAACAGCCGGCCCTGCTGCTCCTCGCCGCCCTGGCGACCTCGCTCCCCGTCACCGCGGCGGAACCGGTCAGCTTCAGCCGCGACGTCCTGCCGATCCTTTCCGACAACTGCTTCGGGTGCCACGGCCAGGACGAGTCGCACCGCAAGGGCAAACTGCGGCTCGACCTCCGCGACGCCGCGCTGGCCAAGGAAGCCTTCGTCCCCGGCAAGCCCGACGTCAGCGAACTCATCAAGCGCATCGTCACCTCCGACGAGGACGAACTCATGCCGCCGCCGAAGTCGCACAAGGCGCGCCTGAGCCGGACGCAGGTCGAAGTGCTGCGTCGCTGGATCGCCGAAGGCGCCGTGTGGGGGAAGCATTGGTCGTTCGAGCCGCCCGTGAAAGCCGCGGCGACCGGACACCCCGTCGACGCCTTCATCGGCCAGAAGCTCAAGTCGGAAGGCCTCGCGCCGGCCAAGGAAGCGCCCAAGCACACCCTGCTCCGCCGCCTGTCCTTCGACCTCACCGGCCTGCCGCCGACCGAAGCCGAGCTCGCCGCCTTCCTCGCGGACCGATCCCCGCAGGCCTACGAAAAGGCCGTCGACCGCCTGCTGGCATCACCGCATCACGGCGAGCGCATGGCCATGTGGTGGCTCGACGCCGCCCGCTACGCCGACACCGACGGCTTCCAAGCGGACTCCACGCGCACCAACTGGGCCTGGCGCGACTGGGTCGTGGACGCCTTCAACCGGAACACGCCCTACGACCGCTTCACCTTGGAGCAGTTCGCCGGCGACCTCCTGCCGAACGCCACGCCGGAGCAGAAGCTCGCGACCTGCTTCCACCGCAACCACATGACCAACGGCGAAGGCGGCCGCGAACCCGAGGAGTCGCGCGTCGACTACGTGCTGGATCGCGTGAACACCATGGGCACCACCTGGCTGGGCATGACGCTCGGCTGCGCCCAATGCCACAGCCATAAGTTCGACCCCGTCACGCAGGCCGACTACTACGCGCTCACCGCCTTCTTCAACAGCATCGACGAAGACGGCAAGGCCGGCGGCGGCGCCAAGCCCTTCCTCCCCTATCAGTCCAAGCACGCCGCCCGCGCGATCGCCGAGGCCCAGCAGCTGGTCGACGCCGTGAAGCCGGCCGAAGCCGCCGCCCGGACCGCCGCCGAAGCCCCCTTCGGGCCGTGGCTCGAAGCACGTCGCCAGCAGACCGCCCAAGGCTGGCAGACCTGGAAGGTCATCAAGGCCGACTCGCTCGAGACCGCCGAAGGCACCGTCCTGAAACAGGAAGCCGACGGCGCCGTCCAGGCTTCGGGTCCGCATCCCAACCAGGACGAATACCGCTTCGTCAGCCACGACCGCCTCGAACGCATCACCGGCCTGCGCCTGGAAGTCCTGCCCCACCCCTCGCATACCGGCGGCGGGCTTTCGCGCGGCAAGGACGGCGAATTCAAGCTCACCGACCTCAAGCTGCAGGTGCGCACCCGCGGCAACAACCAGATCCGCGATATCCTCA
Source organism: Coraliomargarita sp. (assembly GCA_024638885.1). Taxonomy (GTDB): domain Bacteria; phylum Verrucomicrobiota; class Verrucomicrobiia; order Opitutales; family UBA953; genus UBA953. Next base: position 133,789 of record JAHEJL010000002.1, on the reverse strand, counting down.
TCGCCAACGCCGTGGCCGACGCGATGGCCGACAAGAAGAAGAACAACAACTACGGCGACGTGAAGGACACGCTCGACGATGATCCGCGCAACGGCTGGACCACCAAGGGCGCCGACAAGACCAAGCCGCATGTCGCCGTCTACGCGCTCGCGGAACCCCTCGTGCTCGGACCGGACGACGAGCTCATGATCGAGCTCCGTCAGCGCTCGACGCTCGGCGACGCCAACATCGGCCGCTTCCGCCTGGCCATCGCCGCCGAAGCCGGCGAAGCCGTGAACAAGGTCGGCCGTAGCCCGCGCGAAGAGCTCGCCACCCTGCCCGCCGGTCAGCCGGTCGACGCCAAGCTGCGCGAACGCCTCTTCGGCGAATTCCTCGCCGACCACGCCCCTTACCAGACCTCGCGCCTCGCGCTCGACCGCGCCATGCGTCAGCTCGCCGAGACCAAGGGCGCGGCCGGCAAGCTCAACGTCATGGTCCTCGCGGAGCGCAAGGAACCGCGCGAGACGTTCGTCCTCGTCCGCGGAGTCTGGGACAAGCATGGAGACAAGGTCACGCCCGACGTCCCCAAGGCCCTCGCCGCCTGGCCCGAAGGCCAGCCCCGCACGCGCCTCGGCCTCGCCCGCTGGCTGATGTCCAAGGACAACCCGCTCACCGCGCGCGTCACCGTGAACCACCTCTGGCAGATGCTCTTCGGCCAGGGCTTGGTGAAGACCACCGAAGACCTCGGCCTGCAGGGCGAGCGCCCGGTCCACCCGGAGCTGCTCGACTGGCTGGCCGTCGACCTCGTCGAGCACGGCTGGGACCTCAAGCACACCCTCAAGCTCATCGTCATGAGCCGGACCTATCGCCAGGACTCGTCCGTCACCCCGGCGCTCCTCGCCAAGGATCCCGAGAACCGCCTCCTCGCCCGGGGCGCCCGCTTCCGCCTGCCGAGCTGGATGATCCGCGACGGCGCCCTGCGCACCGCCGGCCTCTTCAACCCCGCCCTCGGCGGTCCGCCCGTGCGTCCGTATCAGCCTGACGGCGTCTGGGAAGAACTGTTCATGGGCCGCTTCAAATATGAACCCAGCGAAGGCGCCGCCCAGTATCGCCGGACCCTCTACGCCTTCTGGCGTCGCTCGATCGCGCCCACCTTCCTGTTCGACTCCGCCCAGCGTCGCTCATGCGAAGTGCGTAACGGCCGTACCAACACCCCGCTGCAGGCGCTGACCTTGCAGAACGACGCCACCTACCTCGAAGCCTCGCAGGCCATCGCGGCGGACGTCCTTCGCACCGCCGGCGATGCCGGCCGACTGCAGGCGCTCGCCCGCAAGGTGCTTTCGCGCGAACTCGGCGACCGCGAAGCCGCGCCGCTCGGCAAGGCCCTCGAGAAAGCCCGGGCCTATTACCGCGCGCATCCGGCCGACGCCGCCAAGTTCCTCAAGGTCGGCCAACGCCAACCCGCCGGCGCCGACCTGCCGGAGCTCGCCGCCTGGACCGTCGTGGCGAGCCTCACCCTCAACCTCGACGAAGCGATCACGCGGGAGTGAGAGTATCGAGTATGGAGTATAGAGTATAGGGCGATCCAAGAAGCCACCTCCGCCATCGCTCATCCTTAATCTGTCATCCGTCATCTGCCATCTGTAATCCCCCATGTCCGCCCTTTCTCGTCGTTCCTTCCTCGCCACCGGCATGGCCGCCCTCGCCGCGCCGCGTCTCCTCGCGCAAGCGGGAGGCACGCCGGCATACCATGGCGCCATCGTCGGCCACGGCGAGTTCCGCTACCGCGTGGACAAGCTCTGGTGCCAGGCCGACAAGGCCAAGCATCCCGTCAAGGATTGCCATGAGATGGTCCAGTCGGCGGACGGCCGCCTGTTCCTGATCACCAACCATAAGCAGAACAACGTCCTCGTCTTCGACGTCGCCGGCAAGGTGGTCGACGCCTGGACGCTGGGCATGGGCGCCGGCCACGGCCTCACCCTGCATCGCGAAGCCGACGGCACCGAATACCTCTACCTCACCGACAACAGCGGCCGCATCGCCAAGACCACGCTCGCCGGGAAGGTCGTGCTCGAACTCCCGCACGCGCATAAGTGCGGCGCCTATTCCGACAAGGAGCCCTATGCTCCGACCGAGACCGCTGTCGCGCCCAACGGCGACATCTACGTCGCGGACGGCTACGGTTCGCAGTTCATCCTGCGCTTCGACAAGACCGGCAAGTATCTCGGTAAGTTCGGCGGCAAGAGCACCCAGCCGACCAACCCCGGCAAGTTCATGCAGGCCCACGGGGTCGCCATCGACCATCGCGGTCCCGAGCCCCTGCTCGTCTGCACCGAACGCGTCCGCAACGAATTCAACTGGTTCACCCTCGAAGGGAAGCACGTGCGCGGGGTCTACCTGCACGGGGCCTACGTCAGCCGCCCCGTGATCGCCGGGAAACACCTCTATTCCGGCGTCTGCTTCGGCGCCAAGCCGGACGACCCGCGCATGTGGCAGGGACGCGGCTTCGTCACCATCCTCGACGACAAGGACCGCGTCGTCTCGAATCCCGGCGGCCAGGAACCCAAGTATGTCGACGGACGCCTCCAGCTCATGCTGCAGGACCAGCCCGTCTTCAACAACTGCCACGACGTCTGCGTCGACACCCGCGGCGACCTTTACGTCTGCCAGTGGGCCAGCGGCAACGTCTACCCCTACAAACTCCATCGCCTCGCATGAACCTCGATCCGCTCGACCCCTCGCGCCGTTACTTCCTCGGCCAGTGCACCGGACTCTCGATCGGAGCCATGGCCCTGTCGACGCTCGTCGGCCGCGCCCTCGCCGCCGACGGCGCCGGCAAGCTCGGCCTGCCCAACCTCCCGCACTTCGCCGCCAAGGCCAAGCGCGTCATCTTCCTCACCCAGTCCGGCGGCCCCTCGCAGATCGAACTCTTCGACGAGAAGCCCGGCCTCATGAAGCTCGCCGGCACCGAGCTGCCGGAATCCGTCCGTCGCGGCCAGCGCCTGACCACCATGACCTCGGGGCAGAAGCAGCTCATCAAGCCCGCCGCCACCAAGTTCGAACGCTGCGGCAAGAGCGGCCAGAGCATCGGCGAATGGCTGCCCCACCTCAAGACCGTCGCCGACGACCTGTGCGTCGTGCGCTCGATGCACACCGACCAGATCAACCACGCGCCGGCCATGACGCAGTTCCTGACCGGCCACCAGATCCCGGGCCGGCCGAGCCTCGGCGCCTGGGCGAGCTACGGCCTCGGCAGCGAGAACCGCAACCTCCCCGACTACCTCGTCCTGCTCTCCAAGATGCAGCGTCCGAGCGACCAGCCCTTGTATGACCATTATTGGGGCAGCGGCTTTCTCCCGTCGCGTTACCAAGGCGTCAAGCTGCGCAGCGCCAAGGACCCCGTGCTCTACCTCCGCGACCCGGACGGCCTCCCGCGCGAACTACGTCGCGAGATGCTGGACGGACTCGGCGCCCTCAACCAGCAGGCCCTCGAGCGCAGCGGCGACCCCGAGATCTCCACGCGCATCCGCCAATACGAGATGGCGTACCGCATGCAGGCCAGCGTGCCTGAGCTCACGGACCTCAGCGACGAGAAGGACGAAGTCTTCGAGCTCTACGGTCCGGATTCGCGTCGCCCCGGCAGCTACGCCGCGAACTGCATCCTGGCCCGTCGCCTGATCGAGCGCGGCGTGCGCTTCGTGCAGCTCTTCCATCCCGACTGGGACCACCACAGCCGCCTCACCTCCTGGTGCACCGCGCGTTGCCGCGACACCGACCAGCCCAGCGCCGCGCTCGTCAAGGACCTCAAGCGTCGCGGACTGCTCGAGGACACCCTCGTCGTGTGGGGCGGAGAGTTCGGACGCGGCGTCGCCGGCCAAGGCAAATGGGACAGCCCCGAAGCCGGCCGCGACCATCACCCGCGTTGCTTCACCATGTGGATGGCCGGCGGCGGCATCAAGGCCGGCACCAGCTACGGCGAGACCGACGACTTCAGCTACAACGTCGCCAAGGACCCCGTGCACGTGCACGACCTCCACGCCACGATCCTGCACCTCATGGGCATCGACCATGAGCGCTTCACCTATCGCCACCAGGGACTCGACTTCCGCCTCACCGGGGTCGAACCCGCGAAGGTGGTGAAGGGGATCATCGCTTAGCGCCGGCGGACAACGAGCTGGCACGAGAGACCCGGAGGCCCAGAGGCTCGGTGGACCAGAAGCAGGGTTAGCTGGCCGGCTGACAAGTTGACACGCTGGCAAGGGAGCCAGCGATCAAAGGGGGCACCCAAGGGAGACCGGATAATTAGCTGGGGCGGATGAAATAGAGGCCGGAGGCTCAGAGGCCCGGAGGACCAGAAGAGGCAGACCAGTTGATCCGTTGAATAATTGGCCGGTTGACAAGATTCGAAGACATGAGGACCGGAGGGCCGTGAAAAAAGGGAGAGGGAACGCGTCCGGTTGGAGCCCGAGGTCCGGGTGGCGAGATTACCAATTCAGGCCTCAATCCAGTCCTCCATTCAGTCCTCCGGCGTTGAGCGATCTAACCGCCAACCGCATACCGCCAGCCGCAGACACCGTTTTATCTCCATTTCCCTCCATTTGAACAAGTGCCGTTGACGAGTGTCCAAAGGGCGTAGAAAAACACCTTTCCATGAGAAACCCCCTCTCTGCGCTGCTGGCGTTCCTGCTGGTCGCCCTCTCCCCTCTTTCCGCCCAGGACGGCTTCAAGCCGATCTTCGACGGCAAGTCCCTCGCCGGTTGGGACGGCAACCCCGAGCTGTGGTCCGTCGAAGACGGCGCCATCACCGGCAAGACCAAGGGCCCCGAGCATCTCGCTTATAACCAGTTCCTCGTCTGGCGCGGCGGCGTCGTGAAGAACTTCGAGCTACGCGCCAAGATCAAGTGCTCCGCCAGCAACTCCGGCATCCAGTATCGCAGCAAGGAAGTCCCCGAAGTCGGCAAGTGGGTCATCGCCGGCTACCAGTGCGACGTCCATCCTTCGGCCGCCTACAACGGCATGGTCTACGAAGAGCGCGGCCGCGGCATCCTCGTGCAGAACGGTCAGGGCGTCATCGTCGACGACAAGGGAGGCAAGTGGCTGGCCTCCGAGCACGACAGCGTGAAGGTCGACTACTCCGAGTGGCACGAGTATGTCATCATCGCGCAGGGCAACCACCTCGTCCATAAGATCGACGGCAAGGTCACCATCGACCTCGTCGACCACGACGTCGCCCACCGTGCCGCCGAAGGCCTCCTCGCCTTCCAGGTGCACCGCGGCCCGGCCATGATCGTCCAGATCAAGGACGTCCTCCTCAAGGAGCTCCCCGAAGCCCCGCTGCTGAACCTCGAGAAGAACCCCATCCCCAGCGACGCGCAGAAGATCGAGAAGCCCGCGCCCAAGGCCAAGAAAGCTCCGGCCAAGAAGGCCGAACCCGTCGTGAAGCCCGCCACCAAGGCGTTCCTCCAGCTCGCCGCCGACGCCCCGAAGGCCGCGCCCAAGCCGAAGGCCAAGGCTCCCGCCAAGAAGGCCGACAACAACGCCGGCAAGGCCATCGGCGAAAACAAGGCCACGCCGATCGACCGCATCAAGGCCCCTGAAGGCTTCAAGGTCGAGCTCCTCTACTCCGTCCCCGGCGACGTCCAGGGCTCATGGGTCGCGCTCTGCGCCGACGACAAAGGCCGCATCTACGCGAGCGACCAGTATGGCGACCTGTACCGCTTCCCCGCCCCCGCCGCCGGCCAGACGCTGAAGGCCGCCGACGTCACCAAGATGCCCGTGAACATCCGCGCCATCAACGGCATGGTGTGGGCCTTCGGCGCCCTCTACGCCGGCGTGAACGACTACGAGAAGAAGATCCCCAGCGGCTTCTACCGACTCAGCAGCAGCAACGGCGACCTCATCGACAAGGTCGAGCTGCTCCGCGCCATCGAATCCGGAGGCGATCACGGCGTGCACAAGGTCGTCGTGACCCCGGACCAGAACGGCTTCTACCTCATCTGCGGCAATAACGCCGTGAAGACCGAGACCCCCGCCACCTCGCCCGTCGCGCCGCTCTGGGGCGACGACCATCTCCTGCCCCGCATGCCGGACGGCCGCGGCCACAACCGCCACGTGCTCGCGCCGGGCGGCATCGTCTACCGCATCAGCAAGGACGGGAAGACCTTCGAGACCTTCGCCAGCGGCTTCCGCAACATCTACGGCGGCGCCCTCAACCGCGCCGGCGACCTCTTCACGTACGACGCCGACATGGAGTACGACTTCAACACCTCCTGGTATCGCCCGACGCGCGTGAACCACGTCGTCAGCGGCGGCGAATACGGCTGGCGCAACGGCGCGGGCAAGTATCCCGAGTTCTACCCGGACAACCTTCCCGCCACGCTGAACATCGGCCCTGGTTCGCCGACCGGCATCGCCTTCGGCTACGGCGCGAAGTTCCCGGCCAAGTACCAGGAATCCCTCTTCATCCTCGATTGGAGCTGGGGCAAGATCTACGCCATCGACCTCAAGCCCAAGGGCGCGAGCTACGCCGCCACCAAGGAAGATTTCATCCAGGGCGCGCCCCTGCCCGTCACCGACCTGCTCATCCACCCGCAGGACGGCGCGATGTACTTCGCCATCGGCGGCCGCAAGGTGCAGTCCGGCCTCTACCGCGTGAGCTACGTCGGCAAGGAATCGACCGCCCCGGTCAAAGCCGAAACGCCGGCCCCCTCGAAGGAAGTCGTCGCCCGCAAGGCTCTCGAGCAGTTCCACGGCAAGCAGGATCCCAAGGCCGCCGATGCCGCCTGGCCCTACCTGTCCTCGCCGGACCGCTGGCTGCGCTTCTCCGCCCGCGTCGTGCTCGAGCACCAGCCGCACGCCGGCTGGAGCGAACGCGCCTTCGCCGAGAAGGACGTCACCGCCCGCCTCGAAGCCCTGCTCGCGCTGGCCCGCCAGGCCGCCCAGTGCCCGTATCACACCGCCCGCGCCGCCAAGCCCGACCCGCGCACCGGCATCGCGCCGACGACCGCCGAGCCGACCGCCGCGGAAGCCGCGCTGCGCGACCGACTGCTCGCCGCGCTGCGCGCCACCGACTTCGCCAAGCTCACGAAGGAGCAGAAGCTCCTGCACGTGCGCCTGACCGAGATCGTCCTGCACCGCTACGGCAACCCTGACGCCGCCGCCGTCGCCGCCATCGTCGCCCAGTACGACGCCGCCTACCCCGCCGCCGACTTCGAGCTCAACTGGCTCCTCACCGAGACCCTCGCCTACCTGCAGTCGCCGACCGTCGCCGCCAAGGCCATGACGATCGTCGCCACCGCCGGCAGCCAGGAACCCGAACTCGAGGTCATGCGCAGCCTCCGCCTGCTCAAGGCCGGCTGGACGCCTGCCCTGCGCGAAGCCCAGCTGAACTGGTTCGTCAAGGCCGCCAACTACCGCGGCGGCTCGAGCTTCGGCAAGTTCGTGGAATTCATCCGCAACGACAGCCTGACCACCTTCACGCCCGAAGAGCTGAAGCAGCACGAGAAGCTGATCGCCCTCGCCAAGAATCCGCCCGTGAAGTCGGCGTATGAGAACGTCGGCGCCATGTTCGCCGGCCGCACGCCCAAGAACTGGACCCTCGACGAACTGAGCGCCGCCACCAAGACGGGCCTCAAGGGACGCGACTTCGACCAGGGCAAGAAGGTCTTCAGCGCCGCCGCGTGCTTCACCTGCCACCGCTTCGGCAACGCCGGCGGCATGACCGGTCCCGACCTCACGCTGGCCGGCGGCCGTTACAGCCCGCACGACTTCCTCGACCAGATCATCAACCCCAGCAAGGTGATCAACGAGCAGTTCGCGCCGGTCATCGTCACCAAGAACAACGGCGAAAGCTTCAGCGGCGTCGTCGTGAACCTCAACGGCGACCGCGTGAACATCAACACCGACCTCTCCGACCCCTCCCAGCAGGTCGCGATCGACCGCAAGGAAGTGAAGAGCATCGAGCTCAGCACCGTCTCCCCCATGCCGCCCATGCTCCTCAGCATGCTCACGCAGGAGGAGATCCTCGACCTCGTGGCCTACGTCCTGAGCGGCGGCGACAAGGAGAACGCCTGGTTCAAGAAGTAAGCGAAGGCGAAGCCGCCAGACCAGAGGCTCCGAGGCCCAGAGGCTCGGAGGACCAGAATGAAAGCAAGAAGGACACCGGTGACCGCAAGGTTACCGGTCTTTTTGTTTTTCCGTCTCATCGTCAGGGTGGCAGGAAGATAGCGAACTCAAGGGGAGACCGGAAACCGGATAGTTGGCGGGGGACAAATCAAGGTAGGGGCGCGTGGCCCGCACGCCCAAGGACAACCGAGCCGGTCATCCCTACCCATGCCCGCTGCATTCATTCCGGTCTCCGGTTTCCCTTTGAGCGGACTGAGCTGCCCAGACGTGGAATCGTACCAGTCCTCCATTCAGCCGTGCGTTTTTGCCCTTTCCGCTCCTTGCCTCAAGCCCTCGGGTCCGCTAGTGCTTGGCCCCCCCATGCGCCTCGTCCTCGCCTTGCTCTCCCTTTGCGTCGCGCTGACCGCGGGCGCCCAGGAAAAAACCGCCAAGAAGAAAGCCGGCGGCTATCCGCCCGTCATCGAAGGCGCCAAGTCGGAGACCTACCGCAAGGTCGGCGAGGCCGAGCTCAAGGTCTGGATCTTCGAGCCCGCCCAGAAAAGCGCCCAGCCCCTGCCGGCGATCGTGTTCTTCTTCGGCGGCGGCTGGACCGGCGGCTCCCCGACGCAGTTCGAACCGCAGAGCCGCCACCTCGCCGGTCGCGGCATGATCGCGATCGTCGCCGACTACCGCGTCAAGACGCGCCAGAACGCCAAGCCCGCCGACTGCGTCGCTGACGCCAAGGCCTGCGTCCGCTGGGTCCGCGCGAACGCCGCGCGGCTCGGCATCGACCCTGCGCGCATCGCCGTCGGCGGCGGATCGGCCGGCGGACACCTGGCGGCCTCGACGGCGACGCTCCCCGGCCTCGACACCGCGACGGATGACAAATCCGTGTCCTGCCTGCCCGACGCCCTCGTGCTCTTCAACCCCGGCACCGTCATGGCGCCCTTTCCCGGACTCGACCTCAAGGGCTTCGGCGCCGGACTCGACAAGGATAAGTTCGGCTGCGAGCCCGCCGAGATCTCCCCGCTGCATCACGTGAAGAAAGGCGCCCCGCCCACGATCATCTTCCACGGCAAGGCCGACACCACCGTGCCTTACGCGACCGTCGAGAAGTTCACCGAGGTGATGAAAGCGGCAGGCAACCGCTGTGAACTGGTCGGCTACGAAGGCGAGAAGCACAGTTTCTTCAACAAGTCGAAGTACGCCGAGACCCTGGCGGCCGCCGACGCTTTCCTCGTCTCGCTCGGCTATCTTCCGGCCAAGAAATAACCCATGCGACGCCTCCTCGCCGGCCTGCTCCTGTTCGCCGCTTCCTGGCTCGGAGCGAGGCAACCCAACGTCGTCGTGCTGCTTGCCGACGACGCCGGCTGGGGGGATTATTCCTTCAACGGCAATCGCCAGGTCTCCACGTCCCACATCGATGCGATCGCCAAGGCCGGCGCGAACTTCGACCGCTTCTTCGTCCAGCCGGTCTGCTCGCCGACCCGTTCCGAATTCCTGACCGGACGCTACCATCGCCGCCTCGGGGTCTATGGCGTCTCCACCGGACAGGAACGCATGAACCTCGACGAAAAGACCTTCGCTGACTCCTTCAAGGCCGCCGGCTACGTCACGGGCATCTTCGGCAAATGGCATAACGGCAGCCAGTGGCCCTACCACCCCTTGGCCCGCGGGTTCGACACCTTCTGGGGCTACACCTCCGGACACTGGGGCGAATACTTCGACGCTCCGCTCGAGCATAACGGCGTCATGAAGCCGTCCAAGGGGTACATCGTGGACGTGCTGACCGACAAGGCGTTGCAGTTCATCGAACGCAACCAGGCCAAGCCGTTCCTTTGCTATGTCCCCTTCACCACGCCACACTCGCCGTTCTCCGTCCCGCCCGAAGACTGGAAACGATTCAAGGACATGCCCGTCACCCAGTCCGCCACGGTCGCCAAGGACGAAGAACCCGACGCCACCCGCTGCGTGCTCGCGATGCTGGAGAACCAAGACCGCAACGTCGGACGCATCCTGAGGAAACTGCAGGAACTGAATCTCGAGGACGACACCATCGTCGCCTACTTCTCCGACAACGGCCCCAACACCGCCCGGTGGAACGGCGGCATGAAGGGCAAGAAAGGCATGACCGACGAAGGCGGCGTGCGCTCGCCGCTTTTCATCCGCTGGCCCGGCAAGATCGCCGCCGGCACGCAGGTGAAACCGATCGCCGGGGTCATCGACCTAGCCCCGACCCTGCACGCCCTCGCCGGCGTGAAGCGCGTCGGCGACAAGCGGCTCGACGGCCGCGACCTCTCGCCGCTGCTACATAAAGGCAGCGACGCCGACTGGGCGCCGCGTCACCTCTTCCAGACGTGGGGTAACAGCGTCAGCGTCCGCACGCAGACCCATCGCCTCGACCACGCCGGCAACCTCTTCGACCTGACCGCGGACCCGGGCCAGACGACGCCGATCCAGGCCAAGCAGCCGGAGCTTGCCAAGGAACTGTCCGCCGAAGTCGCCGCTTGGCGGAAGGAAATGGGCATCGCTGCGAACGTCAGCGGCAAAGGCAAGGCCAAGGGCGCGACCGGACCGGGCAATGCCGTCGACCCTCGTCCGCTCGGCGTGGGCTACCGCGAGTTCCCCATGACGATGCTGCCCGCGCGCGACGGCGAACCGCGCGGCGAGATGCGCCGTAGCGCCAAGGCCCCCAACTCTTCCTACTTCGTCCACTGGACCAAACCGACTGACACCGCGGTCTGGAACGTCGAAGTCGTCAACGCCGGCACTTACGTGGTCACCCTCGACTACGCCTGCCCTCCGGCAGACGTCGGCTCAACGCTTGAACTCTCCTTCGAAGGCACCCTGCTCAAGGGCAAGGTGACGGAAGCTTGGAATCCCCCGCTGATCACCGACCAGGACGTCGTCCCCCGCGATGGGCACGGCGAATCCCTGATGAAGACTTTCCGCAGCATGACCCTGGGCGAGATCCGGCTCGAACCCGGGAAGGGCGAACTGCGCCTTCGTGCCACCGACATCCCCGGCCGGACGGTCATGGAACTCAGACGCGTGACGCTGACCCTCAAATAAGTATGCGACCGTCCCTACTGCTTCTCATCGGCCTGTCGGCCGTCGTTCTCGCGGCGGAGGCCCCGCCGACCGGCAACGCCCGGGTGCAAGAGATGGCGAAGGCCTTCAAAGGCCGGGGCGTACAGGCCGACGACACCCCGCCCTCGACGCCCACGGAAGCCCTGAAGAAGTTCACGCTCCGCCGAGGCCTGACCGTCGACCTCATCGCCGCGGAACCCGCGATCACCCAACCGATCCACGGCAGCTGGGATTCCCGCGGACGTCTCTGGGTCGTCCAATATCGGCAATACCCATTTCCCGCCGGGCTCAAGGTCGTCAGCTACGACACGCACCTCCGCGCCCAGTTCGACAAGGTCCCGCTCCCGCCGCCCAGCGGCGAAAAAGGCGCCGACATCATCAGCGTCCTCGAGGACACCGACGGCGATGGCACCTACGATAAACAGACCGACGTCCTCAAAGGCCTCAATATAACCACCGCCGCGATCGCCGGCAACGGCCGCCTCTGGGTCCTGAACCCGCCGTACCTGCTCAGCTACGGACTGAAGGACGGCCTGCCCGTCGGCGACCCGACGGTCGAGCTCGCCGGCTTCGGCCTAGAGGACACGCACAGCACCGCCACCAGCCTGCAGTTCAACATCGACGGCTGGCTGTATGGCGCCAACGGCAGCACCACGACCGGTAACGTGGGCGTCCCCGGCGGGCCGCGCACGCGCTGGACCGGCCAATGCATCTGGCGCTTCCATCCGCAGAAGAAGGCCTTCGAGATCTACGCCGAAGGCGGTGGCAACACCTACAGCCTGGACATCGACGGGAAAGGCCGCGTCTTCTCGGGCACCAATTACGGCGACACGCGGGGGATGCATTATGAATTCGGCTCCTACGGCGTGAAGAACTGGGGCAAGCACGGCCCGCTCACGAATCCTTACGCCTACGGCTGGTTCGAGCACATGGCGAACGCCGGCGACAAGCGGCGCTTCCCGCAGGCCTTCGTCATCTACGAAGGCGGCCTGCTCGGCGGCGATTACGACGGCAAGGTCCTCGCGCCGAACTCGCTCGCCAACAAATCCTACGTCAGCCGCCTCGTCCCGCAGGGCGCGACCTTCCGGACCGTCGACGAGGAAGACCTCATCGCCAGCAGCGACCGCTGGTTCCGTCCCGTCTGGATCGGCGTGGGCCCCGACGGCGGCGTCTTCATGGCCGACTGGTATGACACGCGGCTCAGCCACGTGAATCCCGTCGACGACTGGGACAAGCTGCGGGGCCGCCTTTATCGCATCCGTCCCGAAGGCAGCCAGGTCGGGCTCAAGCCTTTCGATCTCTCCCGGGCGCCCGGCGGCGAACTCGTTGCCCTGCTCTCCCACCGCAACGAATGGTTCCGCAAGCAGGCCGTCCTCGAGATCGGCTGGCGGCAGCTGAAGGAAACCGTCCCCGCCTTGCGCGACATGCTCAGCGGCCCGCACGCAATCGAGGCTCTCTGGGCGCTCGACCTCCTCGGCGAAGCCGGCGAGCCGCCCGTCACGCACGCCGATCCCTACGTCCGGCGCTGGAGCTGGCAGATGCTCGGCGAGCGCAAGGCCGTCCCTTCCGCCGCGCAGCTCGCCTCGGCGCAGAAGGAAACCCACCTTGAAGTCCGTGCCCAGATCCTCGCCTCCGCCAAGCGCATGCCGGCGGAAGCGCTGCCCCTGCTCGCCGCCGGCCTCGAGGCGAACGACGAATCCGGGCGACTCCCTTTGCTCGCCTGGTGGAGCCTGGAAGCCCATCTCGGTTCGCCGGCGGACCGCGCCACCGCCATCGCCTATCTCGGCTCGACGTCGGCGATGACGAAGTCCGCGCTGTTCCGCGACACCCTCGCCGAGCGCATCGGCAAGCGACTCGCTCACGGCGGGGAAGCCGGGCGACTGGCGGATACCGAACGTGTCCGCGTGCTCTGCCCGCCTGACGCGGCCGCCAAGCTCATCGACGGCATCCTGACCGTGCTCGAACAAGGCGACCTGCCACCGATGCCGGCGTCCCTGCGCACCGCGATCGAAGCCCGGCTCGCCGCCAGCGGCAACCAACCCCTGCCGATCGCCGCATTGAAGGCCGGCGACAAAGCCGCCGTGGCCGCCGCGCTGAAAGAACTCACCGACAAGCGCACGCTGGCACGTCGTCGCAACGAAGTGGCCGAAGCCCTCACCGCGGCCGGGCGCCCCGAAGCCATCGAACCGCTCATCAAGCTGATCGTCGCCAACGGCACCGACGGAAAGAAAGCGCTGTTCCTGGCATTGTCCCGTTTCGACGACCCGCGGGTGCCCAAGACCGTCATCGAGCACTACGAGCGGGCGATCGCCGCGGACGACGGCCTCCGCGACCTTGCGCTGCGGACGCTCGCCTCACGTCCGACCTGGGCTCGCCAGCTGATCGAAGCCGTCGATGCCGGCAAGATTCCTGCTCCCGCCATCACGGCGGACATCGCCCGGGCGTTGCTGCGCCATGGCGACCTCGAAGTGAACGCCGCGGTGGAACGCCTCTGGAAGTCGCTCCTCGTCACCGGCCTCACGCCCGAGAAAGACCGCGAGGTCGCCCGCCTCCGTGCCGTCGCCCGGGCCGGCGAAGGCGATGCCGGCAAGGGACGGACCCACTTCCTCGCGCGCTGCGCCAGCTGCCACGTGCTCAAAGGCGAAGGCGGTCAGGTCGGCCCCGAGCTCACCGGCTACGATCGCAGCAGCCTCGATTTCTGGGCGCTTAACATCGTCTACCCTAGCCTTGAGATCCGCGAAGGCTTCGGCTCCTACGACCTACGGCTCAAGGACGGCTCCGTGGCGAACGGCATCCTCGAACGACGCGAAGGCGGCGAGATCGTCCTGCGCGACATCGCAGGCAACCGCACCAAGATCAAAGAGGACAAAGTCGCGACGCTCCTCGCCAGCCCGACCTCGGTGATGCCCGAAGGTTTGCTCGCCGGGATGTCGGACCAGGATCTCCGTGACTTCTTCGCCTACCTGATGAAGTAAGCGCGGCCGGAGGCCGTGAGGGGGCGCATGGGCAAGGACGAGACTCCACTCAACGGGGGCAGCATAGGGAAACCGGACGATTGGCTGGGGGTATCAAGGTAGGGCCGGCCATCCTTGGCCGGCCGCGGTCGAGCAAGGATGCTCGACCCTACCCATCGCAGAGAGACCAAGTTCAACGGGAAATCGGATAGCAGCCTCCGCCATCCTTGACGGAATCGGACGGCGCGGCCAAGTTCGGCGCATGAAGACGATGATGCTCATCCTGCTCGGCGTTCGCATGCTGTTCCTCGTGTTCGCGTGCTTCGGCTGCGTCTTCGCGATCGTCTCCGGGCTGCGTCCGGGCGTGGAATGGTATTGGCCGGCCGGCGGCGTCCTCGGCCTCGGCCTGTGCGGTTTCCTGATCGGACAGGTCTGGGCCTCGCTCAAGGCGACCTGGAAGCAGTGACCGGACGGTAAATGAGGGAAATCGGAGCCGGCCGGCCGCCAAGTCGGGCTGGATAATCACGGCGTAGGCATATAAATATGCCACCCCCTCTCATGAAGCCCTGCGCCTGCCTCCTCGCCCTCGTCACCTTCGCCGCCGGCCTGCCTGCCGCCGACAAGCCCGGACCGAACGACTACACCAAGCTCACGACCAAGGAGGCGAAGGCGAACGCCGCCAACTGGCCGGACAACAGCAAGGGCTCGCCCACGCCGCATGCGCCGGCCGAGAACCCGCCCGCCGCGACCGCCCAGCGCAGCCAGCAGGTCGCGCCGCCCGCCGCCGGCGAGCGCGTGGTCTTCATCGGCAACGGCTTCGCCGAACGCGACACTTACTACGGCCGCCTCGAGACCGAGCTCCAGCTACGCTTCCCCGAGCAGAACCTGATCGTCCGCAACATGGGCCGCTCCGGCGACACCCCGGCCTTCCGCCCTCACCCGGCCCGCGCCAGCCAGTGGGCGTTCCCCGGCGCCGAGAAGTTCCACCCCGAATACGCGCAGCATAACGGCAAAGGCTTCTTCTCCACCCCCGACCAGTGGCTCTTCCACCTCAAGGCCGACACCATCGTCGCCTTCTTCGGCTACAACGAATCGTTCGACGGTCCCGGCCGCGCCGCCAACTACGAAGCCGAGGTCGACGCCTTCGTCGCGCACTCCCTGACCAAGGCCTACAACGGCAAGACCGCCCCGCGCCTCGTCCTCGTCTCGCCGATCGCGTTCGAAGACCTCTCCGCGCAGCGCGACCTCCCGAACGGCCTGAAGGAGAACGCCAACCTCGCCCTCTACGTCGCCGCCATGGAGCGCGTCGCCAAGAAGCACGGCCTCACCTACGTCGACCTCTTCCACCCCACCCTGGCCGCCTACGGCAAGACCAAGACGCCCTACACCATCAACGGCTTCGCCCCGACCGACTTCGGCTACCGCGAGATGGCCAAGCTCCTCGCCGACGGCCTCTACGGCGCGACGCCCCGCGTCTCCAAGGCCGACGAAACGCTCCTGAACGGCGCCGTGAAGATGAAGGACTACATGTGGAACACCGACTACTCGATCCTCAACGGCGTCCACACCCACGGCCAGCGCTACAACCCGTTCGGCCCGCAGAACTACCCCGACGAAGTCTTCAAGAGCCGCCAGCTCACCGCGATCCGCGACGAGCTCATCCACGGCGTCGCCCAAGGCAAGAAGACCGACCTCGTCGTCGACGACTCCCAGACGCTCGTACTCCCGCCCGTCCCCACCAACTTCAAGCCCAGCGAGAAGAACGGCAACCCGACGGAGTTCCTCTCCGGCGAGGCCGCCATCGCCAAGATGAAGCTCGCCCCCGGCTACCAGGTCTCGCTGTTCGCGTCGGAAGAGAAATTCCCCGACCTCAAGAAGCCCGTGCAGATGTCCTTCGACGCCAAGGGCCGCCTCTGGGTCGCGACCACCCCGACCTACCCGCACTACCGCCCGGGTGACGCGTTGCCGAACGACAAGATCCTCATCCTCGAGGACACCGATGGCGACGGCAAGGCCGACAAACAGTCCGTGTTCGCCGACCACCTCCATATCCCGATCGGCTTCGAGCTCGCGCCCGAAGGCGTCTACCTCTCCCAGGAACCGAACCTCGCCCTGCTCATCGACGACGACAAGGACGGCAAGGCCGACCGTATGGAACTGATCCTGCACGGCTTCGACTCCCACGACTCGCACCACGCGATCTCGGCCTATTGCGCCGACGCCTCGGGCGCCTTCTACCTCCTCGAAGGCCGCTTCCTCCACAGCCAGGTCGAGACCCCTTACGGCCCTCGTCGCTGCAACGACGGCGGCGCCTGGCGCTTCGACCCGAAGTCCTACCGCCTCGAGCGCGTGCAGGCCGACGTCTCCAACCCGTGGGGCTTCTCGTTCGACTACTGGGAGCAGCCGTTCCTCTCCGACGCCTCCTCCGGCGAGAACTGGTGGGCCCTGCCCCTCTCCGCCAAGGTCCCTTACGGCATCGAGCAGATCAAGGTCGAGCAGTTCGTCCCCAAGCGTTCGCGCCCCACGTCCGGCGCGGAATTCGTCTCCTCGCGCCATTTCCCCGACGCGCAGCAAGGCGACTTCATGATCTGCAACACCATCGGCTTCCTCGGCATCAGCTTCGGCACGAAGCATGACGACGGCGCCGGCTTCGTCGGCAAGGCCAACGGCGACCTGCTTTCGTCGACCGACGGCAACTTCCGCCCGGTCGACCTCGAGTTCGCCCCGGACGGCTCGCTCTACTTCATCGACTGGCACAACCCGCTCATCGGGCACATGCAGCACAACGCGCGCGACCCGAACCGCGACCACGAGCGCGGCCGCATCTATCGTATCACCTACCCCGAGCGTCCGCTCGTGAAGCCCGCCAAGATCGCCGGCGCCTCCGTGGCCGAGCTGCTCGAGAACCTCAAGGAACCCGAATACCGCACCCGCTACCGCACCCGTCGCGAGCTCCGCGGCCATGCCCCGGCCGAAGTCCTGCCCGCCGTGAAGGCCTGGGTCGCCAAGCTGGACCCCAAGGACCCCGCCTTCGAGCACCACCTCTGCGAAGCCCTCTGGGCCACCTGGGCGCAGAACCAGCCGGACGCCGAGCTCATCGCCCGACTCCTCAAGGCCGAGCGTTTCGAGGCCCGCGCCGCGGCCGTGGACGTCATCCGTCACTCGTTCTGGCAGATCCCGAATCACGTCGAACTGCTCAATCAGGCCGTCCGCGACGAAAACGCGCGCGTGCGCCTGACCGCCGTGGTGGCCGCCACCTGGCTCGACAACGCCGAGGGCGCCAAGATCGCGGTGGAAGCGTTCCGCAAGCCCGTCGACCGCTGGGTCGGCCCCGTGCTGCACTACGCCCTGACCTACACCCTCAAGGATGACGTCGAGGCCCTCAAGGCCGCCGGCCAGCTCAACCTCGAAGGCAACCAGGCCGCCGCCGACTACTTCAGCGGCAAGCTCAAGATCGGCCAGCCGATCGCCGAAGCCGGCACCAACTCCAAGCCCGCCCGCAAGCTCACCGCCGCCGAAGAGAAGGTCTTCAAGCTCGGCCGCGAGGTCTACTTCCGCGACGCGCATTGCGCGACCTGCCACCAGGCCGACGGCAAGGGCATCGCGAACATCTACCCGCCGCTCGCCAAGAGCAACTGGCTCGATGACGACGAGCGGATCACCAAGATCCTGCTCAAGGGCCTCTGGGGCCAGCTCACCGTCAACGGGCAGCACTTCGACCCCACCAAGGGCGTCCCGCCCATGATGGGCTTCGGCGGCATGCTCAACGACGACGAGGCCGCGGCCGTGCTCAGCTACGTCCGCCTCTCCTTCGGCAACAACGGCAAGCTCGTCTCGCCGGCCACCGTGAAGAAGGTCCGCGAAGCCACCAAGGAGCGCGTCAACTTCTACACCACGGAGGAGATCCTCAAGGAACACCCGCTCAAGGCGACCCCTCCGGCGAAGAAGTAAGGCGTGGCCGAAAGGCCACGCGGGGGCATGCTGGCAAGTTGACACGTGGGCAAGGGGCTCAAACCAGAGACCAGGCAAGCCTGGGGACGGGAGCACCCTACCTGATGCGGAGTCTCGCCTCTGGGCCCAAGGCCCTCTTATCCTCGATTCGCCCTACCCCATGTCTCGACTGCTCTTAGCCTTAGCCACCCTGCTCTGTCTCTCGCCGAGGGCTTCCGCCGAAACGCTGGTCCCGCTGAAGGTCTTGTTCGTCGGCAACAGCCTCACGAGCCATGGACCCAAGGCCGACATCGACTGGCATGGCAACTGGGGCATGGCGGCGACGTCGGCGGACAAGGATTACGTGCATCTCGTGACCAAGGCACTCGCAGCCAAGCAAGGCCTCCCGCCCACGACCATGGTCAGGAACGTCGCCGACTTCGAACGCAACCACGTCGGCTACGACATCGTCGGCAAGTTCGCCGACGCCGCCGCCTTCAAGGCCGACCTCATCATCCTTTGCATCGGCGAGAACGTGCCGGCGCTGAAGACGCCCGAAGCCCGGGCCAAGTACGAGGAACAGGTCGCCGGCCTGCTGAAGACACTCCGAGCGAATCCCAAGGCCGTCATCATCGTCCGCAGCAGCTTCTGGCCGAACGAAGCGAAAGACGGCGCGATGCGGAAGGCTTGCGAGACCCTCGGAGGAACGTTCGTGGACATCAGCGCCCTTTCCAAGGACGAGCAGAACTATGCCCGCTCCGAACGTCCGTATAAGCACGCCGGCGTGGCCAACCATCCCGGCGACCGCGGGATGGCCGCCATCGCCGAGGCGATCGTGAAAGCGGTGAAGTAAGCGCGGCGGAGCCACGCAGGCGATAAGTGGGCACCAAAAGTTGACCGGTTGATCAGTTATCCAGTTGCAGGAATGCGCACGACTCAAAGGTGGCCCCATCGGGAGACCGGATCGTTAGCTGGGGACATATGCCCGAAGCATGAATTCCGGCCTCCTGCTTCCCGTTGACCAGGTGAATCGATTCAGGTGGCGGGGAAATCCACCTACCCCCCCCTCCATTTGCGACAGGCCAACCGCCAACCGCTATCCGCCGTAACCAAAGAAAAAGCCCCCGAGGTCGGGGGCTGATTCGCGGATGAACCGAAGCTTACTTGCCGCCGCAGCAACCGGAGGAAGCCGGCTTCTCGGAGGAGCAGCAGGAGGAACCTTCGGAGCCTTCCTTGCTGCAGCATCCACCGACGCAACAGGTGTTGACGCAGCAGAGGGCGCAGAGGCGGGACCAGGTCACGATCAGGGCGAGGACGATCAGACCGATGACGGTCGGGTCCTTGAGGCCGCCGAACAGGAACTGATGGACGGCGGCGATATTGAAGAGGATCGCGCCGACGAGGATCAGGCCCCAGACTCGCGTGCGCGGAAGGATCAGCAGGATGCCGCCGACCACTTCAAGCCCCTTGATGAGGGCGAGGTAGCCGGAGCCATACATGGCGCCGATGAAGGCCTTGGCGGGCGAACCTTCCGGAAGAGCGGGAGGCGGCGGCAGGAAGTGCAGCCAGAAGTTCAGGCCGAAGGCGACGAAGGCCAGGCCGAGGAGGATCGCAGCGATGGAGGGGATTTTTTTCATAGCAAAGGCAGGTTAGCCTAAATGACGGCGGATGAAAGGGCTAAGTTCAGAGGGCCTTGTGAGCTCCGTCGCACAGGGCGCCCTTCTTCGAGTGCTTGCAGGCGCAGAAGTAGACCGTGCCGTTGGCTTCGGCCTTATACGGAACCGGGGCGAAACCGGAACCCTTGTGGGCGCCGTCGCAGAACGGCTGCGTCTTGCTGTGACCGCAAGAGCACCAGTAGTAGGTCTTACCGGCTTCGACGAGGACGGGGATGGGAGACTTCTGCGGGATGTGGGGGGTGGACATTGGATGAGAGTAACGAGTTACGAGTATGGAGTACAGGGGGATAGTGTGACGATTTCAGGCGAGATCGAAGAGCAGCGCCTCGACCGGGCCGGCGGACTTGAAGGCGTAGGTGCCGGCGTCATCAGCACTGACCGCATCGCCGGGGGAAAGCTTCACGCCGCCGACCTCGACGTCGCCGCCGATCAGCTGGAACCAGAGTCCCCTGCCCGCCCGGAGCTCGTGCGAGACCGTGCCGGCGGTCGTCGTCTTCACGCGATAGACGTCGGCATCCTGGCTGATGTGCGCCGAGCCCTCGCGACCGTCATTGGAAATGATGAGCACCTTCGGGGCGGCGTGCTGCTCGGGCGTCGGCGTCCACTCCGCATAACGGGGCTTCAGGTTGGCCCGATCGGGCATGATCCAGACCTGGATGAGGTGGAGCCGTTCGGTCTTCGAAGGATTGAACTCGCTGTGCTTCACGCCGCTGCCGGCGCTCATCACCTGGATCTGGCCGGGCTTGAGCTGGGCATGGTTCCCCATGCTGTCCTTGTGCTCGATGGCGCCCTCGAGGACATACGTGAAGATCTCCATGTCCTTATGGCCGTGGGTCGGGAAGCCCATCCCCGGGGCGACCAGGTCCTGGTTGATGACCCGGAGGGACCGGAAGGCCATGTGGGCCGGGTCGTAATAATCGGCGAAACTGAAGCTATGGCGGGCCACCAGCCAGCCATGGTCGGCGAAGCCACGGTCCCCCGAACGTCTTACCGTAAGGTTCATATCTAGGCCAAGTTGGCCCAAAAAACGGGGATGTCCACCACCCCTCGGAATTTTTCCGACGGAATTAGTTTGAAAACACCCCCTCCGATTGGTCTATGCTTATGACTCGTGTCGGGCAGTGGCTCAATCTGGTAGAGCGCTGCTTTCGGGTAGCAGAGGCTGAGAGTTCAAATCTCTCCTGCCCGACCAATTTAAAGACCCCGGGGATATTTCGATGTCCCCGGGGTCTCCTGCTTGGGGGTTGAAGCGGTCGGCCAGCCTCGGTCTACTCCCTGCATGCGCCTCGCAGGCTTATTCATGGCCGTGCTCTCGGGCTGGCTCCTGGCCGCCGAGCAACCGCCAGCCTGCTCGCCCCGTCCGTTGGTCCTGGTCCACGTCATGCCTTGGTTCGAGAGCAAGCCGGTCAGCGGCCGGTGGGGCTGGCACTGGACGATGGGCAAGACCGACGCCGACAACGGCGAGCTCGCCTCGCACGCACGCCCCACGCTGGGCGCTTACGACTCATCCGACCCCGCCGTCATCGCCACCCAGATCGCCTTGATGAAGGCCAGCGGCGTCGACGGCGCCATCATCGACTGGAACGGCCCGGAGGGCTTCGCGGACTACGAGATGATCCACCGCAACACCGGCCTGCTGATCGCCGCGCTCAAGCAGGCCGGACTGAAGTTCGCGCTCTGCGTCGAAGACAACCCCGGCCACCGCTTCATGCAGGCCAAGCAGCTCTCGCATACGCAGGCCGTCGCGAAAGTCGGCGCCGCGTTCGCCTGGGCCGACCAGCAATGGCTGAACGACCCGGCCTACGTCCGGCTTTCCGGTCGGCCCGTGCTGTTCATCTTCGGCCCGCAGTTCCTCTCCGAAGCCGAATGGCCCGCGATCCGCGCCAACCTGAAGAGCGACCCGCTCACCTTCGCCCTGCCCCACCTCAGCCGCCGCCCCGGCATCGACGGTGCGTTCGCCTGGGTGCCCGTGAGCGGAGGCAAGACCGTCGACGCGCCGACCTGGACGAAGGAACTCGCCGCCCTCTATGCCCGCGAAGCGAAGGAGCGACGCCCCTTCGTCGCCGTCGCCTTCCCAGGCTATCATGACTACTACGCCAAGGCGGGCGTCGGCCAGAGCTACGGCTTCATCGACAGCCGCGAAGGCAAGACCTTCGCCGAGTCCTTGGATCAGGCCATGAAGAGCGGCGCGCCGATCGTCCAAATCGCCACCTGGAACGACTACGGCGAAGGCACCCAGATCGAGCCCACGAGCAGCCGGAGTCTCGGCGACCTCGAAGCCATCCAGCGCCGCCTCCGCCCCGGCGCCGACCCGGCGGAACTGAAGAAAATCATCGATAGGAACAAGAAGTAGGGGCCGCGTATCCATGCCCGGCCGCGGCCGACCAAGGATGGTCGGCCCTACCCAGCACTCTGGCCTATACTCCATACTCGATACTCCATACTCTCGCTTTCCCGTCATGCCCCGCCTCCTCGCCCTCCTGCTCTCCTTCGCCACCGCCGTCGCCGCGCCGCTGCTCGACCGCACGCCCGGCGTGGTCTCGTATACCTTCCGCAACGAGTTCAAGGCCGACATGCCCGGCACGTTCGACAAGGTGAAGGCCTTCGGCCTCACCGATATCGAGATGTCGAACCTCTTCGGCCAGGAGCCCGCCAAGATCCGTGCGCTGATGGATGCCCGCGGCATCACCTGCTCCTCCTACGGCGCCCCGTACAACGACGTCCTGAAGAAGACCGACGAGGTCGCCGCCGTCGCCAAGATCCTCGGCGCGAAATATGTCCGCGTCTCGCTGCCCTTCTCCAAGACCCCGTTCGACAAGGCCGCCGCCCTCCAGCGCAGCGCCGAGATGAACGCGATGGGCAAGCAGCTCCGCGAGAAGCACGGCCTGACGTTCGTGCTGCATAACCACGGCATGGAATTCGTGCCCGAAGGCGCCGGCACCCTCTACGATCTCATCCACGCCCAGACCCGGCCCGAAGACGTGAGCTTCGAACTCGACGTGCTCTGGGCCTACCTGCCCGGCGCCGACCCCGTGGCCATCTTCGAGAAATACGGCGCCCGCATCCCCCTCATGCACGTGAAGGACGTCCGCAAAGGCGTGCCGCGCGTCTGGGGCCATAAATACGACTCCGACAACGACGTCACCCTCGGCACCGGGCAGCTCGACCAGGCCGCGATCTTCGCCGCCGCCAAGAAGGCCGGCGTGAAGCATTTCTACCTCGAGGACGAGAGTTCCCATTCGCAGACGCAGGTGCCGCTTTCGCTCGCCTACCTCAAGGCCGACCGCTGAACGAGGTTGGGGTTGAAATCCCCGGTCGGGAGGTCTCTTTTATCAGCCTCCGGCGGAACACCCCTGCTCCGCCGGCTGTCTTCCCCCCATGCCCCCCAAGGCCACCCTTTTGCTTGGTATTTTCCTCGGCGCCGCCTGCGCCGCCGAGCCGATCAGCTTCAGCCGCCAGATCCGGCCGATCCTTTCCGAGAACTGCATCGCCTGCCACGGGCCCGACGAGAAAGGCCGCAAGGGCAAGCTCCGCCTGGATGACGAGCAGGACGCCAAGCGTGACCGCAAGGGCGACTTCGTCATCCTGCCGGGTAAGCCCGAGCAGAGCGAACTCATCAAGCGCATCGAATCGAAGGAGGCGGACGAGGTCATGCCGCCGCCGAAGCAGCACAAGGTCATCGCCCCGGCGCAGATCGCGTTGCTGAAGGAATGGATCAAGCAAGGCGCACCCTGGGGACGCCATTGGTCCTACGAACCGGTCGCCCGCCCCGCCGTGCCCACGAACGGCGAAGCCAACCCCGTCGACGCCTTCCTGGCCGATCGTCAGCGCAAGGAAGGCCTGACGTGGTCGCCCGAAGCGCCGAAGGCCGTCCTCATCCGACGCCTCGCGCTGGACATCACCGGCCTGCCGCCGACGCCGGCGGAGGTCGCCCAGCTCTCCGGAGCCAAGCACGAGGACATCGTCGCCTACTTCCTGGCCAAGCCTGCCTACGGCGAACACTGGGCCCGCCAGTGGCTCGACCTGGCCCGCTATGCCGACAGCGCCGGTTACCCTTCCGATCCCGGCCGCATCATCTGGGCCTACCGTGACTGGGTGATCAAGGCCCTGAACAAGAACCAGCCCTTCGACCAGTTCGTCGTCGACCAGATGGCCGGCGACCTCCTGCCCAACCCGACCGAGGACCAGATCGTCGCCACCGCCTTCCATCGCAACACGATGACCCAGAACGAAGGCGGCACCAGCGACGAGGAGTTCCGCAATGCCGCCGTCATCGACCGCGTCAACACGACCTACGCCGTCTTCATGGGTACGACGATGGCGTGCGCGCAGTGCCACACGCATAAATACGACCCGATCACCATCAACGAATACTTCCGTTCCTACGCCTTCCTCAACCAGAGCGCGGACAGCGACAAGAAGGACGAGTCTCCGCTCTACGAGATCTACCCGCCCGGCGTGAAGGCCCGGCGCGAGCAGGCCATGAAGGACAGCGCCGCCGCCGAAGCCGCCTTCAAGAAACCCTCCCCCGCCTGGCTGGCCGGCTACGACGAATGGCTGGCGAAGAAGCCCAAGCTGGCCGACAAGGCGCTGAAGGCCGCCGTCGACGCCCCGAAGGAGAAACGCACCAAGGCGCAGGACAAGCTCCTCACCGAATACTACGTCCGCAACGTCTCGCCGGCGACCAAGGTCGAACGGGCTCATGCCGACGAACTCAAGAAACAGATCGCCGCGACCGCGCCGGTGACCGTACCCGTCATGCAGGACCTCACCGGCGCCCAGCGCCGCAAGACCTTCGTCCAGCTGCGCGGCAACTGGCAGGCCCTTGGCGACGAGGTCAGCGAAGGCGTACCGACCCACCTCGCCCGCTGGGACGACTCACTGCCGAAGAATCGGCTCGGCTTCGCGCGCTGGATCGTCAGCCGCGACAACCCGCTCACCGCCCGCGTGACGATGAACCGCCTCTGGGAGACCGTGTTCGGCGTCGGCATCGTCCGTACCAGCGAGGAATTCGGCAGCCAAGGCGACCTGCCCTTCCATCCCGAACTGCTCGACTGGCTCGCGGCGGAATTCATGGAGAGCGGCTGGGATACCAAGAAGATGCTGTCGCTGCTCCTGAACAGCCGCGCCTATCGCCAATCCTCGGCCACGAACGCCAAGCTCAACGAAGCGGACCCCGACAACCGCTTCGTCGCCCGCGGTCCGCGCTTCCGTCCCTCCGGCGAACTCCTGCGCGATCAGGCCCTCGCCGTCAGCGGACTCCTCAGCGCGAAGATGTACGGCGCGCCCGTCCGCCCCATGCGACCCAACCTCGGCCTGAGCATCGCCTTCGGCGGCACCGGCGACTGGATGACCAGCACCGGCGAAGACCGCCATCGCCGCAGCCTCTACACCGAGACGCGTCGCAGCACGCCTTATCCGAGCTTCGCCACCTTCGACGCACCGAACCGCGAGACCTGCGTGATCCGCCGCGGCCGCTCCAACACGCCGCTCCAGGCCTTCGTGACGCTCAACGACCCGGTCTTCGTCGAGACCAGCCAAGCCCTCGCCCGCCGCGTGCTCAAGGAAGGCGGCGCCAGCGACGAAGCTCGCCTGCGCCACGCGTTCGCGCTCTGCCTGTCCCGCGAACCGGACGCCCATGAGCTCGCCACCCTGAAGGCCTTGCTCACGAAGTCCGTCGCCCAATACCAGGCCGACGGCGCCCTCGCCCTGAAGATGGCCACCGACCCGCTCGGACCGGCCGACAAGAGCGTCGACGTCCCCACCCTCGCCGCGTGGACCGCCGTCAGCAGCGTCATCATGAACCTCGACGAGTTCCTCATGCGCCGCTGAGGCGGACTAACCTACAACAAGCCCTATCCTTTCAGTCCGATGCTCCACCCTCTCCGCGAAGCGCAGCTCAGCCTGCAGACCCGCCGCACGTTCCTCAGCAGCGTCGGGCAGTTCAGCCTCGGCGCGATCGCCCTCCACGCCCTGCAGGCGGATGCGTTCGGCGCTTCCTCGGCGAACGACAACCCCCTCGCCCCGCGTAAGCCGCACTTCAAGGCCAAGGCCAAGCGCGTCATCTACCTGCACATGTCCGGCGGCCCGCCCAACCTGGACATCTTCGACCACAAGCCCGAGCTCGTGAAGCGCAACGCGCAGGACTGCCCGGACTCCTTCCTCAAAGGGCGCACCTTCGCCTTCACCTCCGGCGTACCCAAGCTCATGGGCAGCCCGCGCACGTTCAAGCAATACGGCCAAGGCGGCCTCTGGATGAGCGACGCCGTCCCGAATTTCCAGAAGATCGCCGACGACGTCACGCTCGTGAAGGCGATGCACACCGACCAGTTCAACCATGCGCCGGCCGAACTGCTGCTTTTCACCGGCCACGCCCGCCAGGGCCGCCCCTCGATGGGCTCCTGGGCGACCTACGGACTCGGCACCGAAAACCAGGACCTCCCGGGCTTCGTCACCATGATCTCGAACGGCGTGCAGCCGAGCGGCGGCCAAGGTTGCTGGGGTTCTGGCTTCATCCCGTCGGTCTTCCAGGGCGTGCAGTGTCGCAGCAAGGGCGACCCCGTGCTCTTCGCCAACGACCCGCCCGGCATGACCCGCGACCTCCGTCGCGCCACGCTCGAAGCGCTCAAGGACCTCAACCAGCGCCAGCAGGACGAACTCGGCCATGCCGAGACCGTCACGCGCATCGCGCAGTACGAGCTCGCCTTCCGCATGCAGACCAGCGTCCCCGAGGTCATGGACATCTCCAAGGAGAAGCCCGCGACGCTCGAGGCCTACGGCGCCAAGCCCGGCGAATCGAGCTTCGCGAACAACTGCCTGCTCGCCCGCCGCCTCGTCGAGAAAGGCGTCCGCTTCGTGCACCTCTTCGACTGGGGCTGGGACTTCCACGGCACCAACCCGAAGGAAGACATCCGCGGCGGCCTCACCGCCAAGATGGCGGCGACCGACAAGCCCGTCGCCGCGCTGATCAACGACCTCAAGGAGCGCGGCCTGCTCGAGGACACCCTCATCGTCTGGGGCGGCGAATTCGGCCGTACCCCGTTCCGCGAAGGCCGCACGGCCAAGGGCGACGTCCTCGGCCGCGACCACTACCCCGACTGCTTCACCATCATGATGGCCGGCGGCGGCGTGAAGGGTGGCTTCCAGTTCGGCGAGACCGACGAGATGGGCTTCGCCGGCGTGAAGGACAAGGTCCACGTCCACGACCTCCAGGCCACCATCATGCACCTGCTGGGCTTCGACCACGAACGCCTCACCTACCGCTTCCAAGGCCGTGACTATCGTCTGACCGACGTGCATGGACACGTGGTCCGCGAGATCATCGCGTAGACGCGGAAGGTATTGGCGGTTAGCGGTTGGCGGCTTGGAGATACAGGCTCAAAGGAAGACCGGGGACCGGGAGGTTTGCTGAGGCATCAGGTAGGGCGGTCATTGCCATGACCGCCGTTCGCATCGGTGTGCGCGTCGTGCCGGGCAAGCTCACCGACCATTCCAAGCTCCGTCCGCCCACGGACGTGATGGCAATCACGTCCCTACCTCCGACCCCAGCTCATCATCCGGTCTCCGGTTTCCCTTTGAGCGACAGTAGCGAAGCATCGATTCAGTCCTCCATCTTGGCTATCCTCCACCTTTGTTCATTTAAGTTATGGGTGTGAATGAAACGACGCCGGTCGCATTCTTGCTGGCTTTAAGTGTAGCAGGCTGAAAACGTGACGGAACGATCGTCCCCATGCGTCACGTCCTCGCACTTACCCTCTGCGCGTCCCTGCTCCACGCGGCCTATGAACCGCTGAAAGACGCGAACCGCCCGATCGCCAACGAACCGGCGCTCTCTCCCGCCGGCACCGCCGCGGCCCTGAAGGTCCCGGCCGGCTTCCGCGTCGAAGTGATCGTCGGCGAACCCAAGGTCGTCCAGCCGATCGCCTACACGATCGATGACCGCGGCCGACTGTGGATCGTCGAGTGCACCAATTATCCGGCCAGCCCCGGCGTAGCCAAGGACCGCATCCTCGTCCTCGAGGACACCAAGGGCAACGGCACCTTCGACAAGCAGACCGTCTTCTGGGACAAGGCCACCTTCTCCAGCGGCATCGCAGTGGGCTTCGGCGGCGTCTGGCTCGGCTCTCCCCCGAACCTGCTCTTCATCCCGATGAAGGACGGCGACGAACCCAAGCCGGCCGGCGAACCGCAGGTGATGCTCGACGGCTGGAAGAGCAACGACACGCACGAGACCCTGAACGACTTCATCTGGGGCCCGGATGGCTGGCTCTACGGCACGCAAGGCATCTTCAATCGCTCCCTCGTGGGCAAGCCCGGCACCCCGGACGACGAACGTATCGTCGTCGAAGGCGCGGTCTGGCGCTTCCACCCGACGCGTAAGGTCTTCGAACGCTGGAGCGAAGGCGGCAGCAACCAGTGGGGCGTGGATTGGAACGATCACGGCGAAGCCTTCTTCGAGGCCTGCGTTATCCCGCACATGTGGCACGCCATCCAAGGCGCCCGCTACCAGCGTCAGGCCGGCACGCACCCGGACGTCCATACCTACGACGACATCAAGACCATCGCCTGGGGCCGCTACGAGAAAGCCGCCTACGCCGGCGCGATGGTCTACCTCGGCGGCGCCTTCCCGGCCGAGTGGCGCGACCAGTTCTTCTTCCACGACATCCACATGAACAAGCTGCGCTGCGAGACGATGGTCCCGACGGGCAGCGGCTACCGGAGCGAGAAGAAGGTCGATTTCGGCGTGAGCAGCGATCGCTGGTTCCGCGGCCTCTCCCCGCAATACGGACCGGATGGCGGCGTCTTCATCAACGACTGGTATGACAAGGTGCCTTGCCACCAGCAGATGAACTTCACCGACCGCTCCAACGGCCGCGTGTACAAGATCGTCACCGACGCCGTGAAGCCCGTGAAGGTCGACCTCGCGAAGCTTGCCGACGCCGAACTGGTCGCCCATCACCTCAACGCCAACGATTGGTACGTCCGCCACGCCCGCCGCCTCCTCCAGGAACGCGGCGCCAACGCGGCCACGACCGCCGCCTTGGAGAAGATCCTCTTCGAGAACCCCGACGAAACCCGTCAGCTGCGCTCCCTCTGGACGCTGCACGCGCAGGGCGCCCTCACCGAAGCCACCCTCCTCCGCACGCTCGCAGCCAAGAGCGACGCCGTCCGCGGCTGGGCCATCACCTGCGCCACCGAAGGCGGCAAGCCGTCCGCCGGCCTTTACGAGCGCATCGTCCAGCTCAGCCAGCGTGACCCCTCCGCCATCGTCCGCCGTCGCATCGCCTCCGCCGCCCAGCGCCTCCCCATCGCCGATCGCTGGGGCTGGCTCGAACCGTTGGCGCAGCATGCCGAAGACGTGGCTGACCAGAACATCCCATTCCTGCTCTGGTATGCGCTCGAGCCCGCGGTCGCCGCCGATCCGGCGCGCGGCCTCGCCCTCGCCCAGAAGACCCCCTTCGCGAAACTCGCCAACTTCACCGCCCGCCGTCTGGCCACCGCGGCGGTCGAGCCTGGTTCGAAAGGCGAACAGCTCGAAGTCCTGAGCCAAGCCTTGCTCGTCGCGAACGATGAGCTCCGCGGCACGCTTCTCGCCGGCATCAAGAAGGGACTCGAAGGCCAGAACAGCCTCAAAGAACCCGCAACCTGGCCCAAGGCCTACGCCGAACTCGCCAAGCATCCTTCGAACGAGGTCCGCAGCAGCGCCCGCCAGCTCGCCGTGACCTTCGGTAACGCCTCGGCCCTGGAGCAGCTCCGGGCCACGCTCCGCAACGCCAAAATTCCCGCAACCGAACGCGCCCGCGTCCTCGCCAACCTGGCCCAGATCCACGACCTCGAATCGCTCCCGACCATCCTCGAGCTCGCCAAAGCGGGCGACCTGCGCGGGCCGGCGATCGTCGCCCTCGGACAGTTCGACGATGCCCGGATCGCGCCGCTGCTGGTTCAGTTCGTCATCGATGAAGACAACGGCGTCCGCCCCCTCGCCCTCAACACCCTCGCCGGCCGCGCCGAAAGTTCCCGCGCCCTGCTCGCCGCGATCGATGCCGGCAAAATCAAGAAGGACGTCCTGAGCGCCCCGCTCGCCAGCAAGATCCGCGGCTTCAACGACGCCAAGATGAACGCTTGGCTCGAAACCCACTGGGGCACGGTCAACGCCAGCTCCGAGGCCAAGACCAAGGCCATCGCGAACTACAAGAAATTCCTCGGCACCGACGCGATCCTGCGCGCCGACCTGAAACGCGGCCGCGAACTCTTCCGCGGCTCCTGCGGCCTCTGCCATCAGCTCTTCGGTACTGGCGGCGAGATCGGTCCGCACCTCACCGGCGGCTACACCGACCTCGAGTACCTCCTGCAGAACATCATCGACCCTAACGCCGTCATCGGAAAAGACTACCAACTCGTCTACATCACGCTGAAGGACGGCTCGCTCCAGGCCGGCATCGTCGGCGCCGAGAACGAATCCACGCTGACCCTGAAGGTTCCCGGCGCCCCGGCCCCCGTGGTCATCGCCAAGGACCAGATCAAGACCCGCGTCGTCAGCCCGAACTCGCTCATGCCCGAAGGCCTGCTTAACGGCCTCGAGGAACCGGACGTCCGCAGCCTCTTCCTCTACCTCCGTCAGACCAGCGAGCCCAAGTAACCCCTCCTTGCCTCGGGCCCTCCTTCCTCCAATCCTCTCGCCATGCCCCGCCTCCTCGCCCTGCTCCTCGCGACCACGCTCTTCGCCGCCGATGCGCCGAAGGCCAAAACCCCGGCCGCCCCTAAGCCCCCGGAGCCGCCGGTCTACCTGACCGAAGCCGAAGCGGGTGCCGTTAACACGGACTACAAGCTGCAGGGCGAATACGCCCACGTGAAGATGGGCGCGAACGTCATCGCCCTGGGCAAGGACGAGTTCCGTCTCGTGCTCTTCAAGGGCGGACTGCCGGGCGCCGGCTGGGATGGCACGCCGAAGATCGAAGTCGACGGCAAGCGCGACGGCGAAACTGTCCTCTTCAAGGACAACGTCGATTCCGCCACGCTCGCCGACGGCGTCCTGACGATCAAGAGCACCGGCGTGACGCTGAAGCGCATCATCCGCCATAGCCCGACCGAAGGCCTCGTCGCCCCGAAGGACGCCACGATCCTCTTCGACGGCAAGAACGCCGACGCGTTCGTCGACGGCAAGCTCGACCCGCGCGGCTTCCTGGAAGCCAACACCAAGACCAAGCAAGCCTTCACCGACTTCAAGCTGCACCTCGAATTCTTCCTCCCGTTCAAGCCCCTCGGCCGCGGCCAGGGTCGCGCCAACAGCGGCGTCTACCTGCAGCATCGCTACGAGGTCCAGGTCCTCGACAGCTTCGGCCTCAAGGGCCTCGATAACGAGTGCGGCGGCATCTACAAGAACAGCGCCCCCAGCGTGAACATGTGCTTCCCGCCCCTGCAGTGGCAGACCTACGACATCGACTTCACCGCCGCCAAGTTCGACCAGGACGGCAAGAAGACCGGCAGCGCCTACGTCACCGTCCGCCACAACGGCGTCGTCGTGCAGGACAACCTCGAACTCAAGGGCGCGACCCCCGGCGGCGCGTTCAAGACCGAAGTCCCCGCCCCCGGCCCGTTCTACCTGCAAGGCCACGGCAACCCCGTCGTCTACCGGAACATCTGGGTGGTCGCCAAGTAAGCGGACCGGAGGACAAGCGGGCCTGAAGGTTCGAGAATAAGGGAGTGGGTGCCTTTGTGCCCACTTGCCTCGGATCCTCATGTCCGCTAGCCCTCAGGACATCCCCACCATGCGCCTCTTCCTGCTTTTATTCGCCGCCGCCCTCTTCGCGGCCGAACATAAGATCAAGCCGGGTGACGACCCGCAGGCCGTCCTCGATTCCGCGGCGCCCGGCGACAAGCTCACCTTCCTGCCCGGCCTCCACCAGCACGGCCTGAAGAAGCATCGCGCCATCCTCTACGTCGACAAGTCCGTCGAGATCGAACTCCAAGCCGGCGCGACCCTCAAGCTGGCCGACCACGTCTGCCACAAGGAAGGCGTCGGCGAGATCACCACCGACCAGGATTCAGGCAAGAAGCTCGACGACCTCGAGATCGGCGGCGCGTTCGACCTGAAGAAAGGCAAGGTCGACGGCTCCGAGCTCTTCGGCAGCACGGTCTACACGATCATCGTCACCGGAGGCAAGGACGGCGCCCCCGACACGATCGCCTGGGGCGACGGCAAACTCTTCGACACCCCGCACAAGGGCATCCCGATCACGGGCGACTGGCAGGAACTGAGCCACGGCGTGAAGGTCAAATTCGCCCACAAGACCGGCCATGGCGCCCGCAGCCTCTGGTTCGTCTCCTACGACGCCCCCGAAGCCTACGGCATCCGCATCGGCCACGGCCTGCAGAAGGACGCCATCTCCGGCGTGCGCATCACCGGCAAAGGCACCATCGACCTCAACGCCACCCACAACGACCAGCCCAGCGGCCTGGTGAAGAACATCAACGCCTGCGTGCTCATCCATGGACGCGTCCGCAACGTGCTCGTCGAAGGCATCACGATGACCGACACCATGCGCGCCGTCATGATGTACGGCGAACACACGGGCAAGTTCCTCCCCGGCGGCAAGGTCGGCCCGGGTGAATCCTTCGACGCCGAGAACATCACGGTGCAGTTCACCCGCACGCTCAATCCGAACGGCAGCGGCACCCTGCTCGGCCACCCCTCCTTCCGCGGCCAGCTGCGTAACGTGCGCTGTAACTACAACTACTTCGAGACCAAGCTCACCGCGATCGAGCCGAACTTCAACCTCGACGGCTATGAGGTCATCGGCAACCACATCAAGAGCGACGGCGAAGCCATCCATTGCTGGCGTCACTCGCAGAACGGCCTCATCGCCGACAACCTTCGCCTCGGCGACGTGACCTTCCGCAAGGTCATCAGCGTGAACGCTCCCGCCGGCTGGGAAGCCCCGATGCCCCCGGTGATGCGCAACAACCGCAACGCCCTCGGCGACCGCGCCCAAGGCCCCCAGACCAGCCTCGAACCCAAGCCCTTCGGCCGCCGCCTACTCGTCAGCGATTACGTCGGTAACAAGGTCGCCATCGTCGCCGCCGACGGACGCGTCGAATGGTCCACCCCCGCCGAGAAGCCGCAGGACTCCTGGCTCCTCCCCAACGGCAACGTCCTCTTCAGCCACGTCAAAGGCGCCAAGGAAGTGAAGCCTGACCAGTCCGTGGCCTGGGAATACGTCGCCGACCCCAAGACCGAGATCCAGGGCTGCCAGCCCTTGGCTGACGGACGCGTGCTCGTCGTCGAATGCGGCCCGGGCCGGCTCCTGGAGATCGGCCGCGACGGCAAGATCGCCAAGGAGATCAAGGTCCCGCTGACGCCGACCATCCGCACCCACGAACAGATGCGTGGCTGCCGCAAGCTGGCCGACGGACGTTACCTCGTGAGCGCCAAGGGCGACCGCGCGGTCCTCGAACTCTCCGCCGACGGCAAGCTGCTCCGCTCCCAGCCCGTCAATGGAGATGTCCACGACGTCCGCGAACTCGCCGACGGCCACTGGCTCGTCGCGCTCGGCGAAGGTGACGGCGTCGTCGAATACGACAAGGCCGGCAAGATCGTCTGGAGCATCGGCCGCGACGAAGTCGCCGAAAACCACCTCTACCTCGCCAGCTCCGTCGAACGACTGGGCAACGGCAACACCATCGTCATGAACTGGCTCGGGCACGGCCATCTCGGCGCCACCGCCCAGATCTTCGAGGTCGACGCCCAGAAGAAGCTCGTCCGCCAGTTCACCGACCACCGCCAGTTCACCAGCATCAATCATATCCAGGTGTTGGAGTAATCATAGGTCAGGGCGGTAAGCGGTTAGCGGCTAGCGGACAGGGAAATACCGAACTCAAAGGGAGACCGTAAAGTCACCTAATGGCCTTGGGTAGGGCGGTCATTGCCATGACCGCCGTTCGCATCGGCTTAGGCGACTAGCCGGGCAAGGTCACTGAACAACAAATCATCCGTCCGCCCACGGAGGTGATGGCAATCACGTCCCTATCTCATGCCCAGCCAATCATCTGGTTTCCTGCCCCTGTGCGTGAACTGACCCTCTCGCCACTTTTGCAACTTTGCACTTTGGCACCTTTGCACTTAGACATCCGTCATCTGTCATCTGTCATCTGTCATCTCCCCGCCCCATGCGCCTCTTCCTCGCCCTCCTGCCCTTCCTCGCCCTCGCGGCGGAGCCCAAGCCGATCCGCGTCCTCGTCTGGGACGAACAACAGCCGCAGCAGGCCCAGGGTTACGGCGATAAGTTCCTCGGCGAGACGCTGGCCGCGGGCCTGGCGGGCAAGACCGGCCTTAGCATCAAGACCGCCAAACTCGCCGACCCCGAACAAGGCCTGAGCGACGCCGCGCTCGATGAGACCGACGTGCTCGTCTTCTGGTGTCACCGCAAGGTCAAGGAACAGGACGACGTCCGCGTCGAAGCCGTCGTGAAGCGCGTCCAGGCCGGCAAGCTCGGCTTCATCGCCCTGCACTCCGCCCACTGGGCCAAGCCGTTCGTCCGCCTCATGCAGGAGCGTACCAAGGATGAGGCGAAGAAAGGCCTGACCGCCGCCGAACTGGCGTCGGCCAAGTGGAGCTTCGTCAACGAAGCCCCCTACTACAAAGGCGTGAAGGCCGGCGCGCCGCTGACTCCCTCGGTCCGACGCGACGGAGACAAATTCGTCGTGACGCTCCCGCAGTGCGTCTTCCCCACCTACCGGAATGATGGCGCCCCCGGGCACGTCACCGTCGCCAAGCCCACCCACCCGATCGCGACCGGACTCCCGGCGAAGTGGGACATCCCGCAGACCGAGATGTATGGCGAACCCTTCCACGTGCCCGCCCCTGATGACGTCGTCTTCGAGGAACGCTGGGACAAGGGCGAATACTTCCGCAGCGGCATCACCTGGCAGGTCGGCGCCGGCAAAGTCTTCTACTACCGCCCTGGCCACGAGACCTACCCGATCTTCAAGCAGCGCGAAAACATCCAGGTCGTGGAGAACGCGATCCGCTGGGCGGCGGGCAAGTAAGCCACCGCGATAGGCTAAGGCTGCCCAATCGGCCTACCTTTACATCGCGCCAGGGCACGCCCTCGGGCTTGCCTACCCCTACCCCGATGCCTACCCCTAAGCACATGCTCCTCCGCCTCCTCCCCCTCTTGGCCGCGGTCTCCCTTTCCGCCGCCTCCGTCTCGACCTTCGCCGGCAACGGCCAGAAGGGTTACTCCGGCGACAACGGTCCGGCCACCGAAGCCAAGATGGACAACCCGTTCGGCGTGGTCCGCGGACCCGACGGAGCCATCTGGTATTGCGAATACACCGGCCAGCGCATCCGCCGCGTCGACCAGGACGGCAAGATCCACCTCATCGCCGGCACCGGCAAGGTCGGCTACACCGGCGACGGCGGTCCCGCCACCGCGGCCACCTTCAACCTGCCCCACGAGCTCCGCTTCGGCCCGAAGCGCGGCAATCTCTTCATCGTGGACATGATGAACCACGCCGTCCGCAAGATCGACGTGACGACGGGCGTGATCACGACGGTCGTCGGCACGGGCAAGCCCGGCTACTCCGGCGACGGCGGCCCGGCCGACCAGGCCCAGTTGAAGAACCCCCACAGCATCCAGTTCGACGCCCACGGCGACCTCTTCATCTGCGACATCGGCAACAACGTCATCCGCAAGGTCGACATGAAGTCCCACGTCATCACGACCATCGCAGGCACGGGCAAGCCCGGCGAGACGCCGGATGGCGCTCCGGTCAAGGGTACGCCGCTCAAAGGCCCGCGCTCCATCGACTTCGACGCCGCCGGCAACCTCTGGGTCTGCACGCGCGAGGGCAACCAGGTCTTCAAGCTCGACCTCAAAGCCGACAAGATCACGCACATCGCCGGTAACGGCAAGAAGGGCTTCACCGGCAACGGCGGCCCCGCCAAGCTCGCCACCCTCAGCGGCCCCAAGGGCGTCGCGATCGACGCCGAAGGCAACGCCTGGCTTGTCGACACCGAATCGCACTCCATCCGCATGGTGAACGCCAAGACCGGCAACCTTGAGCTGAAGATCGGCACCGGCGTGAAGGGCGACGGCCCCGACGGCGACCCGCTGAAGTGCCAGCTGGCCCGCCCGCACGGCATCTGGGTCGACAAGGACGGCGCCGTCTTCGTCGGCGATTCCGAGAACCACCGCGTCCGCGTCCTGAAGAAGTAAGCCCATGCGTGCCGTCCTCGCCCTCCTCCTCTCCACGTTCTCGGTCTCGGCGGCCGACAGCGTCCAGGAACGCGTCACGACCGTGACCAGCACGCCTGGCTTGGTCGCCTTCTGGGATTTCACGAAGCGTGAAGCCCCGGGCAAGCGCTTCACGGCCCACGTGCCGGCCGGCGCCAAGAACGACTACCCGCTGGATGCGGGCAATTACATCAAGGACCTCTGGCACGCCGGCCCCGACGCGACCTACGCCGACTTTCCGATGCTCGGCGCCGGGCCCTTCGGCCAGGCGATCCGGATCAAGGCCGAGACCAATCCCGATTTCCGACCCCTGCTCTACGTTCCGCGCTCCCGGGTGCACGACACCCCGCTTGATATCAAAGGCGCGGGCAAGGCCGTCACGGTCGTCGTCTGGGCCATCCGCGAAAGCGGCAACCACGCCCTCGCCGGCATCTGGCACGAAGGCACCGACCTCAAGGAGAAGACCACCGAGACCATCGCCAAGGTCGAACGCGGCCAGCGTCAGTATGCCCTCTTCGCCGGCCTGAACAAGGAAGGCGCCGCCTGCGGCCACGTCTCGGAGAACGGCGCGAGCTCGTTCACCAACAAATACGCGCTGCACAAGTGCAACTCCGCCGAGCAGTCGCCGAAGGTCCCGGCCGACGCCACCGCCGAGGTGCTGGCCAAGTCGTGGCAGACGTTCGCGATGACCTACGACAGCAAGACCCACGAGATCACCGGCTGGCTCAACGGCCAGAGCGGCGACCGCTGGCTCGACAACCCGCAGAAGGACCGCCTGCTGTCTTACGCTGCCAACGCCTGGTTGCAGGGCCGTCTCGCCAAGATCCCGGGACCGCAGGAAGGCGAAGATCCGAAGTTCCCGGCTGACCAGTATTATAACCCGCCGGAAGACAAGCCCCTCAAGGTCACCGTGGTCAGCGAGAAGGAAGCCAAGCGCGTCGAGCTCCGCGAATACGCCTACACCAAGGTGAAGGTCACGCTCCTCGCCGGCCAGGAGACCGAACGCGAACTCGTCTCCCTCCGCCTGAACCCCTGGTGGTATCCGCATGGCATCTACGAGCCGAAGAACGACGGCACCGGCGGCCCCTTCACGATCGGCCGCGTGATCCATAGTTCCCGTAGCGTCGGCTTCACCGGCTGGATCGGCGGCGTCGCCGTCTTCGACCGCGCCCTGACCGCCGCAGAACTCGCCAAGTTCCACGCACTCGCGAAATAGGTGGTAGCGGTTAGCGGTCGGCGGTTGGGAAACTAGGCCGCCACAGGGCGGCCGAAGCTAGGGGCATGGCTACGCCGCGCCCTCCTCATGGGGTGCACGATGCATCGTGCCCCTACCCTGGGTTCGCCCTGCGGCGAAGAAGGACAGCACGTGGTGCTGTCCCTACCCACCCCATACTCCATACTCTCGGGAAAAAGCACCTTTGCACTTTTGCACCTTTGCACTGTATTGACCCCATGGTTCGTAGCCTCCCCCTCATCCTCCTCACCGCCGCCCTCTCCGCCCAGACGATCACCATCGCGCCCGCGCCGGTCGATCGCGCCGCCTTGGTCGTCAACGCCAAGGTTCCGCGCAGCCCGGGAGAGGCGCTCTCCGTCAAGGACGAGGCCGGCCGCGAATACCCCCTGCAAGCCGAGGATGATGCCAGCAGCACCTGCGTCATCGGGTTCCTCGCGGCCAACAAAGGACTGACGCTCAAGGTGACGAAACACGCCGCACCCCAAACACCGGCGGTGAAGGTCGGTCCCGGCGAAGACGGGCTCACGCTCACGATCGACGGTAAGCCCGCGCTGAACTTCCGCACGGACAAGACCAAGAAGCCGCGGGCCGACATCAAGGACGAGATCCTCCGCGCGGGCTACCTCCACCCGGTGAGTTCCCCGTCCGGCGCCATCGTCACGGGCGACTACCCTTCCAACCATGCCCATCACCACGGCATCTGGACTCCCTTCACCAAGGCGGTCTTCCAGGGGCGAGCCACCGACTTCTGGAACATGCAGTCGAAGAAGGGCGAAGAACAATGGCACCAAGGCGGACGCGTCTGGTCAGGCGAAGCATTCGGCGGCTTCGAAGCCGAGATGCACATGAACGACCTCTCCGGCCCCCAGCCCATCACCGCCCTCCTCGACCGCTGGTCCGTCCGGGCCTACGCCCTCTCGCATGCGCCCAAGGCGATGCACGTCTTCGACCTCACCACCACCCAGACCTGCGCGACGAACGACCCGCTCGATCTCCCCGAATACCATTACGGCAGCTTCGGTCTCCGCGGCCCTGATGAATGGAACGGCAAGGAAGGCGCCCGCTACCTGACCTCCGAAGGGCTCAGCGACCGCAAGAAAGCCGACGGCACCCGCGCCCGCTGGTGTTACCTCGGCGGCAAGACCTCCGCCGGCCTCTCCGGCACCGCCGTCCTGGGCTACCCTGATAATTTCCGCTTCCCGATGCCGGTCCGCCTGCACCCGGACATGCCCTACTTCTCGATCGTCCCGCAGAAGCTGGGCGCGTTCTCGATCCAGCCCGGCAAGCCCTACGTCACCCGCTACCGCTTCATCGTCACCGACGGCGAACCCGACGCCAAACTCTTCGACGCCTGCTGGAACTCGCTCGCCCATCCGGCGGTGGTGACGGTCAGCAAATAAGGCTCGGCGAACAGCCAGCACCACACCTCCACGCCCAAGCCGACACAAAGCCCATCGCGGGACTCATGATACAGGAGCTTCTCTTGGTCAAATAACCCCTTTTTGATCCCGCTGGCCGGGACCAGGCTGGACGCCACATCTACGGATCAATCTCTGAGTTGCATGCACATGGCTACTTGGTGATATGGCGGATTAATCCCTGAAACACATGAGAGCCGCCCCTCGCTTGTTAAGAACACCGGCGCTAATCCTGTCTGCATGCATAGCAATGCTGCCTGTTGACAGCCTCGGAGGAGACGAAACCCCTAGCAGGCATGTCACGGCAGAAGTGACATCTTCGAGCGGCCTACCGGTCCCCAAAGGGCAACGCGCACCGTTCGGCTGGAAGACCGTTACCATCACGACCGCGGACAAACCCGCGCTCATACTGAAGTGGCCAGCGGACACCCGGACCCCGAACCCCACCCACCTGCGCATCGCCGTGGCACTGGACGAGAGAGATGCGAAAATCGTGGAAGTTGCTCTCGCCGACTCCGGAAGGAAAATCGGGGAAATTGACGTGCGCTTCCCTGCGCCGTTTCAGATATACCAGTTGAGAGTATCAGCGCCAGACGCCGCGGACATGATACGCGAAGGGGTCGCCCTTCGCCTCGCGAAGGGCAGCGACCTGGAAATACTCATCTCCGGCGCGGACCTCCCGGACACGTTGAAACCGCACCTGCTCCAGCCGGGAACGACGAAGCCCTTGCAGGAGTTCTACAGCCGCATGAACTCCCTGGCCGTCGTCCAGCAATTCGGCTGGATGGAAGGATGCGTGCTCGACGGACTCATCGACCTCTCCGCCATCGCCGAGCATCAGGGCATGAAATCCATGGCACAAAGGCACCTGTCCCTGTTCTTCCG
The DNA here is from genome assembly GCA_024638885.1 of Coraliomargarita sp. Taxonomy (GTDB): domain Bacteria; phylum Verrucomicrobiota; class Verrucomicrobiia; order Opitutales; family UBA953; genus UBA953. Next base: position 94,285 of record JAHEJL010000002.1, on the reverse strand, counting down.
CGACGACGGGCTGGTCTACGAAAACCCCAAGTCAGCGCCGAACGACGGACGGATCTACGGCATCGAAGGCGGTCTTCCCTTCGCAGCGCTGGCCAAGCTGCGCCCCGACCATCCGTCGTTAGGCATGACAACCGGGTTCTGGGAAGCACGCCGGCGCCCTAACGGATCGATACAGGACGGGGATCAGATGTCCGGCGAAGGCTCTTACACCGTAGCCTATCCGATGGCGATAGTCGCCAGACAACGAAATGACGAAAAGATGATGCAGGACGCCTTGTATCAATGCCGCATACGCCAGGTAAGATTCTTTGATGGAAAGGAATTCTGGCGCACTTACGACGACGACGGCAAGCGCGGGAACCGCAACTGGGCGCGGGGCATCGCATGGCAGATGCTTGGACTTGCGCGCACGCTGGAAGTCGCCCGCGAACGCAAGGACATCGAGGACCTCAAGTTGCAGTATCAGAAACTAGCCCTCTGGATCATCTCGCATCAACGCCAAGACGGGCTCTGGAGCGTGATCGTGAACGAGCCCAAACTTGAAGCAGACACCTCCGGCAGCGCCGGCATCGCCGCCGCATTGGCCTTGGGGGCGCGAAATGGATGGCTCGATGAATCGTCGCGTGCTGCGGCGCAAAGGACCCTTGACGGCCTCGAGCGTCATCTCACCCGAGACGGTTTCCTCGACGGCGCCGCCCCATCCAACAAGGGCGGACTCGAACTGCAGCGAAGCGACTATCGCGGCATCTTCCAAATGGGAATGGGCCTGATGGCTCAGCTCATAGCAGCCCTAAAGAGCCCCTGAGACGCAGGACCAAAGACGCTTAGGCGCCTGACCTGACTAAGCCGTTCCCTCCGCACGGGAACGTACCATGAATCACGCCCCAACCCTCAGGACAGCACGCGGTACCGTCCCTACCTCGATTCACCTATGTCGTGATGCGGTCCCGACCCTGCCTTCACCGACGCTTGCCATCGGAGCCAACGAACCGACACTCACGCAACCCCATGAAAGTCATCTTTGCGCTGCTTACCCTGCTGGCAACCATCACGCAGGGACTTTCCGCCGACCACGCACCCGTCACGCTGACGGCTTCACAGCTCACGATAGCGACAGGTAAGCCGTCCCTGGTCACGATGACGGATGGAGCGAGCCACTTGCCCGTCTGGTCTCTTTCCGGCGGCACCGAAGGACAGTCCGTCGCGGGCGTGGTCAACCTGCCCTCCGATTGCGCCGCCGTGAAGGTTGAAATCCTGGTGACCACGGACGAAGCTTCCACCGAAGCCGGAGCGGAAGACGTCTACCGCGTCCACCTTTCGCAAATGCTGGAAAGCAGGCCGTTAGGTGAACGCTACGTCGGTAATCCCGTTCGCACCCCCGTACCCGCCAAACCTTTCGTCACCCGCACGATCGTACTGGAGTCCTATCACCGCGTCGTCGGCGGCGCCCCGCTGAATATCCGTATCCAACGCGAACCGAAGGACCCTGCCAATTCGTTCAAACGCCCGACCGGTCTCGCGTTGGTCAAGGTCACCCCCCTACCCGCCACGCCCAAGGCCTTCCTCGTGGAAGACGTCAAAGGCTACAACTCCTGGCCGATGATGCAGGCGATCGGCGACAAGCTCGTCTGCGTCTACAGCCGCGGCTCGGGCCATACCATCGGCGAAGACGCCCGCGTGGCTTACGCCCGCACCTCGGCGGACCACGGACGTACCTGGACGCCGGAGACGGTCGTGGCGAACACCCCCGGCTTCGGCGAAGTCCCCGTCGGCAAAGGCCTGGACGCCGACGGCGCCGCCCTCTTCTGGGTCCGCCGGGTCGGCAAGGAATGGCTGCAGGACCTTTATCGCACGACCGACGGCGTGAACTTCAAGCTGCTCACCACCCCGAAGCTTTCGCCGACGCCGGTCCAGATCACCGATATCTTCACCGTTCCGAAGGTCGGGCTGATGTGCCTCTGGTTCTCCGGCAGCTACGCAGATGGCAACGATCACGCGTGGGGCACCCTGACCAGCGCCGATAACGGCCAGACCTGGCAACAGACGACCGTGGAAAGTGGCCTGACCAAGGCCCAGTGGCCGACCGAGCCTTCGGCGGTCTATCTCGGTGACGGTAAGATCCTCGCCATCGGACGTTGCGAAGTCTGGGGCGGCGGGACGACGGCCCGCTCCCAGCACCAACTGACCTCGACCGACTACGGCGTCACCTGGAAGAAAGCCCAGACCAACATCGGCGAAGTCATGGGCTCGACGCCCAGCCTCGTGCTCGACGCGAAGACTGGGCTCGTCAGCAACTACTACTATCAGCGCGGCAAAGGCGGCATCCTCCGCCGACGCGTCGCCGACCCGGCAGCCATCTTCGACCACCCCCTCAGCTGGCCGACCTCGGAGGCCATCGCCGTCGGCAGCGAAGACCCTACCGAAGCGGGCAACATCAACGCGACCTTCATCAAGGACAGCCACTACCTCGCCTTCTATTCCGGCCACTCGCCGAACACGTCCGTCTTCGTGACGGAGGTGGCGGCACCGAGCAAGAGGTAGCGCGGACGGGTAGCGGCAAGCGGTTGGCGGATAGGCACTGAACCGCTCAAAAGGGAAACCGGAGAACGGATGATTGGCTGCGGGCATGAGGTAGGGACGTGATTGCCATCACGTCCGTCGGAGGACGGACATAGGAGCAATCGGTGACCTTGCCCGGTTCGACCCACGCACGGATGCGAACGGCGGTCATGGCAATGACCGCCCTACCCATGTCAGGTTGAAGCGTTTAGCGGTTGGCGGATGTGGGAGACATTGATCCGGATGGCAATTGGTAGGGCTGGGCTCTCCGAGCCCGCCGTTAGCGGACGGACAGGCGATCCTCGAGCGAGATTCGATTCTCCCAACGGTCAACGGCGGGCTCGGAGAGCCACGCCCTACCAAAGACATCGTCTACCCTCGGGTCCTCCTGCCCTCTCATCCTCCCCACGCTTCCTCCTTTATCATCCATCACTCATCCTCCATCTTCCATCCCATGCCCTCGAAGAAGTCCGCCTGGATCGACGTCACCATCCCGTTCGCCAACGGCATGCACGGCTGGCCGGGCAATCCGCCGACGGTCATCAAGCCGCACGCCGCGCTGGCCAAGGGCGACGTCTGCAACGTGTCGGTCTTCAACCTGAACACGCACGCGGGCACGCACATGGACTCGCCTTGGCATTTCCTCAAAGGCCTCGGCACGATGGACGACCTCCCCTTCGAAGCCGTGATCGGCCCGTGCCGCGTCGTCGAGATCAAGGACCAGGAATCCATCAAGCCCGCCGAGCTGGCCAAGCTGAAGCTCAAGAAGGGCGAGCGCATCCTCTTCCGCACGCGCAACTCGAAGGTCAGCTGGAAGAAGAAGTCCTTCGACAAGGATTTCGTCTACGTCTCCAAGGAAGCCGCGCAGGTTCTGGCCGATAAAGGTATCCGCACGGTCGGTATCGATTACTTCAGCGTCGGCGGCTTCTACAAGGATGCCGTCCCGACCCATCATATCCTGCTGGGCAAGAAGGTCTGGATCATCGAAGGCCTCAACCTCGCGAAGGCCAAGCCTGGTCGCTACGAGATGATCTGCCTCCCGATCCGCATCGCCAAGGGCGACGGTGCCCCCTGCCGCTGCATCCTGCGCCCGCTCTGAGCTCAGCTCAGGGTCTTCTTCCCGCGGGCGAAGGCGCTGGGCGTCACGCCCGTATGACGGCGGAACTGGGCCGTGAAGCTGCTCTGGTCGCAGAACCCGAGGCGCATCGACAAGGCGCCGAGCTTCTCTTCGCCCTTGATGATGCTTTCGCAGGCCGCGCGGATGCGGCACTTCATCCAATAATCGCGAGGCGAGAGACCGAGCGCATCGGTGAAGCGTCGCTGCAGCTGACGGACCGACAGGCCGCAGGCATCCGCCAGGACCTGCGCCGAAGGATAGACGAGCAGGTTGTCCTGCAGCATCCTGGTCGCGGGACCGATCTTGACGTTCAAGGAGGCGATCGGCGCCTGCCCCATGCAGACGCGGGAGATGCCGAGGATGCCGATGATCTCGCCCTTCCGGTTACGGACGGGATACTTGCTGGTGACGTGCCAGTCCGGCAGGCCGACCGCGTCCAGGCAGATCTCGATCTTGTCCACCACCGGCTTGCCCGTGCGATAGACGATGGCGTCGTCGGCCAGATAGGCTTCGGCCATCGCGCCGGGCGTCAGGTCTTGGTCGGTCTTGAAAAGCATCTCCCACGCCTCCCGGAAACCATGACGGGTCGTCCAGAGTCCGCTCGCATAGAGATGCTCCCCGGCCCGGTTCTTGAGGAAACACAGGAAGCCCGGGAGCGAATCGAAGATCGCCATGGTCTCCACGTCGATGACGACCTCGCTGAGGGCCTCCCGCTGCTTCCGCAGGAGCTCGGCTTGGCTGAGTGTCGCTTTTGGCATAATCGTGGTTTGTGGCGTTAAAAAATTCCTTTGGCGATGACCATTAAGGTAAACACCTGTGATTATTATCTAAAACCGATTTGCCCCGAAGGTTTCGGTCGGCAATAAAACACCACCCGCATGAAGCCTGTTGTCCAAATCTCCCTAGACCTGACGAACATCGACGAGGCCCTCGAAACCGCGGCGATGGCGATGCGGGCGGGCGTGGATTGGCTGGAAGCCGGCACCCCGCTCATCCTGGCCGAAGGCCTCCATGGGGTCCGCGCCCTCCGTCAGGCCTTCCCCCACACCCCGATCGTGGCCGACCTGAAGACGATGGACGGCGGCTACCTCGAAGCGGAGATGATGGCCAAGGCCGGCGCGACGCACGTCGTGGTGATGGCCCGCGCCCACGAAGAGACCCTCAAGGTCATCGTGAAGGCCGGCCGCGACCACGGCGCCAAGGTCATGGGCGATAACCTCGGCTGCCCCGACATGGTCGCCGGCGCCAAGCTCTGCGAAGACCTCGGCTGCGATTTCGTCATCCACCACATCGGCTACGACGAACGCCGCGGCATCGCCGCGCGCGGTCTCCGCATGCCCAGCCCGATGGACCAGCTCCGCGAAGTCGTCCAAGCCGTCAACGTCCCCGTCCAAGCGGTCGGCGGCCTCACCCTCGAACAGGCCGTCCGTTGCCCGGAATACGGCGCCCCGCTCGTCGTCCTCGGAGCTCCGCTCACGATCGACGCCGACGCCTTCAAGACCGCTTCCGGCGACCTCGAAGGCTCCTTGCGCCTCATCTGCCAGAAGGTCCACGCCTACGGTGACGTCAAAGTCGGCCGCTAAGCACTCCCCCATACTCAATCCTCGATACTCCATACTCTCCCATGAACTCCCCCGCCGTCGTGAACTTCGCCCCCGAAAAGGGCTCCGTCGAGATCCGCGAGATCGCCCGTCCGGTCATCGGTGAAGAAGACGTCCTGCTCGAGGTCGCCAACGTCGGCGTCTGCGGCAGCGACCTCCACCAGTGGACCGCCGACCACTCCTGGCCCGTCAACTACCCGGTCGTCCTCGGCCACGAGTTCGCGGGCCGCATCGTCGAGCTCGGGAAGAAGGTCGAAGGCTGGAAGGAAGGCGACCGCGTGGTCAGCGAGACCGCCGCGATCATCTCGCAGAACAACCCGATGACCCGTCGCGGACTCTACAACCTCGACCCGACCCGCAAAGGCTTCGGCTACGGCGTGAACGGCGCGATGACCAAGTATGTGCGCGTCCCGCAGCGCATCCTGCACGCCGTGCCCGACAGCCTCGCCTTCGAGCAGGCCTGCCTGACCGAGCCTTGCTGCGTGGCCTATAACGCCGTGGTGAAGAACGCCCGCATCGAACCCGGCGACCGCGTGGTCGTCCTCGGGCCTGGCACCATCGGCATCCTCTGCGCCGCGATGGCCAAGCAGTGCGGCGCCCAGGTCGCCATCGTGGGCCTCCCACAGGACGCCCATCGTCTCGCCATCGCCAAGCAGTATGGCTGCGAAGTCATCATCGGCGACGCCAAGCCCTGGGCCCAGCAGCGCGACGGCCTCGGCTGCGACGGCGTGATCGACGCCGCCGGCGCCTCCGCGACGCTCAAGATCGCCCTCGATATTGTCCGCCCCGCCGGCTGGATCAGCAAGGTGGGCTGGGGCCCCCAGCCGCTCGGCTTCAACCTCGACCCGCTCGTGCAGAAGAACATCACCCTGCAGGGCAGCTTCAGCCACAACTGGCCGATCTGGGAACGCGTCATCGCCCTCCTCGCCAGCGGCCAGTTCGACGTCCGTCCGATCATCGGCGGCGTCTGGCCCATCACCGACTGGCACACGGCCTTCGAGAAGATGCACAAGGGCGAAGTCGTGAAGTCCGTCCTCAAACCCGTCTGAGCATGCGCCTCAAAGACAAAGTCATCATCGTCACGGGCAGCACGACCGGCATCGGCAAGGCCATCGCCAAGCGCTGCGTGCGCGAAGGCGCCAAGGTCGTCATCCACGGGCTCGAGAAGGACCTCGCCGCCGAGACCCTCGCCGAAGTCGGCGCGGCCAACGGCGTCGTCCACATCGAAGACCTGCTGTCCCCGGGCTGCCCGCAACGCCTGGTCGACCTTGCGGTGAAGACCTACGGCAAGCTCGACGGCGTGGTGAACAACGCGGCGATCATCGCCCAAGGCAACATCCAGACGACCGATGCGGCGGCTTTCCACAAAATGCTCGCGGTGAACACGGTCGTCCCGTTCCTGCTCATCCAGGCCGCCCTGACCCAGCTGACGAAGCAACGCGGCGCGGTGCTCAACATCGGCAGCGTCAACGCCTACTCCGGCGAACCGAACCTCCTGCCCTACAGCGTCTCCAAAGGCGCGCTCACGACCCTCACCCGCAACCTCGGCGACACGCTCCACCGCCTCAACGGCGTGCGCGTCAACCAGATCAACCCGGGCTGGGTGCTCACGGAGAACGAGACCAAGCGCAAGAAGGAGCACGGCCTCAAGGACGACTGGTATGCCGACCTGCCCCGCGTCTACGCGCCCTCCGGCCGCCTGATCTCCCCTGACGAGATCGCCGCCGCCGCCATCTACTGGCTCGCCGACGAAGCCGGCCCGATCAGCGGCTCGGTCGTCGAACTGGAACAGCACCCCTTCATCGGCCGCAACCCGCCGAAGGATCCGGAAACCCTGCCGGGACAGAAAGCCTGACCATGCCGAAGATCGCCGCCTTCCCCAAGGCCTACATGCATGCCCTCTGCAAGGATGGCACGATGCAGCTCTCCGAGTGGTTCGCGCTCGCCGCGACCCTCGACGTCCAAGGCCTGGAGTTCTACGCCGGCTTCCTCGAGATGGCCGACGCGTCGAAATGGCCGCTCTTCCGCCGCCAGGTCGCCGACCTCGGGATGTCCATCCCGATGATGTGCTGCTCACCCGACTTCACGCATCCCGACAAAGCCTTCCGCGACGCGGAAATCGCCAAGCAGAAGCGATGGATCGACATGACCCACGCGCTCGGCGGCTCCTATTGCCGCGTGCTCAGCGGCCAGCGCCGCCCGGAGCTCTCCGACGCCGAAGGCGTGCGGCTCGCGGCCGACAGCATCCGCGCCTGCATCCCTTACGCCCAGGAACGCGGCGTGACGCTCATCCTCGAGAACCATTACAAGGACGACTTCTGGCTCTACCCGGAATTCGCCCAGAAGATGGACGTCTTCTGCGCCCTGGTGAACGCACTGCCCTCCGACGGCTTCGGCGTGAACTACGACCCGAGCAACGCCTACATCGCCGGCGACGACCCGCTCGAACTGCTGAAGCGCGTCTCGAAGCGTGTCGTGACCATGCACGCCTCCGACCGTTACCTCATCGAGGGCACCCTTGAGGATCTCCGGAAGGAAGAAGGCGGCGCCGCCGGCTACGCCAAGCGCCTCCGCCACGGCGAGATCGGCAAGGGCCTCAACGACTACGACGCCATCTTCACCGAACTGAAGCGCGTCGGCTTCGACGGCTGGATCAGCATCGAAGACGGCGTCGACGGCATCGACCAGCTCCGCCTTAGCGCCGACTTCCTCAAGCGCAAGACCGCCCAATACTGGGGCTGAATTCCATGCGAATCCTCTTCGCGTCGCTCCTCACGCTCCTCGCCTTCCGCGTGGCCGCCGTCGAACAGACGGATGTCGTCGTCGTGGGCGCCACCCCTGCCGGCGTGGCCGCGGCCGTCGCCGCCGCCCGCTCCGGCGCCAAGGTCGTCCTCCTGGAGGAATCCAGGCATGTCGGCGGCATCGTGACGGGCGGACTCACGAACACCGACATCCGCAAGCACGGCGCGGTCGGCGGGCTTTATGTCGAATTCAAGCGCCTGATCGTCGCGCACTACGCGAAGACCTACGGCGCCGGTTCCGCCGAACTTAAGCTCTGCAAGGAGGGTAACATGTTCCAACCCAAGGTCGCCGAACTCGCCTTCTACCAGCTGCTGGCGGGCGAGCCTAACCTCCGCTTCCTGGAAGGCGTCCGCGTGACCAAGGCCCACTCCAGCCTAGGCCTGGCCGAACCAGGCAAACGTCGGGACGGCCCGACGCCCAAGGAATTCACCAAACCCCAGAAGCTTGTCGCGGTGACGTTCGAATCCGCCGCCGGACAAACGAAACTCTTCGCCTCGGCCTTCATCGACGCCACCTATGAAGGCGACCTGGCGGCGCTCGCCGGCGCCGACTACCGCGTCGGCCGCGAAAGCCGCGACGACTTCAAGGAAAAGCATGCGGGCAAGATCTACGTTCGCTTCGGCGATACCAATCCCCTGCCCGGTTCGACCGGCGAGGCCGATGGCGGCATCCAGGCCTTCTGCTTCCGCTTCCACCTGACCAAGAACCCGTCGAACCTGCTGCCCGTCGAGAAGCCTTCCGACTTCAATCGCGAGGACTACAAGCACCTGCTGGCGGATATCCGCGCCGGCAAGCTCACCGAACTCAAGCAGGCGATCCAGTTCTACCCGATGCCCGGGGGTAATTTCGAGATCAACAGCGACCACCCGCACCCGGACACCGGCGTGCCGAGCGAATCCCTCGACCTCGCCGAAGAGAACCATGGTTGGCCGGAAGCGGGTCCCGCCGAACGCTCTCGGCTCTTCCGTCGCTACTGGAACTACCAGGAAGGCCTGCTCTGGCTCCTGCAGCACGACGCCGAAGTTCCCGTGGCCATTCGCAAGGACGCCCAGCAGTGGGGCTTCCCGAAAGACGAGTTCACGGACAACCGCGGACGACCCCACCATCTCTACGTCCGCCAAGGCCGGCGCATCTGGGGTGAACACACCGTGACCGAGAACGACGCCAAGTTCGTCCCCGCGACCGGACTCCCCGCCCGCCAGCCGGACGGCATCGCGGTCGCCGAATTCGAGTTCGATTCGCACGGCGTCTCCAAGTTCGAGCCGAAGTATCCGGGCATCCGCGAAGGCTACTTCTTCGTGGCGCACGAACCCTTCCAGATCCCCTACCGCTCCCTCATCCCTAAGACCCTCGACGGCCTGCTCGTACCGGTGGCCTGCTCCGCTTCCCACGTCGGCTACCAGACCATCCGCATGGAGCCGGTCTTCATGGCACTCGGCGAAGCTTCCGGCATCGCCGCCGCTCAGGCGACCTCCGCCAATGTCGAACTGCGCAAGATCGACGTCCCCGCCCTCCAACGGGAAATCCTGAAACGCGGTGGCGTCATCCTCTACGAAGCCACGGCGAAGCGCCCCGAAGGACTTTAAACATAGCCCATGAGCGACCGTCGTAACTTCCTCAAGTCAGCGCTGCTCGCCTCGGCCTTACCGCTGGGTGCGGCGGCGGCGGTCACCCGCAAGCCCGACCGCAAGGTCATCGCCACCGACGTCCTCGTGGTCGGCGGCGGCTGCGCCGGCAGCGCCGCGGCGCTCGCGGCCGCCCGGGCGGGAGCCAAGACCCTCCTCGTCGAGAAGGCTCCTTTCGCCGGCGGTATCGTCACCAGCGTCGGCCTGCCCTACTTCGACGGTATCGCGCACATCACCACCAAGCGCGTGGTCGTCCGCGGCATCGCCCTCGAACTGCTCGCCAAGTCCGGCGTGTGCGCGCCGGACGCCCAGAAGGTCGTCAGCCATAACCCGACCATCGCGAACACCTTCGAATTCAAGCTGCTGCTGGATCGTCTGTTCAAGGAACAGCAAGGCCGGCTCGAAGTGCTCTTCAACTCCTTCGTCTGCGATGCGACCGCGTCCGACGGACGCATCACCGAAGTGACCCTGGCGAACAAGGACGGCCTTGTGACCGTGAAACCCCAGGTGGTCGTCGACTGCTCGGGAGACGCCGACGTGGCCGCATGGGCGGGCGCGCCGTTCGAACAGAACAGCGAGGTCCAGCCGCTGACCCTCCACTTCCGTATCGGTAACGTCGAACGCACGGCAGACATCTCCAAGCGCTGCCGCGAGGCCCTCAAATTAGCGCAGGCTGCCGGCGAGCTGCCTCACTACTACGGACCAGGGGTGATGTTCCTGTTCGCGAAGAACGAAGTCTACATCCACGGCATCCGTGTCCCGGCCAACCCGACCGACGCCGCCGACCTGTCGCGCGCCGAGATCCAAGGACGCTCCGACGCCCATGCGATGTTCCGCGCCTGGAAACAAAACGTCCCGGCCTTCAAGGACGCCTACTTCATCGAAGCCTATCCTTGGATCGGTGTCCGCGAATCCCGTCGGATCATCGGCCAGCACGTCCTCAGCGAAGAGGATCTCATGAAAGGCCGTCGCTTCGACGACGCCATCGCGACGGGTTGCTGGTATCTCGACCTCCACCCGAACAAGACCACCACCGGAGGGGCCAATGATTTCGACCCGCGCAAGGTCCAGCCGGAGCCCTACGATATCCCTTATCGCTCCCTGCTACCCCAGAAGATCGTGAATCTGCTCGTCGCGGGACGCTGCCACAGCGCCACCCGCGGAGCCCACGCTTCGACCCGCGTGACGGTCACCGCCATGGCCATGGGTGAGGCCGCCGGCGTCGCCGCAGCCTTGGCGGTCGCCACGAAGATCGAGCCGAGCGGCCTCAACGGCCAAAAAGTACGCGAAGCGCTCGCCAAGGTCGGCGGCGGCCCGTTCACTGGGTGACATGAATCCGGAAATCGTCCGCCCCAACATCGTCGGCCTCGGCGAAGTGCTCTGGGATGTCTTTCCTGATGCCGCCCACTTCGGGGGCGCTCCCGCCAACTTCGCCTGTCATGCCGCCGGACTGGGCGGTGACGCCTGGGTGGTGAGCGCGGTCGGCCGGGATCAGCTGGGCGACGACGCCCTCGCAGCGCTCTCCGACAAGAACGTCCACACCCTGCTCCTCCAGCGCAACGATCACCCGACCGGCACGGTCACGGTGACGCTCGATGCCGCCAAACAGGCGAGCTACGTCTTCGCCGCCGACCCGGCCTGGGACCACATCGCCTGGAACGAGTCACTCGCCCTGCTGGCCCGCAAATGCAAAGCGGTCTGCTTCGGCACCTTAGCCCAACGCGCCCCAGTCAGCCGACGCACCGTCCGTGAGTTCCTCGAGAACACCTCGGCGGACTGCCTGCGTATCTTCGACGTCAATCTCCGCCAAAGCTTCTACTCGCGCGAAGTCATCGAGACCTCCCTCGGCTTCGCCAATGTCTTCAAACTGAACAACGACGAAGTCCCGGTCGTCGCCGAGCTGCTCGGCCTGCCCACGGACGAGAAAGCCTTCGTCCTCTCCGTCGCCCAACGCTTCGACCTCCACACCGTCGCCCTGACCCGCGGATCGGCCGGCTCGCTCGTCTGGCACCAAGGCGTTTACGACGAGAAGACCGCCCCGAAGGTCGCCGTCGTGGATACCGTGGGCGCGGGAGACTCCTTCACCGCCGCCCTGGCCATCGGCCTGCTCCGCGGCGAAGACCTTTCCCGCGTGCATCAGCGCGCCGTGGACGTCGCCGCCTTCGTCTGCACGAAAGCCGGCGCGACCCCGGAGCTGTTGCCGGAGTTCAGGAGGTAGGGACAGCACTAAGTGCCGTCCTAGCGTCATCCCGGCCGCCGCATGGTGGCCGAAGGTAGGGGCACGACTACGTCGTGACCGGGCGCGGCGTAGCCTCGCCCCTACCCTGGTTCACCATTCGGCGAACCTTTAGGACAGCACATGGTGCTGTCCCTACCTCGAGACAACCGCTCTCGCCTCCGGCCCTCCGGTCCTCCATATCTCGCATCCTCACCCCATGCGCTTCCTGGCATTCCTCCCCCTCCTGCTCGCCTCCGTCGCCTCCGCGCAGACCTACCAGGCCGACATCGTGATCTACGGCGGGACGAGCGCCGGGGTCATCGCCGGAGTCCAGGCGGCGAAACTGGGCAAGAAGGTCATCATCGTCGAAGCCGGCCAGCATATCGGCGGCATGGCGGTCGAAGGCCTGGGCGGCACGGACATCGATAATCAGAAGGAGATCCGCAACAGCCTCGGCGTGGGCGGTCTCGCCCGCGAATTCTACCGCCGCATCAGCCTGAAATATAATCGCAACGGCGCGTTCGACGCGCTCGAGGCCAGCCAGACGAAAGACACCTCCCTCTGGCGCTTCGAGTCCCACGTGGCCGAACAAGTCTACGACGCGTGGGTCAAGGAACTGAAGATCGAGGTCCTCCGCGGCCATCGGCTCAAGGAGACGCATGGCGTGACGATGGAGAAACTGAAGATCGTCTCGATCGCCTGCGAGAACGGCGCCGTCATCAAGGGCAAGGTCTTCATCGACGCGACCTACGAGGGCGACCTGCTGGCCTTCGCCGGCCTGAGCTTCGCGGTCGGTCGCGAAGGCAACGCGCAGTATCGCGAGACGACCAACGGTCTCCGCCTCGACAGCAAGCACAAGCAGCTGGACCGCAAGGTCGACCCGTACGTCCGCCCCGGCGACCCTTCGAGCGGCCTTATCTTCGGGGTCGAGAACGCTCCGTCGGGCAAGGACGGCGACCCTGACGAGGGCATCCAAGGCTACTGCTTCCGCCTCTGCCTGACCCGAGCCGCCAATCGGACGCCGATCGAGAAGCCGGCCGGCTACGACCCGGCGCGCTATGAGCTCCAGCGCCGTTACCTCGCCGCCGGCGGCAAGATCGACCCGCCAAGCGCAGGCATTCCCAACGGCAAGACCGACCCCGGCAGCTGGCACATCCTCGCCGGGAACCTCACTGGCTTCAACCATCGCTACCCGACCGCCGGCTACGTCGAGCGCGCGGAAATGCTCCGCACCGCCCGTTTTCATATCCAGGGACTTTATTGGTATCTCGCCAACGACCCGGGCGTCCCCTCGGCCACACGGAGCGCCTGGAAACAGTGGGGCCTCACCAAGGACGAGTTCACCGATAACGGCGGCTGGCCGCGCGCCTTCTACGTCCGCAACGGCCGCCGCCTCGTCGGTGACTTCGTGCTGAACGAAGAGCACCTGCGTCGCGACAACCCCACCCCCGTCGAAGATTCGGTGGGTCTGATCTGGTGGCCGCCGGACTTCCACCACGCCCGCTGCATCGTCAAGGACGGGCGCGTCTGGATGGAAGGCGCCGTCTTCGACAATTCACCGACCCCCAACTGGATTCCCTGCGGCATCCCCTACCGCGCGCTCGTCCCCAAGATCAAGGAGTGCACCAATCTGCTCACGCCGACCTGCCCGTCTTCGAGCTACGTCGCCTATGGCGCCTACCGGATCGAATTCACCTTCATGACCGCCGGCCAGTCCTGCGCCACCGCCGCCGCGCTCGCGATCGACAGCAACGCGCCCGTGCAGCGGATCAACCTGAACCTATTGGGCGAACGACTCCGCGCGCAGGGACAGGTGCTGGAAGTACCCAAGGCGACGAAATAGCGGTTAGCGGAAGGCGGATAGCGGTCGGGAACACATCAAAGCAAAAGGGAGACCGGGGACCGGATGATTGGCTGGGGTCATAAGGTAGGGACGTGATTGCCATCACGTCCGTTGACGAACGGACGTCGAAAAGGTCGGTTACCTTACCTGACTGGACTTACGCAAAACTGCGAACGGCGGTCATGGCAATGACCGCCCAACCCGAGGCACAGCCGCAGTATCCCTCCCGGTTTCCGGTCTCCCTTTGAGTTACTGTCTCCACCCAACCGCCTACCGCTAACCGCCAACCGCCTTCACCACGTATAACGAATCGTATACGTCACGACCTTCTCTTCGTCGGGCTTGAGCGGGACGCGGAACTCGAAGGTCGTGGCATCCTTCTTCTTATGTTCCTGGCTCTGGGCGGTCAGGGTCCAGCTACCACCGTGATTGGCGTGTTCCACCACGCGGATCTCGACGGGCTCCTTCTTATGGTTGCGGACCTTGATCTCGAAGGTCTGGGTGGCGACGCGCTCGGCACCGTTCTCGGTGCTGTTCGTCATCCGACGCTCGCCCGCGAGGTCGAAGCTGTTGCCCGTGAGCACGCGGATGACCTCGTCCTTCGGCGTATGATCGATCTGATTCTCACCCACGAACTCGAGCTGACGGTCGCCGTCCTGGGAATAGAAACGCACCTTGCCCTTCGGCAGGGCGAGGCCGAGCTTGTTGGCTTCGGAGTTCTTGAACTCGCGATAGACCTGCACCTTGCCCGGCGAAGCGACCCCGCGACGATAGTGACCAGATCCCTCGAAGACATAGATGCGTTCGGCCTTCACGCCCGTGGCGCGCACGAACTCGACCTGCTTGGTCTCCTTGTCCCGCAGGGTCGCCGGATTGCCCAGCGTATAGAGGTGGAATTCGTCGAAGGACTTCTCCGTGACGACCTTGGCGGCGCCCATCGCCAGATTGTCAGCCACCATGGCACGGGCCGCCATCGGGTAATCCGGCTGCACGCGGTTCACGTCACCGGCCATCAGCTTGATCTTGGCGTCGGTGAACGTCATGCCGCTATGATTGTTCATCGTGACCCAACCGACGACGTCCAGCAGGTCGCTCTTGTCGGTCGCCACGAGGTTATAGCTGGCCTCCCAAGTGAAACCGCGGCTGAGGTAGGCGACCTCCGCGTCGATCTTGCCGGAAGACGCGCTATTCAGTTTCCAATTTAGGGTCGGCTTGAGGACGTTGTCCGTACCGAGCGACGGGAAGACCGGCTCGCCGGGCAGGGAGAACTGCAGCTTGCCGTCGACCTCGATGATCGGCTCCACGAAGCTGCCCCCGGGGACGAAGCCGCTGCGCACGACCTTGCCGGTCACGATGCGATCCGGCTTGTTGGTCTCGCGCCGGTTGAACTCGAGCGTCTTGCCCTCGAAGAGCGAGAGCAGCATCGCCTGCGAGACCGGGTCGTTACGGTACGACTGCTCGAGGATCTGGAACTCGGCCTTGCCGGCGATGTCGCGGAGGATCACCGAATCGGCTTCGACCTGAGCGGTGGCCCCGGCGAAGGAGACCTGGTTGACGCCGGACTTGAATTCGATCGGCAAGGTCTCACGCACCACGGCATAACCGCCGTTGTAGATCGTGAGCGCCGGTTCGGCGGCGAAGGAGACGGCAGCGGCGGCCAGCAGGAGGAGCGCGGGGAGTTTCATGGGGATGGGGAAATTCTGAGGACCGGAAGGAGCTTTCCGATATTAATAAGCGAAGCCCATCGACGGACTCGTCTGTCGTCCTCGGACGGCAGCGGCGGACGCCGGCGCTTATAGCCCTGATTCGAGCGTATAAAAGCCGCCTAAAGGATTTCCTTCCGGCATCGGAGAGCCATGCTCCGGCCATCGCCACCCCGCGCCCCATGAGCTCCGCCCTTTCCCGTCGCCGATTCTTCCAGCTCGCGGGATTGGCCACCCTCGCCTTCCCGCTCCGCGGACTCGCGGCGCTCGACACGTCGGGCGGCGACGAGGTCGTGCTCCTCAACGACATCCACGTCACCGGCATCCCGGAAGAAAAGATCCCCGCCAACGCCAAGGCCGACGGCGAGCACCTGCGCTCGGCGGTGAAGCAGATCCTCGCGCTGCCCAAGAAGCCCGCCGCGGTCATCATCAACGGCGACCTCGCCCTCGCCGTCGGCACCGCCGCCGACTACGCGGTCGTCCGCGAACTCATCGCTCCGCTGCGCGAAGCCGGCATCCCCCTCCACCTCACGCTCGGCAACCACGACGTCCGTGACGTCTTCAGCCAGGCCTTCCCGGAGATGAAGAGCGCTTCGTCGCTCAAGGAGCCTCGCCACAACAGCGTCATCGACCTGCCTTCCACCCGCCTCATCCTGCTGGACACCCTCGATCAGACCCCGGGGCCCGGCGGTAGGCTCGGGGCCGAACAGATCGCCTGGATGCTCGCCAGGATCGACGAAGTCCCGACGAAGCCGGTCGTGCTCATCGGACACCACAACCCGCAGGTCGGCGGCGACAGCCGGAGTTACAAAGGCGGCATCGCGGACACGGCCGACTTCTGGCCCGAGCTCGCCAAGCGCCCGCAGGTGAAGGCTTACGTGCACGGCCACACCCATGAGTGGACGCAGGCCAAGGAGAACGACATCCACATCATCAGCACCATCGCCTGCGCCTACGTGTTCAATCCGAACACCAACGCCACCGGCTGGACCTCGGCCCGCTTCAACCCCCTCGGTTTCCAGCTCAAGCTCAACACCCTGGAACCCGACCATGCGTGGTCCGGCGAAACCAAGTGGTTCTTCGGACGCCAGCCCGCCCCGAAGAAGGCTGGCGCCAAGCAGAAATAACCTGACGCTCCCCCCACCCCTCTAACTCGATGCGCGAACCTACCCCTGCTCCCCAAGCGATGACCCCCACCCTCTATCTCCGTCTGGCCTCGATGGTGTTCCTGCACTTCTTCGTCTGGAGCTGCTGGTATAACACCATGTCGGTCTACCTCGGGAAGCTGAACTTCTCCGGCACCCAGATCGGCCTCGCCTACGGCACCACCGCCATCGGCGCACTGGTCTCGCCCTTCCTCATCGGCGTCATCGCCGACCGCTACGTGCCCGCGCAGCGCCTGCTCGGCGGCCTGCACCTGCTGGGCGCGGGCTTGCTCTGGTGGATCTCCCAGCAGACCACCTTCGACGTCTTCTACCCTTCGCTGATCGCCTACACGCTGACCTACATGGCGGGCCACGGCCTCATCAACACCATCACGCTGACCCACGCGCCGAACCCCTCCCGTTGGTTCCCCATCGTCATGGCCGCCGCCGCGATCGGCTGGATCGCCGCCGCCCTCGTCGTCAACGCCGCCGCCCTGGCCGACAACAACGGGATGTTCAAGCTGGCCAGCGGCATCGCCGTCGCCATCGCGCTCTATTCCTTCACGCTCCCGAACACCCCGCCCAAGGGCGAGGCCGGCCCGGTCTCGGCCAGCAAGCTGCTCGGCCTTGACGCGCTGAAGCTCTTCAAGGACCGCTCGTTCGCGGTCTTCATGTTCTGCTCCTTCCTCATCTGCATCCCGCTGAGCTTCTACTTCACCTGGACCGGCGCGTTCCTCAGCGAGATGAACGTCGCGGACTTCACCGCGAAGATGACGCTGGGCCAGGTCTCGGAAGTCGGCTTCGTCCTCCTGCTGCCGCTGCTCCTGCCGTTCCTCGGCGTCAAACGCATCATGATCCTGGGCATGGCCGCCTGGGCCGTCCGCTTCGCGCTCTTCGCCTACTTCCATCAGCAGCCGACGGCGACCTGGATGGTCCTCGGCGGCATCCTGCTCCACGGCATGTGCTATGACTTCATCTTCGTGATGGGCCGCATGTACGTCGACAAGGCCGCCGGCGAAAGCCTCCGCGCCTCGGCCCAAGGGCTGATCGCCGTCTTCACCCACGGAGCCGGCATGTTCGTCGGCTCGGTCCTCTCCGGCGTCGTCGCCCAGCACTACACCAGCCCCGCAGGCGTCCATGACTGGAAGTCCATCTGGCTCGTCCCGGCCCTGATGAGCGTCGTGCTGATCCCCCTGTTCCTGGCTCTTTTCCGCGAAAAGACGGCCGAATAAGGGGGCCAGGCCCCTTGGCGGTTTTTCGGCGCAGGGATTTTGACAAAGTCCAAAACTTCGTCTTGTTCAGGGTCGATGCGCGACCCGGAAGCCACCCTTCGCCAGCACGACCTGCCCGTCACGGCGCAGCGCGTCGCGGTGTTGCGCGCGGTCTCCCGCCATCCCCACGCCACCGCCGATGAGCTCGCCGAAGGCGTCCGCGGCGAATTGGGCAGCATCTCCCGCCAGTCGGTGTACAACGTCCTGAACGTCCTCACGGACAAAGGCATCATCCGTCGCATCCAGCCGGCCGACTCCGCCGCGCTCTACGAGGACCGCATCGGCGACAACCATCACCACCTCGTGTGCCGTTCGTGCGGCCGCACCGAAGACGTCAACTGCGCGGTCGGCGAAGCCCCGTGCCTCAAGGCCCACTCGCATCACGGCTTCAAGATCGACGAAGCCGAAGTGATCTACTGGGGCACCTGCCCCGCCTGCCAGAAGAAGCGCCGCTAACTTTCCCCCTAAACTCCAACCTCCAAACCCTAGCCCACTGATCCAATGTCCGACCTCTCCAAATGCCCCGTGATGGGCCACCTGGCCCCGCAGAACCGCCACACCGCCGCCGCGGCGATGAGCAACGCCGACTGGTGGCCGAATCAGCTCAACCTGAACATCCTGCGACAGAACTCGGCCAAGAGCGATCCGCTCGCCCCGGGCTTCAACTACGCCGAGGAGTTCAAGAAGCTCGACCTCGAAGCCCTGCGCAAGGACCTCGCCGCGCTGATGACCGATTCGCAGGAATGGTGGCCGGCCGACTACGGCCACTACGGCCCCTTCTTCATCCGCATGGCCTGGCATAGCGCCGGCACCTATCGCGTGACCGACGGCCGCGGCGGCGCCGGTTACGGCACCCTCCGCTTCGCCCCGCTCAACAGCTGGCCGGACAACGCCAACCTCGACAAGGCCCGCCGCCTGCTCTGGCCGATCAAGCAGAAGTATGGCCAGAAGATCTCCTGGGCCGACCTCATGGTCCTCACCGGCAACGTCGCCCTCGAGACCATGGGCTTCAAGACCTTCGGCTTCGCCGGCGGCCGTCAGGACGTCTGGGAACCGCAGGAAGACATCTACTGGGGTCCGGAGACCGAATGGCTCGGCGACAAGCGTTACACCGGCGACCGCCAGCTCGCCGATCCGCTCGGCGCCGTCCAGATGGGCCTGATCTACGTCAACCCCCAAGGCCCCAACGGCAAGCCGGACCCGCTCGCCTCGGCCCGCGACATCCGCGACACCTTCGCGCGCATGGCGATGAATGACGAAGAGACCGTCGCGCTCATCGCCGGCGGCCACACCTTCGGTAAGGCGCACGGCGCCGCGACCCCGGACGGCCACGTCGGCCCGGAACCCGAAGGCGCACCGATCGAAGAGATGGGCCTTGGCTGGAAGAACACCTTCGGCAAGGGCAACGGCGTCGACACGATCACCAGCGGCCTCGAAGGCGCCTGGACGAGCACGCCGACCCGCTGGTCCAACGAATACCTCAAGAACCTCTGGGGCTACGAATGGGAACTCACGCAGTCCCCGGCCGGCGCCTATCAGTGGACGCCCAAGGGCGGCGCGGCGAAGGACACCGTACCGGACGCGCATGACAAGTCGAAGCGCCACGCGCCGATGATGTTCACGTCGGACATCGCCCTGCGCACCGACCCCGCCTACGCCAAGATCACCAAGCGCTGGCTCGAGAACCCGGCCGAGTTCGCCGACGCCTTCGCCAAGGCTTGGTATAAGCTCACGCACCGCGACATGGGACCCTACGCCCGCTGCCTCGGACCGCACGTGCCCCCGGCCCAGCTCTGGCAGGACCCCGTCCCGTCCGTCGACCACCTCCTCATCGACGCGGCCGACATCGAGTCGCTGAAGAAGACGCTCCTCGCCTCCGGCCTCACCACCGCGCAGCTCGTCACCACCGCCTGGGCTTCCGCCGCGACGTTCCGTGGCAGCGATAAGCGCGGCGGCGCCAACGGCGCCCGCCTCCGCCTCGCCCCGCAGAAGGACTGGGAAGTGAACCAGCCCGCCGAACTCGCCAAGGTCCTCGCCGTCCTCGAGAAGGTGCAGGCGATCTTCAACGCCGCCCAGACCGGCGGCAAGAAGGTCTCCCTCGCCGACCTCATCGTCCTCGGCGGTTGCGCCGCCGTCGAAGCCGCCGCCGCCAAGGCCGGCACGCCGGTCAAGGTGCCGTTCACCCCGGGCCGCACCGACGCGACCCAGGCGATGACCGACGCCGAATCCGTCGCCGTGCTCGAGCCGAAGTATGACGGCTTCCGCAACTACCTCGGCCGCAAGCTCGACCGCCCGGCCGCGGAGAACCTGCTCGACCGCGCCCAGCTCCTGACGCTCACGCCTCCGGAGATGACGGTCCTCGTCGGCGGCATGCGCGTGCTCGACACCACGGTGCTCTTCCCGGGCCTCGGCGTGCTGACCAAGCAGCCGGGCGTCCTGAGCAACGACTTCTTCGTCAACCTCCTCGACCAGTCCGTGGTCTGGGAGAAGGCCAAGATCTGCGAGCACTTCTTCGAAGGCCGCGACCGCAAGTCCGGCCAGGTGAAGTGGAACGCGACCGCCGTCGACCTCGTCTTCGGCTCCAACTCGCAGCTCCGCGCCCTGTCCGAGGTCTACGCCAGCGCCGACGGCAAGGAGAAGTTCGTGAAGGACTTCGTCGCCGCCTGGACGAAGGTCATGAACCTCGACCGTTACGACGTCGCCAAGAAGTAAGCGTCCCGCGCCCTTCCCCGCACGGCCCGCCCTCACCGGCGGGCCGTTTTGTTTCCAGACCTCCAAGGCTCGCCCCCGGGACTCGGGACAACGGCAGCATGCAACTCCGGCATGGTCTCAGGGTTAAACCTAAGGAACCCGATGCACCGACAAACCCGACGCGACCTCCTCCGCCGATTGGCGCTCACGACAGGTGGCCTGATGTTTGGCCAGGCCTTGCCGACTTTCGCCGCAGCGAAGCCGGAGGCGGCCAAGAAAAACGCCGAGCGACGTAAGTTCACGGACAAGGTCGTCTGGGACTTCGAAGGGTGCATGGATCACCCCAGATCTCAGCGCGTCCAGCCCTTCGTCCATGAAGGCCAGGTCTACGCGGTGTTCTGGATGCCCGGACTGAAGACTTACGTCGTCAAGGCGCCGCTCGCCGGCGGCAAAGGCGAGACCGCCCCGCTCATGCCCGGACACGTCACCGGCGAAGACCCTCATCGCGGCTACCGGATCGCCGTCGACCCGACCGGCCGCGTCCATGTCGTCGGCGACATGCATGGCTCGGCCTGGGTGAAACACTGGCTGTCGAAGAAACCCAAGGACATCTCGGCCTTCGAGTTCGCCTGCGGCCCCGACAGCAACGCCGGCCCGGCAGGCGCCGAAGTGACCTACCCTGGCTTCTTCCGCGGCCCGGAAGGGACGCTCTATCATTCGATCCGCTGCGGCATCCCCGCGATGGGCGTAGCCATCAGCGTCTTGGACGCCAAGACCCAGACCTGGTCCATCCTCGGCGCCTCGATTCCCCGCGATCAGCTCGAAGGACAGCGGAGAAACATGGCGGCCAAGACCGGCAAGCATCCGGTCAGCATCTGGGAAGACAACGGCGAAGGCGGTTCCTACGGCTACATGCAACCGCATGCGAAGATCGTCTGGGACCGGAACAAGCGCATGCACATCGCCTGCTCCGTGCTGAACAAGAACACCCCTTCGGCCCAAGGCCGGCACACCCACACGCACGTCCTTTACGCCTACTCGGACGACGGCGGAAAGACCATCCGCCGTGGCGACGGTACCGAGATCCGCTGGCCGATGCGGGCGGAAGAAGGCCCTTACCAAGGCGACGTCGTGTACGCCGAGACCGAGGGCAATCCGCCGTGGCTGAAGGTCGTCGCCGGACTGCGGATCGACGACCGGAACCGCCCCGTCGTCAGCTGCCACAGCTTCAAGACCGGCGGCCACTCCAAGGTCCTGGAAAAAGGCAAGTGGGTGCAGTTCCCAAGCGATGCGCCGATCGCCACCAAAACGGAAACGACGCCCGACCAGGATGACGATGACGACCTTGACGACGATCTCAGCGAATTCGGGCTGACGGGCAGCGAACGCCGTACGGTCGCGATGGACCACTTCCGGGACACCGGGGAAGTCCTCTTCGTGACCTTCCCGGACATGAACAGGCGCAAGGACAAGGGCTTTGGTCGCATCCAGTTCGTGCTCCGAACGCCCCTGAAGGGCAAGTAAGCCCGGACCCCGGAGCCCACAAGGTGTTGCAAAGCCGGGAGGGACGGCTTGCTTCGGTGGGATGGGACGCCCTGCCCTGCTCATCGCGCTTGCGCTCGCCTGGTCCGCCGGCGCGGACGCCAAGGTCTCCTTCAACCGGGAGATCCGCCCGATCCTTTCCGAGCAATGCTTCTCCTGCCACGGCTTCGACCCTAAGCACCGCAAGGCCGAGCTACGCCTCGACACCCGCGAAGGCGCCCTGGCCGACCACGACGGCATCCGCGCGCTCGTCCCGGGCGATCCGGCGAAGTCCGCGCTGTGGGAACGCATCCTCTCCAAGGACCCGGAGGAAGTGATGCCGCCGCCCGACGCGCATAAGCCCAAGCTGACGGCGAAGCAGCTGGCGACGCTCCGCAAGTGGATCGAAGAAGGCGCGCCCTATGAACCGCACTGGGCCTTCACCGCCCCGGTCCGCCCGACGCTCAAGGAGAAAGGTCCGGCGGCGATCGACGCGCTCATCGAACAGCGACTCAAGGAAGCCGGGCTGACCGCTTCCGCCGAAGCCTCGCCCGAGAAACTCCTGCGTCGTCTCTCGCTCGACCTCACCGGTCTGCCGCCGACACCCGCCGAACTCGCCGCCTTCGCCCAGGCCCGCGCCCAAGACCCGCAGCAAGCCTACGCCGACGCCGTCGACCGTCTGCTCGCCTCGCCGTCTTACGGCGAACGCTGGGGCCGCTGGTGGCTCGACCAGGCACGCTACGCGGACAGCAACGGCTACTCGATCGACGCCCCGCGCAGCATCTGGAAATACCGCGACTGGGTCGTGAGCTCGCTCAACGCCGACCTGCCCTTCGACCGCTTCACGATCGAACAGCTCGCAGGCGATCTCCTCCCGGACGCCGGCGAAGCCCAGCGCGTCGCCACGGGCTTCCATCGCAACACCCCGCTGAACCAGGAAGGCGGCATCGACGTCGAGCAGTTCCGCGTCGACAGCGTCTTCGACCGCGTCGGCACCACCGGCACGGTCTGGCTCGGACTGACGGTCGGCTGCGCCCAGTGCCACGACCACAAGTTCGACCCGATCACGCAGAAGGAGTTCTACCGGATGTTCGCGTTCTTCAACAACCAGGACGAACCGACGATGAAGGTGTCGGATCCGTCCCGCGACGACGCCAAGCTGGCCGCGGCCGTCCGGGATGCCGACAAGGCGCTCGCCGCCTGGCTGGACCAACACCTGGCCGACCTGCAGGCATGGGAAGCAAGCCTCACCAAGGCGACCACCGCCAAACTTCCCGGCCCGGCGAAAGCCGCGCTCCGCAAGCCTGCCGCGAAACGCAGCGTCACCGACCGCGCGGCCCTCTTCGCCGCCGGCCCCGGCGCCAAGGACAAGGACTTCAAGGCGCTGCAGCAGCGCGCGAAGGAAGCCGCCGACCTCCGTGACGGCGCGCCGACCACGCTCGTCTTCAAGGAGCGCGTCGAGCCGCGCAAGACGCACCTGCTGACCGCGGGCGACTTCACCCGTCCCGCCGAAGAAGTCGCTCCGGGCGTCCTCTCGGTCCTGCATGCGTTCAAGCCGGACCAAGGCCCGGTCGACCGCCTCGACCTCGCGCGCTGGATCGCTTCGAAGGACAATCCTCTCACCGCCCGCGTCATCGCCAACCGCGTCTGGCAGGCCTACTTCGGCCGCGGCCTCGTCGAGACCGACAACGACTTCGGCTCGCAAGGCACGCCGCCCTCCCACCCGGAGTTGCTCGACTGGCTGGCCGTCGAATTCGTCGAACATGGCTGGAGCCTGAAAGCCCTCCACCGGACGATCGTGCTCACGCACGCCTACCGTCGCGATTCCGCCAACCGTCCCGACCTCATGGCGAAGGACCCCGACAACCGCCTGCTCGCCCGCCAGACCCGCCTGCGCCTCGACGCCGAGCTCGTGCGCGACGCCGCGCTCGTCGCGAGCGGCACCCTCACCTTCAAGGTCGGTGGCCCGCCCGTCTACCCGCCGATCCCCGATGGCGTGATGTCCCTCGGCCAGGTGAAGCGTGCCTGGAACACCAGCAAGGGCTCCGACCGTACCCGCCGCGGCCTGTATACCTTCACCTACCGCGTGACCCCGCCGCCGGCCTTCGCGGTCTTCGACGCCCCGGACGGCCTCGCCTCCTGCACCCGCCGTAATCGCAGCAACACCCCGTTGCAGGCCCTGACGCTCCTCAACGACCCCGCCTTCTTCGAGGCCGCCCAGGCGCTGGCCGCGGTGATCGAGAAGGAAGGCTTGGAAGCCGCCTTCGTGCGCTGCACCTCGCGCCGCCCGGAGCCCGCCGAACTCGCCGTCCTCCGCCCGCTCGACCGACTCTCGGCCGCGCGCGCCCTCCTCAACCTCGACGAGACCATCACCCGTGACTGACCTCCTCCGCCTGCGCGACCGCACGCGCCGCCATTTCTTCCGCGACTGCGGCGTCGGCCTCGGCACGATCGCGCTGTCGTCGCTGCTCGCCCAGGACAAGCCGGCGGCGGACCCGCACGCCCCGAAGCAGCCGCACCATCGCCCCAAGGCCAAGAGCATCATCTACCTCTTCATGGCCGGCGGCCCGAGCCAGCTCGAATTCTTCGACCATAAGCCCAAGCTCAACGAACTGAACGGCCAGCCCATCCCCGCCAGCTTCATCGAAGGCAAGCGCTTCGCGTTCATGGGCTCGAGCCACCGCGTGAACCTGCTCGGCCACGACAAGAAGTTCACGCAGCACGGCGCCAGCGGAGCCTGGGTGAGCGACATGCTCCCGCACACCGCGTCGATCGCCGACGACCTCTGCTTCGTCAAGACCTGCAAGACCGACCTCTTCAACCACGCGCCTGCCAAGCTGTTCATGAACACCGGCAGCGGGCTCTTCGGCCGTCCGAG
The DNA here is from genome assembly GCA_024638885.1 of Coraliomargarita sp. Classification (GTDB taxonomy): domain Bacteria; phylum Verrucomicrobiota; class Verrucomicrobiia; order Opitutales; family UBA953; genus UBA953. The sequence continues at coordinate 69,311 of JAHEJL010000002.1, read as the reverse complement.
CATGGGCGCCTGGATGACCTACGGCCTCGGCAGCGAGTGCGCCGATCTCCCGGGCTTCGTGGTGCTGCAGAGCGGACCGCGCGGACCGCGCGGCGGCGCTTCCCTGTGGGGCAGCGGCATGCTCCCGAGCACCTACCAAGGCGTGCCCCTGCGCGCGCAGGGCGAACCCATCCTCAACCTGACCAACCCGCAAGGCGTGGTCTCGACGGAACAGCGCAAGGTGATCGATGCCGTGCGCGAACTGAACGCCGCGCGTCTGGCGAAGACCGGCGACGACGAGATCTCAGCCCGCCTCAACGCCTACGAGATGGCCTACCGCATGCAGACGAGCGCGCCCGCGGTGATCGACCTCCGCGGCGAGAGCAAGGCGACCCTCGACCTCTACGGCATCAAGGATCCGGCGGAGGCCAGCTTCGCCCGCAACTGCCTCCTCGCCCGCCGCCTCGTCGAACGCGGCGTCCGCTTCATCCAGCTTTACGACACCAACTGGGATCACCACGGCGGCGTGACGGAAAACCTGCAGAAGCATCTGCCCATGAAGGCCAAGGACATCGACCAGGCCTGCGCCGCGTTGGTCAAGGACCTCAAGTCCCGCGGCCTCCTCGACGACACCATCGTCGTCTGGGGTGGCGAGTTCGGCCGCACGCCGATGGGCGAAGTCCGTGAGTTCACCGGCCGCAACCACCACATCGACGCCTTCACCATGTGGTTCGCCGGCGGCGGCTTCCGCCCCGGCATGACCTACGGCGAGACCGACGAGTTCGGCTTCGGCGCGGTCAAGGATCCCGTCCATGTCCGGGACATCCACGCGACCCTCCTGCACCAGATGGGCCTGAACCACGAGAAGCTCATCGTGAAATCGCAGGGCCTCGACGTCCGCCTCACCGGGGTCAACCCCGCCAAGGTGATCAAGCCCATCCTCGCGTAGGCCGGAGGACCTGGCCGGCCCGGGAACAAGGGCCAAGGCGGACTGTCATAATGGGGTGCGCCATCCTGCGGGGAGAACGGTGCCTAAACCTATGCCAACCCCCTCTGAAATGACCTCCCACCGGCCAAGGAAAGGCTCGCATCGGGAAGTCCTGAACCCGCAAGATACCTTCAGCCCCCGCGTCATCACCCCCTGACATGCATCGCCGACGTTTCATCCTCCGCTCCCTGGGCGCCACCTTGGCCCTGCCCGGACTCTGCTCCCTCAGCGCGAAGGCCCTCAGCGGCAATCCGACCGTGCAGGTATCCAAAGGCGCCGGCATCGGCGCCCGTCGCTTCGTGGCGATCGGCAACCTGCTCGGCTACCAGACCAAGAAGCTCTTTCCCACCACCGTCGGACGCGACTACGAGCAGACGACCCTCCTGGAACCCATCTGGGAACAGCGCGAACGGATGACCGTCTTCCGCGGACTCGACCACGGCGTCAAAGGCGGCCACTTCGCGGTGCACTCCTTCCTGTCCGGCGTGCTCAACTCCGAGGCGCAGAACCGTCCGGACGGCAACGTCTCGCTCGACCAGTTCCTCGCCGAAGAGATCGGACATCAGACCCGCTTCCCTTCCCTCACCGTCGGCTCCGAGGGCGGCATCCACGGCGGCTGTCAGATCGCCTGGACGAAGGCCGGCGTGCGCGTGCCTCCGGTCACCAACCCCGCCGAGCTGTTCGACAAGCTCTTCGCCAGCGACTCCGCGGAGCGACGCACCCGCCGCGAACAGGAAAACCGCGTGCAGGCCTCCATCCTGGATTCCGTGCGCGAAGAAGCGAAACGCCTCTCCGGCCAGGTCAACCAGGAGGACAAGGACAAGCTCGACCAATACTTCACCTCGGTCCGCGACGTCGAGAAGCGCCTGGCCCTGCGCCAGCGCTGGACCCAGCTGCCGAAGCCGCAGGCCCCTTTCGCCAAGCCGGCCAACCGCAACGCGGTCGACGACCTGCCGCTCATGTACGAGCTCATCGCGCTCGCGCTCCACACCGACAGCACCCGCATCGCCACGCTCGAAGTCGGCGGCGACTTCCTACCCCAGCACCTCGGCATCAAGAAGGACTACCACGGCCTCTCCCACCACGGCAATGACCCCGAGTCCATCGCCGCGCTCATCGCCCTCGAGCGCTACCAGATCGCCCAATACGGCAAGTTCGTCGGCCGCCTCGCCCAGCTGAAGGACGGCGAAGGCACGTTGCTCGACTCCACCACGGTGCTGTTCGGCAGCGGCATGGGCGACGCCAATTCGCACCGCAACACCGACCTGCCGATCTTCCTCGCCGGCGGCGGTTACAAGCATGGCACCTTCCGCGAGGTGGCCAAAGAAGTCCGGCACAAGGTGCCGCTCTGCAACCTTTACGTCGACATCGCCCAGAAGATGGGCGTCGAGACGGCCGCGTTCGGCAGCAGCACGGGCCGTTTCTCCTGATCCCAGGCCTCCGCCCCGTCGTGACCTTGTTTCCGGCATCCCGCATCCTGCTGGCCCTGTCCGTGCTGGCGGCGACCGGCGAACTGCGCGCCGCCGAGGCGCCGACGAAATCCGTCGAGCAGTTCCTCAACCGTTACTGCCTCGAGTGCCACGACGCCGACGTCCATAAGGGCGACCGTTCGTTCCATCAGTTCGCGCTGCCGCTGAAGACGCTGCCTCAGGTGATCGAGGCGCGCGACATGATCGACCAGCTGACCCTGCGCGAGATGCCGCCGAAGAAGGCGGCCCAGCCGAGCGACGACGAGCGCCTGATGGCGATCCGTGCCCTGCGCGCCGGTACCGCGGCGGCCGAAGCCAGCCTGCAGAGCTCCGGCTCGCGGACCGTCCTCCGCCGCCTCTCCAACCGCGAATACGAGAACACCCTCGCCACCTTGTTCGGACGTCGCGTCGACACCCTCGGCCTGACCGCCGATTTCCCGAAGGAAAAGACCGCCCGCCACCTGGATACGATCGGCCAGTCGCTGGTGACCTCGGGGTTCCTGCTCGACCAATATTTCCAGGCCGCCAACCGCCTCGTCGAGAGCCGGCTGGGCAAGCCGCCCATCACCCCCAAGACCTGGAAGTTCAACAAGAACTTCGTCCAGTACGAAGAGGTCTACGGGTCCCACAAGCGGGCCTTCAACTTCCGCTACCTGAACCTTTACGAACAGCCGAACACCGACACCCGTCAGGGCGGCTACGGCCACATCGAGGACTTCAAGCAAGGCGTGCCTGTCTCGGGGCTGTACGACCTCGAGGTCGAGGCCGCGGCGATGCACCGCGACACGCATTACGACCCGGCCATCTTCGGCATCGATTTCTCGGAGCCCTTCATCCTCGGCGTCGTCCCGGGCGACGTCACCAAGGGCCACATCCATTATCCGCAGGCGATCGAACCCTTGCTGGCCAGCAGCGTAGTGCCGGACAATAAGCCCACCCGCCTGAAGTTCCGGGTCTGGCTCGAAGCCGGCCAGACGCCGCGCTTCATCTTCCCGAACGGCCCTTACGAATCACGCGCCTCGGTCCTGGCGATCAACAAGCGTTACAAGGACGAGTTCAAGTCACCCATCGGCTCGTCGGGCGTCGACCGTGCGCACATCCTCCTGGAAGGCCAGCTGCCGCACATCCGCATCAGCGAGATCGTCGTCCAAGGCCCGGTGGTCGAACCAGCAGGCGGCCCCGAGGAAGTCGCCGTCTTCGGCGAACAGGGTTTCCAGTCCGACCGCGCGCTCGACCAGCTCTTTGCGTTCGCGACGAAGGCTTATCGCCGACCGCTGCAGGATGCCGACCGGGCGCCGCTTCGGAAGATGTATGAAAAGCGTCTCGCCGAAAAAGCCGCCCCGCGCCAAGCCGCGCTCGACACGCTCAAGCTCATCCTCTGCTCCCCTTCCTTCCTGTATCTCAGCGAGGTCACCCAGGAAGGCGAACGACGCCTGCAGCCCTTCGACCTCTCGACACGCCTGGCCTACGCCCTCTGGGCCACCCCGCCCGACGAAGCGCTCTTCGCCTCCGCCGCCGCGGGCAAGCTCACCGGCGACGCCGAATTGAAACGGCAGATCGACCGACTGCTGGCGGACGAACGTGCCAACGGCTTCGTCAACGGCTTCCTCGACAGCTGGCTGAACCTGCGCGAACTCGGCGGCATGCCGCCGCCGCGCGAGACGAATCGCGCCTATTACGCCGAAGACCTGCCCGCGTCGATGAAGGCCGAGGCGCGCCTGTTCTTCAAGGAATTGCTCAAGGAGAACCTGCCGGTGACGCAGTTCCTGCACGCCGACCACACCTTCGTGGACAAGAAGCTGGCGAAGCTTTACGACCTGCCCGAACAGAAGACCCTGCGTCTGGCCGACGGCTTCCGGAAGGTCAGCCTCGCGGGCGACCAGCGACGGGGCGGACTGCTCGGCATGGCCGCCGTGCTGACCGTCAGCGCCAACGGCGTCGAAACCTCGCCCGTCATCCGCGGGGCCTGGGTCAGCGAGAACATCCTCGGCGTGAAGCCCCCGCCTCCCCCGGACGTCGTCCCGGCGATCGAGCCTGACGTCAGCGGGACCACCACCATCCGCCAACGCCTCGCCAAGCACAGCACCGACCGCGCCTGCGCCGAGTGCCATCGCAAGATCGACCCCCTTGGCTTCAGCCTGGAATCCTTCGACCCGGTCGGCCGCTGGCGCGAGACCTACCCCAAGCCGAAGAAAGGCCCGGCCCCCAAGATCGACACCACGGGCGAGTTCGCCTCGGGCGAAGCCTATAAGAATTTCGCGGGCTTCCGCGACATCCTGCACGACAAGCGCGAAGAACAGTTCACGCGCCACCTCATCCGCCAGTTCCTCGCCTACAGCACCGGACGCCTGATGGAACCCGCCGACGAGTTCGCCGTCGACCGCATCTACGCCAAGGCCAAGCAGCAGGGCCTCGGCCTGCGCACCATCGTCGTCGAGTGCCTGACCAGCGACGTCTTCCGCTCCCGCTGAGCCGCGCCCCGTCGGTCGTCCTGCCGGCCCGCCCTTTCGATCATCATGAAAGCCCTCCTCGCCACCCTCGCATTCCTGCTCACGCTTTCGCTCGGCGCGGCCGAGACCTTCGAGGTCGACGGGCATAAGGCGGTCATCCACCCGGCGGCCAACCCAGCCAAAGACAAACCCTGGCTGTGGTATGCGCCCACGCTCAACGGCGGCGTCTCGATCGTGCAGCGCAAGCTTTACGCCGACGTCTGCCAGCAGGCCGGCATCGCCATCGCGGGCTACGACCTCGGCGAAGTCCGCGGCGCCCCCAAGAGCGCGGCGCAATTCACGAAGTTCTACGACGAAATGGTGAAGCGTGGTTATTCATCCAAGCCGATCCTGCTCGGCCAGAGCCGCGGCGGCATGATGACCCTCACTTGGGCGTTCCGGAACCCCGAGAAGGTGAAGGCTTGGATCGGCATCTACCCCGTCTGCAACCTCGCCAGCTGGCCGCTGAGGAACTCGAAGCGCGAAACGCTCGCCGACTTCGGACTGACCGAAGCCGAGCTCACCGCCCGCCTAAAGGAGTTCAACCCCATCGACAACCTCGCCGGCCTCGCCGCCGCCAAGGTCCCGATGTTCGCCGTCCACGGCGACACCGACGTCGTCGTCCCGCACAAGGACAACACGCTCCTGCTCAAGGAACGCTACGAGACCCTCGGGGGTAAGTTCACCGTCAAGATCGTCCCGGGCGAAGGCCACAAGGTCGGCCCGTCGTTCTTCGAGTGCCCCGAACTGGTCGCCTTCCTCCGGGAACAGGTCAAGTAAGCCCGGCGGCAGCGGAAAAGATGGAACTCCGGCCCGGGCCGGGTTACCCAGAGCTACCCCATGCTTCGCCCCCTCCTTCTCGGGCTGGCCCTGCTCTCGCAGGGAATCGCTCATGCCGAGACCCGTGACCTCATCCTGGTCGCCGGCCAGTCGAACGCCGTCGGCTACGACGCCTACGCCGAGGAGCTCCCGGCCGACCCCAAGGATGCGCAGACGATGTTCTGGTGGCGCGTAGGCGACCCGCCTCCCGATGAGTTCGATGGCACGAGCGCCCGCCAGTGGACGACGCTCCAATACCAGCCGCGGACGCCGGCGATGTCCGGCGACGCGGCGAAGAAGGTCGGCCGCCAATACGGCAACTTCAACAAGAAGACCAAGGGCGGCTTCGGACCCGAGATCGGCATGGTGCGGACGCTCGCGACCAAGGAGAGCCGACCCCTCGCCGTCATCAAGACGGCCTTCAGCGGCACGTCGGTCGCCGCCGACTGGAATGTCGGCCAGCCGGGCAAGGCCGACGCCTGCTATCGCGCGATGGTCGACGAGGCCAAGACCGCCCTCGCGGCCGCCAAGGCCAAGGACATCACCCTGCGACCACGCGCGTTCGTGTGGGTGCAGGGCGAAAGCGACGCCAACGCGAAGGACGCGCCGGCTTACGCGGCCAACCTTGCGGCGATGCTCAAGAGCCTGCGCAACGAACTCGACGCGCCGGACCTGATCCTGCTCCTCGGCGTCAACACGCGCTTCGGCAACGGCAAGAACGCCTTCATGCCCAAGGTCGTCGAAGCCCAGAAAGAAGTCGCCGCCACCCTGCCCCGCGCCCGCTATGTCGACACCGCCGGTGCGGAGACCCTGCCGCCCTCGCACACGCACTTCACCGCCGTCGGCACGCTGGAAGTCGGCCGTCGCTACGCCGAAGCCTTGCTGGCCGCCGAACAGTCCAAATGAGGACGCTGCTTCTGCTCTGCGCCGGACTCCTGGCCGGCTGCGCCTCGAGCGAGACCTTCTCGGTGCGCGAAGATTTCGGCCCGGGCTTCGATGCGAAGAAATTCCTGACGCCGCTTCCGAACAAGAACACGTCGATCCGTGACGGGGTGATGTGGACGCATGGCTCCAGCGGAGGCAAATACCCGCCGATGGTCTACCTGGCGCTCGGCGGCAAGGACCTCACGATGTCTTTCCGCTACCGCACCTGGAGCAAGGCGGCATGCTCTGGCTCTTCGTCGACGGCGATGACGGGTTCGGGGGCACGGACCACATGCTGCGCGTGCGCCTCAACCGCGATTCGGTCGTCCTGGAAGTCGACGGGCATACCTTCGACAAGAGCCACCCCCTGCTGCAGAAGAACTTCCCGCCGCTGGCGGTCAGCGGCTCGCTGCGGACGAACGAGGTCCTGCCGGCTGAGAAAGTCGACCTGTCGGCGAACGAATGGCGCACGGTGAAACTCGCCTTCAAAGGCGACACGGTCGCCATGTCCGTAGACGACAAATGGCAGCGCACGCTGAAGCGTCCGAACTTCGACGCCGCCAAACGTAAGCTCCTCTGGATGCAGAACGGCGGCGGCGCCGGCCTCGAGATCGACGACGTCATCGTCATCCCGACCCCCTGACCAGCCTCACTTCCCCCTATACTCAATACTCACTTACCCATGCGCTCCTCCCTCCTACCCCTGCTCCTCGCTTCGCTCGCCTGCGGCGCCGAAACCATCAAGCCCCTCCTCAACGAGCAAAGCCTGCCCGCGCTGGCGGCACCCTCCTTCAAGGAACCCCTCGGAGCCGACTGGCAGACCGCCAAGGGCAAGTGGACGCCCACGGACGGCGTCCTGCACATGGCGGACATTCCGGACGAGAAGCACGTCCCGGTGCTCTGGCATAAGGTCGGCCTCGCTTCCGCCGTGATCGAACTCGATTTCCGGCAGAACGTCCCGGGCGCCTTCCTCGTCGGCTGCGACGGCGGCAAGCATGTCGGTCGCGTCGTCGTCACCCCGACCGCCGTGATGGTCCAGGAAGATTCGGCCAAGGCCTCGCATACCGTGGCGACCGTCAAGACCGAGGTCAAAGTCGGCGCCTGGCATCACCTGCGCGTCGAATGGAAGGGCGACCAGATGGCCGCCAACCTCGACGGCCAGGAAGTGAAGGCCCAGCACCCCTACCTCGCCTCGCCGAAGACCCGCAGCTGGCTGGCCGGCACCAAGGACGCCGACGTGAAGAACCTCACCATCAACGGCGCCAAGGTCGAAGCCAAGAAATGATGCGCCTTCTCGCCCTGTTCCTCGCCCCGCTCGCGGCCCTCGCCGCCGAGAAGCCGAACATCATCCTCATCTACTCGGACGACCATGGCTGGGCTGATCTCGGCGTCCAAGGCTCCGACCAGGACATCCGGACGCCGAACCTCGACGCCATGGCCCGAGACGGTGTGCGCTTCACCCGCGGCTACGTCACTGCGCCCCAGTGCGTACCCTCCCGCGCCGGCGTGCTCACCGGTCGCTATCAGCAGCGCTTCGGCGTCGAAGATAACAACAAGGGGCCCTTGCCGCTCGCCGAACTGACCATCGCCGAACGCCTGAAGGCGGCGGGTTACGTCACCGGACAGGTCGGCAAGTGGCATCTCGACCTCATGGGCGGCAAGAAAGGCGAGAAGTTCCTGCGGGTGTCGGCCGAACACATGCCCCACGCACAAGGCTTCGACGAATACTTCCGAGGGGAGATGCGGCAGTTCCTCGCCTCGCACGACCTGCAGGGCACGCCGTTCGCTGGCAACGCGCCGCACCTCGTCGCCGACAACCGCTTCCGCGTCGTCGTGCAGACCGAAGCCGCCCTCTCCTTCCTCGATCGCCGTACCGCCAAGCCAGAGCAGCCGTTCTTTCTCTACCTCGCTTACTACGCACCACACGTCCCACTGGAGTCGCCAGAACCCTGGTTCTCCAAGACTTCCCCCGAACTACCCAAGGAACGCCGACAAGCTTTGGCGATGATGGCGGCGATGGACGAAGGCATCGGACAACTCCGCGCCAAGCTCAAGGCGATGGGACAGGACAAGAACACGCTCATCTTCTTCATCGGAGATAATGGCGCCCCGCTGGGCAAAGCCTGGGACGGCTCGCTGAACACCCCGCTCATCGGCCAGAAAGGCATGCTCGCCGAAGGCGGTATCCGGACGCCGTTCGTGGCGACCTGGCCCGCCCGCCTTCCCGCCGGCAAGACGTACGATCAGCCCGTCAGCAGCCTCGACGTCGCCGCCACGTCCGTGGCGGCCGCGGGCCTGCCGATAGCCCCGGAACTCGACGGCACGGATCTCGCGCCCTTCGCCGCCGGACAGAACACCGGTGCGCCGCATGAGCGTCTCTTCTGGCGCTGGGGCTCGCAGGCCGCGGTGCTGGAGCACCCATGGAAGCTCGTCCGCCTCGGCGACCGAGAGGAGATGCTTTTCGATGTGACGCTGCCCGACGGCGAGAACCTCACCAAGAATCAGGCCAAGAGCCGGCCGGAGATCGTCGCCCGCCTTCGCCAGGCGCTCAAGGACTGGAGCGACACGCTCACTCCCCCTGGCCTGCCTACGAACTTGGACCCACATCACGAAGGCATGTTCGCGGAACACGGAGTCATCACGGCTTCCGCCAACGCTGCGCCGCGCAAAAACGAACCTGCCGGTGCGATCCAGGGCTGGCTCTGCCGCAACGGCACCATCGCCCTAAAGGATGGCGCCCTGACTCTCACCGCAGACCCCAAGGCCGCGAAGAACGCCAAGCCGTTCCTCGCCAAGACCGGCCTCGCGCTCAACGGCCCGGTTACCGCCCTCATCAAAGCGGACGCCAAGGCCGCCTCCGCCTGCTCGCTCAGCTGGCGCACCAAGGAACAGCCCGACTTCCTGCCCGCGAACCTCGTCCGCTTCACCCTGCCCGCCGGCAGTTCGGAGCAGAGCATCGCCTTGCCCGTCGACGGCCAAGCCATCCACGTCCGTTTGAACTTAGGCGACCAGGCCGATGGCCTGCGCCTCCGCTCGATCGAGCTCCGCCCGGCCAAAGGCCCCCCGGACAAGGCTCAGTTCTGAACCTCAGCCCACCCCTGCCCCTACCTGCATCTCTCCAGCCCATGCGCCTACTCGCCCTGTTCCTCGCCCCGCTGGCGGCCCTCGCCGCGGACCAACCGAACATCATCTTCATCCTCGCCGACGACCTTGGCGCGCATGACCTCGGCTGCTTCGGCAGCACCTTCCACGAGACCCCGAACCTCGATCGCCTGGCCAAGCGCGGCACGCGCTTCACGCAGGCCTACGCCGCCAGCCCGCTCTGCTCGCCCACTCGCTCAAGCATCCTCGTCGGCCAATACCCAGCTCGCACTGGCATCACCGCGCCGGTCTGCCACCTGCCGACGGTGCTGCTCGAGAAACGCCTAGCCGAGAACGAGAACGGCAAGACCCGCGTGCTCGTCGCCGACAGCCTGACGCGCCTCCGGCCGGAATACTTCACCTTGGCCGAAGCCTTCAAGGAAGCCGGCTACGCGACCGCGCACTTCGGAAAGTGGCACCTCGGGCATAACCTCAAGCCAGCGGACCATTACGAACCGAAGGACCAGGGCTTCGATTCCGACTTCCCCCACACGCCCAGCGCACCCGGACCGGGCGGCGGCTACCTCGCCCCTTGGAAGTTCATCAAGGATCCGACCATCACCGATACCGCCGGCGTGAACATCGAGGACCGCATGTCCCAGGAGGCCGCGAAATACATCGCCTCGCACAAAGGTAAGCCGTTCTACCTCAACTACTGGGCCTTCTCTGTCCACTCTCCGTGGAACGCGCGTGCGGATTACATCGAGCATTTCAAGGCCAAGGCAGACCCGAAGAACCAGCAGCATAACGCCCTGTATGCGGCGATGGTGAAGTCCCTCGATGACGGCATCGGCCGTCTCCTGCAGGCCGTCGACGACGCCGGCATCGCCGACAACACGATCATCGTCTTCTATTCCGACAATGGCGGCTACGCCTACCCGCCCAAGAAGACCGACCCGGACGGCTACGCCGAGATTCCGGCGACCAGCAACCTGCCCCTTCGCAGCGGCAAGGCCTCGCTCTACGAAGGCGGCACCCGCGAACCCTTCCTCTTCGCGTGGCCGGGTAAGGCCAAGGCCGGCGAGACCAGCGACATCCTCTTCCAGTCGGTCGACTTCTATCCGACCTTGCTCTCGCTCGCCGGACTGAAGCCGCGCGCGGGCCTCAAGCTCGACGGTCACGACCAGTCGAAGGCCCTGCTTGGCGGAGATTCGCCACGCGACCGTGTCTTCTGCCACTTCCCGCACGGCAACGCCACGCGCGACTCCGTCATGGATGGTTTCTACGCCGGCACTTACGTGCGCAAGGGCGACTGGAAGCTCATCCGCTTCTACGCACGCAACGATGACGGCTCCGATGACCTCGAACTCTACGACCTTAAGAACGATCTCGGCGAACGCCGCAACCTCGCCAAGGAGAAACCCGAGCTCGTGCAGGAACTCAACGGACTCATCACCGGCTTCCTCAAGGACACCGAAGCCGTCATCCCGAAGGTGAATCCTAACTTCGGCAAGGCCGCGCCCAAGGCACCGGCCAAAAAGAAAACCTTGGCGCCCGACGACCTTCCCGGCGGCTGGAAGAACCGCGCCGGCAAGGCCACGGTCATCGAAGGAGCCCTCCATCTCGAATCCAAGGGCGAAGGTTCCTTCATCGGCGTCGGCGCCGGCCTCAGCGCAGGCCCGGCCAAGCTGTCCTTCCGCCTGCGCGCCCCGCAGGCCGGAGAAGGCAAGATCACCCTCCTAGGCTCCGCAGGCGGCGCCGAGATGCTCTCAGTGCCCTACCGGACCTCCGGCGAAGCCTCCTGGCAGACCATCAACGTGGAACTTAACGCCCGGCAAGCGGCCGGCCTCCTCCGTCTTTACCTGCCTGCGGGCTCCGCCGCGGTGGATCTCGACGACATCGTCCTGACCCCCGCCCAAGGCACGCCCCGCCGCTGGGAGTTCTGAGCCAACTCGTCCCTTGGGCGGGTGACATTTCACGACTAGGATAGGGAACAACCCGCCTAGGGAACCTATCTTATGTCGTGTTAGCCCTAATCCGGCTTCCCCTCTCCCGATAACCGTCTTTATTGAGACCACCCCTCTCCATGCGTAAGCCCTTCCTGGCGCTCCTGCCTTTCCTCGTCTCGGCCACGTTCGCGGCCGAAGAGAAAGTCCAGTTCAACCGCGACATCCGTCCGATCATCGCCGACGCCTGCTTCCACTGCCACGGACCGGACCCCGCGTCCCGCAAGGCCAGCCTCCGACTCGACACCGAAGCCGGCTTCTTCGCGCCCCGGATGACGAAGGACGGCAAGGAAGAGCCGCCGACCATCATCAAGGGCCAGCCCGACAAGAGCACGCTGTACCAGCGCATCATCAGCAAGGACGAGGACGAGATCATGCCTCCGCCCAAGGAGCACAAGACCCTCAAGCCCGCGCAGGTCGCCCTCATCAAGCACTGGATCGAACAAGGCGCCCCCTGGCAACCGCACTGGTCCCTCGTCGCCCCGCAGAAAGCGCCGTTGCCGGAACTGGCCGACGCCTCCTGGGCCAAGAACCCCACCGACCGCTTCGTCGGCGCCAAGCTCGCCGCCGCCGGACTCAAGCCCGCGGCCGAAGCCGACGCCCACACGCTCGTCCGCCGCGTGAGCCTCGACCTCACCGGCCTGCCGCCCTCGCCCGCACTCCTCGCGAAGTATGCGCCCAAGGCCGGCGAACGCCTCGGCGACGCCCAGCTCGCCGCGCTCATCGACGAGCTCATCGCCACCCCGGCCTACGGCGAGCATCGCGCCCGCTACTGGCTCGACGCCGCCCGCTATGCCGACACCCACGGCCTGCACTTCGACGCCTACCGCGAGATGTGGCCCTACCGCGACTGGGTCGTGAAGTCCTTCAACCGCAACCAGCCGTTCGACCAGTTCACGGTCGAGCAGCTCGCCGGCGACCTCCTCCCCAAGCCCACCGAGGAGCAGCTGATCGCCACCGGCCTCCAGCGTTGCAACATCACCACCAACGAAGGCGGCACGATCGTCGAAGAGAACCTCGCCAACTATGCCGCCGACCGGGTGCAGACGATGGGCTGGGTCTACCTCGGCCTCACCACCAACTGCGCCCAGTGCCACGACCACAAGTTCGACCCGATCACGGCCAAGGACTACTACTCGATGGCCGCCTTCTTCCGTAACACCACCCAAGGCGGACTCGACGGCAACGTGAAGGACGGCCGCGGCCCGGTGCTGTACATCCCGTCCGAGACCGACAAGCCGCGCTGGACCGCCCTCCCGGCCGAGATCGAAGCCGGTAAGAAGCAGGTCGCCGAAGCCCGCAAGCTCGGCACGCCCCTCTTCGAACAGTGGTTCGCCACGGCCAAGCCCGCCGACCTCGATGCCGACATCCCGAGCAAGGCCCTCGTCGCCCGTCTCGCGCTGAACGAGGGCACCGGCATCCCCGCCGGCACGACCGCCGCCGGCGAACCCGTGACCTGGAAGAAGGACGGCAAGTCCGGTCCTGCTCCCACCTTCAAGAAGGGCTCCCACCTCGTCGTCGGCGAAGCCGGCAACTTCGGCACCAAGCAGGCCTTCAGCGCCGGCGCCTGGGCCCGCCCCGACAAGCTCGAAGGCAACGGCACGATCGTCGGCCGCATGGACGACCCCAAGGGCGCCCAGGGCTGGACGCTCTTCCATTCCGGCAAGAACTACGGCGTCTACATCATCAGCAAGTGGCCCGATGACGCCATCAAGGTCGTCACCACCAAGAACCCGGCCCGCGCCACCTGGCAGCACGTGTTCATGACCTACGACGGCAGCGGCAAGGCTTCCGGCGTGAAGATCTACGTCGATGGCGTGCTCATGGAGACCCGCGGCGAGGTCGACAAGCTCAAGACCGACACGAAGTCCGCGGCCGCGACCCGCATCGGCCAGCGCAGCCAGAGCGAGCCGTTCCACGGCAACATCCAGGACGTCTTCCTCTATGCACGCGCCTTGGCGCCGATGGAAGTCACCACGCTCTCCAAGCTCGCCCCGCTCCGCCAGATGCTCGCCGGCAAGGTCGGCCCGAAGCAGAAAGAGCCCCTGCTCGAATTCTACCTCAGCAACCGCCATGAACCTTCGAAGGTCGCGACCAACCTCGTCGCCAAGCTGACCGCCGAGCAGACCCAGATCCGTGGGCGCAGCACACTGACCCACATCCAGGAAGAGAAGATGGGCAGCCCGGCGATGGCCAACATCCTGATGCGCGGCGCCTACGATAAGCCCGGCGAGCAGGTCGAAGCCGCCATTCCGGCCGCGCTCGGCAAGCTCCCCGCCGACGCCCCGCGCAATCGCCTGGGATTGGCCCGCTGGATCGTCAGCGACGCCAACCCCCTGACCGCCCGCGTGACCGTCAACCGCATGTGGCAGGAACTCTTCGGCACGGGCTTCGTGAAGACCACCGAGGACTTCGGCATCATGGGCAGCGCCCCCTCGCACCCCGAACTGCTCGACTGGCTCGCCGTCGACTTCCGCGAACACGGCTGGGACGTGAAGCGCTTCTACAAGCTCGTCCTCGCCAGCGCCACCTACCGCCAGGCCGCCGTCATCACGCCCGAGAAGCTCGAGAAAGATCGCGATAACGCGCTCCTCAGCCGCGGCCCCCGCTTCCGCATGGATGCCGAGATGATCCGCGACTACGCGCTCGCCGCGAGCGGCACGCTGTCGACCCGCATGGGCGGGCCGGGCACCCTGCCCTACCAGCCCGAGAACATCTGGGAGATCGTCGGCATGCGCAACATGTCCTACAAGCAGGACACCGGCGAGAACCTCTACCGCCGTACCGTCTACAACTTCTGGAAGCGCATGGCGCCGCCCGCCAGCCTCGACATCTTCAACGCGCCGACCCGCGAAGCCAGCTGCGTGCGCCGCGACCGCACCAACACGCCCCTCCAGGCGCTGGTGACCCTCAACGACCCGCAGTACGTCGAAGCCTCGCGCATCCTCGCCCAGCATATGCTGCAGGCCGGCGCCAACACCGACGATCACGCCCGCCTCAACGCCGCCGCCCTCCGCCTGCTCTGCCGCCCGCTCAAGCCGGAGGAACTGCCGATCCTCACGAAGAGCCTCGCCCAGCTCCGCGCGCACTACGCCAAGAACGCCGCGGACGCCGAAGCCTTGCTGAAGGTCGGCGACTCGAAGTCCGACGAAAAGCTGTCCAAGCCCGAACTGGCCGCCTGGACCATGGTCTGCAGCCAGCTCCTCAACCTCGACGAAGTCCTTAACAAATAATCGCCATGTCCATCCTCCACGAGTGGAACACCCTCCAGACCCGCCGCCGCTTCTTCGGCAAGGGCGCCAACGCGCTCGGCGCCGCCGCCCTCGCGTCGCTCATCGGCAAGTCCGCCCTCGAAGCCGCCCCGGGCGCCGTGCCTACGCACTTCAAGCCGAAGGCCAAGCGCGTCATCTACCTCCACATGGTCGGCGGCCCCGCCCAGATGGACCTCTTCGACTACAAGCCGAAGATGAAGGAGATGTACGACAAGGACCTGCCCCCGAGCATCCGCAACGGCCAGCGCCTGACCACGATGACCAGCGGCCAGACCCGCTTCCCCATCGCGCCGTCGAAGTTCAACTTCGCCCAGCAAGGCCAGTGCGGCATGTGGATGAACTCCGACCTCCTGCCGAACCTCGCCAAGAACGCCGACGACATCTGCTGGATGCGCTCGCTGCACACCGAGGCCATCAACCATGAGCCGGCCATCTGCGCGATGCAGACCGGCAACCAGGTCGCCGGCCGCCCTTGCATCGGCTCCTGGGCCTCCTACGGCCTCGGCTCCGAGAACGACAACCTGCCCAACTTCGTCGTGCTGATCGCGACGCCCACCAACCGCGAGCAGGAGCAGGCGATCTCCGCCCGCCTCTGGTCCAGCGGCTACCTGCCGAGCGAACACTCCGGCGTCTCCTTCCGCAGCAAGGGCGACCCGATCCTGTTCATCAACAACCCGCCCGGCGTCCCCGACGACCTGCGCAAGCAGACCATCGAGGGCATCAACCAGCTCAACCGTCTCAACTACCAGGCGGTCGGCGACCCCGAGACCCACACGCGCATCCGCCAGTACGAGATGGCCTTCCGCATGCAGGCCTCGGTGCCGGAACTGACCGACCTCACCAAGGAACCGGAAAGCACCTTCAAGCTCTACGGCGAGGAAGCCAAGAAGTCGGGCACGTTCGCCAACAGCGTGCTGATGGCCCGTCGCCTCGCCGAACGCGGCGTGCGCTTCACGCAGATCTACCTGAACAACTGGGACCACCACAGCAACGCCGGCGGACGCCTGCCGAGCCAGTGCAAGGACATCGACCAGGCCTGCCACGCCCTCATCGAGGACCTCAAGCAGCGCGGCATGTTCGACGACACCCTCATCGTCTGGGGCGGCGAATTCGGCCGCACGATCTACAGCCAGGGCGGCCTCTCGAAGGAGAACTACGGCCGAGACCACCACCCGCGCTGCTTCACGATGTGGATGGCCGGCGGCGGCGCCAAGGGCGGCCGCATCTACGGCGAGACGGACGACTTCAGCTACAACATCGTCAAGGACCCGCTGCACATCTCGGACTTCCACGCCACGATCATGCACCTCATGGGCTACAACCATGAGCGCCTGACCTACAAGTTCCAGGGCCTCGACCAGAAGCTCACCGGCGTCCTTCCGGCCAAGGTGGTCAAGGAACTGATCTCGTAAATCCGGACCAGTGCCGGGGCTAGAGACTGGGCTAGGCTAACCCCTAGCCCTTCTTGTTGCCCATTATTCCCGCCCTACCCCCAGCCCAGCCCTGGCCCTATCCGTTTCCACCTTTGCACTTTTGCCCTTTTGCCCCGTATCTTCACCCATCCCCCTACCCCATGCGAATCGCCCTTCTCGCCTGCCTGCTGGCATCACCCCTCTTCTCCGCCGACGACGCCGCCTGGCTGCAGACCAAGGGCACGCTGATCTTCCATGACGCCTTCGAACGCGAGGAGACCGGCACCGGCCTGAAGGACATCGGCAACGGCTGGGAGAGCGCCACGGCCGACCGCGTCCCGCAGATCAAGCAAGCCGACCTCGACGGGGGCATCATGAAGATCGCCAGCGCGACCAAGGAGGCCGGTCACGCCGCCCACATCCACCATGACGCCGGCTTCGCCGACGGCGGCGTGATCGTCCGCTTCAGGTTTCCCGGCCTCAACAAGGCCGAAGGCCTGCAACTGGGTTACGTCGACCGCTCCCTCCAGGGCGTCCACGCCGGCCACATGTGCTACGCGATCCTTTCCCCGACGACCCTGACGTTGAAGGACAGCATGACCGGCGAGATGAACCTCGCCCTGCGCAAACAGCGCGCCGACGCCGCCGCGGCGAAGCAGAAGCTTCCCGCCGACCTCGAGGCCCTCCTCAAGAAGAAGAGCCTCTCGGTGCCGTTCAAGACGGACACGGAGTGGCACGTGCTGACGCTCGTCACGGAGGGCGACGAGCTTCGCTTCGGCCTCGACGGCAAGCTCATCGCCAAGCACCGCTCCGAAGGCTACGCCCACGACCCCAAACGCTGGTTCAGCTTCCTCGTCGGTTCGACGGTGTGGATCGATGACGTCAAGATCTACAAGGTGAAATGAGCCGCCTGACCCTCGCCGCGCTGTTCCTGTTCGCCACCGTCCGCGCCGCCGGACCGGATTGGTCTGCGCAAGCCGCGCTCGACGCCAAGCAGGACCGGAAGAGCATGCCCTACGACGGCTTCACGCCGAACCGCATGGTCTGCGACACGACCCTGCGCGAGCTGCCGGACAAGTCCTGGATCCTGTTCATGCTCGCCGGCGGCGACACCGAGCCCTCGCCGCTCAACTACACCGGCATCACGCGCAGCACCGACGAAGGCCGGACCTGGTCGCCCCTGGCGACCTTCGACGTAGGCTTCCCCCGCGAAGGCAAGACCATCGGCCAAGGACCGACCGAGGTCCTCGTCCGCGACGGCCGCGCGACGCTTTTCTTCTCCACCCACTCGAAGCACTGGGCCAACGACTGGCGCTCGTGGTACCTGACCAGCGACGATTCCTTCAAGACCTGGAGCAAGCCGCAGGAACTCCCCGGCCGCCTCAAGGAGCGCACGTTCATTCGCCCGTCGCTCATCGCCCGCGACGGCCGCATCCTGCTGCCTTTCCAACATTACGTCGGACCCGACGCCGAAAAGGACAAGGCCCCGCTCGACCGGGCCTTCACCAACCCGCGCAACGGCGTGCTGATGAGCGCCGACGGCGGCAAGACCTGGACGGAGCATGGCAACGTGCGCCTGACCACCGATGACCGCTACTTCGGCTGGGCGGAACCGACGATCTGGGAACGCGCTGACGGCGCCATCGTGATGCTGATCCGCGCCGACCGCCTCGGTGGCGTGCTGTATCAGGCCGTCTCGACCGACGGCGGCCGCACCTGGCCCGAATTCGCGACGAAGACCGACATCCCGAACCCTGGCAGCAAGGCCACCCTCTTCCCGCTCGGCGGCGACGCCGTCGCGCTGCTGCACAATCCGAACCCGAAGGCCCGCCGCCCGCTGGCCCTCTGGATCAGCTTCGACGGCATGAAATCCTGGCCCTATCGGCGCGTGCTCGTCGAGGAAGCCGGACCGGATTCGAACTACCCGGGCAAACACATGAAGGGTTCCCTCAACTACCCGGATGGTTTCGTCAGCGCCGACAAGCAATGGCTGCACTTCGCCTTCGACGACGCCCGTCACCGTGCCGTCCATTACAGCGCCAAGCTCCCTCCCCTCCAATAAGCCCATGCGCCTCCTTCTCGCCCTCGGGCTCTTCCTCTCCCTGCCCTTCGCCCGGGCCGCGGAGGCCGATGTCATCGTCTACGGCGCCACGCCCGGCGGTTTCTGCGCCGCCATCGCCGCCGCCCGCGAAGGCGCCAAGGTCGTCCTGATCGAGCCCAGCGCCCATGTCGGCGGCGTGAACACCGGCGGACTGAGCTTCAGCGACTCCAACCAGACCGTCCGCTCCACGCTGCTGGGCCTGTTCGAGGAATGGCATCAGCGGATCGCGGCCGATTACGCCGCGCGCGGGGTGAAGCTGCCTTACGACGTCGCCACCAAGGACCAAGCCGTCTGGACCTATGAACCGCACGTCGCCGCCCGGGTGACCGCCGCGATGCTGAAGGAGGCCGGCGTGACCGTGCTGACGAAGCAACCGCTCGAGTCCCTCGAGAAGGAAGGCGCGCAGATCGTCAGCCTGCGGACACCGGCCGGCGAACACCACGCCAAGGTCTTCATCGACGCCACCTACGAAGGCGACCTCATGGCGAAGGCCGGCGTCGTCTGGCATCTCGGCCGCGACAGCCGCGACGAATACGGCGAGAGCCTCGCCGGCCGCCAATACCCGAAGGCCAAGCTGGCCATCGACGGCTTCGACGCCAACGGGCTGCCGCTGCCCCTCATCACCACGGTCCGGCAAGGCGATGACAACGCCGGCGAAGAGACGGTCATGGTCTACAGCTTCCGGCTCTGCCTCACCAAGGATCCGGCCAATCGCGTCCCCTTCCCCGCCCCCAAGGCCTACGACCCGGCCCGCTTCGAGCTGGTCCGCCGCTATTTCCAAAAGTATCCGGAGGCCCCGCTCCCGTGGGACCTCTACCCCTTGCCGGGTGGCAAGTTCGACGCCAATAACGGCATCGGCAAGATGTTCTCGATGGGCCTCGTCGGCGAAGCCAACGGCTGGTGCGCGGCCGACCCCGCCGGCCGGGCCAAGCTCTGGGACAAGCACAAGGAATACACCCTCGAGTTCTACCACTTCCTGACGACGGACGCGGCCGTGCCGGCGAAGATCAAGGCGACGATGGCCGAACTCGGCCTCTGCCGCGACGAGTTCCCGGAGACCGGCCACTGGTCCCCGCAGCTCTACGTGCGCGAAGGACGTCGCATGGACGGACGCCATACGCTCACCCAGAAGGACATCATCGATGAGCCGAAGAAAGATGACGCCATAGCCGTCTCGTCGTTCCCGATCGATTCGCATGACTGCCGCCGCATCGCCCTGCCCGACGGCGTGCTGAACGAAGGCACCATCCTGCCGCTGCGCATGCCTGGTCGCCGCCATGGCTACGCCTACCACATCCCTTACCGCGCGATCACGCCCTCGGCCGCCGAGTGCGCGAACCTGCTGGTGCCTGTCGCGCTCTCCGCGACCCATGTCGCCTACTGCTCCGTCCGCGTCGAACCGACCTGGATGACCATCGGCCAGAGCGCCGGCATCGCCGCGGCCCTCGTCGCGAAGACCGGCGCGACGGCCCAGTCCCTCGATTACGCCCGGCTCCGCGAACGCCTGCTCGCCCAGCGCGTGGTGCTCGACCTGCCGATGCTGCCGCCCTTGGCGGACAAGCCCTCCACCGGAGCCAACAACACCGGACTGGCTCCCGCCACCTTGCCGGGCCTCATCCTTGACGACGCGCAGGCGACGCTCGTCGGCGAGTGGGATCGTTCGACGAACTTCAAGCCGCACATCGGCGCCGGCTATCTCCACGATGGCCATCGTTCTGACGGAAAGTCCCGGGCGACCTTTCGCTTCAAGGTGCCGGCCGACGGCGAGTACGAGCTCCGCATGGCCTACTCCGCCCATCCGACCCGGACGACCCGTCTGCCATTGTCGCTCGCGGAAGGCGGAGCGGAACATCGCTTCACCGTAGACCAGACCCAGCCGCTGCCCTCAGGCGAGGCATTCCGCCCCGTCCGCCAGTTCAGGCTCCGACATGGCGTCGATTACGTCCTGACGGTGACCAACGAGGATACCGGCGGCTTCGTCATCGTGGACGCCTTCCAGCTCCTCGCGCTCGGCGCCAAGAGCGGCTCGCCTATCGATAACAAGCCCGCTAAGTAACCTTCATGAAGACCCGTCTGCTCCTTTGCCTCACGGCCCTGCTCGTCGGTTGCGCGACGTCCAAGGACGCCGGACCATCTTCCGCTCCGCTCCTCCCGGCCGGCTGGGACGCCAAAGCCGCCGCCGACAAGGTGATGGCCGGGCTCATCAAGGTCAGCGGCCCGGAGGTCAAGGGCGCCCACGACTCGCACCTCGCCATCGTCGGCGACCGGGCGTTCATCGTCGCGGAGGCCAACGACCGCCAGGCCGGCGAAGCCGCCTCCTGGCCCTTCATCTACGCCACCCTCTCGATCGTCGACCTGCGTAACGAACGTCTGCTCGACGTCATGACCATCGCCCGCTCCGAGCAGGCCTTCGCCAACGAGACCCTGCCCGTCGGCGCCTGCTTCGTCCCGCGCGTCAAGCAGGTCGGCCCGCACACGCTGCGCTGCTGGTTCGCCAGCGAACAACCCGGCAAGCGCCAGTCCCAGACCTATTATCGCGACCTCGACCTGCGGACGATGACGTTCGAGGCGGAGATCCATCGCATGAAGCTCAAGACGAGCGAGGGCCTCTTCGACCTGCAGCCGAAGCCCCTCCACGCCGATGCGGCCAAGCAGGGCTTCAAGCGCAAGCCGGTCGACGCCGGCCTGTACATGTTCGACAACTTCAAGGAGTTCGACGGCCGGACCTATGTCGCCATCAACAACTACCTCGGGGCCCAGCAGGCGCTCTGCACGATGAACGCCGCCGCCGACACGCTCGAGATCGTCGGCCACTTCAACGGACCGGGCGAACCTGCGCTGACCGAGCCCGCGGTCAACCGCCTGCCCGATGGCAGCTGGCTCGCGATCTCCCGCAAGGAGAACGGCGACCACAACTACTGGTTCTCCGAAAGCAAGGACGGCAAGACCTGGACCACCGGCGGCGAGAAGCCCTTCGTCCAGAAAGGCGCCGGCTCCAAGCCGACCTTCGACAAGTTCCGAGGCGTCTATTACCTCGGCTGGCAGGAACGCACCCAGATCGACAAGGTCAGCCGGAGCGTCTTCAACCTCGATGTCTCCACGGACGGGAAGCATTGGGTCCGGAAATACCGCTTCGAGACCACGAAGTCCTTCCAATACCCCACGTTCGTCGAGGCCGACGGCCAGATCTGGCTCAGCGTCACCCAGGGCGACTCCGACCCGAGCCGCAAGGAACGCATCATGTTCGGCCGCCTGGAGTAAGCCCGGCGGGCAGGCCGGAGGCCAAAAACTCCTCGCAACCATTCCGCGCGCTGGGTGTATTACTGATACCCCCATGCGCTTCCTCGCCCCCCTCCTCGTCGCCGCGACCGCCGCCGCCGCGCCTGTCTCGTTCGACAAGCAGACCCTGACCAAGGACTTCGTGGCCGAAGGCTGCGCGGTCGCCGACTTCGACCATGACGGCCACGTCGACGTCGCCGCGGGTTGGTTCATCTGGAAGGGCCCCGACTTCAAGCAGCGCATCAGCTACGCCGTCGAACCCTCCCACGACAAAGGCCCGAACAAGACCCCCTTCAACGGCGCGACGGGCTACTCCGACTACTTCATCTCCTACGCCTACGACTTCAACGGCGACGGCTGGACGGACATCCTCGTCTTCGGTTTCCCGGGTGATCCGGCCCTCGTCTACGAAAACCCGAAGGGCAAAGCCGGCCCTTGGACGGTCCATAACATCTTCGACGTCGCCGACGGCGAATCGCCCCAGCTCGTCGACATCAACGGCGACGGCAAGCCGGAGCTGCTCTGCCATACGAGCGACCTCGTGAAGGATCCGAAGAACAACAAGGGCCGTCATGGCGGGCAGTTCGGTTACGCCGAGATCGATTGGGCGAACCCGTTCGGGAAGGCCAAGTTCCACGCGATCACGGAGAAGTCCAAGGAGAACGACCAGAAGATCTTCAAGTACACCCACGGCTACGGCGCCGGCGACGTCAACGGCGACGGCCGCGTCGACATCCTCGAAGCCAACGGCTGGTATGAGCAGCCGAAGGACCTCGCCGTCCCCGGCCCCTGGAAGTTCCATCCCGCCAATTTCGGCCAGGGTGGCGCGCAGATGTATGTCTACGACGTGAACAAGGACGGCCGCAACGACGTCATCACCAGCATCAAGGCCCACAGCTACGGCCTGTCGTGGTTCGAACAGAACGCCGACGGCTCCTTCGCCGAGCATGTCATCCTCGGCAAGACCAAGGAAGCGAACGCCGACGGCAAGGGTTTCAGCCAGATCCACGCCATCCAGCTCGAGGACATGAACGGCGACGGCCTCCCCGACATCATCTGCGGCAAGCGCCGCTGGGCCCACGGCATCAAGGGCGACGACGAGCCCAACGCCGAGCCGGTGCTCTATTGGTTCGAGCTGAACCGCGACGGCAAGGGCGGCGCCACCTACGTCCCGCGCCGCATCGACGACGACAGCGGCGTCGGCACCCAGTTCTTCACCGGCAAGGTGAACGGCGACGCCAAGCCGGACATCGTCATCGCGAACAAGCACGGCGTGTTCGTCTTCACCCAGAAGTAAGCCGCCCCTCACCTCCCCTGCAATGGGGTCAGACCCTATTAATGGGGTCTGACCCCATTGTTTTTGCGCCCCCTGCAAATTACGCCCTACTTACCTCCACCCCCATGCGCCCCCTGCTCTGCCTGTTCCTCGCCCTGACGGCCTTCGCGGCCGGCCGCCCCGCCCCCGTCGAGACCGACAAGCGCGTCCAGTCCGACGGCAAAGGCTGGCGCCTCGAGAAAGCCGTCATCAAGGACGCCAAGCTGCCTCGCGTGCTGCTCATCGGCGACTCGATCCTCAACGGTTACCAAGGCCACGCGACGAAGCTCCTCACGGGCAAGGCCAACGTCGACCTCTGGGTCAACCCCTACAACCAGTCCGAACACGTCAACAAGCTGCTCGCCGAAGTCCTCGCCAACGGCCCTTACGACGTCGTGGTCTTCAACATGGGACTGCATGGTTGGCAGGAAGGCCGCATCAAGCCCGGGACTTTCGAGCCGCTGATGAAAGGCTACGTCGAGGTGCTGAGGTCCAAGCTGCCCAAGGCCAAGCTCCTCTGGGCCAGCAGCACGCCCGTCACGGTCAAAGGCAAGCCGACCGAGCTCAACGCCGAGATCAACCCGAACATCGTCGAACAGAACCGCATGGCCGCCAAAGTCATGGCGGAGATGGGCGTCCCGGTCGTCGACTTCTACGGCCTGCTCGTCGAGAAGCGCGAGCTGGCCCGTGGCGACATGTTCCACTGGACCGCCCCGGCCTATGACCTGATCGCCCAGGCGGCCGTCGACGCGATCCTCCGCGAACTCGCCAAGCAATAACATGCGCCTGCTCCTCGCCCTTCTCGCCGTCACGCTCGGTGCCGAGACCATCGCCGACCGCAAGGTCGTGCTCGGGCTGACCGACACCTGCGCCCCAGCGCCGAAGACCTATGAGGCCGAAGGCTTCAAGGCCGAGGGCACGGTCCGCGCCATCTTCTACGACGCCCTGCCCTGGAAGGGAAAGCCGACCCGCGTCTTCGCCTGGATCGGCCTGCCTGCCAACCGCACCGGCAAGGTCCCGGGCATGGTGCTGGTCCATGGCGGCGGTGGCACGGCCTTCAAGGAGTGGGTCCAGAAATGGAACGCCCAAGGCTTCGCCGCCATCAGTATCGCGGTCGAAGGCCAGACCGACGTGAACATCAGCAAGGAGAAGGGTCGCTCCACCTGGGCCCGCCACGACTTCTCCGGCCCGGCCCGCGACGGCACCTTCGCCGACACGAAGCTCCCGCTGAAGGACCAGTGGATGTATCACGCCTTGGCCGACACGATGCTGGCGAACTCGCTCCTGCGCTCCCTGCCCGAAGTCGACCCCTCCAAGGTCGGCGTGATGGGCATCTCCTGGGGCGGCGTCATCACGAGCACGATCATCGGCCTCGACGATCGCTTCGCCTTCGGCATCCCGACCTACGGCTGCGGCCATCTCTTCGACGCCGAGAACCACTGGGGGCAGGCGCTCCATGACAACGTCGGCTACCAGGAGGTCTGGGACGGCATGAACTACGCCGACCGCGTGAAGATGCCGGTGCTCTGGCTGTCCTGGCCGCAGGACGCGCACTTCCCGCTCGGCTGCCAGGCTGAGCACTACCGCAAGACGCCGGGACCGCGCATGGTCTCGCTGATCACCAAGATGGGCCATAGCCATCAGGCCGGCTGGAATCCCCCGGACAGCTACGCGTTCGCGAAGAGCATCGTCGAGACCGGCAAACCTTGGGGCCGTTCGACTTCCGCCGTCACCGAGCAAGGCCACGCCGTCGCGACCTTCGCCTCGACCAAGCCCCTCGACCGCGCCGTGCTCGTCTCCACGACCGACAAAGGCTTCACCGGCAAGCGCCAGTGGGTCGAGACGCCGGCCGCGGGCGCCAGCGGCGGCGGAGGCACGACGGTCTCCGCCCCCTTGCCGCCGGGAACGACCGCCTGGTATGTCAACGCCTACGCCGGCAAACTCACCCTCACTTCCGACTACCAAGAAATCAGATGATGCGCTTCGCCCTCCTGCTCCTCGCGAGCCTTACCCTCGGTGCCGCGGACCAGCCCGCCGGCCGTTCGTTCCTGATGCTCGGCGGCCTGACGCAGATCGTCGACGCTTCCGGCAAGGCGACCTGGCAATACCCGGCGGCCACCCGTGACGGCTACGTCCTGCCGAGCGGCAACCTGCTGCTCACGCTCTCCAAGAACAAGGCCTACCCCGGCGGCGCGGTCGTCGAAGTCACCCGCGAGCAGAAGATCGTCTGGGAATACAAAGGCACGCAGTCGGAGGTGAACACGGCCGTCCTGCTCCCCAACGGCAACGTCATGCTCACCGAGGCCGGCGACAAGCCGCGCCTCCTCGAGGTCGCCCGCGACGGCAGCGTCAAGGTCGAGATCCCCTTGGGCGGACAGACCAGCAACCACCACCTCCAGAGCCGCATGGCCCGCCCCTTGGCCGACGGCCGTTACCTCGTGCCGCAAGGCCGGACGGTGCGCGAATACGACGCCGCCGGCAAGGTCGTGTGGGAACGCCCGAGCCCGGAGTCGACCGCGGACAACCGCTCCTTCTGCTGCCTGCGCAACGCCGCCGGCCACACGCTCATCAGCCTGACGGTGGGCAATCATATCATCGAAGTGGACGCCGCGGGCAAGGTCGTCTGGGAACTGCGCGACGGCGACCTGGCCGGCGTGCCCGTGAACCGGACCACCGCCCTCTCCTGGCTGCCCAACGGCAACATCGTCTTCAGCAACTACGCGGCCCGCGCCCCGCACCCGAAGCTCGTCGAGATCACCCGCGAGAAGCAGGTCGTCTGGAAGTACGTGGACGCCAGCAAGGAAGGCGTGCACGAGTTCCAGCTGCTGGATGAGGCTGGCAAACCGCTCGTCGGGGTGCTTCGCTGAGGACGGTGCAGTTCACCGACCCACAGGCCGCGCTCAACCACGCGATGGAGCTCCATCGCGT
Organism: Coraliomargarita sp.; assembly: GCA_024638885.1. GTDB lineage: Bacteria > Verrucomicrobiota > Verrucomicrobiia > Opitutales > UBA953 > UBA953. Next base: position 43,249 of record JAHEJL010000002.1, on the reverse strand, counting down.
AGGTAAGCTCGCCGAAGCGGAGAACCTCTACCGGCAGCTCCTCCAGCACTTCCCGCAGGCGACCGACCTCATCCACCTGATCGGCCTGGTGGAAGTGGACACGGGACGCAAAGAACAAGGCTTCGCGAACCTGCGCCGGGTCATCGAAGCCCAGCCGAACATCCCGCACTACCACGCCAACCTCGGCGCCAGGTTGCTCGAGCAGCGCGAGCCCGAAGCAGCCGTCGCCTGCCTGCGTCGCGCCATCGAACTGCAGCCGGACGGCCCTTCCCACCACTACAACCTCGGCAACGCCCTGCTGCAACTGCAACGCTGGGAAGAAGCCCTGACGGCCTACCGTCGCTCCCTTTCGCTGCAGCCCGACAACCAGCCCTGCGAACTGCAGCTCGGCCTCGCCTTGCACGCGGCGGGCCGACCGCAGGAATCGATCGGCCATTACCGCGAGATGCTGCGCCGTCGCCCGACCGACCTCGCGGCGGCCACGAACCTCGGCGCGATGCTCCAGTCGGAATGCGACCTCGACGGCGCCGCCGAGGCCTTCCGCCACGCCCTCGGCCTCCAGCCGGACAACACCATCCCGCTGAACAACCTCGCGGTGATCCACAAGGAACTGGGCGAAGCCGGCGCGTCCATCCGCCTGCTCCGCCGTTGCGTCGAACTTCAGCCCGACTCGAAGGAGATCCGCAGCAACCTGATCCTGACGATGCACTACGACCCCGTCACGACGGACGGGGAGATCGCCGAACAGCATCAGGCCTGGAACCGGCTCCACGTCACGCCGACCGACCCGCACGCCGTCACGCCCGAGCCCGGCCGCAAACTCCGCGTCGGCTTCGTCTCCGCGGACCTCCGCGATCATGTCGTCGGCCGCGCCCTGCTGCCCTCGTTCGTCCGCCATGACCGCGCGCAGTTCGAGGTCTTCTGCTATGCCGGCGCCCACCCCGACGCTTTCGGTCAACAGTTCCGCGCCCACGCCGACGGTTGGTGCGAGACCACCGGCTGGCCGGCCGACAGGCTCGCCGCCCGCATCCGCGACGACCGGATCGACATCCTCGTCGACCTCTCGCTCCACACGTCGGACAACCGCCTCGACGTCTTCGCGCTGAAGCCCGCCCCCTTGCAGGTCTCCTGGCTTGGCTACCCGGAGACCTCCGGGCTCTCGACGATGGATTACCGGCTGACCGATGCGCACCTCGAGCCGCCCGCCGGTAATCAGCTCGCTTCATCCGGCGAAAAAGCCTGGCTGCTGCCCGATTGCTGGACGTGCTACGAACCGCCGGCCGGCTACCCCGAGGTGAACGCCTTGCCCTCGTCGACGGGCCGTCCGTTCACGTTCGGTTCGCTCAACAACTCCTGCAAGATCAACGACGAGGTGCTGGGCGCGTGGGCCCGCATCCTGCTCGCCCGGCCCGACGCCCGCCTCCTGCTGCTCGCCAAGCAAGGCAGCCACCGCCGGCGGTTCACCGAGGCGCTGACGAAACTCGGCGTGGCGCCCACGCAGCTGAGCTTCGCCGACTACGTCCCCGCCGCGCCGGAACTCTCGCAGGGCGCCTTGCTCGCGCGCTACCACCAGATCGACCTCGCGCTCGACACCTTCCCCTACGGCGGCATGACCACGACGCTCGACGCGCTCTGGATGGGCGTGCCGGTCGTCAGCCTGGTGGGCCGACGCAACCTCGGCCGGGCCGGCCTCAGCCTCCTCAGCAACGTCGGCCTGGGCGCCTTCGCCGTCGACAGCGTCGACGCGTATGTCGACCTCGCGATCCGCACCTCGAACGATCCCGCGGCGCTCACGGAGCTGCGCGCGGGCTTGCGCGAGCGCCTGCGGTCCTCGCCGCTGCTCGACGCCCAAGGCTTCACGGGCAAGGTGGAAACCGCGTTCCGCGGCATGTGGCTTGAATGGTGCCGTCGTCAGGGTAAAGTCGCCTGACCCCCATGCGCCAGCTGCTCTCGCTTTTCCTGCTCACGCTCTCCACGTCGGCCGCCGACCCCGCGCATTACGCCCTGCCCGCGCCGGCAGCCGAGGCCACGCTGCCCGGCGAAGGCGCGCTGCGCCGCTACGATGGCTACGTGAAGCGCTGGAACTCCGTCCGCCCGCAGTGGGCCGACGACGTCGCCAAGGACCAGGGCGCGGTCGTCTTCCTCGGGGATTCCATCACCCAAGGCTGGGGCGCCGACTTCAAGCAGGCCTTCGCCGGCCTGAAGCTGGCGAACCGCGGCATCGGCGGCGACACCACGCGCGGCATGTTGCTCCGTCTCCAGGAGGACGTGCTTTCCCTCCGCCCCAAGGCCGTCGTGCTGCTCATGGGCACGAACGACATCGAAGTCGGCGTACCCGCCGAAGCCATCGGCCGCAACTTCCGGAAGATCGTCGCCGCGCTTAAGGCCCATGACCCGAAGCTGCCGGTCATCGTGTGCCGCATCTTCCCGAGCTCGGCGACGAAGCAGCGCCCGAAGGAAACCATCCTCGCCGTCAACGAGCTCTTCGCCGCCGCCGTGAAGGGCGACCCGCAGTTCACCGTCCTCGACACCTACGCGCTGTTCGCCGACCCCGAAGGCGACGCCCCGCCCGCCCTCTTCCCCGACCGGCTCCACCTGAACGCGGCGGGTTATGCCAAGTGGGCCTCGGCGCTCCGTCCGCTCTTCGCCACGCTCGGCTTCCTCGACACCCAGGCCGAAGAGTTCACGCCGGAGCCCGGTTTCGTCAGCCTCTTCAACGGCAAGGACCTCACCGGCTGGGGCTATCGCGTCACCCCGCCGCGCAAGGCGCCGAAGGTCCCCAAGCCCGACGCCCCGATGGTCGTCGAGATCAAGGCCGAGGAGAAATTCGACGGCCGGGCCGCCAGTTCCGACGGACGCTACCGCGCCATCAACGGACGTCTGGTCGTCACCACCCCCGCCGAAGGCCGCCGCATCCAGGCCCTGTCGACGCAGCTGGACTTCCCGCAGGACTTCATCCTCAAGCTCGAGTTCCGGGCCACGCCCAACGCGGACAGCGGCGTCTACCTGCGCAAGCCCCAGCTGCAGTGCCGCGACTACCTCGTGGCCGGCCCGTATAAGGACCTTAAGAAATACAAGCCGCAGGACTGGAACGAACTCGTCGTCACGGTGAAGGGCGGCGTCGCCCATGCCGAATGCAACGGCGAGGTCCTCGAGGAAGCGCTCAAGGTGCCCGAGAGCGGCCCGATCGGACTGGAAGGCGACCGCGGCCAGATGGAATACCGTCGCCTGCGGATGAAGACGCTCGCCCGCTGAGACGGTTTCCGCCTGACTGCGGCGATGCTCGACTGGATCCATAGCCACACCCTGCTGCCGGCCGACGGGTGGATCCTGCTGCTCGCGCTCTTCGGCGCCCTCTGCATCGGGCTTTCGAAATCCGGCCTCGCCGGCACCGCGACGCTCAACGTCGTGCTCATGGCCAAGATCTTCGGCGCCAAGCCGTCCGTCGGCATCGTCCTGCCGATGCTCATCGTGGCGGACTTCATGGGCTTCCTGATCAACCGCCAAGGCGGGAGCTGGCGCCAGATCCTGCCGATGGTGCCGGCCGCGGTCGTCGGCGTCTTCGCCGGCTGGTTCCTGCTCGACCGCGTCGACAACAACACCGCCCGCATCGTGATCGGCGTGCTCATCCTCGCCCTGCTCGCCTTCAACGTCGTGCTGCACCGCAAACGGGAGCAGCTGCTCGCGCTGACCCGCCACCGCACGTTCACCTGGGGCATGGGCGGAGTCGCCGGCGTCTCGACGATGCTCGCCAACGCCGCGGGTCCCGTGATGACGGTCTACCTGCTGGCCCAGCGGCTGGAGAAAAAGGAGCACCTCGGCGTGTTCTGCCGGTTCTTCCTCTTCATCAACCTCTTCAAGCTGCCGTTCAGCGGCAACCTCGGCCTGGTCACGACGCAGACGCTGCTGACGAACCTGGTCCTGCTGCCCGGCGTCATCGGCGGCATCATCCTCGGCTGGCAGATCCTCAAACGCATCCGTCAGGATGCTTTCGAGTCCGTGCTGGCCTGGCTGACGGCCTTCGCCGCGGTCTGGCTGATCGTGGGCTGACCGCTTGACTCCGCCCGCCGGCGAAGCGGAAATAGCGGCCTCATGAAGACCCCTCTGCTCGTCCTCCTTGCCGCCCTCGCCCTGGCCGGCTGCCAGACCGTCCAGACCCCGTCCAAGCTCGCCGTCGGCGCCAACCCGGAGAGCGTCACGCGCGGCTTCGACGGCGACCTCTTCGTCAGCCTCATGGGCCCCTCCCGCAAAGCCGGCGACGGCGACGGCAAGGTGGTCCGCGTCTCGGGCGACAAGGTGACGGATTTCACGACGGGCCTCAACGACCCGAAGGGCATCGCCTTCGCCGGCGGCTTCCTCATCACCGCCGACTTCGACACCGTCTGGAAGATCGACGCCAAGGGCAACAAGACCGTCCTCGCTGGACCCAAGGATTTCCCCACCGCCCCGACGTTCCTGAACGACGTCGAGGTCGAACCCTCGGGCAAGAGCATCCTCGTCACCGACATGGGCGCGGTCACCAAGATGCGCGGGGCCGACGGCAAACTCTTCGCGCTCAACAGCGCCGAGCACAAGGCCATCCCGGTCATCGCCCGCCTCTTCCGCGTCACCCTCGACGGTAAGGTGACCGAGGTCATCGCCCCGAACGCCCGCATGCTCAACCCCAACGGCGTCGACGTGCTCAAGGACGGCCGCATCCGCCTCGCCGAGTTCTTCACCGGCGACGTGCTCGAATATAACAAGGGCAAGTGGAAGGCCATCGCCAAGGGCCACCGCTCCGGCGACGGCATCGTCCACGACTCGAAGGGCCGCTTCTACATCTCCGAAGTCATGTTCGGTCGCGTGACCCGCTACGAACCCGGCTCCAAGAACCCGAAGCTTCTTTCCGAAGGCTTGGAACTCCAGTCCGCCGCCGACATCTACGTCGACGAAGCCCACGGCCTGCTGATCATCCCGGACAGCAAGGCCGGCCAGCTGGTCTTCATCGGCCTGTAAGGCGCCTCAAGGCGCCGGTAGAGATTCAGGGGCCAGGGCCACGAAACCTGGCCAACCTTTCCCTGCTTCCGCTGTCTAACCCGCATAGGCCTACCCTTCCCCGCCCTTTCCTCCGTGATGCGCGCCCTCCTCGCCAGCTCCCTGCTCCTCGGCCTCGCCGCCGGGGCCGGCGCGGTCAGCCCGGAGGATGCGGCGACCTTCAAGTCGGAGATCCGGCCGATCCTCTCGACCTTCTGCATCGAGTGCCACAAGGAGGGCAAGGAAGCGGACTTCCTCGCGGTCAAGGAACTCAGCCAGATCAACACCCGCCGTGGCCACTTCCGCAGCGCGATCGAACAGCTGCGCAACCGGACGATGCCGCCGCCCAAAGATGATCAGCCGACCGAAGACGATCGCCGCAAGGTCGCCGACTGGCTCGAACGCGTCCTGCGCGAGACGGCCAAGGAAATGGGCCCCTACGCCGGCGCCGTCACGGCCCGCCGTCTCAACCGCCTCGAATACGACAACACCGTCCGCGACCTGCTCGGACTGAGGTTCAAGTTCTCGCAGACCTTCCCCTCCGACGGCGGCGGCGGCGAAGGCTTCGACAACAACGGCGAGACGCTCTACCTGCCGGTCATCCTGATGGAGCGCTACCTGGATGCGGCCGAAGCCATCCTCGACGAGGCCGTCCTCATCCCCTCGACGCGGCGCGCCTTCAAGCCGGCCGACTTCGAACAAGGATCCCAGATGCGCCTCAAGCCGGGCGCGGAAGCCTCGGTCTTCTTCCCGGTCACGATGTCCGCTCCGCACACGGTGACGGTCGCCGTGCGCTCGCTGCAGGCCGGCAAGGCGAGCCTCGAACTCAAGGTCGACGGCATCACGGCCCAGCGCTTCGACGTCGGCCCGAACGATGGCAAACCCGCCGAGATCCAATTGCAGTTCTTCCGCGGCCCCCATCGGCTGACGCTCGCCTGCGCCCAGGGCGAAGCCGAGATCACCGGCCTGACGCTGCAGGATAATCCGAAGAAGGTCACCGAAGAGCGCCGCGAAGCCCATCGCCGCATCTTCGGCGGCGTCAGCTCGGCCACCCTCGCCGGCAAGAGCGCCGCCGAACGACGCCAAGCCGCGGCCGACATCCTCCGCCGGTTCGCCCGTCTGGCCTACCGCTCGCCGGTCAGCGACCAGGACGTCGCTAAGAACCTCGCGCTGTTCGATCGTTCCGCCGCCCGCGGCGAGAACTTCGAGACCTCGATGAAGCTCGCGCTCAAGGCCGTGCTGGTCTCGCCCCGCTTCCTGTTCCGGATCGAGAAGGACCATGCCGAACCGGGTATCCGGCCGCTTTCCGACCACGAACTCGCCGTCCGTCTTTCCTACTTCCTCTGGAACAGCACGCCCGACGCCGAACTCGACGCCCTCGCCGACGCCGGCAAGCTGAACGACCCGGCCACCCTCAAGGCGCAGCTCGCCCGCATGATGGCCGACCCGAGGTCCAAATCCTTCCTGCGTACGTTCACGGAACAGTGGCTCGGCACCAAGGCCGTCGGCGACACCGTACCGGCCTCACCTGAAGCCAAGGACTCCAAAGGCATCTACTCCAAGGAAATCGGCGACGACCTCCGCACGGAAGCCCTGTCGCTGATGAACTATCTCGTCCGCGACAACCGTAGCCTCCTGGAACTGATCTCCGCCGATTACACCTTCCTCAACGGACGCCTCGCCGGCTACTACGGCATCGACGGGGTCAAGGGAGAGCAGTTCCGCAAGGTCGCCGTCACGGACGGCCGTCGCGGCGGCGTGCTCGGCCTCGGCGCCGTCCACATGCTGACGTCGCCCGGCACGCGCACCAGCCCGGTCCTCCGCGGCTCATGGGTGCTCGGCACGCTGCTTGGCACGCCGGTACCCGCGCCGCCCCCGAACGTCCCCGCCCTCGACAACGCCGGCGGCAAGAAGAGCCGCACGCTCTCCTTGCGCGAGAAGCTGGCCGTGCACCGCGCCGACGCCACCTGCGCCTCGTGCCATAACGTCATCGACCCGATCGGCTTCTCGATGGATCACTTCGACCGCCTCGGCCGCTGGCGCGACGTCGACGAGAAAGGCAAGCCCATCGACGCCACGGGCAAGACCGCCGAGGGCAAGAGCTTCGACGGCATCGCCGGGTTCAAGCAGCTCATCCTCGAACGCAAACACGAGTTCGCCCGGCAGGTGACGGCCAAGATGCTCGGCTACGCGCTCGGCCGCAGCCTCGGCGACCGCGACGACGGCACGATCGAAGCGATCGTGGCCAAGCTCGAGGCGAACGACTTCAAGGCCCAGACGCTGCTCGAAGAGATCGTCCTCAGCACGCCTTTCCGGAACCGGAACGAGCTCACCGCGGCCACCAAGCCCAAGAAGCCCGCCAAGACCCAGAAAGAAGAGAAATAAGCCGCCTCACCCGGTTGCCTTCCTCCGTTCGCCTTCCACACTGACCTTAGTCCCCATAGCCCCATGTTCCGCCCCATCTCCAGACGAACGATGCTCCGTGGCTGCGGCGCCGCGCTCGCCCTGCCGTTGATGGAAGCGATGGCGCCGAAGGCCAAGGCCGACCAACGCCTCGCCAAGCCGCCGCTCCGCACGGCCTACTTCTTCATGCCCAACGGCGTGCACGGCCAGCGCTGGCGCCCGGAAGGCAACGACGAGAACTTCGAGCTGTCCCCTTCCCTGCAGCCCTTCAAGGGCATCAAGGACAAGATCACCCTGCTGGAGAACCTGACCAACCAGCGGACCGCGGGCCGCAACGGCCATTGGCCCAAGGTGCCGGCCTGGCTCCATGGCGGCTTCGTGAAGCGTAACGCCGGCAGCGACATCGACGTCGGCGGCGTCTCCGCCGACCAGGTCATGGCCGCGGAGATCGGCAACCAGACCCCGTTGCCCAGCTTCGAGCTCGGTTTCGAACCCACGCGCTCGGGCGTCGACAACGCCGGCGGCGGCTTCGCGATGCTCTACGGCTCGCACCTCTCGTGGCGCGACCCGCACACGCCGGTCCCGAAGGAGATCGTCCCGCAGCTCGCCTTCGACCGCCTCTTCCGCACGGCCTCCGCCGGCCCCGTCGTCTCGGGCTTCAACCCGAACCAGAAGGCCGTCACCGACGCCCTCCAACGCGACGACCTCAGCGTGCTCGACGCCGTCAGCGAGGACGCGTGGCTCATCAAGGGCAAGATCAGCTCCGCCGACCGCGTGAAGCTCGACGAATACATGGAGTCCGTCCGTGCCGTCGAGAAGCGCCTGGAGAACACCTTGAAGCCGCAGAAGCGCTGGATCAACGCCGGCCGCTTCGACCTCCCCCGGCCGGGCCCCGGCATCCCCCGCGACCATCGCGAGCACGTGAAGCAGATGTTCGAGATCCTCGCCCTCGCCTTCTGGACCGACTCGACCCGCATCAGCACCTTCATGATCGGCGACGCCCAGTCGGGCATGCGCTTCCCCTGGCTCGACGGCGTCACGAACTACTGGCACGGCATCTCGCACCACGAGAACGACGCGAACACGCTGAGCCAATACGCCAAGATCGTGGATTGGAACATCGCCCAGTTCGCCGGCTTCTGCCATCGACTCGACACCCTCAAGGAGGGCGAAGGTAGCGTCCTCGACAACAGCCAGCTGCTCTTCGGTTGCTCGATCCGCGACGGTAACAAGCACGACATCGACGACCTGCCCCTGCTGCTCGCCGGTCGTGGCGCGGGTACGATTCGCTCCGGCCGTCGCCTCATCTCGCCGAAGAAGACCCCGATGTGCAACCTGCACCGCGCGCTCATGGAGCGCATGGGCGTCAAGAAGGACAGCTTCGGCGACAGCACCGGCGTCCTCCAGTTGGCCTGAGGATACTCCTCCGCGCTTACGGCCCTCGGAACCCTCGGCCCCGGGGGCTGTCAGCATTTACACCTTTGCCCTCCGACGTGCTGACACGCTACCTTGCCTCCGCCCCATGAACCTCCTGCGCCTCCTGCTTCTCTCCCTCACGCTCCCCGTCTTCGCCCAAGACGGCTTCACCCCGCTCTTCAACGGCAAGGACCTCACCGGCTGGGACGGTGAACCCGGCCTCTGGAAGGTCGAGGACGGCGTGCTCGTCGGCACGAGCGAACCGGGCAAGCCGAAGACGAACTCCTTCCTGATCTGGACCGGCCAGGCGAAAGACTTCGAGCTGCGCGCCACGGTCAAGGTCGTCGGCGACAACAACTCGGGCGTGCAGTATCGCAGCCGTCGCCTGCCCGCGATCACCCCTTGGACGATCCTCGGCTACCAGTGCGACGTGCATCCGACCGAAGTCCATACGGCGATGACCTACGAAGAGCGCGGCCGCGGCATCTTCGGCTACAATGGCATGGACGTGGTGATGGACCCGACGGGCCAGCGCTGGCAGGTCGGCGAGCGTCCGCGCGTGCAAGCCGACATCTCGCAGTGGAACGAGTTCACGGTCATCGCCCGCGGCAACCGCCTTGAACACAAGGTCAACGGCCAGACCACCTCGGTCTTCGTCGACCACGACGAGAAGGGCCGCGCCCTCGACGGCCTCATCGCCATCCAGCTCCACGCCGGCAACCCGCACAAGACCTACGTGAAGCAGGTCCTGCTCAAGGTCCTCGAAGACGGTCCGATCCTGCCCTTCGACCAGGCCGCCCTCCCCTCCGGCGCCAAGAAGATCGACCGACCCAAGGTCGTCAGCGCCCAGGGCAAGAATCCGGCCCCGAAGAAGCAGTAAGCCGCGAACCATGCGCACCCGATGGGGTCAGACCAGCTTAACGGGGTCTGACCCCATTTCCGTCTTTGCCCTCCGCGGGATTTACCTCGTAACTTCGTCCACCCCCATGCGCACCCTGTTTGCCCTGCTGCTCGCCACGTTGGCGACCTTCGCCGCCCCGCAGCGTCCGAACGTCGTGCTCATCCTGGCCGATGACCTCGGCTACTCCGACCTCGGCTGCTACGGCAGCGAAGTCGCCACGCCGAACCTCGACGCCCTCGCCGCCCACGGCGTCCGCTTCACGCAGTTCTACAACACCGCCCGTTGCTGGCCTTCCCGCAGCGCCCTGCTCTCCGGCTACTACGCGCAGCAGATCCACCGCGATTCCCTGCCGGGCCTCGGCGGCGGCGGGCAAGGCGTCCGCCAGTCCTGGGCGCGCCTGCTGCCCGACTACCTGAAGTCCGCCGGCTACCGCAGCTACCATAGCGGCAAGTGGCACATCGACGGCCCGGTGCTGGCCAGCGGCTTCGACCGCTCGCTGGACATGCGCAACCACGGCAACTACTTCAGCGCGAAGGGCAACTTCATCGATGACGTCGCCGTGACCCCGCCGGCCGACGAAAAAGGCTACTACGCCAGCATCGCCATCGCCGACCACGCCATCGAGTGCCTGAAGGACCATGCGGCGCACCACCGGGAGCAGCCGTTCTTCCATTACGTCGCCTTCATCGCGCCGCACTTCCCCCTCCACGCCTTGCCGCAGGACATCGCGAAATATCGCGACAAGTATCTCGCCGGCTGGGAAGCCCTGCGCGCCGCGCGCTTCGCCCGCCAGCAGTCGATGGGCCTCACGAACACGACCCTCTCCGCGCTCGAACGTGAAGTGGGTCCGCCCTACGCCTTCCCCGACGCGATGAAGAAGCTCGGCGCCGGCGAGGTGAACCGTCCGCTGCCTTGGGCCGAACTGACCGACGAGCAACGCCGCTTCCAGGCCACGAAGATGGCCATCCACGCCGCGATGATCGACCGCATGGACCAGGAGATCGGCCGGCTCATCGCGCAGCTCAAGGCCATGGGCGCCTATGAGAACACGCTCATCCTCTTCGCCTCCGACAACGGCGCGAGCGCCGAGATCATGGTCCGCGACGGCGGCCACGACCCGCAGGCCGAGATGGGCAGCGCCGCCACTTACCTCTCCCTCGGGCCCGGCTTCTCGGGCGCCGCCAACACGCCGCACCGCCGCCATAAGACCTGGGTCCATGAAGGCGGCATCAGCACGCCGCTCATCGCCGCCTGGCCCGCCGGCATCGCCGCCCACGGCGAACTCCGCCACACGCCCGGCCATGTCGTCGACATCGTCCCGACGATCCTGGAACTGGCCGGCACGACGAAGCCGGCCGACTGGAAAGGCCAGCCCATGCCGCCCGCCCCCGGCAAGAGCCTTGCTCCGGCCTTCGCCAAGGACGTCACCATCGAACGCCCAAGCCTCTGGTGGCTCCACGAAGACAACAAGGCCATCCGCGTGGGCGACCTCAAACTCGTCGCGGCCAAGGGCGAGGCCTGGTCACTCTACGACCTGAAGACCGATCGCGCGGAACAGAACGACCTCGCCGCGAAGATGCCCGAGAAGGCCAAGGAACTCGCCGCGCTCTGGCAGCGGCAGACCGACGAATACGCCGCCCTCGCCAAGCTCACCCTCGCGGAACAACCCAAGGGCAAGGCCGGCAAGAAGAAGGCGAAGTAACAGTCCCCTGTCATCCGCCCTCTATCCTTTTCCACGACCCATGCGCTCCCTCCTCGCCCTGCTGCTGCTAGCCCCGCTGGCCGCGCTCACCGCCGCCGACGCCCCCAAGGGCGCCAAGCCGACGCCCAAGAAGCCTGACCGTCCCACCCCGCCCACGCGCGCGTTCGACGCCCCGGGCGCCCCGGCCTTCGTCCGCCTCGACACCAAGACGTCGCTTGCCGACGGCAACTACCTCGTAGGACCTACCTACGTCGCCGCGCCCGAGACCAAGGCCGTCGAAGGCGTGCCGCAGGGCAAGTTCCAGCAGTTCCAGATCGATTCCAAGACCACGCAGCGCTTCAACCCCGGCATCGCGCGCGACGAGTTCGGCGTGCCCGACCCGCAGAACCCGAAGACCCTCATCGTCAAGACGCGCTCCATCGACTACAAGCGCACCATCACCGTCTACATCCCCGCGCAATACGTCGCCGGCACCGCCGCCCCGTTGCTCGTCACCCACGACGGCCCCGGCCTCGGCAAGACCGACCAGAACATGGCGCGCATCCTCGACAACCTGATCGCGCAGAAGCGCATCCCGGCCCTCATCATGGTGCAGATCGCCAACGGCGGCGGCGACGCCCAAGGCCATGAGCGCGGCAAAGAGTACGACACCATGTCGGGCCTCTACGCCGAATACATCCAGCACGAGGTGCTCCCGCTCGTCGAAAAGAACTACGGCGTGAAGTTCACGTCCGACCCCGAAGGCCGCGCCACGATGGGCACGAGCTCCGGCGGTTCCGCCGCGCTGATCATGGCCTGGTATCACCCGGAATGGTTCCGCCGCGTGCTCACCCTCTCCGGCACGTTCGTCAACCAGCAGTGGCCTTTCGACCCCAAGACCCCGGGCGGCGCCTGGGATTTCCACGAGACCCTCATCCCCCAGAGCGAGCGCAAGCCCATCCGCCTCTACATGGCCGTCGGCGACCGCGACAACTACAACCCCAACGTCATGCGCGACGGCATGCACGACTGGGTCGAGGCCAACCACCGCATGGCGAAGGTCCTCAAGGACAAGGGCTACCCCTACCAGTACTACTTCTGCCAGGATTCCGGCCACGGCATCGGTAACGCTCGCGCCCAGCTCCTGCCCTCCGCCCTCGAATGGCTCTGGAAGGGCTACCAAGCCAAGTAAGGGCCGAAGCCATGCGACGTTGCCTGCCCTTGCTGTTGGCCGCCCCCTTGCTGGCCCTCGAATACGCCCACAAGCCGGCCGACCCCCAGCCGACGGGGTGGCCCCTGACGGCAGACGAAAAGGCCTTCATCGCCAAGCCCGAGTATGAACGTCGCCCCGGGCGAGAGATCAACCAGCACCTGCCTCAGCTCTGGCCGGCTGTTCCCTCCGCCGGCACCTGGGGCGGGACGAGCTGGGTCGACACCCACGCGAAGCTGGTCGCCTACGCGCAGAAGAACGCCGGTCCGTGCGACGTGCTGCTGGTCGGCGACTCGATCACCCAGCAATGGGGCAGTCCGCTCGACAAAGGCGTCCTGAACGCCGCCTGGCTGAAGGCGTTCCCGCACGCCAAGACGATCAACATCGGCATCGGCGGAGACAAGGCCCAGAACGTCCTCTGGCGGCTCGACCATGGCGGCGTCGACGGCCTCAAGCCGCGCGCCATCGTGCTGATGATCGGCAACAACAACATGTTCTTCACGCCCGAGACCGGCGTGGCCGCAGCCGCGCAAGGCGTGAAGGCCTGCCTCGCCAACCTGCGCGAGAAGTTCCCCGAGGCCGACGTCGTCGTCGCGAAGATCCTGCCCTGCCACGCGCCGAAAGTCCGCTTCTACGAGGACATCCTGCTCACCAACGCCGAGCTCGACAAACTGAAGCTCGACGCCGACCCCAAGGTCAAGGTGCTCGACCTGACCAAGGACTTCCTCAACGCCGACGGCACGATCAAAGCGGAGCTCTATACTTCCGACAAGATCCACCTCTCCTTGGCCGGCTACGAGGTCTACGCCCAGAAGCTGGCCCCGCTGCTTAAGCCTGCCCTGGGACGCTGAGCCAAGGAACGGGGTTGCAGGGTCGGCGGGACCTGCTGACATCGGCGCATCCCCATGCGCACGCTGCTGCTTTCCCTTCTCGGCCTGACCGCCGCCCTCCCCGCCCAGGACATCGTCATCTACGGCGGCACCTCCGGCGGCATCACCGCGGCCATCCAGGCGGCCCGCGAAGGCCGCACGGCCGTGCTCATCGAGCCGACCCGATTCCTCGGCGGCCTGACCACCGGCGGACTCGGCGCCACCGACATCGGCAACAAGAAGGCCATCGGCGGGCTGTCCCGCGAATTCTACGCCGGCATCGCGAAGTATTACGCCGAGGACGCGAAGTGGGTCCACCAGACCCGCGAGGCTTACTTCTCCAAGCGCCCGCACGGTAACGCGGCCGACGAAGGCACGATGTGGACCTTCGAGCCGCACGTGGCCACCGCCGTCTACGACCAGATGCTCAAGGCCGCCGGCGACAAGGTGACGGTCGTCTTCGGCGAGCGCCTCGACCTCAGGAAGGGCGTCGTCAAGGACGGCACGCGCATCGTGAAGATCGTCATGGAAAGCGGCCGCGCATTCACCGGCAAGGTCTTCATCGACGCGACCTACGAAGGCGACCTGATGGCCAAGGCGGGTGTCAGCTACCACGTCGGGCGCGAGGCCAACGCCACCTACGGCGAGACCCTCAACGGCGTACAGGTCGGCCACGCGAAGTCGCACCAGTTCAAGGTCGAGGTCGACCCCTACGTGAAGAAGGGCGACCCCGCCAGCGGCCTGCTGCCGGGCATCGAGAAGGAGATCCCCGGACCGGACGGCTCCGGCGACCGCAAGGTCCAGGCCTACAACTTCCGCATGTGCACGACCGACGTGCCGGCGAACCGCCGCGACTGGGAGAAGCCCGCCCGCTACGACGAACGCTGGTATGAGCTCGCCCTCCGCAACGTCGAGGCCGGCGAAGACCGCCTCTCGTGGGCGCCCACGCCGATGCCCAACCGCAAGACGGACACGAACAACAACTTCGCCATCAGCACCGACTTCATCGGCCAGAACTGGGACTACGCGGAGGCCGACTACGCCACCCGCGCCAAGATCTGGCAGGCCCACGAAGACTGGCAGAAGGGCCTGATGTGGACCTACGCCCACCACCCGCGCGTCCCCGAGAAGATGCGCCTCGCCTTCCAGAAGCTCGGCCTCGCGAAGGACGAGTTCACGGACCACGGCAACTGGCCCCGCCAGCTCTACGTCCGCGAAGCCCGCCGCATGGTCTCCGACTACGTCATGTCCGAGAAGAACTGCCGCCGCGTCGAAGTCGTCGAAGACTCCGTCGGCATGGGCGCCTACAACATGGACTCCCACCACATCCAGCGCTTCGTGACCAAGGAAGGCTTCGTGCGCAACGAGGGCGACGTCCAGGTCGGCAGCAAGCCCTACCCCGTCAGCTACCGCAGCCTTCGCCCCAAGGCCTCCGAATGCACCAATCTCCTCGTGCCGGTCTGCCTCAGCGCCAGCCACATCGCCTACGGCTCGATCCGCATGGAGCCGGTCTTCATGGTGCTCGGCCAGTCCGCCGCCACCGCCGCCGGCCTCGCCATCGAGCGCGGCACCTCCGTGCAGGCCGTCGACTACGGCGTCCTCAAGGAGCGCCTGCTCGCCTCCGGCCAGATGCTCGACTTCGTGGCGACCGCCCCGGCGGGCGGCCACGGTCTGGATAAGACCAAGCTCCCGGGCATCGTCGTCGACGATACCGACGCCACGCTCAAGGGCTTCGAGCAGACCGGCCATGTCTCGGGCAACTTCGTCGGCGACAGCTACCGTCACGACGGCAACGCCGAGAAAGGCGCGATGACCGCCCGCTACGCCCCGCAACTGCCGGCCGCCGGCAGATACCGCGTCGCCGTTTCCTACAGCGTGAACGGCAACCGCGCGACGAACGTCCCGGTGACGATCCACCACGCCCGAGGCGAGACCAAGATCCTCGTGAACCAGAAGCTCGCCCCCAAGGGCGACGCGCCCTTCCACGTGCTCGGCACCTTCGACTTCGCCGCCGGCCAGGAGGGCTGGGTCGAGATCGGCAACGCCGGCACCGACGGCCACGTGATCGTCGACGCCGTGCAGTGGATCGCGGTGACCAAATAAGCCCGTCAACCGCCCCGCGCCCGGCGGGCTTTCGCTAATTGCTCGCAACCCCTCGGGGGTTGGCCTGTCTTACCCCTGTGCCCGGAACCCCTCCGGCCCAGCCCATGCCGCGCCTTCCCTTCGCTTGCCTGCTCGCCTTGGCCGTCGCCCCGGCCGGTGCCGTCGACTTCAACCAGGAAGTCCGCCCGATCCTGGCCCAGCACTGCTTCGCCTGCCACGGCATGGACGAACATTCGCGCAAGGCGAAGCTGCGCCTCGACCTCCCCGAGTCCGCCCACGGCAAGGGCAAGTCGGGCGAAATCGCCATCGTCGCCGGCCAGCCCGACAAGAGCGAAGTGATCCGGCGCATCTTCGCGCACGCCGAGGACGAGCTCATGCCGCCGCCGGAGTCGAAGAAGCCGATGTCGGACAAGGAGAAGGCCGTGCTCCGCGCCTGGATCGCCGAAGGCGGCAAGTACCAGGCTCACTGGGCTTTCATCCCGCCGCAGCAGGCGCCCTTGCCGCAGAGCGGCGGCCATCCGATCGACGCCTTCGTCCGCTCACGCCTCGCGAAGGAAGGCCTCCGACCTTCGCCCGAAGCCGATCGTTACGTGCTCGTGCGCCGCGTGACGCTGGACCTCACCGGCGTCCCGCCCACGCCCGAGGAAGCCGACGCGTTCGTGCGCGACCAAGCCCCCGACGCCTACGAGAAACTCGTCGACCGCCTGCTGGCTTCGCCCCGCTACGGCGAACGTTGGGCCCGCCGCTGGCTCGACCTGGCGCGCTACGCCGACACCAACGGCTTCGAGAAGGACCGCCCCCGCTCGATCTGGCCTTACCGCGACTGGGTCGTGAAAGCGCTCAACGCCGACCTGCCCTACGACCAGTTCAGCATCAAGCAGCTCGCGGGCGACCTCCTGCCCGGCGCCACGCCCGACGACCTCGTCGCCACGGGCTTCCACCGCAACTCGATGCTCAACGAGGAAGGCGGCGCCGATCCGAACGAATATCGCTTCTATGCCATGGTCGACCGCGTGGGCGTCACCGGCGCCACGTGGATGGGCCTCACGCTCAACTGCGCCCAGTGCCACACGCACAAATACGACCCGGTGCTCCACACCGACTACTATTCGGTGATGGCGCTGCTCAACAACGCCGACGAGCCCACCTACAACATCCCGCCCCTCGACCTCGAAGCCAGGCAGGCCGACCACGCGAAGCGCGTGCGCGCGGCCGAAGACTCCTTGGAGAGCAAGTTTCCCGGCGGCGCGGCGGCCGTGGAGCAACGCTTCGGAGCCTGGCTGAACGCCGAAAGCCAGCGCGCCGCCAAGTGGACCACCGTCATCCCGGGCAAGCTGAAGTCCACCCTGCCCACCCTCGACGTGCAACCCGACGGCTTCATCCTCGGCGGCGGCGACATCACGAAGAGCGACGTCTATGACCTGACCTTCGATCGCGCCATCAAGGGCGCCGTCGCCATCCGCCTCGAGGTCGCCCCCCACCCGCTCCTGCCCAACGACGGCCCCGGCCTCACGAATTACGAAGGCCCGCTCGGCGGTTTCTTCCTCAGCGAGTTCCAAGCCTGGCAAGGCGACCGTCGCCTGACGTTCGATGACGCGACCGCGACCAACGACGAGGAGGAAGACCGCATCAACGACGCCGCGGCCGCCGCGAAGACACCGGCGAAGGTCGCGCCGAAGAAGGCCAAGGCCGCCGCAAAGTCCGCCGCGAACCGCAAGAAGAACCACGCCGCCGCCGCGCTCGACGGCGAGATGTCGAGCGGCTGGCAGGTCCTCGGCGGACTCGGCCAGCACCACGCCGCCGTCTTCCGGTTCGAAAAGCCGACCGACCTCTCCGCAGGCTGGGCGCTCAAGATGCTGTTCGAGAAGCATTACGCCTGCCCCGTCGGGCACTTCCGCCTCTCGGTCACGACCGAGCCCCACGCCACCGCCACCGGCCATCCGGCCGAGATCGAGGCGATGCTCGCCGGCGCCGCTCCGCACGACCCCGCGAAGCTCCGTCAACGTTTCCTCGAGACCGCCCCCGAACTCGCCGTCCACGCCAAGGCCCTCGCCAATCTGCGTAAGCAGGTTCCGCGCGGCCAGCCGACGCTCGTGATGCGCGAGCGCCCGGCCGCCCACCCGCGCCCGACCTATCGCTACCACCGCGGCGAATACCTGAGCCCCAAGGAACAGGTTCCGCCCGCCGTGCCGGCTTTCCTCCCCGCCCTCCCCAAGGACGCGCCGGCGAACCGCCTCACGTTCGCCCGCTGGCTCTTCGCGCCCGAGAACCCGCTCACCGCCCGCGTCGCCGTCAACCGTCAGTGGCAGGCCTTCTTCGGCCGCGGCTTCGTGCGCTCGCTCGAAGACTTCGGCTACCAGAGCCTGCCGCCCAGCCACCCGGAACTCATGGACTGGCTCGCCGTCGAATTCATGAAGTCAGGCTGGTCGATGAAGCAGCTGCATCGCCTCATCGTCACCAGCGGCACCTATAAGCAGTCCTCCGTCGTCACGCCTGCGTTGGCCGAGAAGGACCCCGAGAACCTCCTGCTCGCCCGTGGCAGCCGCTTCCGCCTCGACGCCGAGATCATCCGGGACGGCGCGCTCGGCGCCGCCGGGCTGCTCTCCGCCAAGATGGGCGGTCCGGGCGTCTACCCGCCCCAGCCGGCCAGCGTGACCAGCGAAGGCACCTACGGTCGCATCGAATGGAAGCCCAGCGAAGGCGAAGACCGCTACCGCCGCTCGCTCTACACCTTCATCAAGCGCACCGCGCCTTTCGCGATGGCCACGACCTTCGACGCTCCGACCGGCGAAGCCTGCATCGCCCGCCGCGACGTCTCCAACAGCCCGCTCCAGGCGCTGACCTTGCTCAACGACGAGATGTTCATGGAAGCCGCCCGTGCCCTCGGCGCGAAGGCCATGGGCGCCGGGGCTGACGACGACACCCGCATCACCTATGTCCTGCGCCGATGCGTCACCCGCCCGCCGGCCGCGGACGAACTCGCCACCATGAAGGCTTTCGTCGCCGCCCAACGCGCCCGCAAGGTCGCCGACAAGGACATCTGGACCGCCGTCGCCCGCGCGGCCCTCAACCTCGACGAGAGCATCGTGCACCCTTAAGGCATAGATGACGGATGACCGATCACGGATGACAGACCGATAACCACCAGACCAAAAACTCCCGCATAGTTCTCCGCCATCTGCCATCTGTCATCTGTCATCCCTCATCTTCATCTCCCCTTTCCATGCCCCGCCCCAACATCACCCGTCGCCACTTCTTCCAGGATTGCGGCGTCGGCGTCGGCAAGATCGCCCTCGCCTCGCTCATCGCGGACGGCGCGCTCGGCCAGCTCGCGGCCGCCGGCTCCGGCATGCGTTCCGGCCTGCCCCATCACGCCCCGAAAGCCAAGGCGGTCATCCACCTCTTCATGGCGGGCGCCCCGTCGCAGCTCGAGCTCTTCGACAATAAGCCCGAGCTCTCGAAGCTCGAAGGCAAGCCGCTCCCGCCCTCGATCATCAACGGTCAGCGGTATGCGTTCATCCGTCCCGACGCCGCCGTGCTCGGCCCGCGCTATAAGTTCGCCCGCCATGGCCAGTCCGGCACCGAGCTCTCCGAGATGCTCCCGCACCTGTCGACGGTCGTGGACGACATCGCCGTCGTGAAATCCTGCCGTACGACGCAGTTCAACCACGCCCCCGCGCAGATCTTCATGAACACGGGCTTCTCCCAGCCCGGCCGCCCGAGCATGGGCTCCTGGATCACCTACGGCCTCGGGTCCGAAGCCAAGGACCTCCCCGCCTTCGTCGTGATGAGCACGGGCTCCGGCATCAGCGGCGGCGCCGCCTGCTGGAGCAGCGGCTTCCTGCCCAGCAGCTACACCGGCACGCGCTTCCGCAACGCCGGCGACGCCATCCTCAACACCAGCACCCCCGCCGGCATCGATCCGGGCACGCAGAAGGACACCATCGACCTCATCAACGCGATGAACGACCGCCGCCTCCGCCTCGACGGCGACAGCGAGATCGCCACGCGCATCGCCAACTACGAGATGGCCTACCGCCTGCAGACGTCGGCGCCCGACCTGATGGACCTCTCTTCCGAGAGCAAGGAGACGCTCGAGCTCTACGGGTGCGACCCGAAGGTGCCGTCGTTCGCCCGCGCCTGCCTGCTCGCCCGGCGCATGGTCGAACGCGGCGTCCGCTTCATCAACATCTACAACGAAGGCTGGGATGCGCACAGCGACGTCGCCGGCAACGTGAAGAACAACTGCGCCAAGACCGACAAGGCCTCGGCCGCGCTCATCAAGGACCTCAAGCGCCGCGGCCTGCTCGACAGCACGCTCGTCGTCTGGGGCGGCGAATTCGGCCGCACCCCGATGGTGGAGGCCAGCGTCTCGCTCGGCCGCAGCCAGGGCCGCGACCACCACCCGCAGGCGTTCTCGATGTGGATGGCCGGCGGCGGCATCAAGGGCGGCCAGACCATCGGGCAGACCGACGACATGGGCTTCAACATCGTCAAGGACGAGGCGCGCGTGCCGGACCTCCAGGCGACGATCCTCCACTGCCTCGGCATCGACCACGAGCGCCTGACCTTCCGCAACGCGGGCCTCGACTTCCGCCTGACCGGCGTGGAGCCGTGCCACGTCGTGAAGCAGTTGTTGGCGTAGGCCGGCGGGACATCTTTTGCTCGCAACCCGGACGGCTTTCCGCTGTTTGGAGGGTATGCGCACCCCTCGCTTCCTGCCCATCCTGCTGGCCGTCCTGGCCGGTTGCTCCTCGCTCTTCGCGGCCGCCTTCCGCCTCGGCTCGCCGCTCTCCGACCACATGGTGCTGCAGCGCGAGAAGCCCGTGGCCATCTGGGGCTGGGCCGACGCGGGCGAGTCCGTGACGGTCGCCTTCGCGGGCAAGTCGAAGTCGGTCACCGCCGGTCCCGACGGCAAGTGGCTCCTCCGCCTCGACGCCCTCAAGGCCTCCGCCGAACCCCGCATGCTCGTCGTCACGGGCAAGGACGGCCACAAGGTCGAAGTGAAGGACGTGCTCGTGGGCGAAGTCTGGCTCGGCTCCGGCCAGTCCAACATGGCGATGAACGTCCAGTCCTCGAATAACTTCGACGCCGAGAAGGCCGCCGCGAACTTCCCGCTGATCCGCCACTACCAGGAAGCCTCCACGCACGCCGAGAAGCCCGAAGCCGAAGGCAAGGGAACCTGGAAGGCCTGCACGCCCGAGAACGTCGGCGGCTTCTCCGCGGTGCTCTATTTCTTCGGCCGTGAGATCCACCAGGAAGTCGGCGTCCCCGTCGGCCTGGTGAACACCTCGGTCGGCGGCACGCCGATCGAATCCTGGGTCTCCGCGGAGACGCAGTCCGCCGACCCCGAGACCAAGGCCATCTTCGACGCCCAGACCAAGAGCCACCGAGAGTTCGACGCCACCAAGGCCGCCGCGGCTTATGAGAAGCAGCTCGCCGCCTGGAAGGTCGCCGTCGAGAAGGCCAAGGCCGCCAAGACCGAACTGCCCCGCAAGCCCTACGACCCGATCGCCATCCGCAAGTTCAAGGGCGGCCCGGCCGGCCTGTACAACGGCAAGGTCGTCAACCTCGTCCCCTACACGCTCCGCGGCATGCTCTGGTATCAGGGCGAAGGCAACGCCGGCAACCCGGGCATCTACGAGAAGCAGCTCAGCCAGCTCGTGACCAGCTGGCGCGCGCAGTGGCAGGAAGAAGTGCCGTTCGCCTGGGTGCAGCTGCCCAACTATCGCGACTCCGACTCCGAGAGCTGGCCGCGCATCCGCGAATCGATGATGAAGGTGCTCGCCCTCCCGAAGACCGGCATGGCCATCACGATCGACATCGGCGACCCCAAGGACATCCACCCGAAGAACAAGCAGGACGTCGGCAAGCGCCTCTCCTTCTGGGCCCTCGAGACCGTCTACGGCCGCAAGGTGGCGGCGACCAGCGGCCCCCTGCCCGCCGGCCACAAGGTCGACGGCGCCGCGATCCGCGTCTCGCTCAAGCATGCCGACGGGCTCAAGACCCGCGACGGCGGCGCGCTCCGCGGCCTCCGCATCGCCGGCGCCGACAAGATCTGGAAAGCCGCGACCGGTCGGATCGAAGGTTCGGACGTGATCGTCAGCAGCCCGGATGTCGCCGCCCCGGTGGCCGTCCGTTACGCCTGGGCCGAAAACCCGGACGGCAACCTGATCAACGGTGCCGGCCTGCCGGCCACGAGTTTCCGCACCGACGACTGGCCCGTACCCGGCGCCAAGAAGTGATCGTCCCGGCCTGAAGGTGCCTGAAATCAGGGGGTTCGCCTTGCAACCCCCGACGGAATGCCCTGTCTTAAAAGGAGCATGAAGACCCCGCTTGCCGTCCTGGCTCTGCTCGCCGGAGCGACGTCCGCCTTCGCCCTCAACAAGGGCAACGCCGGACCGACGGACGTCACCCTCAAGTTCAACCTGCCCGCCCCGGCGCCCCTCTCCCCCGAGGAGGAACTGAAGACCTTCAAGCTCCCTCCCGGCTTCCGCATCGAGCTCGTCGCCAGCGAACCGATGATCGAGTCGCCGGTCGCCATCAGCTTCGACGAGCAAGGTCGGATCTTCGTCGTCGAGATGCGCGGCTACATGCGCGACATGGAAGGCACCACGGAGAACGAACCCCTCGGCCGGATCTCTCTGCTCACCGACAAGGACGGCGACGGACGCATGGACGCGGCCTCCCCGTTCGTCGACCAGCTCGTGATGCCCCGCGGCGTCATGGCCGTCAACGGCGGCGCCCTCGTCGCCGAACCGCCGAACCTTTTCTTCTGCAAGGACACCAAGGGCTCCGGCCTCGCCGACACGAAGACGCTCGTGACCGCCGACTTCGGTACGTTCGGCGGACAGCCCGAGCACATGGCCAACACGCCGACCTGGGCGATGGACAACCGCGTCTACGCCGCCGGCTACGCCACGAGCTTCAAGCTCACCAACGGCGCGTGGCAGAAGGGCCCGGGCCTCGGCCGCGGCCAATGGGGCCTCAGCCAGGACGATGCCGGCCGCCTATTCTACAACTACAACTCCGACCTGCTCCGCACCGACCTCCTCCCGGCCGCCGCCTTCTCCCGCAACCCGCTCCTGCGCGAGGCCAGCGCGGTCAACAACCGGGTCATCAAGGATCAGGCGGTCTACCCCTCCCACCCGACCCCGGGCGTGAACCGCGGCTACGACGCCAAGACCCTGCGCGCCGACGGCACCCTCTCGGCCGCCACCTCCACCTGCGGCGCTTCGATCTACCGCGGCGACGCCTTCCCCGCCGAATTCCGCGGCAACGCCTTCATCCCGGAACCGTCCTCCAACCTCGTGAAGCGCGTGCTCATCACCGAGCAGGACGGTTTGCTTACGGGCACCAACGCCTATGAGGGCACGGAGTTCCTGACCTCGACCGACGAACGCTTCCGCCCGGTGATGACCGCCACGGGCCCCGATGGCGCGCTCTACGTCGTCGACCTGTATCGCGGCATGCTCCAGCACCCCGCGTTCCTCACCCACTACCTCGCCGCCAACATCAAGGCCCGTAAACTGGAGCTGCCCGTGAACTGCGGCCGCCTCTGGCGCATCGTGCGCGACGACCGGCCTGCGCCGCGGGCGCACAAGATCCCGACCGACGTCGCCGCCCGCGTGCAGCTGCTGACCCACGCCAACGGCTGGGTCCGCGACACCGCCCAACGCCTGCTGGTCGAAGCCGCCGACCTCTCCGCCGTCGCGCCGCTCCGCACGCTCCTCGCCGACGCGAAGGCTCCGGCCACGGCCCGCCTGCACGCGCTCTGGTCGCTGGACGGCCTGGCCGCCGCCCGCGCGGAAGATGTCCGTCTCGCGCTGAAGGATGCCGACTTCCAGGTCCGCGCCGCCGCGGTCCGCATCGCCCCGGCCGAGATGATCGCCGACCTCTGCGCGCTCAAGGACGAGTCCGAGAT
Source organism: Coraliomargarita sp. (assembly GCA_024638885.1). Taxonomy (GTDB): domain Bacteria; phylum Verrucomicrobiota; class Verrucomicrobiia; order Opitutales; family UBA953; genus UBA953. The sequence goes on along the minus strand of JAHEJL010000002.1, from coordinate 19,729 downwards.
CCTCGTGCTCTCCCATCTGGCGATCCGCCTCTCCGCCGCCAACCTTCCTGACGCCGACAAGGCGCTCGCCCAGCTCCTCGCCGCCCACGGCGATAACGCGCTGGTGCGCGAAGGCGCCCTCACCGGCGCCCGCGGCCGCGAAGTCGCCCTCGCCAAGGCGGTCTCCGCGCTGGGCTCCGCCGCCAACCTCAAGCAGACCGGCCCCGTGCTCGAAGCGTTCGCCGCCCTGATTTCGCAGGCCGGCAAGGCGGGCCCCTTCGAAGGCATGCTGGAAGTCGCGACCGGCCTCGGCGACCGCACCAACCTGCGCTCCGCGATCATCCGCGGCCTCGACCAATCCACCCGCGACCCGAAGACGAAGAAGCCGGTTCCGCTCAAGACCATCTGGCTCGGCGCCGAACCGAAGTCCCTGGCCATCCTCAAGAAGGCGGTCACCGAAACTGGCGCCCTCAAGAACCTCGAGAACGTCGCCGCCCGCCTCGCGTGGCTCGGCAAGCCCGGCGCCCCGGCTCCGCCCAAGGTCGTCGCCCTCAACAAAGCGCAGCAGGCGCTGTTCGAAAAGGGCAAGGTCACCTTCACCAACCTGTGCGCGGCCTGCCACCAGCCGCATGGCTACGGCCTCGACGGCCTCGCGCCTCCGCTCGTCGACAGCGACTGGGTCCTCGGCAAACCGGACGTCACCGCGCGCATCGTCCTCAACGGCCTCGGCGGCCCGGTGAAGGTCGGCAACCGCACCTGGGACCTCTCGATGCCCCCGATGGGCATGCTCAGCGACGAAGAGATCGCCGGCGTGCTGACCTACGTCCGTCGCGAATGGGAACACAACGGTTCGCCCGTCGACGCCAAATTCGTCGCAGGCGTCCGCAAGCAATACGCCGACCACCCGAACTCCTGGACCGCCGACGAGCTCCGCCCTCCGACCAAGAAAGCGGCCAAGGGCGCCAAGGAAGAAGCCGCCAAGTAAGCCTATGTTCGGCGGACGCTGCCCTTTCGGCCATAAGCCGTCCGACCCCTTCAAGGAACAGCGCGCCGCCGGTCCGGTCGCGCGCCACGAGTTCCAAGGGGAACAGATCCCGATGATCCTCCGGCATGCCGACGTGCGGCAGGCCGCGAAGGACTGGACGACCTACAGCTCCGACGCGCCCTTCCGCGTGCCGATCCCCTCCGAGGAGGCCGCCCGCTCGATGCGTCAGCTCCCCATCGAGACCAACCCGCCCGAGCATACCGAGTATCGCGCGATCGTCGCCCCGTTCTTCGACCGACCGAAGGAGCCAGCGATGATCGCCCAGGTCGAAGCGCTCATCGACGGCCTCCTGGACGACGCGATGGCCCGCGACACCATCGAGGTCGTGCACGGCTTCGCCCTGCCCTTGCAGGCCGGCGCGCTGACCTACCTCCTCAATACCGACGAGAGCGAGGCCGACCTCTGGATCGGCTGGGGCATCCATGTCTTCCGCGTCCGTGGCGGCCTCAAGAAAGGCGTCGAGCTCGAGCGATACCTGGAGGCGAAGTTCGACGCCGCGAGCCGGGCCCCCGGCGCTGACTTCTTCAGCGCCCTCACGCAGGCGAGCTTCCGCGGCCGCCCGCTGACGCGCGAGGAGATGATGGGCTTCGCCAACCTGGCCTTCGCCGGCGGACGAGACACGATCATCCACACGGTCGCGTGCGCCCTCGGCCACCTCGCGGCCAACCCGGAAGCGCTCGAGTACCTCCGCGCGGACCCGAAGCGCATCACCCTCGCGAGCGAGGAATTCTTCCGCTACTTCATGCCGTTGACGCACATCGGCCGCGTCTGCCCCGTGGCCACCTCCGTCCACGGCGAAGCCGTGCCGGCCGGCGGCCGCGTCTCGCTGGGCTGGGCTTCGGCCAACCGTGACGAGACCGTCTTCCCCGAAGCCGACGTCTGCAAACTCGACCGTAAGCCGAACCCGCACCTGTCCTTCGGTTTCGGCGAACACCTCTGCCTCGGGGCGCCTCACGCCCGCCTGCTCCTGCGCACGCTGCTCCAGAAATGCGTCACGCGGGTCGGGTCGCTGGAGCTCGTCTCGGCCGAGGAACGCGTGGAGCAGGAAGCCTCCTACGAACGGAAGCTGGGCTACGAGTCGCTGGTGCTGAGGATCCGGCCGCGGGCCTGAACGGGGTTGCCAGCGGAAGGCCCATGACCTAGGCCTCCTTTGCCCCAACCTTCGCCCCTCGGCGGGGTTCCTTACACATACCCCGCCATGTTCGCCTTCAGCCTGACCATCTTCTGGGGAGCTTGCCTGCTCTTCCTCGTCCAGCCGCTGATCGCGCGCTTCATCCTGCCGTGGTTCGGCGGCGGTCCCGCCGTCTGGACGACCTGCATGCTCTTCTTCCAGGTGCTCCTGCTCGGGGGCTATGCGTACGCGCACTTCAGCATCAGCCGCCTCACCCCGCGCCGCCAGGTCATCACGCACCTCTGCCTCCTCGCGCTCGCGGTCGCGCTGCTGCCGATCACCCCGGGCGACCAGTGGAAGCCGGCCGACGGCTCGCACGCCGCCGGACACATCCTGCTGCTCCTGCTCGCCTGCCTGGGCCTGCCCTACCTCGTCCTCTCGGCCACCGGCCCGCTCCTGCAGGCGTGGTTCAGCAAGGCGAACCCCGGCGTCTCACCTTACCGTCTCTACGCCCTTTCGAACGTCGGCTCGCTCCTCGCCCTGCTCGTCTACCCGTTCGTGCTCGAACCCCAGCTCGCCCGCCAAGCCCAGGCCAACTGGTGGTCGGTCGGCCTCGCCCTGTACGCGTTGCTCGCCGGTTGGTGCGGCTACAAGGTCTGGCATAGCGCGGACGCGGACCGCGCCGCGGTCGTGACCGACGATGGCGCCGAAGCCCCGACGCTGACCCGCAAGCTGCTCTGGTTCGCGCTGCCCGCCTGCGGCGTGATGCTCCTGCTCGCGATCACGAACAAGCTCTGCCAGGACATCGCCGTGGTGCCGTTCCTATGGGTGCTCCCGCTCAGCCTCTACCTGCTGTCGTTCATCATCAGCTTCGACAGCCCGCGCTGGTATCACCGCGGCTTCTGGCTCCCGCTCCTCGTCGCGCTCCTCGGCGGCGTCGTCTACAACCTCTACACCGCCGAGTCGCACCCGAACATCACGCCGCTCGCCTCGCTCTACCTCGGCACGATGTTCGTGGCCTGCATGGTCTGCCACGGCGAGGTCTTCCGCCTGCGACCGGGCGCCAGCCGCCTGACGGGCTACTACCTCTCGATCTCCGCCGGCGGCGCCGCCGGCGGCCTCTTCGTCGCGCTGGTCGCGCCGTTCGTCTTCCCGGATTATTTCGAGCTGCACCTCGCCCTCTTCCTCACGGCCGCCCTGCTGATCCTCGTCCTGCGCCGCGACCCGACGCTGCCCTTCCGCCAAGGCAAAGCCCGCTTGGTCTGGGCCCTGCCCTTCGTCGCCCTCGCCGCCCTCGGCTACGGCCTGGCCGACGTCGCCACGACATCGCTCCACGGCGCGGTCAGCGTGACCCGCGGCTTCTACGGCGTGCTGAAGGTCACCGAGGCCGAGAAAGGCGACCCCGCCCGGCATCACCTCACGCTGCAGCACGGGGCGACCATCCACGGCCTGCAATATCAGGGCGCCGAGCGCCGCACCGACCCGACGAGCTACTACACCTCGACGAGCGGCATCGGCCGGCTCTTCCGCACCTACAAGCCTACCGGCGGCCGCAAGGTCGGCGCGGTCGGCCTGGGCTCCGGCACCCTCGCCGCCTGGGGCCGGAAGGGCGATACGTTCCGCTTCTACGAGATCAACGACGACGTCGCGCGCCTCGCCACGGGCACGTTCACCTACCTGAAGGATTCCAAGGCGAAGACGGAACTGGTCATGGGCGACGCCCGCCTGCGCATGGAAGGCGAAGCCGACCAGCAGTATGACATCATCATCCTCGACGCCTTCAGCAGCGACGCCATCCCGGTGCACCTGCTCACGCTCGAGGCCTTCGCCCATTACCAGCGACACCTCAAGCCGGGCGGCGCCATCGTCGTCCACGTCTCCAACCGCTACCTCGACCTGCACCCCGTCGTCTACCGCATCGCCGAGAAGATCTCCTTTCCGGCCGTGACGATCGACGACACGGAATCCGTCCTGGACGACGACGGCTTCTATGGCTCCGACTGGATCATCATGACGCGTAACGCCGAACTGCTCCAGCAGCCCCTGCTGCGCGACGCGACCAGCGCGCCGGTCGAATTCTCGGCCCGCGTCCTCCCCTGGACGGACGAACGCAGCGACCTGCTCCGCATCCTGGTCTCGGAGCACGGCAGTTTCCTCCGCTGGCTGCAGGGGCTCTGAATTTTCGGGGACGGGATGGTTGGGTCTTATTGCCTTTTCGCGGGCGGACCCTACGCCTCTACCTACCCATGAAGGCGCCCCGTCTCCTCGTCCTCCTGCTGCTGTCCGTGCTCACGGCCGTCGGCGCCGAACCTAAGAAGAAGGTCACCATCAAGTATGAGCCGCAGCCTTGGGGCACCTGGGTCGAGGCCGACTTCCCGTTCTTCTCCTCCATCCTCGACGCCCGGCGCGAAGGCCTCGGCAAGAACAACCTCACCCCGCGCGGCCTGATCATCAAGCTGCCTCACGACACCTGGGCCTGCTTCGACACCGACCTGCTCCGCGTCGCCGCCGTCTGGCGGGGCAAAGGCGTCAGCGACAAGGCCCTCGCCCCAGGTTCCTACCACGACCCGAGCCGCAAGACGCTCGGCGGCCAGTTCCCCGCCCCGCAGCCCGAAGGCAAGCTGTGGCTCGGGCATGCGATCATCCCCGGCTGGCAGCTCGGCGCCACGGTCGACCGCAACGACCCGCGCTCCCCGGCGCCCTCCGCGAACGAAGTCGGCCGCGGCCCGCTCCCGGCCGCGCTCGGCCAGTTCCAGTCGGTCGAACTCGTCGGCCCGGACGTCGTGCTCACCTACCGCGTCGACGACGCGGTCATCCGCGAACTTTGGAAGACCTCCGAGCACGATGGCCAGATCGTGATCGAACGCCACCTCTCGGTCTCCGCCCACGCCAAGGACCTCCTTCTGGTCGTCGGCACCCGCCGCCAAGGCCCGTCGCAGGAGATCGAAGCCGGCGTGACGGTCAGCGGCCCGGCCGAACTGGCGCATGACGACGATTTCTTCGCGGTGAAGGTTCCTGCCAACAAGGCGCCCGCGGCGCTCTGCGTGACGCTCTGCGACGAGCACGCCGCCCCGTCCGTCCCGGCGGTCGCCATCCCGTCCGGCCCGACCCAGGCCCGCTGGAAGGCCGCGGTCCCCACGAAGATCACGCTCAGCAAATCCGCCGACGCCTACGTCGTCGACCATGTCGGCCTGCCGGTCGCCAATCCGTGGAAACGCGCCGTCCGCGCCAGCGACATCCAGTTCCGCAAGGATGGCACGGGCGTACTGGTGACGATCGACGGCGACGTCTGGCTCGCCCGCGGCCTCGGCTCCGCCGGCGCCGAAGTCAGCTGGCGACGCTTCGCCTCCGGCCTGCATGAGCCGATGACCTGCGCCCTCCGCGACGACGAGATCTACGTCTTCGACCGCAACGGCATCTGGCGTCTCCGCGATACCGACGGCGACGGCGAAGCCGACGTCCACGAGCTCTTCTCGAACGCCTTCGCCCAGACGGCGGACATGCGCGAATTCCCCAGCACCCTGCGCCTCGCGCCGAAAGGCGAATTCGTCATCGCCAAGGGCGGCCAGGAAGCGACCACCATCGGCAAGCACAACGGCAGCGTCCTGCGCATCTCCGCCGACGGCCGCACCGCCACCGTGCTCGGCTACGGCCTCCGTCAGCCCAACCTCTCCGTGCACCCGCGCACCGGCCTCGTCGTCTCCAGCGACCAGCAGGGCAACTACGTGCCGAGCACGCCGATCCATATCATCAAGGACGCCCAGTTCTACGGCTTCCTGAGCGACAAGCTGCCCAAGGAGAAATACCCCGCCCCCATCGCCGACCCCCTTACCTGGATCCCGCACGCGGCGAACGCCTCGGCCTTGTCCCAGGTCTGGCTGACCGACGCCAAGATGGGCCCGCTCAACGATGAGATGGTCCAGATCTGCTTCAACAAGCCCGACCTCCTCCGCGTCCTCTGGAACCTCCGCGGCTCCCGCCCGCAGGCCAGCGTCGTCAGCGTCGTCAGCGACTTCGCCACGCCGCCCCTCAACGGGTCCGTCAACCCCGTCGACGGCCAGCTTTATGTCGCCGGCTTCCAGGTCGCCGGCTGGGGCAACATCCTGAAGACCCTCACCGGCCTCGAGCGCGTCCGCTACACCGGCGCGCCTTCGCTCACGCCGCGCGAGATCGTGCCGACCGACCGCGGCATCCTGCTCCGCTTCGACGTCGCCCTCGACCGCGCCCAGGCGACCGACCCGGACAACTACTCCTTCGCCACCTGGCATTATAAACGCGCCTACACTTACGGCTCCGCCCAATACAAGGCCGACGGCAAGACGGGCAACGACTGGCTCACGGCCAGCAGCGCGTATCTCAGCCAGGACGGTAAGTGCGTGTTCATCGGCCTCCCTGGCCTGAAGTCCGTCGAACAGCTGCGCATCGGCTGGACGATCGCCACCGCCGCCGGCGCCGAACTGCACCAGAACGCCTACACCACCCCCTACGAGTTCACGAAGTTCGACCCCGTCGCCGAAGGCTTCGGCCCGCTCGAGGTCGACCTGACGCCGCGCGTCGCCAAGGCGAAGAAGGCCGAGACGGTCTCCGCCGAGGAAGGCAAGCGCCTCGCCACGATGTTCGGCTGCGCCGCCTGCCACCTCGCCGGCGAGACCGCGATGACCAACGTCGGCCCGGCCTGGAAGGGCCTCTTCGGCTCGAAGCGCGACTACGTCACCGACAAGGGTAAGAAGGGCTCGCTGGTCGCGGACGAAGCTTACATCCGCGAATCGATCCTCGAACCCAACGCCAAGAAGCACGCGTCTTACCTGAAATCCGAGTTCGCCATGCCGAGCTTCGCCGGCGTGCTCACCGACGCCCAGGTCGAGTCCATCGTCCTTTACATCAAGTCCCTCCAGTAACATGTCCGCCCCGCTCGACCTCACCCGCGCCCCCGCCACCGACCCGCTGGGCATCTACCGCTACCGGGATGGGCTCTACGCCGTCGACCTGATCGCCGCGGCCATCACGGAGTTCGACCTGTTCACGAAGCTCGCCGCCAAGCCGTCCGACCTGGCGAGGGTCTGCCGCGACCTCGGCACGCACCGCCGCCCGACCGACGTCATGCTGACGCTCTTCGCCGCCAACGGCTTCCTTGCCCTCAAGGACGGCGTCTACTCGGTCACCCAGCTCGGACTGGAGCACCTCGTGAGCACCTCCGCGACCTTCCTTGGGCCCTATTACGCCTCGCTGAAGGACCGCCCCGTGGTGAAGGACTTCATCGTCATCCTGCGCACCGACAAGCCCGCCAACTGGGGGAGCTACAAGGACGAGAAGCCCTGGAGCGAAGCCATGCTCACCGACGAGTTCGCCACGAGCTTCACCGCCGCCATGGATTCGCGCGGCTTCGTGCTGGGGCCGGCGATGGCCAAGGCGGCGCCCATCGGCGCCCGCACGCGTCTCCTCGATATCGCCGGCGGCTCGGGCATCTACGCCTGCGCCCTCGTCGCCAACCACCCCAAGCTGGCCGCCACCGTCTTCGAACGCGCCCCGGTCGACGGCATCACGCGCAAGATGATCGCCAAGCGCGGCTTCCAGGACCGCGTCGACGTCACCGCGGGCGACATGTTCAAGGACGCCCTGCCCTCCGGCTACGACGTCCACCTGTTCTCCAACGTCCTCCACGACTGGGACACGGACAAGGTCCGCTTCCTGCTCGCCGCCTCGGCCAAGGCTTTGCCGAAGGGCGGCCTGCTGATCGTCCACGACGCGCACCTGAATGACGACAAGACCGGCCCCGCCCCGGTCGCCGCCTATTCGGCGCTCCTGATGAGCGTCACCGAAGGCCGCTGCTACGGCACCGGCGAGATGCGCTCGCTGCTCACCGAAGCCGGCTTCACCGATATCCGCCATCAGGATACCGCCTGCGACCGCAGCATCGTCACTGCCATAAGGCAGTGACGATGACTGAGGGCCGATGACAGATGACGGATTAAAAAGACTGCTACCTTATCATCCCACACTTCCTTCGGTCACCTGCCCCACTTCTCCGCCTTCTGCCATCTGTCATCCGCCATCTGCCATCTGTCATCTGTCATCCGCCACCTCCCCTCCACTCTTTCCATGCGCTCCCTCCTCCTCGCCCTGCTCGCCGTCGTCACCTGCGCGGCCGCCGAAAACCCTGAGCTCGCCCGCCTGACCGCGGCCGACGACGCCCGCGTGGCCGCGATGCTGGCGCCGACCCGCGAGAAGCTCGCCGCCGTGCTTTCGCCGGAGCTGCGCTACGCCCATTCCAACGGGCTGGTGGATTCGAAGGATTCGCTGATCAGCTCCTTGCTCGGCGGCTCGGCCAAGTATTCCAAATACGCCTACCAGGAGCGTAAGTTCACCTTCCCCGCGCCGGGCATCGCCCTGATGACGGGTCGCTTCGACGTGAAAGCCGTCGTGGGCACCAGCGCCGCCGAAAGCACCATCGGCTATCTCGCCGTCTGGCGACTCGAGCAGGGCGAGTGGAAGTTCCTCGCCTGGCAGTCCTGCAAGATCCCGCCGGCCGCCGCGACGAAGTAAGTTTTCCTCGCAACCGCAGGGGGTTTCGGCTGTCTGAAAGGCAGCATGAACCCCCTGCTCGCTTCCGTCGTCGCCCTGTCCCTGGGCGCCGCCTCCCTCCTTGCCGCCGACACCCCGGCCAAGCCCAAGGCCGAGACCCCGAAGGCCCCGGCGCGCTTCCAGAACGACGGCAACCCGGAGCACCTGAAGTCGCCGCTGGTGATCAAGCCCGACGAGAACGTCGCCTACGGCCCGCACCGCATGCAGGTGATGTATTTCTGGCGCGCGAAGTCCGACAAGCCCACGCCCCTGCTTTTCTATATCCACGGCGGCGGCTGGACCAACGGCGACCGCTCCTCGGTCAACGGCATGCTCAAGGAAGCCCTCGCCGCCGGCATCTCCGTCGTGTCGGTCGAATACCGCACCATCAAGGACGCCACCGAGGACAAGGTCGTCCCGCCGGTGAAGGGCCCGATGCTCGACTGCGCCCGCGCCCTGCAGTTCTGCCGCAGCAAGGCCAAGGAGTGGAACCTCGACAAGACCAAGGTCGGCGCCGCCGGCGGCTCCGCGGGCGCCTGCACGAGCCTCTGGCTCGCCTTCCACGACGACCTCGCCGACCCGAAGAGCACGGACCCCGTCGCCCGCGAATCCACGCGGCTGACCTGCGCCGCCGTGCAGGTCCCGCAGACCTCCCTCGACCCGAAGCAGATGCGCGAGTGGACGCCCAACAGCCGCTACGGATCGCACGCCTTCGGCATCGTCGGCGACGCCAAGAAGAAGGAATCCTCCTTCGACGCCTTCTACGCCGCCCGCGAGAAGATCATGCCGTGGATCAAGGAGTACTCGCCGTATGAGCTCGTCACCCGCGACGATCCGCCCGTCGGCCTCTTCTTCGGCACCCCGCCCAACCTCGGCAAGGACGAGAAGGACCCGACCCACACCGCCAACTTCGGCGTGAAGCTCAAGGAACACTGCGATGAGATCAAGGTGCCTTGCGAACTAGTCTACCCGGGCGCCCCGAACGTCGTGCACGCCAACCCGAACGACTACATCAAGGCGTACCTCCGCCCCGAACTGAAGTGAGGCTCCTCGCCCTGCTCCTCAGCGCCGTGGCCTTCGCCGCCGACCCCAAGGTCGCGGCCAAGCGCCCTTCCGCCGACGAAGTCAGGGCCAAGGCGCTGAAGCTGGCGATCGACATCCCGAGCTCCAAGGATGGCACGCTCCAGAAAGTCATCTACTGGCGCCCGGACTCCGCCGCCCGCCTGGTCGACGGACGGGCGGTCCCGCTCATCGTCTTCCTCCATTCCTGGAGCGGCGGCTGCGAACAGGGCCCGCCCTGGATCGACCGGGCCAAGAAGCTCGGCTGGGTGCTGGTCGCGCCTGATTTCCGCGGCCCCAACAACCGTCCGGAAGCCTGCGCCTCCGACCTCGCCGCGCAGGACATCCTCGACGCCGTCGCCTACGCCCGCCGCGACGCCCGCATCGACGAGAACCGCATCTACCTCGTCGGCGGCTCCGGCGGCGGCCACATGTCCCTCGTCATGGCCGCCCGCGCGCCCGACCTCTGGGCCGCGGTCAGCGCGTGGGTGCCGATCTCCGACCTCGCCGCCTGGCACGCCGAGAGCAAGACCCGCAAGAACAACTACGCCAAGATGCTCGAACAGTCCTGCGGCGGCGCCCCGGGCCCGGCGACCGAAGCCGAGTATCGCCATCGCTCCCCGCTCTTCCACCTCGCCGCCGCCAAGGGCTTGCCGCTCGACATCAACACCGGCATCCATGACGGCCATGCGGGCTCCGTGCCGGTGAGCCATTCGCTGCGCGCGTTCAACGTGCTCGCCAGCGCGGACAAACAGGTCGCCGACGCCGACATCGACTTCATGGTCCGCGAACAGAAGATCCCGGCCGCCCTCGCCGCCGAGACGCAGGTCGACCCTGAGCGCGAAAAGACCACCCTGTTCCGCCGCACCTCCGGCAACGCCCGCGTGACCGTCTTCGAAGGCGGCCATGAGTCCGAGTCCGGCGCCGCCGTCCTCTGGCTCTCCCGCCAGCGTAAAGGCCAGCCGGCCGACTGGTCGCTGGGCCAGGCCGTCCGCGGACCGGCTACCACCCAAGAAGTGGCCAAGTAAGCCCCTTGGCGGGGCTTTGGCTTCGTTTTCCTCTGGTCGGGCTGGTGAGATTCGAACTCACGACCTCTTGCACCCCATGCAAGCGCGCTACCAGACTACGCTACAGCCCGAGAGAGGAAAGATTGGGTTAAGCCCCAGCCCGGCAGGGATGTCAATCCGACAAAGCCACCCCCTTGGTTTCTCGACATAACCGAGGCCTAACCCTAGTAAATCCGCATGAGCCGCACCCCCCTGCTCCTGCTTACCCTGTTCTGCGCCGGCCTCTTCGCGGAGTCCCGTCCGAACATCGTCTTCATCCTGGCCGACGACCTCGGCTACGGGGAAGTCGGCTACAACGGCCAGAAGATCATCCGTACGCCGAACGTCGATCGCCTCGCCCGCGAAGGCATGGTGCTGACCCGCCACTACGCCGGCAACGCGGTGTGCTCCCCTTCCCGCGTGGTGCTGATGACCGGCAACAACCCCGGCCGCGCGACGACGCGCGACAACATCGACGTCGGCAACCAGGAGCAGTTCCCGCTGCCCGCCGGGATCGCCACCTTGCCCTCCACGCTGAAGCACGCCGGCTACGCGACCGGAGCCTTCGGCAAATGGGGCATGGGCAGCTTCGACTCCACCGGCAATCCGCTGAAGCAAGGCTTCGATCGCTTCCTCGGCGTCACGAGCCAGTGGGTCGCCCACAGCCACTATCCGGCTTACATCCAGGACGACGGCGTGAAGATCCCGCTCGATAACGGTCCGAACGGCACCCCGGGCCACGCGAACTTCCCGGCCGACGCCGACCCGAAGGACCCGAAGGCCTTCGCGCCTTACATCGGCAAGGATTTCTCGAGCGACCGCACGATCGCCGGCGCCGAAGCCTTCATCGCGGCCCATAAGGACAAGCCGTTCTTCCTCTACTACGCCTCCCCCCTGCCCCATGTCTCGCTCCAGGTGCCCGCCGAAGAGCTGAAGCAATACGAAGGCGTCATCACCGAGGCCGCGCCTTACGTCCCCGTCCGCGGGGGCTACGTCCCGAACCGCACCCCGCGCACGACGTATGCCGCGATGATCTCGCGCCTCGACAAGGAAGTCGGCCGCATCCTCGCCGCGCTCGAGAAGGCGGGCGTGGCCGACAATACGATCATCGTCTTCACCGGCGACAACGGCGCCACGCATGACGCGGGCGGCGTCGACACGAAATACTTCAACTCCGCCGGCGGCCTGAAAGGCCTCAAGGGCTCCCTCCATGAAGGCGGCGTGCGCGAACCCACCGTCGTCCGCTGGCCCGCCGGCATCAAGGCCGGCACCCGCTCGCACCGGATCTCCGGCTTCGAAGACTGGTTCGCCACCTTCGCCGAGCTCGCCGGCTCCAAGCTCCAGCGCGACAAGGACTGGAGCAGTGAAAGCCTCGTCCCGGCCCTGAAGGGCACCGACGCCCCGCGCGCCGCCCCGCTCTACCGCGAGTTCCCGGGCTACGGCTCGCAGCAAGCGATCTGGGACGGCAAATGGAAGGCCATCCGCACCGACATGGCCAAGAGCGTCCAGGCCAAGAAGCCGATCGTCACCCAGCTCTACGACCTCGACGCCGACCCGAACGAGACGACCGACCTGGCCGCCAAATTCCCCGAGGTCGTGAAGGAGCTCGAAGCCAAGATGGCCGCCGCCCGCGTGCCCAACGCCGATTTCCCGCTCATCGGCGTCGACCCGACTCCCGCCAATTTCGGCAAGGGCAAGAAGAAGGCCGCGAAGAAGTAAGGACGGAGTGATAACAGGCTTTCGGGTGGCAGGTGGCGGCCCCGGGTGGCAGGTGACGGGATTACTTGATGGATGGCTGGGACCCTGAATCAAAGCAGCCCTCTTCTGTCATCGATTCAGTCATCGATGCTGCACTCGGTTCAGCCATCTATTCCGCTCAGAGTTCTTCGATCCCTGCGCGGAGTTCCGCCGCCTTCTTCCTCACGGCGGCCTGTTCGGCCGGGGACATGTTGGCGGCCTGACGCACGGCCATGCCGATGCGGGGGTTGTTCAGGAACCGGTCCTGATGGCGCAGCCAGAAATCCCAGTAGAGCGCGTTCAGCGGACAGGCCAGCGGCCCCGTTCGGTCCTTAGGGTCATACGGACAACCTCCGCAGTAGTTCGACATCTTGGAGACGTAGCTCGCGGCGCAGCAGTAAGGCTTGCTGGCGAGGAAGCCGCCGTCGGCGTGCTGGCTCATGCCGATGACGTTAGGGAGCTCGACCCACTGGAAGGCGTCGATGTAGACGCCGAGATACCAACGCTCGACTTCCGCGGGGTCGACGCCGGCGGTCAGGCAGAACGAGCCGATGACCATCAGACGCTGGATGTGGTGCGCATAGGCCGTCTCGAGCGACTGCCCGACGGAATGCCGCAGGCAGTTCATCTTCACCTTGCCGGTCCAGAACCACGACGGCAGCGAAAGCGTATGCCCGAGCCCGTTGGCGTCGGCATAGTCGGGCATCTTGGCCCAATAGACGCCGCGGACGTATTCCCGCCAGCCGATGATCTGGCGCACGAACCCTTCCGTGGCGGCGAGCGGATAACGGGCAGGGTCGCGAAGGTGGGCATCCGTGGCCGTCTGGGCGACTTCGAGCGGAGCGAGCAGCTTGACGTTCAGGGCATAGGAAAGCCGTGAATGGAAGAGCCGGTCCGACGACGTGTGCATCGCATCCTCGTAGTCGCCGAAGTCCGGCAGGCCGCGCGCGATGAAGGCATCCAGCTGGGCCAAGGCTTCCTTACGGTCCAGCGGCCAGGGAAACTTGTCCGCGCACGGCGACCCCATGGTCTGCACGCCGACAGCCTCGATTTCCGCCCAAAGTGCCGTGAGATCGTGGGAGACATCCCAGGGCTTAGGCGGCGGCGGGGTCCCCTTCCACGGTTTGCGGTTCTCCTTGTCGTAATTCCATTCCCCGCCGAGCGGGGCGCCCTCCTCATCGAGCAGCAGCCGCGTGCGGACACGCATCTTGCGATAGTACGACTCCATCAGCCAGCGCTTGGCGTCCTTCTGGAAATGCGCGGCCACGCCGCCACGTCCGTCGAGGAAATGCTCGGAGCTGACGCAGGCCGTCGTCAGGCCGCAGTCGGCGGCGAACTTCCGCAGGTCCTGGTCGAGACGGAACTCGTCAGGCTCCTGATATTCGAAGCGCGTGGCCTTCGTCGCCGCGAAGACCTGTCGGAGGTTCTCGGCGAAGTTCTGACGGTTGTCCCGATCGCCGAGCCGGAAGTAACGGACCTGATGGCCGGCCTTGGTCAGCCGTTCGGCGAGCCGTCGCATGCCGGCGAAGATCGCGAGGACCTTCTGGGCGTGGTGGACGACGTAGTCGGTCTCGGTCCGGACCTCCATGAGCACGTAGGTCACCGACGCATCCTTCTTCCCGAACCAAGAATGCTCCGGGTTCAGCTGGTCGCCGAGGATGAGACGGACGGTATGGGCCACGCCCGCAAGGGAGGACTATTTGGGACGTTGGCAAATGATAGCCCGAGGTAGGGATAGCACCACGTGCTGTCCTCCGTCAGGGACGAAAAGATCGGCTTGGGTTTGCGCCGAAGGCCGGCCCCGACTCCCTAGCCTCATGCGCGGAGTGAAGAAAGCCGACCTGCCGACGAAAGTCTGCCCGACCTGCCGAAGGCCTTTCAGCTGGCGCAAGAAGTGGGAGCGCTGCTGGGCGGAGGTCCGCTTCTGCAGCGACGCCTGCCGCAAAGGGACGCCGCGTGGGCAGGCGCAAAAAAGCCCGGGCTCGCCGGGCTGACGTCACCAGATCCACCAAGTCATCGGTCTACCTTGGCGCTTCTTCATCCAGATGCGCCCGACGATGAAACCGATGGCCATCACCGTAGCTAGAACACCCAAGAAGACGGCCTTCGTCATGGCTAAAAAAGGGTTAAGCTAAGGAAGCCTTGCAAGGCACAAAAAAGCCCGGGGTCGCCGGGCTGATTTTCTGAGCCTCCGGGCCTCTGGGCCTCCGAGCCTCTTATCTCTTACTTAGGTCCGCCCTGGCGGCGGGTACCCGGACGACCGAAGGGGCGGTAATTGCCCTGCGAGGCGCGGTAGCCGCCGTGACGACCACCCTGCGGGCGGCCTTCGCGTTCGCTGTTGTGCGCGCCGGCGCGGGGATCCTGGTGACGCTGGAAATCTTCCGGGGTGCGGGGCGGGGCCTGCTGGGTGTAGTCGAAGCCGCCGAGCTTACCGCAGTGGAGGTGCTTGCCGACGATGCGCTCGAGGCGGCGGAGCTCGCCGAGGTCTTCACGCGTGACGAAGGTGATGGCGGTGCCGGTGGCCAGGGCGCGGCCGGTGCGGCCGATGCGGTGGACGTAGTCTTCGAGCTGGTCAGGGAAGTCGAAGTTGAAGACGTGCGTGATGCCGTCGACGTCGATGCCGCGCGAGGCGATGTCGGTCGCCACGAGGACGCGGATCTCGCCGTTCTTGAAGGCCTGGAGGGCGCGCTGACGCTGGCTCTGCGAGCGGTTGGCGTGGATGGCGGCGCAGCTGATGTCCTCGCCCTGGAGCTTGCGGCAGATGCGGTCGGCGCCGTGCTTGGTGCGCGCGAAGACCAGGACCATCTTGAGCGCCTCGTCCTTGAGGAGGTGGTGCAGCATGACCTGCTTGAGCGCGCCCGGGCACTCGTAGAGCAGCTGGGTGACGGTCTCGGCGGGGTTGGAGCGGCGGCCGACCTCGATGAGGGCGGGGTTACGCTGGTACTGCTTGGTGAGGGTCTCGATCTCGCGGGAGAGCGTGGCGGAGAACATCAAGGTCTGGCGTTCCTTGGGGAGCGCGCGGACGATGGTGTTGATCGCGGGCAGGAAGCCCATGTCCAGCATGCGGTCGGCTTCGTCGAGGACGAGGTACTCGACGGCGGAGAAGTCGCCATGGCCTTGGCCGCCGAGGTCGAGGAGACGGCCCGGGGTGGCGATGAGGAAGTCGCAGCCGCGACGGAGGGCGGCGATCTGGGGGCGTTCGGAGACGCCGCCGTAGCAGGTGGCGACGGTGGCGCCGGCGTAGCGGGAGTAGGCGGCGACGTTCTCGGCGATCTGGACGACGAGTTCGCGGGTCGGGGCCAGGATCAGGCAACGAACCTTGCCCTGGTGGGCGCCGGACTTCGTACGGACCAGCTTGGTGAGCAGCGGGAGGGTGAACGCGGCGGTCTTGCCGGTACCCGTCTGGGCGACGCCGATGACGTCCTGCCCCTCGATGATGGTCGGGATCGAGGCCTTCTGGATGGGCGTCGGTTCCGTGTAGCCCTGGTCGGCCACGGCTTTGAGGATGGAGGCGTCGAGGCCTAAGGATGCAAACGGCATTAGCGCAAGGTGAGTAGAGGAATTGGAAAGGGCGAGAAGAATAGGGCGATGACGGGTATAAGGCGGTTAGCGGTTGGCGGCTGGCGGTCAGGCCGACGAACGGCGACAAAAGGGACATGAAAGGGGCCTTCGGTAAGCGCGCAGGGATCATCCAACCGCTCACCGCCATCCGCCACCACCTTGCCAAGCCATGCTTCCCAGCATTGCACTCCCCTGCCCACTCCCTAAGAAACTGACCATGAGCCTGTTCGCCCGCAAAAGCATCGCAGCCCTCCAGAACGAAGCCGCCTCGACGGGCGAAGGGACGCTGAAGCGCTCCTTGTCCGCCACCAACCTCGTGATGATCGGCATTGGCGGCATCATCGGCGCCGGCATCTTCGTCCTCACCGGCCACGCCGCCGCGACCCACGCCGGCCCGGCGGTCGTCCTCTCCTTCGTCATCAGCGCGATCACCTGCGCCCTCGCCGGCCTCTGTTACTCCGAGATGGCCGCCGCCGTCCCGGTCTCGGGCAGCGCCTACACCTACTCCTACGCGACGCTCGGCGAACTGATGGCCTGGATCATCGGCTGGGACCTCGTCCTCGAATACGGCGTCGGCGCCGTGACCGTCGCGGTCGGCTGGGCCGGCTACCTCAAGGGCTTCCTCGAAGGCTTCGGCATCCGGATCGCCAGCGCCTATTCGTCCGCGCCCTTCGACTGGGTCATGGACAAGGCCACCCACACCGAGCATTTCGTCAGCACCGGCGCGGTCGTGAACCTGCCCGCGATGCTCGTCGTCGCGATCGTCACCGCCCTGCTCGTCGTCGGCATCGAAGCCTCCGCCAAGGTCAACGCGGCCTTCGTCGTCCTCAAGGTCACCATCGTCGTGCTCTTCATCGCGCTCGGCCTCGGCCACGTGCTGCACTCCAACTGGGTGACCGTCGGCAACCCTCAGGGCCTCTTCATCCCGCCCAACGCCGGTCCGGGCATGTTCGGCTGGGACGGCATCATCCGCGCCTCGGGCGTGGTCTTCTTCGCCTACATCGGCTTCGACGCCGTCTCCACCGCGGCGCAGGAATCCAAGAACCCGCAGCGCGACATGCCGATCGGCATGCTCGGCTCGCTCGCCATCTGCACGGTGCTCTACATCCTGGTGGCCTACGTGCTCACGGGCGTCGTGCCGTATGACCAGCTCAACGTCGCCCAGCCGATCGCCAAGGGCATCGACGCCATGGGCCTCCCCTGGCTCGCCCCGTTCATCAAGTTCGGCGCCATCCTGGGCCTGAGCTCGGTCATCCTCGTCCTGATGCTCGGCCAGACCCGCGTGTTCTTCTCGATGTCGAAGGACGGCCTCCTGCCGGTCTCGTTCGGCCAGGTGCACCCCAAGTTCCGCACGCCCGCCCGCATCACGCTCGTGACCGGCATGGCCATCATGGTCGCCGCCGGCCTCGCGCCCATCGGCCTCGTCGGCGAGCTCTGCAGCATCGGCACGCTCTTCGCCTTCGCGCTCGTCTGCCTCGGCGTGCTGGCCCTCCGCATCCTCGACCCGAACCTGCACCGCCCGTTCCGCACGCCCTTCATCTGGGTCGTCGCCCCGGCCGGCGCGGCCGCCAGCTTCTACCTGATGCTCGCGCTGCCGAAGGACACCTGGATCCGCCTCATCGTCTGGATGGCGCTCGGCCTGGTGATCTACTTCGCCTACGGCCAGCGCAACGCCGCGCGCGTCCGCGCCGAGCAGGCGAAATAAGTCACTTCTTCGCCGCCGGCGCCGCCAGTTCCTGTCGCGTCGCGATGGGCACGTAACCGACTTCGAGCCCCTTGGGCGGAGTCAGGACGAGCGCCGGATCGAGCGCGGCCAGCTTGCCGACGGTCGGAGGCGCGAGGTAGTCGCGGTCCTTGGTCCAGGCACGGTGCAGTTTCTCGACCTTGGCCTGCATCGCTTCGCGCTCGGCGGGCGTGAGGTCGGCGTTGAGCATCGCCGGCTGGTCGGCGAAGCGATACCAATAGTAAGTCACGATGCTGCCGTCGCCAAGGAGGGCCTGGAACGGACCGGCCTTGGGACCGGGCGTCTTCCACGCGGTCTGCGCCCCGGCCGGAGTCTCCCGCGCCTCCTGCGGCTTCTCCTTCGGCCGGTCGAAGCGTAGTTCGGCGAGGCCGGTCGCGGCCGGCACGTCGGCGGCCTTCACCGGCGTCCACTGGCCGTTCTTCCCGCCGGCGCCGAAACGATAATACTGCGGCAGCGTCACGAGCCCGCCGGCCCTCGTCACGAGCGCGTCGTCCCACTTGTAACCATAGGTGGCCGGATCGGGCGCATACGGCGTGGCGAAGGACTTCCACGCGAGGCCGGGCTTGGCTTCCCGTTTCGTGCCTTGCGGGTAGATGCTCCAGGTCGAACCGCCGTTCGCGCGGAACTTCTGCAGGAAGGAACCTTCGGAGCGCACCGCGCCGCTGGCCGCGGGCCCGCCTTCGAACCACGCCTTCACGCCGTCATAGAGGGCGCTGCGATCGTAGCAGGTCAGGCGATGCAGCACGACGGTGGTGCCGTCCGGGCCGACCGGGAATGACGTCGGCGCCACGCGCGCATAGGTGTCGCCCTTGGCGTCCTTGGCCTGCGCGGCCGGGACGTACTGGGTCTCCATCTGGAAATGCTTGTTCGGATCCGAGCCGCGCGAATCCAGCATCAGGCCGGCGTAGGCGGGATTACGGACGGCCGCGCGCGACCAGAAGTTCGGCGTGAAGAAACAGACGGGGCCCTTGAAGTTCGCGGCGTTCAGGAAGAGCGTCCAGCAGTTGTCGCCGGTCGGGACGTCCTTGCCTTCGGTCTTCGTCTTGGCCTGCGCGAACGGCAGCGGCAGGTAGCCGTAACCGAGCAGCTCGCCGTTGACGCCCTGCTTAAGGTTGAGGCCGTCGAGCGGGAAGAGCAGCCACGGCGTGAGCTGCGCGACGCCGTAGAGCCCGCGCGGATCCTCCCAGCTGCCGCGGCCGTAGGCCGGACCGTTGGCGATGTCGTAGAAGTTCACGCCGACGCCGCCCATGATGAACTTCGGCGTCTCGCTCGGGAAACGCGTGTCGCGCCACCAGCCGAGCCCGCCTTCGATGTCGTTGTAGAGGTCCTTGGGCTTCTCGCCCTGATACTGCGGGTGCATCCACGTGCCGAAGAGGCCGGTCTGGAAACGATGGCCGGGGTATTGGTTCAGCAACGGCCAGGCCGCGGCGTAGATCGAGAAGCCGGCGTTGTAGCTCTCCGGCACGCGTTCGGTCGGGACGAGGAGATAGCCGGCCATCTCGACCTTTTCGGGGGCGGCAGGAAGCATCGCCGCCAGCAGGCAGGCGACCAAGGGTGCGGGGGTGCGCATGGGGTCAGTTAACGGGCCCGACGGCGGGCTGCCCACCCCAATTCACGGGCTTCCGCCCTTCCCCGCCCCGCCACCCCGCCGACCCCGCCTAATTGGGCTTTGACTAGGGTTTTCCCCGTCCGTTAACCATACCCCTCGATTCCGTCCGTCCACGCCCCCATGAAACGCACCCATACCTGCAACGCCCTCCGCCCTGCCGACGCCGGCCAGACCGTGACCCTCGTGGGTTGGGTCGACACCAAGCGCGACCTCGGCGGCGTGACCTTCGTCGACCTCCGCGACCGCGAAGGCATGACCCAGGTGGTCTTCAATCCGG
>JAHEJL010000015.1 GCA_024638885.1 Coraliomargarita sp. | reverse complement strand
AGACGACCCTGCCCGGCAACCTCAGCGACTACGCCTGGCTCGCCGAAGCGGAACTCGCCCTCGCGGCCACCGCTCCGTGGGCCCGCCCCGGCCAGTCGTTGCCCTACGCCGCCCGCGCCGAACGCCTCCTGCTCGCCGCCCAGGAGCGCTTCGGCGACCCGCACTCGATCGGCTCCTTCGTCGTCTCCGCCGAGCGCGACGACCTTTCCGTCCGCCAGAAGGACTGGTTCGATAACGCCGTCCCCGCGGGCAACTCCTCCCTGCTCCACGGCTACGGCCAGATCCAGGTGCTCTCCGCGGACACCCGCTGGACCCGCGAATTCGCCGACCTCACGACCGCGTACGGCGGCCTCTGCAAGAACGTCCCGAACGGCGTCGCCCACGCCTTGGACGGCATCGCCCGTTTCGCGCTGGGCCACGCGACCGTCAAATCAGCCGGCCGCTGGGACGACCTCCGCGTCGCCCTCAACGGCGACAGCCGGACGCCCGCCCATGCCCGCCCCTATCGGCCCGTCTTCCTCCTGGAATCGCCCGCCACGACCGGCTTCGCCGTCTGCGTAGGCCAGACCTGCCTCGCGCCCGTCGCGACGGCGCAGGAAGCCGCCGCGAGCCTCTGACGGGCAATCCGCACTTGCCCGCCCCATGCGGAGCGGGAACATCGTGGCAGGCATGTCAGCCGACCCCCACTACGTCTACGGCCAAGGGCAGAGCTCACGCTCGAGCTACCCTATCCTGCTGGGGATGGTCACGGTCGAGACGGTCGGCTACCGGGAGAAGAAGTATCGCCCGAACTGGCGCCGGATCGGCCTGCTCTGCCCCGTCTTCCTGACCGTGCTCTGGGTCGCCCTCTCGGAGATGAACTACTTCAAGGAGCGGTTCATGAACGGCATCCCGACCACGCGCCGGGCCGACATGTATCTCTACCTGCCGGATACGGTGGTCAACTCGGCGGCGAACCTCTTCCTCGGCAAGGAACAGGTCCGCCTGCGGGAGCGAGAGAAGCTGCTCACCGTCAAGGACTCCTACGGCCGCGCCGCGCACCTTTACCGCAAGGGCGAATATTACGTCAGCGTGGCCAAGGCCGCGCTCGCCCGCCAGGACTACGCCGAGTTCGCCAAGTATATCGGCACCGGCGCGCAGCTCACGCCGGCGAACCTCGAAGCCCAGCGGCTGTGCGCCGACCTGTTCTTCGCGTTCCAGCGCCCGCTCGACGGCTACCAGCTCCTCGAGGAGTCGCTGGTCTTCGCGAAGCAGAATCCGGACTACTTCCGCGCGTACGTCTACCGCTGCTTCATGCTCGACCAGGACGCCCGCCTGATCGCCACCGCCGCCAAATACATGTCCGACCAGGAAGTCGCGCCGGCGATCCGGGCCGACCTGCAGATCGCCGCCGCCCAAGCCCACTTCCTGCGGGGCAACTTCAGCGAGGCGGCCAAGCTCATCAAGGACCACCGCCTCGACCAGACCGCCGACGGCTACCTGCTCAACTGCCAGATCCTCTGGGAAAGCGGCGACCGGGCCGGCGCGCTCGCCGAACTCGACGCCGCGCTCGCGGCCTATCCGGCCGGCATCCGCCTGCTCGAGATGAAGGCCTACTGGTTGAAGGAAAGCGGTGAGCTCGCCCGCGCCAAGGACTGCCTCGACCTCCTCGCGATCAGCACGCCCGACAAGCCCGGCCCCCTCATCCAGTCGCTCTACCTCCTGCCCGGCGAAGCCAACCGCGCCGCCCGCGCGGCCGTGGTCGAGAAGGCCCTCGCCCGCTACGGCAACCAGGAGCAGGCCATGCTCGACCTCGCCCGCTATGGCAACGACACCGCCGACGTCGCCCTGACCGAGCGCCTCGCCCGCCACGCGAAGGAACGCCGCTTCACGAACCGCGTCCGCTTCGACCTCGTGCACGTGGAGTGCCTCCTCAACGCCGGCCGGGCCCGCGAGACCATCCTGCTCGTCGACGCGCTCTACAAGCAGGCCGAACGCGACCAGTGGGTCGCTGAGACGCGCATGGCATTCGAAGCCTTGCGGACCATCGCCTACTTCGCGGACGGGCAGACGGAGATCGGCTCCATCAACCTGCAGAAGCTGATGCAGAACCGGAGCGTCCCGCCGCAGGTCCTGATCTCGGCGAGCCGCAAGCTCATCGCCGCCCGGCGTTACGATGAGGCCAACGACGTCCTCATCCAGGCCCACCTGCAGAACGAGACCAACCAGGCCGTGCTCCAGCAGATCGTGCAGCTGAAGCTCGACCACCCGCGCATCGCGGCCGACCTCGAGACCTACCTGCGACGCCTCATGCAGAACCGTCGTCCGTCGAAGGAAGTCCTCCGCACGGCGCTGCGCCGCCTCGGTTCGGACGTCTACCTGTTCTCCGGCGACCGCGAGACCTTGCTGCGCGACGTCGAAGCGAAGCTCAGGCAGTAGCTTCGGGAGCCGGGCGTTCCGTCACCTCGAAATAGGTCACCGAGCCGAGCTTGGTCCCGTCCGGCAGCCAGAGGCCGCGGCTGCAGCCACGGTTGACGAACTCTTCGGCCTCGGAGGCGTTGAGCACCGCGGCGGCCATGGCCAGGCCTTCGGCCTCGATGGCCGAGGTGGCGATGGCGCGCACCGGACCGGGCAAGGTGACGACCTGACCCGTACGAGGGTCGACGAGATTCCCGTGCGTCGGCGAGGCCGACTTGCTGGCCATCGCGAAGCGGCAAAGCTTGATCTCGGCGTTGGCGCCGACGCCGATGCGCCAGCCGGCGGAATCACCGGGCGGGTCGAGGGCGAGGGTCACGCTGCCGGAAGCCATGAGGAGGGCGCGATGGATGCCCCAGCTGCTTTCGAGCATGTCGGCCATGCGGTCGAGCGCGTAGCCGCGGACGATCGCGCCGAAATCCACGGCACAACCGAACTTCGCGCAGGTGAGCTCACAGCCTTCGAGGCGGAATTCGCCGTCGCGATACGCCGACATCACCTGGGTCCAGGCCTGGTCGTCGGGATTGAAAGGCAGGTCGCCGCGGTTCTGCCAGTAGCTGAAGAGCGCGCCGGCGGTGGCGTCAAAGGCCTTGCCGGTGTCGGCGCTGACGTCCTTGGAGAAATTCCAGAGCGCCTGCACGTGCTCGGAAGCCGCGACCATCGCGCCTTCGGGCATCTGGTTGATCGCGGTGATCGGGCCGCTGTCATGACGGCGGTCGGTCTGGAAATCGAGGTCGTCGAGATGCTGGAAGAGCGCCTCGGCGGCATTGCGGGCGTAGACGCCGTCTTCGGCGGCGATGCGGACCCAGAAACGGGAACCGAAGGCCTCGTGCGAGAAGTTGTGGATGATGGGGGTGTCTTCCATGGCTTACTTGCCGATGAAAACGCTTTCGTAGCCTTTGGCAACCAGCACCCAATAACGGTCCCCGCCTTCGCGGAGCGTCAGGCTGCTGACGGCATAACCCGGGACGACCGGCTCGCTGGCGTCCGTCGCCGGAATCAGCCGGAGCGGCGCCTTGGCGGCCTGCGGGAACTCACCATACCCGACCGGATACATCCGCAGGTAGTACGGCAGCGGCCAGTAGTGCCCGCCTTCGACGGCGATGTAGAACTTACCTTCCTTGTAGGCGCCGCTTAAATCATCCACACGCCCAAGGAAAACCCGGAGGGACATCCGGTCCGTCTTCGAATGGTCGGCGAAGTCGCCCGCCGCGTAGGCCGCGGAAACCAGCAGGCCGATGAGCAGCAATCCGTCCTTCCGCCAGCAACCGCCAAGCTGAGCGGGTACCAGCAACACCAGCGGCAAGGCCATGACGCCGTAAAGCAGCCAAGGGGTCTTGTAGGGCAGGAGCAGGTGGAAGACGAAGATCAGGCCGACAAAGACCAAGATGAAGTCGGCTGCGCTAGAGCGGAACGGCACAAAGCGCTCCCGCAGGTACCGCTGCAAGGAGAACTCCGCCAACCAGAGCGCGGCCCAGATCCACGGCCAATAGCTCACGGCCGTCAGGGTGTCTCCCGAATGTCCGCTCGCGACGCCGAACGAGCGGGCGAGCTGCTGCCACCAAGTATGCAGACCATGGACGTCGGTGAAGCCGACGCTCTGGAACGTCACCCAGGAGCCGACCAAGCCCAGCAGGAAGCCGGCGAGGTGTCGGTCAGCCCACGGCTTACGGACGACCATCAAGGCGACGAAGAAAAAGAAGAGGTAGGCCGCCGCGGTCACCTTGCAGGCCAGCGCGAAGCCGAAGGCCAGGCCGGAGAGCAGACGCCAGAAGCCTCGTCCCTCGGGTGACAGGGCGGCCTCGGAGCGCAGCCACAGGACGACCCCCCAAGCTAGGCCAGCGACCAGCAGGACCTCCTGTACGAAGTAGAAACCGAACGGCGCCCCTCCGCCGACGAGGAGGCAGAAGGCCGCGGCGGTGAGGCGCGACCACAGGCTCACGCCCGGCAACGCCAGGGCCGCGAGCGAGAGCAGGAGGAGATAGAACCCGGCGATATTCCGAAGATAGGACTGGGACATCTCCGTGAACGAGGTTCCGGTGAGCTTCGAAGCGGCGTTCAGCGAAAGGGCGAGCGTCGGACCGTGGAAACGGTCCGCGTTCACGCTGTAAGGCACGCCTTCGGAGAGTTCCTTGGCCAGCGACCATTGCACGGCTTCGTCCGCATGCAACGGCTGCGGCGACCATTGCGCACGGAAAAGAGGCGGATCCTGCAACCCTACCGCCGAGACGAACAAGAGGCCGAGCAGCACGCCGACGAATACCGCCCAAGGCTTCTTCGTCGCGGCCGGCTCCATGGCTCAGAGTCCGAAATGCTTCTGCAGCGCCGTCTTGATCTCGAGCGGCACGAGGGCGGCCGACATGGGACCCTGCGCTTCGCGCCACGCGTAGACGGTCGTGAGGGCGCCCTTGGCGACGGCGCGTTCGCCGACGGCGGCGGTGAACCCCCAGACGAGCTTCTTGTCGCCGATCTCGTTCGGCGTCAGGGCGACGGTCACGACGTCCTCACGGTAGATCGGCGAGAGGAAGTCGCACTCGACGCGGACACGCGGAAAGCCGGTGAGCTTCGAGCCCTCGGCGCGGATGAACGGCAGCTGCAGTTGACGGAACAAGGCCTCCTCGGTCGCCTCGACCCAGAAGAAGACCGTCGAGAAATGCACGATGCCCGCGGCGTCGGTATCGGAGAAATTGGCGCGGTAATCCGCCGTGAAAGGGGCCATGCGTCCATCCAAGCCGTCCCGCCGAAGGGTGCAACCGTCAAGGCGCCTTCCGACCGCCCTTGCGTAGCCAGGACACCGACGTGGCCGAACCGCCGGAAGCCGCCACGCAGGCCTGCAGGAAGGCCTGGGGTTCCTGCTGGACGGTGAACAGGTATAGCCGCGGCCCGGCGCCCTGCGGGGCCTTGCCGAAGGCTTCCAGCCATTCGCGTTGCCAACGGGTGTGCCCCTTCTGGGCTCCGCCGACCTTATGATACGAGCTGTCGGAATAGACCATCTTCGGCTCACCCTTCTTCGACTCATAGAGCCGGACGCCGTCCTGGAAGTCCGAGAAGACCACCAAGGCGTCGTAGGGCTCCGCCAGCAGTCGATCCATCCACGCGCCCAGCGAACCCTTCTCGCAGGCCGTGCGGACCTTCGCCTGCACCGACCGCCCGGCAGGCGTCAGCGTCTCGACCATCGTCTGCGTCGGTCCTTCGCGTAGCCTCGGCGCCACGCCATGGAACTTTCGACCATGGACGACCATGTCCCCGAGCCCCACGACCCGGGCGCCGTCGAAGCGGAAGACGTCGGCGTCGGGGAACTGCCGCCGGATCTCGGCTTCGACGCGCGGAAGATAGGCACGCATCGAACCGGAGCAGTCGAGGTAGACCGCGACCCGCTTCGCCCGGATGAACGCGCCCATCACCGGCCGGCCGACGAACCCAGCCCGGTTCCCGAGGCCTGCCCCGGGCCCGTGGCCACCGAAGGCCCCTTGGCCGCGCCCGAAGCCACCCTGCCCCTTCCCTGATGATAAGCCCGCCGTACCCAGTTCGGGCGTCGGCAGCTTCAGCGGCGGCAAGGCCAACGTCGCGGAGGCGGATTTCGACGTCAGCCGCTTCGCCGTCAAAGGAACCTTCGGCTTACGCGCGATCGGATGGGTCGACGCGGGCCCGCCGGAACGTCCGCCCGCCACCGCGTGCGACGTGAACTCCTGCCGGGGCGGCGGCGGCGCGACGCGGAAGACGACCCAGCAGGCCGCGACCACCAGAAAGCCGTGCACCAAGAGGGAGAGCGCCAGGCTCACCCAAGAGCGCTTCGGCGGATGACGGGCGGGTAACGGAGCGGACGGACTCATGCCGCGATTCTAAGTTCCCCCTCGCAGGCTCAAGCGGAGCAGGCATCGGCGAATCCCTGCTTGCGGACCAGACGTTCACCCCAGGGAACCCTGCAGCAAAAAGGCGAAGCCGGGTGGCTTCGCCTTTGCGGAACGATCGAACGGTCGCTTAGCGGACCGGGGCGGCGCCGCGGGCATTACCCGTGGTGGAACCAGCCGGACGGAAACGCAGCACGACGTTGGCGCCGGCGGCGGTGGCCGGGGCGGACATCTCGACGGTGAAGAAACCGGCGGCGGCCTTGTTCGGGGTCACCGAGATGACCTTGGTCGCGGCGGGGAAACGGGCGTCGAGGATGATCATGCCCGGACGAAGGTCGACCGAGCCGGAGACGTCCGTCAGGGTCTTCGAGTCCTTGGCCAGCGTGGCGACGGCCTGGATGAGGGGCGTGAAGGCGAAGACGGCGTTCGGGGCGTCATCGGTCAGCGGCGCCGAGATCGTCAGCTGCTTGTCGACGACGCGCTTCTTGCGCTTCTTCTCCGGATCCTCCGGGTCGATGATCTCCTTGAAGGTCGGCAGCGAGACGAGCGTGGCGCCATCGGGGATACCGCGGCCGCTGACGGGCATGCCGACGTAGAGGTCGTCGTAGTTGTGGAGGTCGTTGAGGGTCGCGGCGCCCTTCTTGCCGCTGCCGAACTTCACCATGATGGCGCTGCCTTCGGAGGCGGCAACGCAACGCTGGAAGATCGTGCCGGGCTTGTTGCCGTAGGCGCGGGAGGTGCTGATCAGGTAAAGGCGGGGGCCCTTGTTCTCACGGGCGCCGGCGAAGGACTTCTCCCACTCTTCTTCCCACTTCTTCTCTTCGGGGAAGCGCTTGTCGCCGCCGTTGTTGCAGACCACGCGGCCGGTGGCGGCGGCGGTCAGCGGCTTGCTGAGCGTGAAGCTGACGTTGGGGACGATCGACACGATCGTCGTACCGGCGGGGATGCCGGCGCCGAGGGCGACCATGCCTTCGATGAGACCGGTGGTATCCTTGCACTGGACGACCGGCTGGCCGGAGGCGCCGCCGCTGGCGACCAGGGTCACGGAGCGGGCGAAGCCGCCGCCCTGGTTGGTGCGGTCGGAGAAGACCACGGGCGGATCGGCGCGCATGCCCTTGTCGGGCTTGTAGGCCGCGACGCCGCCGATCGCCTTGGTACGGATCTGGCGGACGCCGTCCTGGAAGTCGGAGAAGACGATCAGCGCGTCGTAGGTGCGGTCGTCCTTGAGGACGTCGATCCAGCCGCCGACGGAGCCCGTCTTGAAGTTGTTGCCATACTTCTTGAGGATCGCGCGACCCTGACTCGTGAGCTTGGCCGGATTGGTCTCGGTCGCCACGAGCTCGCCCTTGGCGTTCTTCTTCGAGCCGCCGCCGGTCGGGCGGTTCAGGAAGGGCGTGCCCTTGAACTTTTCGCCGCCGACGACTTCGCTGTCATGCACGTCGATGAAGACGCCGTTGCTGAGATACACGTCGGCGTCCGGGAACTTGTCGCGGATCTCCGCCTCGACGCGGTCGAGGTAGGGGAGCATCGAGGCCGAAGCGTCGAAATAGACCGCCAGGCGCTGCGAGAAGATGTTGGCGCCCATGACGGGCTTCGCGACGAAGTTCTTGCCGCCGCCGGAGCCCATGCCCTTGCCGCTGCCGATGCCGCCGCCGGCGCCGCCGCCGAAGCCCTTCGAAGCGCCGCCGGCCATCGCGCCGGAGACCATCGAGGAAGCCGAGGCCGAATTCGGCATGTCGGGCAGCGCGATCGAAGCCGAGGCGCTCTTGGAAGTGATGCGGGTCGTGGTCTTCGCGAGGGACTTGACGTTCTTCGGCTGGACCTTGCGCTCGGTGCTCTTGACGCGTTCGCCGCCGGAACCGCCGCCCGCGCCCGTGGCGAAGGTGTTGGGATCCTTCTTGGCGTTATCCGTGACCGTCGAGACGACGAAGGCGGCCGCGATGAAGACGAGCAGGACGTGGACCGCGAGCGAGACGGTCAGACCGCTGGCGCCGATCCGCTGCCAGAAGGAACGCTTCATGCGCTTCGAGCCAAGGGAGTCCGTCTCGACCTTCGAAAGGTCGACCGGAGGGACGTCGCTGGGAGGGGGCGTGGGGGTATCTTCGCTCATCGCTTAAAGGGGGGGTGGGCAATCTTCCCCCCTGCTTTGCGTGCTTCAACCCTTTTTGCCCGCCAGGTCGGCCTGAACTCTCGTAAGAAATGGCTTGCGAGTCGTCCGCAGCCCCCTTCTCCTTCGCCTCCCACTTATTGCAGGGTGGAGCAGCCCGGTTAGCTCGTCAGGCTCATAACCTGAAGGTCGTAGGTTCAAATCCTACCCCTGCACCCAATTTTAAAGCCCTGCGGGGCAGCCACTTAAGAATGTGGCGAAAAAGATCAGGTTTTGACTTGTGCCGGCCAGGATTAAATGCACGGTATCAGGTATTAAATTTGTCCTACGGGACAATGGGGTAAGTAAGATAAAGCAGTAAAAAACAGGCGGCTTGCATAGGGGTATGCAAGCCGCCTCCTTTTTTGGGGGGATGCTCCCCTGCCCTGGACACGAAAAAGCCCGGCTCCTTGCGGACCGGGCTTCGTCGTTGATCGGCCGATCGGCTCAGCCGCCGCCGGTCATCTTCGTGATGAGCGCGATGAGCGGGAGGAACATCGCGAGCACGATCGTGCCGACGACCACCGCGAGGAACACGATGAGCACCGGTTCGATGATCGAGGTGAGCGCGGTGACGGCGTTGTCGACTTCTTCGTCGTAGATGTCGGCCACGCGGTTGAGCATCTCGGGGAGCTGGCCGGTCTCTTCGCCGACCTGGATCATCGAGGTCACCATCTGCGGGAACACGCCGGACTGCTCGAGCGGCACGGAGAGCGGCTCGCCGTCGCGGACGCGGTCATGCACGCGCTCGAGGGACTTCGCGATGACGACGTTGTCGAGCGTGTCGCGGGTGATCGAGATGGACTGCAGGATCGGGACGCCGGACGCCATGAGCGTGCCGAACGTACGGGCGAAGCGCGAGACCGAGACGATCTGCACGAACGCGCCGACCTTCGGGAGGCGGAAGATGATGCGGTCGAAGAGCTCCTTGCCCTTCTCCGTCGACAGCCAGGTCTTCAGGCCGAAGTAGGCGCCGAACACGAGGATCGGGGTGGCCCACCAGTAGACCGTGAGGAGCTTGGAGATGCCGACGACGAACTGCGTGAGCGGAGGCATCTGGGTCTTCTGGCCGTCGAGGAGCTTCTGGAAGGAAGGGACGACCTTCACCATCAGGATGTACACGATGATGATGGCCACGGACATGACGACGCCCGGGTAGACCATCGCGGACTTCACCTTCTTCTGGATGCGTTCGGCCTTTTCGCGGAACTTCGCGAGACGGTCGAGGACCTTGTCGAGCACGCCGCCCGCTTCGCCGGCGCGGATCATGTTCACGAAGAGCTTGTCGAAGACCTTCGGGTGGGCCTGGAGGGCCTCGGAGAGGTTGTTACCTTGGGAGACGCTCTCGGCGACGTTGGCGAGGATCGCCTTGAAGGCCGGGTTGCGTTCCTGCTTCGTGATGAGCTCGAGCGCGCGGAGGAGCGGCAGCCCGGCGACGATGAGCGTGGCCAGCTGGCGGGTCATCACGGTCACGTCGTTCTGCGAGACCTTGCTGCCGAAGGTGAAACCGCCCTTGGCCGGGGCGGCGGGCGCCGCGGCGGGCTTGGCCGAGCCGGCGTCGCTGGCCAGCGTGGTGACCATCAGGCCTTTCGCCATGAGCTTCTGGCGCGCCTGTTCGTCGTTGGCAGCCTCGATCTTGCCGGAGGTCTGCGCTCCGTTGCGGTCGATCGCGGTGTACTTGTAGTCGGGCATGGGAGTGGTGGGGTATTGTGAAGGTTAGGTGTACTTGAGGACTTCCTCGATGGAGGTGTGGCCGTCGAAGATGCAGCGCAGGCCGTCCTCGCGGAGCGGGCGCATGCCGGACTCGATGGCCTTCTGCTTGAGGACCAGCGTCGGGGCCTTCTGCGTGATGAGGGAGCGCAGCTGGTCGTTGATCGTCATCAGCTCGAAGAGGCCTTGGCGGCCCTTGTAGCCGGAACGGTTGCAGTCCGGGCAGCCCTTGCCGAAGTAGAACTTCTTGTTGGCGATCTCGAGCGCGTCGACGTCGAGCATGTTGACGACGTCCTTGTCCGGCTCGTAGGGCGTGCGGCAGGTCTTGCAGATGCGGCGCAGGAGTCGCTGGGCGAGCACGCCTTCGAGCGAGGCCGAGATGAGGAACGGCTCCAGCCCCATGTCGATGAGTCGGGTGACGGCGCCGGGGGCGTCGTTGGTGTGGAGCGTGGAGAGCACGACGTGGCCGGTCAGGGACGCCTGCACGGCGATCTGGGCGGTCTCGAGATCTCGGATTTCACCGACCATGATGGTGTCCGGATCCTGTCGGAGGAACGAGCGGAGCGCGGCGGCGAAGGTCAGGCCGACCTGGTGGTTGATCGGGACCTGCATGATGCCCTCGACCTCGTATTCGACGGGGTCCTCGGCGGTGAGGATCTTGACATCCTCGGTGTTCACCTCGCGCAGCGCGGAATAGAGGGTGGTCGTCTTGCCGGAACCGGTCGGGCCGGTGACGATGAAGATGCCGTTCGGACGGCCGACCATCGCGCGGATGCCTTCCTTGATGTCATCCTGCATCGAGAGGGCCTCGAGGCTCAGGTTGACGACGGTCTTGTCGAGGATTCGGAGCACCACGGACTCGCCGAACTGGGTCGGGAGCGTCGACACGCGGAGGTCGATCTGGCGGCCGCTGATGGTGGTCTTGATGCGACCGTCCTGCGGCACGCGGCGTTCGGCGATGTTGAGCGAGGAGAGGACCTTGACGCGGGCGATGACGGCCGAGGCGAGGTTCTTGGGCGGAGGCGCCATCTCGTAGAGGGAGCCGTCGATGCGGAGACGGATGCGGAACTCGGTCTCGAAGGGCTCGAAGTGGATGTCCGACGCCTTGGCCTTCACGCCTTCCTGGAGCACGAGGTCGACGAAGCGGATGATCGGGGCCTGGCTGGCCTGCTTGGTGACGTCCTCGTCGGTGACGGCGGGCGTGCCTTCGACTTCGCTGAATTCGCCGAGCAGGTCCTCCATCGAGGAGGACGTGGCTTCGCCGTACACGCGGGTGACGGCGGCCTCGACCTGCGCGGGGTCGGCGACGGCGAGCTCGATGTCGCGCTGGAGGATGAAGCCGAGTTCGTTGATGACGGCGGAGTTGAACGGGTCCTTCGCGAGGAGGGTCAGCTTGCCGGCTTCGTCGGCGACGGGCAGCACGACGTACTTATGGGCCTGCGGAGCCTTGAGGAGCTTGACGAGGGCTTCGCCCGGGTCGGCCGGCACGGCGGAGTAATACTGCACGTGCAGGTGGTCCGCGATGGCCTGGAGGATGGTCGGGCGATCGGCGAGGCCGGCGTCCACGAGGCTGTCGCTGAACGACTTGCCGGTATTGGCGTGGGACTCCCAGATCTCCTCGGCCTGGGCGGGCGTCACGAGGCCGGCCTCGAGGGCGATATCACGGATCACGTCACTATGGTCGTCGAACATGGGAATGGAGGGGAAAGGGGTTGGGGTAAGGGGTTCAGCGCTGGACGCCGC
Organism: Coraliomargarita sp.; assembly: GCA_024638885.1. Classification (GTDB taxonomy): domain Bacteria; phylum Verrucomicrobiota; class Verrucomicrobiia; order Opitutales; family UBA953; genus UBA953. The sequence continues at coordinate 25,208 of JAHEJL010000015.1, read as the reverse complement.
CGCGCATGCGCTCGCGCATGGCTTCGGGGTTCTGGCAGTAGTTGAAGACTTCTTCCTCGGACACGACGCCCTGGAAGAAGAGGGAAAGCAGGTCGCTGTCCAAGGTGCGCATGCCGCGCGCGCCGCCGGTCTCGATGTCCGTGAGCAGCTGGTAGGTCTTGCCCTCGCGGATCTTGGCGCCGACGCCGTCGGTGCGGATCATGATCTCGAACGCCGCGACGCGCTTGTCGTCGGTGGTGTGCAGGAGGCACTGCGAGATGACCGCGGTGAGCGAGGTGGAAAGCTGGGCGCGGATCTGGTCGCGGGCGGAGGCCGGGAACGCATCGATGATGCGGTCGATGGTGCGCGTCGCGCCGGAAGTATGCAGGGTGCCGAAGACGAGGTGGCCCGTCTCGGCGGCGGTGACGGCGGCTTCGATGGTCTCGAGGTCGCGCATTTCGCCGATCAGGATGACGTCCGGGTCCTGGCGGAGCGCGGCGCGGACGCCTTCGGAAAAGGACGGCAGGTCGACGCCGACCTCGCGCTGCGTGATCAGGCAGTTCTTATGGGCGTGCGTGTATTCGATCGGGTCCTCGATCGTGATGATGTGTCCCTGCTGGTTCTCGTTGATCCAGTTGACCATCGAGGCGAGCGTGGTGGACTTGCCGGAGCCGGTCGGGCCCGTGACGAGGATGAGGCCGCGGGCGCGCTTGAGCATGTCCTTCACGACCGGCGGCAGGCGGAGCTGCTCAAGCGTGAACATGGCCGAAGGCAGGAGGCGGAGCACCATGCCGTAGCCGCCGAGGCCGCGGAAGGCGTTGACGCGCAGGCGGGTCTTCTGGCGGAAGGAGAAGGCGAAGTCGCAACCGCCGTCGGCGGCGAGGCGGGCGGTCTGACCAGGAGGAACGACGGCCATGACCATGGTCTTGGCCTCTTCTTCCGTCAGGGCGGGACCGTCGATGGAGACGACCTCGCCGTTGACGCGGAGACTGGGGGAGCGGCCCACGCGGATGTGCAGGTCCGAAGCGCCATTCTCAATCATGGCCTCCAGCAGCTGGTTCATCTCGTAGGCCATCGGATCAGATGACGTCGTCCGCGACGGTGGCGCCGAGCACTTCCTCGATCGTGGTCATGCCGGAGGCGACCTTGCGCTGGCCGTCCTCGCGCATGGTGCGCATGCCGGCCTCGCGGGCCTTGCGGCGGAGGTCGACGAGGTTGGAGCCGCCGTAGATCATCTCCTGGATCTCCTCGGTGATGACGAAGAGCTCGAAGACGCCGCGACGGCCCTTGTAGCCGCGCTCGCCGCACTTGGGGCAGCCGGCGCCCTTCATGGGCGTGGCGTTCGCGAGGTCCTGCTCGGTCATGCCGATGGAATAGAGCTCCTTGGCGGTCGGCTTGTAAGGGGCGGCGCAGGCCTGGCAGTTGCGACGGACGAGGCGCTGGGCGAGCGCGCCGCGCAAGGCCGCGGACACGAGGAACGGCTTCACGCCGATGTCGACGAGTCGGGTCACCGCGGACACGGAGTCGTTGGTGTGGAGGGTCGAGAACACCATGTGGCCGGTGAGGGCCGCGTTGATCGCGATTTCGGCGGTCTCGAGATCTCGGATTTCACCGATCATCACGATGTTCGGCGCCTGACGGAGCATCGCGCGGAGGGCGGCGGCGAACGTCATGCCGACGTCGCGCTTCACCTGCACCTGGTTGATGCCGGCCATCTGGTATTCGACCGGGTCTTCGACGGTGATGATCTTGCGGTCCGGCTTGTTGATGTAGTTCAGCGCGGAGTAGAGGGTGGTCGACTTGCCTGAACCGGTCGGACCGGTGACGAGGAACACGCCGTCGGAGCCGGAGATCAGGCCCTGGAACTTGGCCTGGTCGTCCGCGAAGAAGCCCAGCTCAGGGAGACCCAGCTTGAGGCCTTCCTTGTCGAGGATTCGCATGACGATCGACTCGCCGTAGACGGTCGGGAGGACCGAGACGCGCAAGTCGATGTCGCGGCCGCCGGTGCGGGCCTGGATGCGTCCGTCCTGCGGGATGCGCTTCTCGGCGAGCGAGACTTCGGCCATGAGCTTGAGGCGCGAGATGATCGAGGCCTGCAGGCGCTTGGGCGGCCCCTTCATCTCCTGGAGCACGCCGTCCACGCGGAAACGCACGCGGAAACGCTTCTCGAGGGGCTCGAGGTGGATGTCCGACGCCTTGCGACGGATGGCGTCGACGATGAGCGAGTTGACGTAACGGATGATCGGGGCGTCGTCTTCCTTGACGTCTCCGCCTTGCGGAAGTTCGACGGCCAGGCCGTCGGCGTCGCCCTTGCCGAGGATGTCCGAGTAGGAACTGCCGCCGCCGATCTGACCGCCGTTATAGCAGCGGGAAATGGCCTCCTTGAGGGCGTCCGGCGGGGCCAGCTTGGGGTTGATGGCCAGTTTCAGGACGCGGGAGACGGAGTCGATGGTCTCGGTGTCGAGCGGGTCGGAGATCGCGAGCAGGAGCTCGGTGCCGTCCATCTGCAGCGGCAGGATGTTATGCTTCTCGGCCTGCTCGCGGCCGATGAGCTTGAGGATATCGTCGGACGGGGCGACCTGGGCCACGTCGACGACTTCCATGTCGAACTCGAGGCTGAGGGCCGCGGTGATCTTGGCCCAGGAGACCTTGTTGGTCTCGACGAGCTTGGCGATGGCGAGGGTGTCGCCGTTCTGGCCGTCGGGGATCGGCTCGATGGCGGCGCGGGCCTCGGTCACGTCGGCAGGGGACACCAGTCCCTTGTCCTGAATGAATTGGATGACGTAGTCGTCGGCGGTCGTCACAGTAGGGGAAATCCGGAGCGGAAGATAGGGGTAGGGAGATTGTTCCTCAGAGAGGAGAACAACGGGGAAAAATACGCTAAAACCGGGTACCTTGCCCGCAACCGCAAATTAACCAAAGATACTCGGAATCACGGAGCCGGAAGGCGACGGACGAAGGCCTGGACCTGCTCGCGCAGCGCCGAAGGCTCTCCATCGTTCCAGAAGACGACATCGGAGCGCTTAACCTTCTCCGAGAGAGGCATTTGCGAATTAATGCGGCGGCTGATCTCCTCCGCTTCGAGTCCCCTTTTGAGCAAACGGGTCCGGCGAACGTCCTCCGAACAGGCGACGCAGGCGATCAGGGCGAATCCCTCCGTGAGATTCCGTTCGAACAGCAGCGGAATCTCGACGACGTGATGTCGGCTCGGGTCCGCGACGGCCAGGCGACGCAGCCGGGCGACTTCCGGGTGGGTCAGGCCTTCGAGGAAAGCCAGCTCCACCGGGTCGACGAAGACTTTGGCCGCGATCCAGCGACGGTCCGGACGGCCGTCGGCGCCGACGCAGGCGTCGCCCCACCGGGCGCGCAGCTTCGCGACGACCTCGGCCGACTCCAGCACCTGACGGGCGAGCTGGTCGGCATCGACGACCTGGAAGCCGAGCTCACCAAAGCAGGCGGCCGCGGCGGACTTGCCGCAACCGATGCCGCCCGTGAGTCCGATGACCATGCCCTACCCTACCCACCCTTCCCGCCGAGGGCAAACCTCAAGCAGGGCTGGGGGCGGACTGCAGGCCGGGGCCGGCGTCGGCCGCCGGGGTCGCGGCAGGCTGAGCGGCCTCAGCGGTGGGCGTCACCGCGGGAGCGGCGGCCGCGATCGGCGTCTGGATGGCGCCGGTCTTGAGGATCTCCATCACATGCACGCCGTCGAGGGTCTCATACTGGAGCAAGGCCTCGGCGATCTTGCGATGCGCGTCGGCGTTGTCGGCGATGAGCTTCTCGGCGCGGGCATACTGCTCCTGGACGATGGCGGAGATCGCTTCGTCGATGCGGCGCGCGGTGGCGTCGCTGTGGTTCTGGGTGCGCGAGATCTCGCGACCGAGGAAGACGGTGTCGGAATTCTCGCCGTAGGCGATCGGGCCGAGGTCGCTCATCCCCCAGTCGCAGACCATCTGGCGGGCGAAACGCGTGGCCTGCTTGATGTCGGAGGAGGCCCCGTTGGAGATCTCGCCGGAGATGACCTTCTCGCCGATGCGGCCGGCCATCGCCATGCAGATGTAGTCGAGCAGGCGCTTGCGGGAGTAGCCGAGGATCTCCTTGGTCGGCATGAGCATGGCCATGCCGAGCGCGCGACCGCGCGGGATGATGGTGACCTTGTGGAGCGGGAGCGCGCCGTCGTCGATGAGGGCCTGGACCACGGCGTGGCCGGCTTCATGGTAGGCCGTGTTCTTCAGGTCGGCGGCGTCCATGACCTTCTTGCGCTCGCGACCGTAGGCGATCTTGTCGCGGGCTTCCTCGATGTCGGCCATCTCGACCTTCTCGCGATTGCGACGGCCCGCATGGAGCGCGCCTTCGTTGAGCAGGTTGGCGAGGTCGGCGCCGGACATGCCGGTGGTGATGCGCGCGACGCGCTGGAGGTCGACGGAAGGGGCGAGCTGGAAACGCTTGGCGTGCACGGCCAGCACGGCCTCGCGGCCGCGGAGGTCGGGGAGGTCGACGAAGACCTGGCGGTCGAAACGACCCGGGCGCAGCAGCGCGGAGTCGAGGACGTCGGCGCGGTTGGTGGCGCCGATGACGATGACGCCGGCCTGGCCGTCGAAACCGTCCATCTCGACGAGGAGGGAGTTGAGGGTCTGCTCGCGCTCGTCGTTGCCGCCGCCGACGCCGGCGCCGCGCTGGCGGCCGACCGCGTCGATCTCATCGATGAAGATGATGCAGGGGGCGAGCTTGCGAGCCTGCTCGAAGGTGTCACGGACGCGGGCCGCGCCCACGCCGACGAACATCTCGACGAAATCGGAGCCGCTGATGCTGAGGAAAGGCACGCCGGCCTCGCCGGCGACCGCGCGGGCGAGGAGCGTCTTGCCGGTGCCGGGAGGGCCGACCATGAGCACGCCCTTCGGGATGCTCGCGCCGATCTTGGTGAAGCGCTTCGGGTCCTTGAGGAAATCGACGATCTCCTTCACCTCTTCCTTGGCCTCGTCGCAACCGGCGACGTCCTTGAAGGTGGTGGACTCCTTCTCGTTGGCGTTGAGGCGGGCGCGCGACTTGGCGAACTGCATCGCGCCGCGGTTGGCGTTCTTCAGGAAGCGATACATCATGAACAGCACCACGCCCGAGACGAGGAGCGTGGGCAGCACGTTGTAGAGGAACATCGTCCAGCCCGTCTGGGCGGGGACTTCCTTGAAGGCGTCACGGGCGACGGAAGCTCGCAGGAGCTCGAATTCCTTCTCGGTCAGGTGGCCGTCGGCCACGAAGCGGGACTTCTCGTCGTCCTTGGCGCCCGCGACCTCGAGCTCGCCGGTGACATGGACCCAGCGTTCGGAACCCGCGGTGGGGTTCGGCTGGAGGGTGAGGTTCTTGATCTTCTTCTCCTGGGCGTAGGCGAGGACCTGGGTGACCTCGAGCTTCTGCACGGCGTTGCGGGCATCGGCGCCGGGGATGTTGAAAAGGGCGATGATGGCGACCATCAGCAGCAGCCAGACGATGACGGGCTTGGCGTTCATGCGGGGGCCGTTCTTATTATCATCCGGCTGGTCGTTTTGACTCATGGGCAGAGGTTTTAACCTAAGCAGGGCCCAAGCCAAGTCAACCGGAGAGCCCCCTTCGTCGGGCCGGTGAGGCGGACGGATTCGGCCGGAGGCAAGCCCGGCACCCAGACGATCTCGCCGGCCGCGAGCAGGACCGGCAAGTTCTCCCGCGATTCTACGGGAATCTTACGGTTGATGAGCAGGTCGGACAGCTTCGCCGAACCGGGCGCACCCAAGGGCTGATAACGATCGCCGTCCGCGCGACCACGCCAGGCAAGCTGCGCGGCCGGTGCGACCACATAGGCTTCGCGCGCGGGCGAAATGTCACCCCGGGACAGACTTGCCCACAGCGAGGCGTCGACGTCGACGGTTTCGGCGAGCAGCCCGCACTCGTCGTCCGTCTGACCGAGGAGAAGACGACGTTCGTGCGGACCGAACGGCGGCGGGGCTTCGGCGAGCCGCACGAGCATGCCGCCGCTGACGCGCACGACCCGTCCGCGCACGACGGACTGGGCTTCGCCGCCCGCTTCGATCGCCGCCGCCAAAGGTCGCAATGAGCTCAGGCTGGGCTCGGCGACGTCATGATGGCGGAGGAAGGCGCGCAGGCACTCCTGGATCAAAGCCGGCGGGCGGCCACGCAAAGGGCCGACCGACATGCGTCCGGCGGCGTCGACGACGCAGCCGAGTTCTTCGGCCCATCGGGCCAACGCCACTTGGGCGTCGCTGAGGATGACCGCCGAACAGGCGAATCCCACGGCATAGCCTGCGCCCAAGGCGGTTTCGCCGCCTTGCGCCAGCCAGGCGCGGACGCGGTTGCGGGCCGCGATCGGCAGCGCGTTGGTCGCGTCTTCCCGCCAAGGCATCCCGGCGGTCCGCAAGCCGGCGAGCAGCGCGGACTTCGTCAGGCCGGCCGCGATGAGCGGGCGCCAACGACGATGCCCGTCGCGGAATGTCTGGAGCACGCGAGGCGCGGCCAGGCCGGCGAGGCCGGCGCCACGGGCGAGACGCATCAACACGTTCTCGACCACGTCGTCGAGGTGATGCGCGGTGCCAAGCAGCTCATAGCCCAGCGCGTGTCGCTGGGCGGCGAAGAAAGCGTCGCGGGCTTCGCGCAAGGCGGCCTCGGACGCGGCGCCCTGCCCTTCCCGGCTCCCGGTCACGCAAGGCACGCCGAGCGCCGCGCAGAGGTTCGCGACGAAGCGCGCATCATCCGCGGAGGCTTCGCCGCGCACGCGATGATCGAAGTGCAGGACGCGCAGACGAGGACGCAGCTCCTCGTCGGCCCACAGCGCGCCGAGCAGGTAGACCGAATCGGCGCCGCCCGAGACGGCGACGGCGAGCGGACCGGACGAGACCGGCGCGGACGGCAGACGCGTCAGCCGCAGGGCGGCCGCGCGCAAGGCGTCGGGACTAGGCAGGCTCATCGGCACGCGGTCAGACTACGTCGCGCCGCCGCCCTGCCAATCCAAAGCGGACGTCAGAACGACAGCGTCTCCTTGCCGTACCAGCGACGGAGCGCGGCGGGCACGCGGACGGTGCCGTCGGCCTGGAGGTTGTTCTCCAGGATGGCGGCGAGCACGCGCGGCAGGCCGAGGCCGGAACCGTTGAGCGTGTGGACGAACTCCGGCTTCCCGTCCTTCGGGCGGAAACGTATCCCCGCGCGGCGGGCCTGGAAATCGGTGAAGTTGGAGCAGCTCGAGACTTCGAGCCAGCGCTTCTGGCCGCCGGCCCAGACCTCGAGGTCATACTGCTTGCTGTGCGAGAAACCGATGTCGCCGGCGCAGATCATCAGCACGCGGTACGGCAGCTCGAGCTTCTGGAGCAGGCGCTCGGCGTCGCCGCGGAGGAGTTCGAGTTCCTCGAAGGACTTGTCCGGGTGCGTCCACTTCACGAGCTCGACCTTGTCGAACTGGTGGAGGCGGTTCAGGCCGCGCACGTGGGCGCCCCAGCTGCCGGCTTCGCGACGGAAGCAAGGCGTGTAGCCGCAGCGCTTCACCGGGAGCGAAGCCTCGTCGAGGATCTCGTCGCGGAAGAAGTTCGTGACCGGCACCTCGGCCGTCGGGATCATGTAGAAATCATCCGTCTGCGCATGGTACATCTGCCCTTCCTTGTCGGGCAGCTGGCCGGTGGCGGTGGCGGAGGCGGCGTTGACGAGCAGCGGCGCGTGGACCTCGGTGTAGCCGTTGGCGCCGGCTTCCTCGAGGAAGTATTGGATCAGCGCGCGGACGAGGCGGGCCATGTCGCCCACGTAGAACGGGAAACCGGCGCCGGTGACCTTCACGCCGCGCTCGAAGTCGATCGCCTTGTTGAACCAGGCGATGTCCCAGTGCGGCTTGGCGGCGGGCGAGATCAGCTTCGCATGGTCGCCCCACTCGAGGATGACCTTGTTGTCGGCCTCGGTGCGGCCTTCGGGGACGGAGTCGTGCGGGATGTTCGGGACGGACAGCGCGACGGCCTTCATCTGCTCCTCGGCTTCGGCGACCTTCTTCTCGAGCTCCTTCACCTTGGCGGAGGCGGCCTTCATCTCGGCGACCTTGGCCTGGAATTCGGGCGAACCCTTCGGCATCGCGGCCATCTCCTTGTTCGCGGCGTTCTGCGCGGAGCGGGCGACCTCGAACTCGGCCACCGCATGGCGGCGGGCTTCGTCGGCGGCCAGGACGGCGTCGAGGTCGACCTGGAACTTCTTCCGGGCGACGCCCTTGCGGACGAGGTCGATGTTTTCGCGAAGGAACTTGGGATCCAGCATGGGCGGACTTTGCCCAAATCCCCCGCCCGAGGGCAACGGGGAATTATCGTCCGCGACGGATTCGGCCGGCCAGGAAGCGGCTCACCCAAAGCACGGTCGCCCGCTCGGCCCCGGCGCCGTCCACCTTGAGCGTCTTCCCGTCCTTGACCGTCACCTCCACCCGGTAGGTGGTCGTGTAGGAGTTGCGCCCGCGCCGGGAAGCCTCGGTCAGGCGGCAGGAAAGCACGTCCGCCCAGGCCGCCGATTGGGTCCGGTAGACGCCCAAGGCGCCGAGCCGGATCGAGAACTTGCCGCCCGCCAGCTCGATGATGCAGCGGCCCGCGACAGCCATCGCCGTCAGCGCGATGAGGAAGACCGAGCCCGCGAGGAAAGGCAGGCCGAAGAGCGACATCATGAGGTTGAACTGACCCTTCGCGATCTGAGTGCCATAGATGCCGCCGAGCGAGCCGCCGGCCCAGAACAACGTGAACGGCACGAGGAAGAAGCCGATGCAGCCGCGGGTCGAAAGCGTCAGCCGGAAACCGTCCATCGTCTCCTCCAGCTTCACGCCCTTCGGCACCGCCTGGTCCGGGAGGATGTTACGCTGCTCGAAGGGCACGGCGGTCTGGCAGGCGGCCAACGGATGAGGCTGCTCGCAGAAGCGGCAGACCGCGAGGCCCTCGGCCGGCGCGATGTCCGCGGTCTCGATCGGCAGGCCGCAGGCTGGACAGTGCAACTCCACGGCCGAAGCGTGCGACCTCCGGAGGGGCCGACAAGCCCCGAGTCGTCAGGCGGCCTCGTTAAGGTAACGCGCGGTCCATTCCAGCCGCGGATAAGGCTGTCCCGCTCCGAAGACCGCCTCGGTGCCGTCGGCGAAGGCCAGGACCACGGCGAAGTCGATGGTGCGATGCCCCTCGGAGTCCTGGCCGTCGCGCCTGAGCAAGGCGACCGAACGGATATCACCACGGGCATAGGTTCGGCGCCGGACCCACCGTCCGATGCCGGAGCTCAGCACGAATTGCTCGGCCGTGCCTTCGATGGCCTTATGACCCCACGTCAGCCACGCCGCCGCGCCGACCAACGGCAGCACCACCGCCGTGAAGATGCCCAGGCCAAGCAACATCTCCTGGGACGACATCTCGTAGCGCGTCAGATTGATCACCCCCGCCACGGTCATCACGGCCGAGACAAGCCAGCAACAGACCGAGCCGACCTCGTCGAAGGTGGTGAGCCGGATGCGGAAGCGGAAGTCATCTTCCGTCAGCACGACGCCTTCCGGAAGTTCCGCCAGAGGCCGTTGCGCACGCTGCGCGCGCGATAACGCGAGGTGGCAGCGACGGTCGGAGGCCTTCGCTCCGCAATGCCCGCAGCATCGGTCGCCCAAGGAGGTCGGCGCATCCGTGAGGTCTTCGCCGCAATGGGGGCAATGCAGTCCCATCTCCGCAGGATGAAGCCGGGCAGGAGACGGACAAGCGCCAACGAGCGGAATTACGTTGAGCGGCGCCTTGTCGGAACTTAGCAAGCCAGCCTATGTCCGAAACCAAGAAAGAAACCCCGGCCGCCGCTGCGGCTCCCGCCGCCGACGCGTGGACCAAGTGGGTCGCCCTCTCCACCACCCTCCTCGCCGTGTGCGCCGCCTTCGCGACGCTCAAGGGCGGCAGCTTCTCCACGAAGACCCAGCTGGCCACGGTCAGCGCTTCCAACAAGTGGTCCTACTATCAGGCCAAGAGCCTGAAGGAGACCGCCCGCGACACCGAGAGCACCATCATCAAGGTGATCGAAGCCGGCGCCGGCACCGCGGAGGCCAAGGCCGCCGCCCGCAAGGCCATCGACCATGCTGACGAGGAGATCAAGCGCTACAAGGCCGAGAAGGCCGAGATCATGAAGGACGCCGTCTACATGGACGCCGAAGCGGCCTACAGCCAGGCCCGCGGCGGCAATTTCGGCCTCGCGATCATGTTCCTGCAGATCGCCATCATGCTCTCCGCCATCGCGGCCCTGATGAAGAAGAAGGTCTTCTGGGTCATCGGCCTCTGCGCCGGCGCCATCGGCGTCAGCTACCTCACCTACGCCTGGGGCCTCTACGAGAAGTTCAACCCGCCGCCCGTCGCGCCCAAGCACGCCGAAGTCCCGAAGGCCAAGTAAGCCTCGGTGACAGTCCCGTAAATAGATAAACCCCGCAGCGCGAACTGCGGGGCTTATTTTTGGTGCTATGCCTTCCGCTTAGACTCGGCTCGCCTCGGGGGCGAAGACTTCGTCAGCACGGAAGAAACGTCGGACCTCGGCCTCCGCGGCGGCGGGGCTGTCGGAGGCGTGGCACACGTTGCGCATCATCTCGGTACCGAAGTCGCCGCGGATGGTGCCCTTGGGGGCCACTTTGGAATTGGTCGGACCCAGCAGCTCACGGACGCGGGCGATGACGTTGTCGCCGGTCAGGACGGCGACGATCACCGGGCGGGAGGACATGAAGGCCTCGATCTCAGGGTAGAAAGGCTTGTCGGCGACGTGGGCGTAGTGCTCGCGGAGCTGAGCCGACGTCAGACGGGTCATCTTCGAGGCCAGGAGGTCGAAACCGGCGGCTTCGAAGCGCGCAAGGACGGTGCCGCAGAGGCGACGTTCCATGCAATCAGGCTTAAGGATGATGAGGGTCTTTTCCATAGGGTGCCCTTCGGACTGAAGGGTCGTTAAACCTGCGGTTTTTATGCCCGAAATACAAGCATAACCTCCCGATGGCCCGGAAAAGGCCTCAATTAGCCTTAAAAACGAGGCAAATCGCCTGCACCGCCAGGGCTTTCCCCTGCCCGATCGAGTCCATCCCCTCGTTCGTCGTGGCCTTGATCCCGACCTGGGAGGGAGCAATTCCGATGATTCCGGCCACCGAGGCCTTCATCGCGTCGACGTGCGCCATGACCTTCGGGCGTTCGCCGATGAGCACGACGTCGACGTTGCCGACGAACCAACCGCCGTTCGCCTGCGCTTCGGCGACGGCCTTCCGGACGATCATGGCGGAATCCAATCCTTTGATGCCCGCATCGGTGTTCGGGAAATAGTGTCCGATATCGCGCAGACCCGCCGCGCCGAGGATCGCGTCGGCGACCGCATGCAGCACCACGTCCGCATCGGAATGGCCGTCCGGACCCACGTCGGAAGGAATCCGGACCCCGCCGAGGATGCAGGGGCGGCCGGCGACGAGCGGGTGGATGTCATACCCGAGACCGACACGGAAGGCTGGCTGGGGCTGGTTCATGCCCACTTATTAGGCGAGAAACCGCCCAAAGGGAAGCCCTTGCACAAAACCCTTGAAACGCCCTCCCCGAGGAGGCATTTTGAAGCCCTGTCAGTCTTAAGGCGCGGTAGCCAAGTGGTAAGGCCGGGCTCTGCAAAAGCCCCATGCGTCGGTTCAATTCCGACCCGCGCCTCCAGTTTAAACAAGAAGGGCGTCCCGAAACCGGGACGCCCTCTTCTTTTGGCTGACCGAACGGCTTAGCGGACCGTCTTGCTGAGGTTCGCGACGCCGTTGACCTTGGAGTTCACGCGCAGACGCAGGCCGTTCAGGCGGATGAAGCCGGTGGCGTCGTCCTGGTTGTAGGCCTTGGTCGGATCCGCTTCCATCGTGGCGATGTGCGGGTTGTACAGCGAGCGGGCGCTCTTGCGGCCGGCGACGTAGACGTTGCCCTTGTAGAGCTTCACGCGGACGGTGCCGGTGACGTTGCGCTGCGACTCGGTGATGAGGGCCTGGAGGGCGAGGCGCTCCGGGGCGTACCAGAAACCGTTATACACCAGGGTGGCGTAGCGCGGGACGAGCGAGTCGCGGAGGTGCATGACCTCGCGGTCCATGGTGAGGGACTCGATCTGGCGGTGGGCGAAGTGCAGGATGGTGCCGCCCGGGGTCTCGTAGACGCCGCGGCTCTTCATGCCGACGAAGCGGTTCTCGACCATGTCGACGCGGCCGACGCCGTGACGGCCGCCGAGCTTGTTGAGCGTGCGCATGACGCCGAGCGGATCGAGCTTCTTGCCGTTGACGGCGACGCAGTCGCCCTGGCGGAATTCGAGTTCGACGTACTCCGGCTTGTTCGGGGCGTCTTCCGGGGAGACGGAGAGCTTGAACATGGCCTTGTTCGAGGGGTGGAAGGCGTCCATCCACGGATCCTCGAGGATACCGGCCTCGTAGGAGATATGGAGGAGGTTACGGTCGGAGGAGTAAGGCTTCTTGGCGCTGGCTTCGACCGGGATCTTGTTGTCGGCGCAATAGGCGATCATCTCGGCGCGGCCGGGGAAGTCCTTGCGGAATTCCTCGTTGCGCCAAGGGGCGATGATCTCGAGGTCCGGGGCGAGGGCGGCGCAGGTGAGCTCGAAGCGGACCTGGTCGTTGCCCTTGCCGGTGGCGCCGTGGGCGATGGCGGTGGCGCCTTCCTTGCGGGCGATCTCGACCATGCGCTTGGCGATGAGCGGGCGCGCGATGGAGGTGCCGAGGTAATACTGGCCTTCGTAGATGGCGCTGGCCTGCATCATCGGGAAGATGAAGTCGCGGGCGAACTCGGCCTGGAGGTCGTCGACGTAGAGCTTGGAGGCGCCGGTCTTCATGGCCTTCTGCTTGAGGCCCTTGAGCTCGTCTTCCTGGCCGATGTCGGCGCAGAACGCGATCATCTCGGCGTTGTGCTTGTCCTTGATCCAGGAAAGGAGGACGGAGGTGTCCAGGCCACCGGAGTAGGCCAGGACGATTTTCTTCTTCTTGCTCATGTTAGTGGTATGGAAAAATCAGGCGCGATGCGCGGCGAGGTGGGCGAGGATGGCCTTCTGCACGTGCAGACGGTTCTCGGCCTGGTCGAAGATGATGCTCTGCTTGCTCTCGAGGACTTCGGCGGAGACTTCCTCGCCGGGGTGGGCCGGGAGACAGTGCATGAAATAGGCCGACGGCTTGGCCAGGGACATCAGCTTCGCGTTGACCTGGTAAGGCTGCATGGTGCGCAGGCGTTCGGCCTTCTCGGCCTCCATGCCCATGCTCACCCAGACGTCGGTGTAGACCATGTCGGCGCACTTGACGGCGGCGGCGGGGTCGGTCGAGAACGTGAAGGTCTCGGGCAGCCCGTCCTTCTTCAGCTGGGCGCGGATCTCGGCGCCGGGCTCATAGCCGGCCGGACCGGCGAGCGCGATCTCGACGCCGAGGGCGGCGCCGCCGAGCACGAACGAATTGGCCATGTTGCAGGCGGTGTCGCCGAGGAAGGCGACCTTCTTGCCCTTCAGCGACGCGGCGTACTGCTCCGGACGGCCGGGCGCGTAGCGCTCGGCGAGCGTGAACATGTCCGTCATGAACTGGCACGGATGCAGGAAGTCGGACAGCGCGTTGACGACCGGCATCGTGCCGCAACGGGCGAACTCCTCGAGCAGGCTGTGCTCGTGGCAACGGATCACCATGCCATGGAGGTAACGGGAAAGGACGCGGGCGGTGTCCGCGACGGTCTCGCCGCGCGAGATCTGGAGGTCGTCGGCGTTGAGCATCACCGGCAGGCCGCCGAGCTCATGGACGCCGACCTGGAAGGAGACGCGGGTGCGGGTGCTCTTCTTGAAGAACATCAGGCCCCAGGACTGGTGCGCGAGGGCGGCGCCGGCGGACTTGCCGCGGCCGGCCTTGAGCGCCGCGGCGGCGGCGAAGACCTGGGCCGTCTCGGCCGGGCTCAGGTCGGTCTCCTTCAGGAAATGACGCATCTCGGAAAGCGTTGGAACATACCCCTCCCCGCCCGTTTGGACAGCGGAAAATAAGGGGCGGAAACGGCTCAGGCCGCCTTCCAACCGCCCAGGACCTGACGCAGGATCGCCACGGCTTCGGCCAGCTCCTCGGGCGAGGCGTTGAGCGGAGGCAGGAGGCGCACGGCGACGCCGCCGGCGGGGGCCGTCAGCAGGCCGGCTTCGCGCAAGGCGGCGACGACCGGAATCGGGTCGATGTGCAGGATGACGCCGACCATGTAGCCGGCGCCGCGGACTTCCTTCACGAGGTCGGGACGGAGCGCGACGAGCTTGCGCAGTTCCGCATGCCAGGCGACGGAGCGCTCGGCGACCTTGGCGACAAGCTGTTCGGCTTCGAGGATCTCGAGGACGGCCAGACCGGCGGTGGCCGCGAGCGGTCCGCCGCCGAAGGTGGTACCATGCGAACCGGCCTGGAAGAGGTCGTCGTGCGGAGGCGCCATCCAGATCGCGCCGATGGGGAAGCCGCCGCCGAGGCCCTTGGCCATGGCGATCGCGTCGGGCTTCACGCCCGCATGCTCGTAGGCGAAGAACTTGCCGGTACGGCCGATGCCGCACTGGATCTCGTCGATCATGAACAGGACGTTACGCGCGCGGCAGAGCTGCTCGACGCCACGGAGGAACTCGGGGGTCGCCGGATTGACGCCGCCTTCGCCTTGGATCGATTCGATCAGCACGGCGGCGGTGGTCTTCGCGTCGATGGCCTTGTCCCAGGCGGCGAGGTCGTTGATCGGCACGGCGGTGAAGCCGGACAGCAAAGGACGAAAGCCCTTCTGGATCTTCTCCTGGGGCGTGGCGGACATGCCGCCGAAGGTGCGGCCATGGAAGGCCTTCTCGGCGACGACGACACCGATGCAGGCGCCCTCGGCGCCGGACTTGCGCTGACCGTGGAGGCGGGCGAGCTTGAGCAGGCCTTCGTTGGCCTCGGCGCCGCTGTTGCAGAAGATGACGCGTCCCGGGCCGCAGCGCAGCGAAAGGGCATGGGCGAGCTGCCCCTGCGGCTCGTTGCGGTAGAGGTTGCTGACGTGGACGAGCTGGCCGGCCTGGTCGGAGACGCGCTTCACCCAGTGCGGGTGGGCATGGCCGACGGCGTTGACGGCGATGCCGGAGGCGAAGTCGAGGTAGCGCTTGCCGGCGGCGTCCCAGACGTGCGTCCCCTGCCCCTTCACGAGCGTGATGGGCGGGGCGCCGTAGTTATGGGCGACGTTGGCCGCGTAGTTCGCGGCGGCGGAATCTGAGGACGGACCGCTCATCAACCGTGGACGATTTCGGTGCCGATGCCCTTGTCGGTGAAGACCTCGAGCAGGAGCGCATGCGGGACGCGGCCGTCGATGAAGTGCACGCGGCGGACGCCTTCCTTCAGGGCCTTCACGGCGCTGTCGACCTTCGGGATCATCCCGCCGGCGATGACGCCCTTGCGCTTGAGTTCGTCGACCTCGCTGACCTTCAGCGTGGTGATGAGGGAAGAGGGATCCTTGGGGTCGGCGAGCAGGCCCGGGACGTCGCTCATGAAGATGAGGCGGCGGGCGCGGAGGGAGTTGGCCACGGCCGCGGCGGCGACGTCGGCGTTGGTGTTGTAGGCCTGGTCGTCGGCGTCGAGCGCGATGGGCGAGACGACCGGCAGGTGGCCGTCGGCGAGCGCCTTCTTGATGAGCTTCGTCTTCACGAACTTGATGTCGCCGACGAAGCCGATGTCGACGGGCTGGCCCTTCTCGTCGGCGCCGAGGAGCTTCTCGCAGAGGTTGACGTGGTTGCCCGGCATGCCGAGCGGGTTGGCGCCGCGGGACTTCAGCGATTCGCAGATCTGTCCGTTGATCTCGTTGTTGAGGGTCTCCTCGACGATCTTCACGGTGGCGGCGTCGGTGACGCGCATGCCGCCGCGGAACTCGGACTTGATGCCGGCCTTGTCCATGGCGCGGGTGATGGCCTTGCCGCCGCCGTGCACGACGACGACCTGGATGCCGACGGCCGCCAGGAAGGCGATGTCGGTGGCGACGCGGTCGCGGCCTTCGGGGTTCGGGTCGTCCATGAAGCTGCCGCCGTACTTCACCACGAAGGTGGAGCCACGGAACTTATGGATGTAGGGAAGCGCCTCGTGAAGGACCTCGGCTTTTTGCGCGGCGGGAATGCTCATCTTGCGGGACGGAGTGTCGGGACTGCGGACGGGAGAGTAAACGGAAAAACCTTACTCGCTCTTGTTGTAGTTCACGTAGCCGTCGGTGAGGTCGGCGGCCAGGAGGCGGAACTTCGCGTCGCCGAGGTTGAGCTTGAGGCGGACGGCGAAACGGGCGGCCTTCACGACCTGCTTCCACTTCGGCTTGTTCTCGGGCAGCGGCTTGCCGCCCAGGACGGCGGGGACGTCGTCGTAGTAGATATCCAGCTTGGACTCGTCGAGGCCGGTGCGGGCGTAGCCGGCGGCGTCGGCCAGGCGGCCCCAGTTCGGGTCTTCGCCATACCAGGAGGACTTCACCAGCAGGGAGTTGCCGATCGCGCGGGCGATCTTCTCGGCGTCGGCGCGGGTGCGGGCGCCTTCGATCTCCACGGCCACGACCTTGGTGATCTTCTCGCCGTCGCCGACGATCTTCTCGGCCAGCGCGAAGCAGACCTTGTCGAGGGCTTCCTGGAAGAGCGCGCGGAGGCCGGCCGGAGCCGAGGCGCCCACGGACACGCCGGACACGCCGGAAGCGAGGAGCAGGACGGTGTCGTTGGTGGACATGTCGCCGTCGACGCTGACGCAGTTGAAGGACTGGTCGGAGGAGGCCTTGAGGGCGGCCTTGAGCTCGGCCGGCGAAGCGGCGGCGTCGGTGCAGACGAAGGCGAGCATCGTGGCCATGTTGGGCTCGATCATCCCGGCGCCTTTGGCGATGCCGGCGACGGTGATGGTCTTGCCTTCCCAGACGAAACGGGCGGTCACGGACTTCGGACGGGTGTCGGAAGTGAGGATCGCGTTGGCGGCACGGACGCCTTCGGCGGCGTCGCGCGAGAGGCGGGCGGCCGAGACCTTGATGCCTTCGGCGACCTTGGCCATCGGGAGCAGCTCGCCGATACGACCGGTGGAGCAGACGAGGAAGGCGTCGTGCGGCGCGCCCACGGCGGCGGCGGAAAGCTTGGCCATCGCGGCGGCGTCGGCGTCGCCTTGGGCGGCCGTGCAGGCGTTGGCGTTGCCGCTGTTGCCGACGATGCCGCGGATCTTGTCCGCGGACACCGCGAGCACCTGCTGGCAGAAGCGCACCGGGGCGGCCTTCACGTCGTTGGTGGTGAAGACGCCGGCGGCGGCGCAAGGACGGTCGGCGACGACGAGCGTCAGGTCTAGACGGTCGGCGCCCTTGTTACGGATGTCGCAGCCGGCGGCGCCGACGCGGAAGCCGGGCACGTCGGAGACGCCCGGCGAATCATTGGTGAACTCGATGGACATGGAAAGATCAGCGCAGGCCTTCGGACTCCTCCCAACCCATCATCAGGTTGAGGTTCTGGACCGCCTGGCCGCCGGCGCCCTTGAGGAGGTTGTCGATCACGGACGTGATGACGAGGTTGCCCGTGCGCGCGTCGGCGACGACGGAGCAGGCGACCCGGTTGGTGTTCGCGACGTGCGCGGTGTCGGGGAATTCGCCCGACTTGAGCAAGGTCACGAAGGGACGGCCGGCGTAGGCCTGCTGCCAGACGGCTTCGACCTGCGCGACGGTGACGCCGGGCGCGGGCACGACGATCGTCGTCGCGATGCCGCGGTGCATCGGGGCGAGGTGCGGGTTGAACTGGACCACGACCGGCTGGCCGGCGGCGGCGCCGAACTGCTCCTCGATCTCGGCGATGTGCCGGTGGCCGGGGATGCCGTAGGCCTTGATCGAGCTGTCGCGCTCGGAGAACAGGAAGGCGACGTCGGCCTTCTTGCCGGCGCCGGAGACGCCGCTGTAGGAATTGATGATCAGGCGGCCCGGCTCGGGCTTGAGCAGGCCGGCGCGGAGCAGCGGCACGAGCGGCACCTGGATGCTGGTCGGGTAGCAACCCGGGCAGGCGATGAGCTTGGCGGACTTCCAGGCGTCGTCCGTCTGGAGTTCCGGGATGACGTAGCGGGCCTGCGCGGCGAGGGCCGGGGCCGGATGGTCATGGCCGTAATACTTCTTGTACAGCGCGAGGTCGCGCAGACGGAAGTCGGCGGAAAGATCGAGCACCCGCTTGCCGGCGGCGACGAGCGGCGCAGCGTATTCGGCGGCGACGCCATGCGGCAGCGCCAGGAACCAGACATCCACGTCCGACTTCGCGCATTCCTCGGGCGAGGACGCGGAGAAGAGCAGCGCCGGATCGACGACGCCGCGAAGGCGCGGGATCTCGTCGGCCACGGACTTCCCGGCCAAGGTGCGGGAGCAGACCGCGGCGAGCTTGACCCGCGGATGGCGGGCCAGGACGCGGACGAGCTCCTCCCCGGTGTAGCCGGAGGCGCCGACGATGCCGACCTTGGTCAGGTTTTGGGACATGGCTTGGGAGTTTAGGTGGTTTGGATGACGAAGTGATGGCGGGACACGAGGAACTGGGCAACAAAAAGGCCCCGGGGTGCCGGGGCCTTCGAGGTTTCCTGTCTCGCTGCGGATTAACGCTTCGAGAACTGGAAGCGCTTGCGGGCGCCAGGGCGGCCGGGCTTCTTACGTTCGCGCATACGACCGTCGCGGGTCAGGAGGCCTTCCTTCTTGAGCGGAGCGCGGAGGGTGGCGTCCATCTTCTGGATCGCGCGGGCGAGACCGTGGGAGATGGCACCGGCCTGGCCGTTGGGGCCGCCGCCGATGACGCGGACGACGACGTCGAGCTGGCCATCGAGGCCGGCGGTCGTGATCGGGAGGGTGGCGGACTTCACCAGGGCCTCGGTGTAGAGGTATTCTTCGACGGGCTTGCCGTTGACGACGATGGAACCGGTACCGCGGGAAAGGCGGATGCGGGCCGAGGCGGTCTTACGACGGCCGACGGCGAGGATGGCGGAGGACTTGGCGCTCATTGCGAAAGGATCGGTCGATTAACCCTTGAACGGGATCGGGTTGGAAGCGGCGTGGTCATGCTTCTCGCCGGCGTAGACGCGGAGCTTGAGGAGCATGGCGTTGGCGAGGCGGTTCTTGGGGAGCATGCCCTTGACGGCGTGGGTGACCAGGAACTCGGGGCGACGCTCGCGCATGGCGGCGGCGGTGCGGCGGTAGGCGGTACCGACCCAGCCGGTGTAGAACATGTAGGTCTTGTCCTCTTCCTTGGAGCCGGTGAGGCGGACCTTGTCGGCGTTGATCACGATGACGTAATCGCCGGTGTCGACGTGGGGCGTGTAGGTGGGCTTGTGACGGCCGCGGAGAATATTGGCGATCTTGACGGCAACACGGCCCAGGACCTGGTCCTTGGCGTCGACGACATACCAGGTCTTGTCCTTGAGCTGCACGTTCTTGGCTAGCGTGGTCTTCATAAAGAGGGAAAGCGGGAACATGAGAAAGGACCCCCCTCCGTCAACATCCGAATGCGCCTTGACGGGGGTGTGGCTGAAATAGGCCAAAAACAAGGGAGGCGTGGCCTAAGCCACGCCTCCCTGCCCTACCCTATTATTAGGGGAGGCTTAGAAGCGGAAGTTGGCGAAGACGCGGGCCCAGACGGTAGAACCGGCGGTCTTGACCTGGCTGTCGGTGTTATAGGCCCAATTGGCGCCCAGGCCCAGTTCGGCGCCACGGCCGACCTGACGGGTCAGGTCAAGGGAGACACCCGCGTATTCATAGGCGTTCTTGCCACCGTAGACGGAGGCGGAAGCGTCGCTGATGCCGCCGTAGACCTTGGTGACGAGGTCGAAGCCGGAAAGGCCGATCGTCGAGCCCGGGACGGACTTGGAGCCGGCCACCTCGACGGTGAACTGCTGCAGATCGAAGCTATAGTAGACGTAGGCGGAAGGCTTGAAGGCGACGTTCGCGAAGGAGACGCCGGCATAGGCCTCGGAGTTGCTGCCGAGCTGGGTGAAGCCATCGGCGCTGATGCTGTGGGCGGTCGGGGCCGTCAGGCGCTGGAAGCCGACGTCGACTTCACCGAAGGCGAGGTCCTTGCGGGCGCCGAAGGTGTAGGTGCGCTCGAGGGCTTCGGCGTTGAAGAAGTTGGCGTAGACCGAGGCGCCGGAAAGACCCGGGACGCTGTAGTCGAGGGTGATCGCGGTCTGATAGAGGCCATCGCTGTTGGAGCGCTGGAGGCCGCGGAAGACGTTGACGCTGTTCCAGGAGGCGCTGGCGCGGACGGAGAGGTCCGTGTTGGAGACGGCCACGGGGGCCGGCGCCGGGTTCTGGGCGTTGACGCCGGCGACGAAGACGGAGAGGGCGAGAGCGGTGAGGGCGTGCTTCATGGAATGGTGTTTAGGCCTTTATTTCCGCCCAAAAACAAACCGTTGGCAAGCCCCAAGGGGCCGCCAACGGCGTGGTGCGGAGAATGTGACGTTCCGGCCGATCACATCGACGCGATGATCGCGTCGCCGAACTCGGAGCACTTGATCTCGGTCGCGCCCTGCATCTGACGGGCGAAGTCGTAGGTCACGCGACCGCCGCCGATCGCGCCGTTGAGACCCTTGAGCACGAGGTCGGCCGCTTCGGTCCAACCCATGTAGCGGAGCATCATCTCGCCGGAGAGCACGACGGAACCCGGATTGACGACGTCCTTGTTGGCGTACTTCGGAGCGGTGCCGTGCGTGGCCTCGAAGATGGCGTGACCGGTCAGGTAGTTGATGTTGCCGCCCGGAGCGATGCCGATGCCGCCGACCTGCGCCGCGAGGGCGTCGGAGAGGTAGTCGCCGTTGAGGTTGAGGGTGGCGATGACGTCGAAGTCCGTCGGGCGGGTGAGCACCTGCTGGAGGGTGATGTCCGCGATGGCGTCCTTGATCACCAGGCCGGCGCCGGGCTTGCCTTCGGGGATCTTGCACCAGGGGCCGCCGTCGATTTCTTCCGCGCCGAACTCGCTCTTCGCGAGGTCGTAGCCCCACTTCATGAAGGCGCCTTCGGTGTACTTCATGATGTTGCCCTTATGGACGAGGGTCAGCGACTTGCGCTTGTTGGTGATGGCGTACTGGATGGCCGAGCGGATGAGGCGCTCGGAACCCGGGCGGGAGACCGGCTTGATGCCGAGGCCGACGGTGGCGGGCTGTTCGGCGCCGAAGCGGATCTTCTTAAACTCCTTCGGGAAGTTGGCCTTGATGAACTCGAGCGTCTTGAGGGCGATCTCGGAACCGGCTTCGAAGTCGATGCCGGCGTAGATGTCCTCGGTGTTCTCGCGGAAGATCACCATGTCGACCTTGCCGGGATTCTTGACGGGCGAAGGCACGCCGGTGAACCACTGCACGGGACGGAGGCAGACGTAGAGGTCGAGCTGCTGGCGGAGCGCGACGTTAAGGGAACGGATGCCGCCGCCGGTCGGCGTGGTGAGCGGGCCCTTGATGCCCACGAGGTAATCGCGGAAGGCGGTGAGGGTCTCCTCAGGGAGCCAGTTGCCGGTCTGCTTGAAGGCCTTCTCGCCCGCGAGGACTTCGAGCCACTCGATCTTGCGCTTGCCGGCGTAAGCCTTGGCGACGGCGGCGTCGAGGACGCGGACGGAGGCGCGCCAGATATCCGGACCGGTGCCGTCGCCTTCGATGAAGGGGACGATGGGATGGTCAGGGACGGTGAGTTTGCCGTTGGCGATCGTGATGCGGCCGGATGCAGGGGTGCTCATGGTAAGGTGGAAGATAACAAACCGTGTTCGGGGGGTCTGTTTCAAGCCAATACGCTGGTCGGCCGGGTGGGGAAAAGAAAAGGACCCCCTTGCGAGGGTCCTTGTGATGACCGGGAGTGCCGGCGCCATCCGCCCCGAAGGACGGAAAAGACTAGGAAGAATTACTTCTTCTTAGCTTTGGTGGCCTTCTTGGCGCTCTTCTTAGCAGCAGCCTTCTTTTTAGCCATAGGTGTGTCCTTTTTTTGGATCGTTGTTGGGTTTGAGGGCAGCGCCTGAAGCGCCACCCTGACGATACGCCCCACGCTCACCCGGGCGTTGCGCGCCTGGCGGGTGATACGAGTACGGAGCTCCGACGGTACGCGGAAAGAAACCTGGCGGGACCGGGTGGTCTCCAGGGAAGGACGAGAGTCGTCGTAACGGTCGAGCGCGTGACGGATCACTTCGCTCAAGGTGCTGAGACCGGACCGATGCTGGAAGGCGACCACTTCAGAGTGAAGCTTCGGGGGAAGCGACACGGTGATCAGGCTTTCGCTCGGGGTTTCGGTTCGGTTCGTCACGTTGCGGTTAACTCTTGATATCGAGTGATAGGTATAAACTGCGCTTGCGCAAGAGGAAACTTTCATGTCGCCGGAGCGTCATCCGACGTCGCGTAAAAAATTCGTCCACACGCTTCCGCGTAAACATGAAATCGATACGCCCGACGACCGCGCCGATGGTTGACCGACGCGACGCGCGACGACACGATGACGACATGAGCGAGCACGCGCACGACCACGAACACGAGACGCCGGGCGAGTGGAAGCAACTGGCGTTCCTCGCGGCCGCGAGCGGCGTCTGCGGCCTGCTATCATTGGGCGCGGAGCGTTTCGGCGAAGCCGGCCGCCCGTGGGCGCTCGCCCTCGCCGCCGCCTCCTGCCTCGCCGGCGGCTGGGACGCGGCGATCGACGGCTGGGCCGCGCTGAGGCAGCGGCGCGTCGACGTCCATCTGCTCATGCTGGTCGTCGCGATCGGCGCCTGGGTCGTCGGCGCCCAGCTGGAAGGCGCCCTGCTGCTTTTCCTCTTCTCGACGGCCGGCGCGATCGAACATTATGCGATGGACCGCACCCGCGGCGCCATCGACGCCCTCCTCGACAAGTCGCCGAAGCATGCCCGCCGCCTGGGCCCCGGTGACGAGGAAACCGAAGTGCCGGTCGCCGACCTGCGCCCGGGCGATCGCGTCGCGATCCTGCCCGGAGAACTGGTGCCGGCGGACGGCAAGGTCCTCTCGGGCGAGAGCGCCGTGGACGAGTCCAACCTCACCGGAGAGGCGAAACCGGCCCCGAAACAGGCCGGCTGCGACGTCGCCGGGGGTACCCTCAACTCCTGGGGACGCCTGATCGTCCAGGTCACCCGCGCCGAAAAGGACAGCGCCTTGCAGCGCATCGTCCGCCTCATCCGTGAAGCCCAGGACAGCAAGGCGCCGGCCCAACGGGCCATCGACAAGTGGGGAGATGCCTACGCGATCTTCACGCTTTCGGCCGCGGCGCTCTTCTTCGTGTTCCTCAAGTTCACGAGCCCGGCCGACGCCGTCGGCCAGGACTCCCCTCTCTATAGAGCGATGACCTTGCTGGTCGTGCTCAGTCCTTGCGCGCTCGTGCTCTCCGTCCCCTCGGCCGTCTTGGCGGCCATCGCGGCCGGCGCCCGCCAAGGCATCCTCTTCCGTGGCGGCGCCGCCGTCGAACGCCTGGCCGACGTCGATTGCGTCTGCTTCGACAAGACGGGGACGTTGACGGCCGGCGAACCCGAGGTCGCCGCCTTGGAGGTCTTCCCGGAAGGAGCCGACCGGCTGCGCGCCCTCAGCGCCTTCCTCACCCTCGAGTCTTCCACGACCCACCCCTTCGCCGCCGGCGTGGTCCGCGCCTGCCTTAAAGAAGGCGCCAAACTGCTCGCCGTCCAAGGCCTCTCCAATTCGCCCGGCCAAGGCGTCGCCGGCACCGTCGCCGGCACGCGGTGGAGCGTCGGGACCCGCGAGTTCGTCGGCGGAGGCGCCCTGCCCGCCGCCGCGGTGGCCGAAGGCGCCATCGTCAGCGAGGTGTGGGCCTCCGACGGCACCGTCACGATCCGCGCCACGCTCGTCGACCGGATCCGCGAAGAGAGCCGCCCCACCCTCGCCGCGCTGCATGACCGCAAGATCCGCACGGTGATGCTGACCGGCGACCGCGAGGAAGCCGCCGCCGTGGCCGCCCGCCAGGTCGGCATCCAGTCCTACGCCGCCGCGCTCACGCCGGACGCCAAGATGGCGGCCATCCGCCGCTATTCCGCCGAAGGCCATGTCGTCGCGATGGTCGGCGACGGCGTGAACGACGCCCCCAGCCTGGCCGCGGCCGACGTCGCCATCGGCATGGGCGGCCGCGGCAGCGACGCCGCCCTCGAGTCGAGCGACCTCGTGCTCACCGACGACCGCATCGGCCGCCTCGTCGACGCGATCGAGCTGAGCCGCAGCGCCCGCCTGGCCATCCGCTTCAACATCATCCTCTCCGTCGGCGCAGCCCTCGGCATGGCGGCCTACGTCATCTTCCGCGGCGCCCCCCTGCCCTTGGCGGTCAGCGTCCACGAAGGCAGCACCGTCGTGGTCTGCCTCAACGGCCTCCGCCTGCTCGCCCACCGCCCGCGTCGCTAAACGAAGAGGCCCCCGGGCGAACCCGGAGGCCTCGAAGCGACAAACCCCGTCGCTCAGCGCAGTTCCTTGCCGGAACTGTCGAAGAGCTTGAAGGCCTCGATGCTGTAGGTCTGGTCGGGCTTGGTGCCGAGGCGGACCTTGCACGATTTCATGAGGTCGCGGAAGAACTCGCGGTCCTCGGTGATGATGCGCTCGAGGTTCACCGGGTGCAGGAGGATGTTGATCTCGATCTCCTTGTCCGGACCGACGGATTCGCGCAGGCGGCGGATGACGCTGAGGAGCTTGCGCTGGATCTCGACGGACACCGTGCGGGGGTTCTTGACGATACCGCGGCCCTGGCAGTGCGGGCAGGCGGTGTACATCGACGTCGTGTTGGACTCCGTGTGGCGCTGGCGCGTCATCTGGAGCACGCCCAGCTGGGAGATCGGGAGGATCTGGTGCTTGGCGCGGTCGTCTTCCATCGCGTCGCGCAGGGTGTCGAAGACCTTCTTCCGGTCCTTCGGGTTCTTCATGTCGATCGTGTCGATCATGATGAGGCCGCCGAGGTTGCGGAGCTTGATCTGGCGGGCGGCTTCGGTGACCGCCTCGAGGTTCGCCTGGGTGATGAAGTTGCCGTCCTTGGCGCCGTCCTTGCCGCGGTGGCCGCCGGTGTTGACGTCGATGGCCGTGAGCGCCTCGGTCTCGTCGATGACGATCTCGCCGCCGCTCGGGAGCGGGACGCGACGCTGGAAGAGCTGCTCGATCTGGCGCTCGATGTTATAGCGTTCGAAGACCGGGATGGGGTCGGCGTACAGCTCGACGCGGGAACGGGAGCGCGGCGACACTTCGCCGACGAGGTCCTGGACCAGCTTGAAGTCCTCGGGGTTGTCGACGAGGA